>NZ_CP053830.1:600000-1200000 GCF_013372185.1 Campylobacter lari subsp. lari | reverse complement strand
TATTTTATTATAAAGAGTGGAAAAGTCAAATTGCTCTAAGGTAAAAAGTTTGATTTTTGGATCAAGCTTATAAAATGAGTCTTCTTTATGAAATTTGATAATATTTATTTCATGATTTTTGCAAAGTTCATTAGCTAAAGTTACTAGCACCCTTTCAGCACCACCTGAATTTAAAGTAGCTATGATGAAAGTGATTTTCATACTTGTTCCTTTAAATGCCCATGTTTTACTTCAAATACTCTATCACAACCTTGTATAGTTGAGAGTCTATGAGCTATGATGATGAGGGTTTTATCTTTTGAAATTTTATAGATTTCTTCCATGATTTTTGCTTCACTTTCTTGATCAAGAGCACTAGTTGCTTCATCTAAAACTAAAATTTCAGGTTGTTGATAAAGCGCTCTTGCTATGGCTATTCTTTGTCTTTGGCCTCCACTTAAAAACGAACCTGAATCACCCACTTTAGTATGCACTCCATCTTCAAGTGAATTTACAAAGCTTTCAAGATTAGCCTGCTTGATTACCTTATGTAAAAGCGCTTCATCTACTTCTTCTCCAAAGCTAATATTTTTAGCAATAGAATCATTAAAAAGATAAATTTGTTGAGGTATATAGCCAATTTTACTTCTAAAACTTTTTATATTGCTCTTATCAAGCTTAATTCCATCTACAAAAATAGCTCCATCACTTGGTTTTAAAAGCCCTATGATAAGATCAACTAAAGTACTTTTACCACTTCCACTTTTACCTATAAAAGCGATTTTTTCATTTTTCTTAAGTTCAAAACTTAAATTTTTAAATAAGTTTTTCTTACCCTTATAAGCAAAGAAAAGATTTTTCAAAACGATTTTTTCTTTAAATTCAATGTTTTCATCGCCTAGTTTTTCTTCTTTTTCATTAAGCATATTATAAATAATATCTAAAGAATTTTTATAGTAGGTGATCTCATTATAACTTGTGATGATACGATTAGCACTTGGCATAAGCCTATAAAGAGCCACCACAAAAATAGTAATAGTTGCTAAGATAGATGAAATATCACTTTCATATCTTAAAACTAAATACACTACAATAAAACAAAGCATACAAAAACCTATACCTTCAAGGTAAATTCTAGGAATGCTTGACATGCTTTCATTACTAATGTTTGCTTTGGCAAAAAGCCCACTTTGGATTTCATAAAGTTTTTGTGTACTTTGTTCTTTGGTTTTGAGTTTGATGATTTTAAGATTGTTTAAATTTGCATTTAAAATTTCAAAATAATTTTTCATCGCCTCTTCTCTAGCTATGGAAGCTTTTTTTACCAAGGGTGAGAGAATTTTGATCAAAATAAAAGCATTTAAAAGTAAAAAAGCACTTAAAGCTAGGGTGATTTTATAGTTGATAATTAGCAATAAAGTATAAAGCAAAAACACCACAAAGCTTTCACTTAGCATAAGTAAAAACGCACTAATTAAAGTACTTAAGTGAAATACTTCTTGCGTGATAGTTTTTAAAAGTTCTGATTGATTTTTATTAGTAAAATTTTCATATTCAAGATGTAAGTATTTATCAAAAATACGACAAGCAAGGCTGTGATAGCGCCCTTTAGAAAAACGCGCAAGCAAATGAAAATAAAAGGCATTTAAAAAGGCTCTAAAAATATAAAAGGCGATTAATATACAGCCAAAATAAGCAATAATCTTATAACTTGGTAAATTTAAATACTCATATATAGGTTGAAAATAGGAGCTTTTTTCTAAAAGCTCAAAATTACTCGCTACCGATACAAAAGGCATGATTAAAGAAATAGCAAAGCTTTCTATAAATCCTATGAAAATAGAAAAAACTAGCAAAGCAAATAAAAATTTCTTATCATGAGCATTGAGTATAAAAAAAAGTTTTTTTAACACTGTTTTTCCCACTCATAAGCACTTTTGCAGATTAATTCTAAATCATCATATTTTGGTTTCCAATTAGTTAGAGTTTTGATTTTATCAGCATTTGAAATAAGCACAGAAGGATCCCCAGCTCTTTTTGGTGCAAGTTCTACTGTGAAATCCACCCCGCTTACTTTTTTCATGGTTTCAATAACTTCTTTTACGCTAAAGCCATGTCCATAGCCTACATTGAAAATATTGCTTTCATTGTTTTCTAAGTATTCTAAAGCAGCTAAATGCGCACTTGAAATATCATCAACATGGATAAAATCTCTAATACAAGTGCCATCTTTAGTATTATAATCATCGCCAAAAATATAAAGCTTTTCTCTTTTTCCTGTGGCTACTTCAGCAGCAACCTTGATAAGTAAAGTAGCTTTTGGATAGCGTTGACCTATAGGATAACTCATGCAAGCACCTGCTACATTGAAGTATCTTAAAATGCAGTATTTAAATTCAGGATTTGCCATATTAGCATCTTGTAGGACTTTTTCACTCATAAGCTTGCTTTGTCCATAAGGATTAATCGGTGCTAATGGACTTTGTTCATCTACGATAGGAGTTTGTGGTTCTCCATAAGTCGCTGCGGTTGAAGAAAAAATGAATTTTTTCACACCTGTTTCTAAACAAGTTTGGATTAGATTACTTGTGTTTGCGGTATTGTTCATATAGTATTTTAAAGGATTTTCCATACTTTCAGGAACTTCAATGCTAGCTGCAAAATGCACAATTGCATCAAATTTTTCTTCTTTGAAAAGTTTTTTAATCCCAGCATAATCGCTTAAATCTTGCTCAAAAAACTTAAAAGGTCTGATTTTAGAAAGTTCATCTAAACTTTTTTTGCTACCTTTTGAAAGATTATCTAATACACAAATTTCATGATTTGTTTCTAAAAATTGTTTTAAAGTATGAGAGCCTATGTATCCTGCGCCACCGGTGATTAAAATTTTCATTTTTATCCTTTTTGTGATATTTAATAATAGTTATTTTAATATACTTTTCTTAATTAATTTAAAACTTACTCTTTTCTTTTTCTATGGCCTCTAAAAATGGCTTTTGATAGCTTTTATCACCATGTTTTTGCAAAAGCTCTTCTTTGAAATTTTCTAAAATATTAAGATAATCTTCTTGGGTTAAATTAGCTTTGATGAGTTCGTATTTTAAAAATAGCATATAGGTGTTTAACACATCACTTTCGCAGTATTCGTGAATTTTTTCTAGCTTGTTTTGATAAAAAAGTTCTAATACTTCATTTCCATGCACATCATATTTTCCAGGAAGTCCTGCCATAACACAAAGTGTGTCAAGTTTTAAGCCTTTTTGACCAAAACTTCCTAAAGATTCTAATAAATCACAATGTTTATTTTCTGCATATTTGCTTTTGTAGTTATTCCATTTATCGCTTGCATCTAAATAAGCACTTGCGTTGATATTGTATTTTAATGCTCTTATAACAAGCAAAGGCATGTCATAGCTTTTGCCATTAAAACTTACAAGGCGGGGTTGGTGTTTATCTATGAAGTTAAAAAATTCTTCTAACATTTGTTTTTCATTTTCGCCTTTGATTTTATTGACTTTGATGAAATTTCCAAATTTATCTGCAATCACTGCACAAATACTTACAACTTTATGAAAAGGCAAGGGTAAAAATTCACTTCCGCTTTCTTCTTTTTGTCTTTCTAAAGCTTGCTTGCTAATGCTTAAATCATCGCCATTAAAATCATAAAGATGTTTTATCAATTCTACATCAGGAATGCTCTCACAATCAAAAACGCAAATATATTCTTGCATGATAAACCTTTTTTTAAAAAAATCTTTGTTAAAATCATAACAGAAAATTTAAAAATAAAGTAGCATATGAAAATAGGTTTGGTTAAGTTATCCGCACTTGGAGATATCATCCATGCGGTGATTGTTTTGCAATTTATTAAAAAGCATTATCCTAAGGCGAGTATTGATTGGTTTGTAGATGCAAGATTTGCAGGATTATTGCAAGATCATCCAATGATTAATGAAGTATATGCCCTGCCTTTAAAAGATAGAAAATTCAAAGAAGTTTTTGCTATGCTTTTTGAAGCTAGGCAAAATAAATATGATGTTGTGATTGACTTGCAAGGTTTGATTAAATCTGCTTTAGTGAGTAAATTTTTATGTGCTAATACTTTTGGTTTTGATCAAGAAAGTATCAAAGAGGGTTTTGCGAGCAATTTTTATACGCATAAATTTGCGTGTAATTATGAAGAAAATATTATCGTGCGTAATCTTTCTTTGGTGGCTTATGTGTTAAATGAGCATTTTGATCATAGTGATATAGAGTTAAAACAAAGTTGTTTTAGTGTAGATGATGAGTTAAAAGAAAGCTTAGAACAAAGACTTTCTTTAAGTGAAAGTGCGCCAAATATACTCATACATGTAGGCTCATCTATGCCTAATAAAATTTACCCAAAAGAGCGTTTGATACTACTTTGTAGAATGCTTTTGGAGTATTTTACTAGTGCAAAAATCATGCTTGGTTGGGGCAATGTTAATGAGTTTAATTTTGCTAAAGATATAGTTTTAAATTTAAAACATTTAAAAATAGAACTTGCGCCAAAATTAAGCTTAAGTGAGCTTTGTGCTTTAACTAAGACAAGTGATTTAATTATCGGAAATGATAGCGGGCCTACTCATTTAGCCTTTGCATTAAACAAGCCTTCTATAACGATTTTTGGTGCTACTCCTAGCCAAAGAAATACTTATGAAACAAATATCAACAAAACAATCAATGCAGGTAAAAAAATACTGCATTCAAAACATATAGATAAAAGTGATTTTTGCATACAAAATATCGATGAAAAAGATATTTTTAAACTAGCTTGTGAGCTTTTAGAAAAATGATAAATTATGTATATCTAAGCCTTTTTTATATATTAAAAGCCCTTGTGAAGATTTTACCTGTAAAACTTTTAAATTCTTTTGCAAATTTGGTTGCTTTAATCACTTATAAGTTAAATCACAAACACCGCAAAATCATTGACATAAACTTAAAAATTTGCTTTCCTGAAAAAGATCAAAAATGGCGTGATGAAACTAGTCTTAATATCTATAAAAATTTTGCTAAATTTGGGATTGATTTTATCAAAAATCAAAATGCAAGCAAAGAAGAAATTATCGATAAAATTTGCTTTGATGATGAGGAGCAAATTTTAAATATAATGCAAAGTAAAAGACCCTTGATTGTAACTACGGCTCATTATGGTAACTGGGAGCTTTTGGCTTTGTCTTTTGGAGCTAAATTTCAAGGAATTTCCATAGTTGGAAGAGCACTTGATAGCGTGATAATGGATAAAATTTTAAGTAAAAATCGCACGCAATTTAATATAGAGCTTATAGAAAAAAAGGGCGGGCTTAGAAAAATGCTAAAAGCCTTAAAAGAAGGTAGATCGCTTGGAATTTTAACCGATCAAGATGCAGTGGATAGTGAAAGTATAAAAATACAATATTTTAACCAAGAGGTAAATTTCATAGCAGGTGCGAGTGTGCTTGCTAAAAAAGCACAAGCGATGATTTTACCTTGTTTTGTGTATCAAAAAGATGAGAAATTTTTTGTAAAAACTTTTAAGGCTTTAGATGCAAGTAAGGCAAGTATAGAAGAGCTTACTAAGTATCAAGCAAAGTGTTGTGAAGAGATGATTAAATTTAAACCTGATGAGTATTTTTTCTTTCATAAGAGATTTAAAAGATATAATCATGAATTATATTTATAGGACATAAAATGGATTTAAAGCAAATTAGTGTGATAATGATTGTTAAAAATGCTCAAAAAACTTTAAAAGCTTGCTTGGAATCTTTGCAAGAATTTGGCGAGATAGTTTTGATAGAAAATGATAGCAATGATGATACTTTAAAAATTGCTTATGAGTTTAGTAAAAATTATAAAAATATCAAGATTTATCAGCATAAATTTATAGGTTTTGGACCTTTGAAAAATTTAGCCATAAGTTATGCTAGCAATGATTGGATTTTTAATATTGACGCAGATGAGCTTGCTAAGAAAGAATTTTTACAAGAATTAGGGCAAATTGAGCCTAATAAAGAAGATATTATAGCCTTACCAAGAGAAAATTTATATAATGGAGAGTGGATTAAAGCTTGTGGATGGTGGCCTGATCATGTAATGCGGGTGTTTAATAAAACCCATACTAATTTTAATGAAAATTTAGTGCATGAGAGTTTGATTTTATATGAAGATAGTAAAAAGATTAAGCTACAAAATGGTTTAAGGCATTTTGCATTTGATGATATAGATGGTTTGCTAGATAAACTTCAAAAATACTCCAAACTTTGGGCTTTACAAAATTTACATAAAGAAAGCAGTATTTACAAGGCTTTGCTAAGAGGAACTTGGACTTTTTTTAGAAATTATATTTTAAAAAAGGGAATTTTTTATGGTTATAAAGGCTTTATCATAAGTACTTGCAATGGCCTTGGAGCTTTTTTTAAATATATGAAATTGTATGAGTTAAAAAAGCAAAAGCCAAAAACTTGCGCTTTAATCATCACGACTTATAATCAAAAAGAAAGGCTTGCTTTGGTGCTTGATAGCGTTAAAAACTTAGAGCCTTTACCAGATGAGGTTTTAATAGCTGATGATGGAAGCAGGGAAG
Source organism: Campylobacter lari subsp. lari (assembly GCF_013372185.1). Taxonomy (NCBI): domain Bacteria; kingdom Pseudomonadati; phylum Campylobacterota; class Epsilonproteobacteria; order Campylobacterales; family Campylobacteraceae; genus Campylobacter; species Campylobacter lari. The sequence continues at coordinate 1,193,435 of NZ_CP053830.1, read as the reverse complement.
ATACAGCTAAGCTTATACAAGCTTATCAAAAAGATTTTCCTTGTAAATTAGAGCATATTTGGCAAGAAGATGAGGGATTTAGACTAAGTGAGATTAGAAATAAAGCTATTAAAACTTCTAAAAGCGAATATATAATCGTTATAGATGGAGATATGATTTTAGAGAAAAACTTCATTAATGATCATTTGAAATTTGCGCAAAGAAAAGTGTTTTTGCAAGGCTCTAGGGTGATTTTAAATGAAAATGAAAGTAAAGAACTTTTAAGCAAAAATGATTTTAGTTTGGCATTTGATAAAAAAGGTTTTAAAAATCAAAGAAATATTTTTTTAGCTAAATGTGTATATAAATTTTCAAAATTAACTAAGAAATTTTTTAAAAAATCACAACTTGTTAAAGGCATAAGAGGTTGTAATATGAGCTTTTATAAAAGTGATTTTGAAGCCATTGAAGGTTTTAATGAAAAATTTATAGGCTGGGGCAGGGAAGATAGCGAGTTTGTAGCTAGATTTTTATTTAATGACGGAGCATTTAAAAGGCTTAAATTTAATGCTCTAGCTTATCATATTTACCATGAAGAAAACAGCAAAAATATGCTTGAGATTAATCATCAAATTTATCTTGAAACTATAAAAAATAAAAAAGTGATTTGGAAATGAAAATTTTATTACTTATTGGGGATATTACTATAGGAGGTGGTGCTGAAAGGGTTGTCGTAAATTTAGCAAATGCGCTTTTTGAGCTTGGATATGATGTAAAAATTTTTAGTTTTTATAAACAAGGAGTTGATGTAGCTTATGAATTAAATGATAATATTAAAATAGATTACTTGCATAGCAAATCAAGAGCTGATGTAAAAAAAGAAAGATTATTTTATAAGTTATATTATAAGCATTATGAGAGTTTTTTGTTAAAACAAAGATATAAAGATATTGATGTGATGATTTTTAATAATTGTCCTCATTTTCCTTTCTTTAAAAATAAGAATACAAAATATATTAATTTTATTCATAATCATTTTAAAAAATATCGATTTAAAAATAATTATTTTGATACTTTAGTGGTGTTATCGGCCAAGCAAATTGATCAGTGGAGAAAATATCATAAAAATGTTTGGGTTATACCAAATTTTTTACCTTATTTGTCTGATATAAATTCTACTTTAAGTCAAAAAAATATTTTAAGTATAGGTCGTATGACAGCAAATGATGAAAAAGGTTTTTTAAGACTTATTGAAATCTGGAAGCTTGTGCAAGAAAATATAAAATACAAAGAATGGACTTTAACTATAGTTGGAGAAGGTGAGTTTAAAAATACTATAGAAAATAAAATAAAAGAATATAAGCTTGAAAATTCAATCATATTAAAATCTTTTACAAAAGATATAGAAAAAGAATATTTAAACACTAGTATTTATGTTATGACAAGCAAATGGGAGGGATTTCCTATGGTTTTAGTTGAAGCTAGTTCTTATAAAATTCCTTTGATTTCTTTTGATATTAATACAGGTCCTAGCGATATTATAGAAAATGGTAAAAGTGGATATTTAATCGAGGATGGTGATTTGCAAGAATTTGCAAATAAGCTTTGTTTGCTTATGGATGATGAAAATTTAAGAAAACAAATGGGACAAAGAGCAAAAGAAAATATTTCTCATAATTTCTCTAAAGAAAAAGTTATACAAAAATGGCAAGAGTTATTAAACTCTTGATTTGTTTGCGTATTTTTTAAAATTTTTGAGCATTTTGATAGCTTTTAAAAAAACACTGAAGGTGTTTTTTTGATTTTTTCTTGCATATAAAATACTTTCTCCAAGCATACAACAAAGTCCAAAAATACCATCATTAATCTTTTGTGGTTCTTTTAAAAAATACTCATCTTTTTTAGTATTATGAATCAAAGATGATATTTTTGCAAAATTAAAACTTTTTATAGCTTTTAAAAGCTCAAATCCCAAAGCACTATAAAGCAAATGATCTTTAATGTTTGCTTTTTGTTCGAGCAATTCTTCATTAAAAATAGGTGTTTTTTCTGCTATTTGCCACCAATAATCATTTATATTTTTACCTCGCAAATCTGTGTATGATTTTAAAAATTTCCAAGGTTTTTCTCCATAATGTAAAATTTTAGGCGTTTTTGCACTTTTGGTAAATTCATCTCTTGTATAGTTAAGTCTATTTACTTGCTCATCTTTACATATAGCATAAAAAAGAGTAATGATATTGAAATTATACGAAAAATCAAGCTTTAACTGATATTGCGGTTTTATAGTGGCGTTAAGTAAATCTTGATCAGCAGCTTTTATGTAGTAGCATTTGCTAGCTAAATCCTCACATTTTTGTTCTATATTGTGTTTTTTCCACTCTTTTAGATTGATAAGTAAAAAACCTGCATTGAAATAATTTTCATCAAAATGCAAAGTGTGTTTTTGATTATTTTCTTTAAATTTTATTTTTGCACGTTTGGAGCCAGGATCGCCTACAACACCGGCTATTTTTCCTTCTAAGTTAATAGTAAAAATTTCTCTTATATCACATAAACATAGCATATCAGAATCTAAATATAAACAAGTGTTTATCTTACTATCTAATATAGAACTTATTTTAAATCTATAGTATGTAAGGAAATTACTATGAGCAGCTCCGCTGATGGGATAATGTTTAAAATCTTCATCATCTTGAATGTGAATTTGTATTTTGCATGGGAAAGTTAAATTAAGTTCTTGTTCTAATTTTTGAAGTTTATTTTTAGTATGATTGCTAATATCATTACTTAAAATATGAAAATAATATATTTCGTTTTCTTGATAAAATTTATTTTTATCTGTATTTTTAATAATGCTTGTAATCAAAACAGCTGTGTATTTGATATAGTTTTCATCTGCACTAAAAACAATGTGATACATTTGCTTCCTTTAGGATATTTTTAGCATTTTTTATTTGGATATTTTTTTTAATTTTAATTTTTTTTCTTTGTATTTTAAGGAAAAATTTCTCGAAAAAATTTTTATTTGTGTATTTATACGCTAAATCTATTTTATGGATACCTAAATTATATATAGCAATTTTTAATGCAATTTTAAATTCTTTTTTTGAACTTCTTAATAAGATTTTTAATTGAGATATTATAAAGGTTAAATCTTCAATAAAGTTTAAAATTTTATTTTTATTTTTATTTTCTTTTGTAGCTGAATTTGGATTAAAACAATAACAGTATAAAATTTGATTTTCTATATAAATGCTTTTAGAGTTTAATAAATATAAGAAATTTGTAAATACATCTTCCCCCATGAGTATTCTTTTTTTTACTGATATATAATTACTTATTGAATTAATATAAAGATTTTTCTTATAAACTTTATTAACCATAGAATGCATGATTTCGTGTTTTGTGCTATATATACAGTAGTGTAATAAAAAAATATCAATTTCCATCAACGGTTTATTAAATTTAATATTGGTATTTATCAAAGTGTTATTTTCTTGCTCTATTTTGTAGTTAAACACTACTATATCTACATTTTTGATTTTTTCAAACCCAAGCTCACAAGCATTAAGCTCTAAATAATCATCAGGATCTAAAAACATTATATAGGGTGAACTTGAATTTAATACACCTATATTTCTACTAGCAAAGGTTCCTAAATTCTCTTCATTATGTATGATTTTTATTCTATTATCTTTGCTAGCATATTCTTTAGCTATATCTATACTTTTATCATTGCCACAATCATCTACTACAATGATTTCTATATCTTTAAAAGTTTGATTTATACAACTTTCTAATGCTCTAGCAATATATTTTTCTACATTATAAGTTGGTAGTATGATGGAAATTTGACTCATATTAGCTCTTTATTTTTTGTTCTGATTTATATGGAAAAGATTTTAACAGATTTGATTTTACTGTTTGCACTTTTTCGTAAGAAACCGATCTGTTTTCGTTGATTGTAGTAAAAATATCATTTTTTCTGTTGTTGGTAAGTAAATTTAGAATTTCTTGCAAGCTTTTTTTTCTGATATCAATAAAATAATGGCTATTGATATTATATGCAGAATAATAATCTTCAAATTTAAATTGTGTATCAGCTATAAGGTCGGAAGCAATAAGTCTTATATTAGGGATATTCATCTCATCGGCCACAATTAGACCGTGTAGTGCTGAAGAAAGAATGCATTCACATTGATAAATTTTTTTCAAATTATCCAGGCAATTATCTTGTGGATTGATTAATATGGATTTTGGAATAGCATTAGCGAGCTTTTGAAATATATCTTGCGTTAATTCGGCGTAGTGTGGTACAATCCCTACTTTATATATTTTTGTATATTTTTTATCAACAAGTAGTTCTGCAAGAATTCCAGGATCTCCCAGTGTAACATTATGCATTTTTTTACCCGATAGGGTTTCTAATAATTGTTGCGTTTTTTTTCCTCTTAATGCTCTAATATCAAATCTTCTTTTTGCAATGTATTGTTTTGGAATTTCTTTTAGAAAGCCTGAACCCCATATAATTAGTGGTTTGTAAAATAAACTAGTTAAAAAATATTTTATTTTTAAACGCAATGTTTTTTTACTAAAAAAACATTGCATAAGGCTTCCAATAAAAACAGATTCACAAGTATATATGTTTTGTTCTTCTTGTATAATGACATTTGAAAATAAATTATTAAAGTGTGCATTGAGTAAGTCTCCAAGATTTGCTTCCTTTGTATAGTAGAATAATTTAATGTTTTTTGGCATAATCCCATTTTTCCTTAATTTTTATTTTTTGCTATAATTATATCAAAATAATATATCCAAAGGAATATTTATAATGAAAGATGCTGTAGTTGTAGCTGGTAATGGACCTAGTTTAAAAAATATTGATTATACAAAATTACCTATAGAGTATGATGTGTTTAGGGTAAACAGGTTTTATCATGAAGAAAAATATTATCTTGGTAAAAATATAAAGGCTGTATTTCATATACCACATCATTTTTTTGATGAATATCATACAATGCAGCAATTGGTTTTTTCTAACGAGTACAATATAGAAAATATCATCTGCAAAATGTATAATTTTGCAGATAGGAAAGAAAAGATATTTAGAGAAAACTTTAAATATTTTTTTCCTTTGGCAAGTAATGGTTATGATGAATATTTTAGTAGACTTGTAAAATTAAGTGCAAAGTTGGATTATGATTCGTGTTACCTGGGAAATAGGATTGAAATGTTAACAGGCACTTATGCTATAGCATGTGCTGTTGCTTGTGGATATAAGGAAATTTATTTAGCTGGAATGGATTTTTGTGATAAGAAGTATTTGTATTCAAATGGGCAAGAAGTTATTGATCCTAACAACGAGTTTATCCATAATTATAACTTTGATATACAGATTTTGAATTATCTAAAAAATGAGTACAATGCTAAAATATTTTCTGTATGTCCAAATAGCACTATTAATAAATATATTATGCTATCTGAGTTGAATAATAAAATTATTTATAATATTACAGAACGTATAGAAGGTGCTATTAAAAAACCATTGCTTCCAAATTTAAGTGTAAGAAAACGTTATAAAAGAATATATTTAGAAGCAAATCCTTTTGTAAATCTTTTTTACGGATTTTTAAGAACACCTAGGGCATTAAAACATTATTTATCAAGTAAATTTTATAGATGAGATTTAATTTATGAAAAAAAATATACTAGTCACAGGTGCAGATGGTTTTATAGGTTCGCATTTAGTTGAAATGCTTTATACGCAAAGTAAAGACAAAGATTCCTTGTTCTATGGCTATAAAATTAAAGCTTTGAGTCAGTATAATTCTTTTAATTATTGGGGTTGGCTTGAAGATATAGAGTGTTTAAATGATATTGAAGTAGTTTGTGGAGATATTAGAGATCCACATTTTTGCAAAAACATCACTAAAGATGTAGAAATTATCTTTCATTTAGCAGCTTTAATAGCCATACCTTTTTCTTACGTTGCTCCAGATAGTTATGTAGATGTTAATATAAAAGGTACTTTAAATATCTGCCAAAGTGCATTAGAAAATAATGTAAATCGTATTATTCACACAAGTACAAGTGAGGTTTATGGCACGGCTTTGTATATACCTATTGATGAAAAACATCCTTTACAAGCACAAAGTCCATATTCAGCAAGTAAAATAGGTGCTGATGCTATGGCAATGAGTTTTTATAATGCTTTCAATCTCCCGCTGACCATAGCAAGACCTTTTAATACCTATGGCCCAAGGCAAAGTGCAAGAGCGGTGATTCCAACTATCATCACTCAAATTGCAAATGGAGCTAAGCAAATAAAGCTTGGAGATGTAAGTCCTACTAGAGATTTTAATTATGTAAAAGATACTTGTTTAGGGTTTTTAGAGTTAGCTAAATGTCAAAAGGCTATAGGTGAAGTGGTAAATATAGGATCAAATTATGAAATAAGCATAAAAGATACTTTAGAACTCATTAAAAAACTTATGAAATCAAATGTAGAATTTATCACAGAAAATGAACGCATAAGGCCTGAAAATAGTGAAGTATTTAGGCTATGGTGTGACAATAGCAAGATTAAAAGCCTTACTAACTTTTCACCACAATATGATATAGAAAAAGGCTTAAGTCAAACTATAGAATGGTTTAGCAATCCTTTAAATTTAAAAAAATATAAAAGCGATATTTATAATATTTAGGATTTTTGTGAAAGAAAAAATAATCATTATTGGAGCTGGAGGACATGCAAGAGCATGTATGGATGTTATAGAGCTTGAAGGTAAATTTGAAATTGCTGGTTTTGTGGATAATGATATAGAAAGTGCGTATTATCCATTGCTTGGGAATGATGATGATTTAAAAAAATTATTTAAAGAATATAAATATGCCTTAATTGGTATTGGACAAATTAAAACTTCATTGCCGAGAGTGCAAATTTATGATAAGTTAAAAACTATAGGTTTTAGATTGCCAACTATTATTTCGCCGCTTGCTCATGTGTCAAAAAGATCTTTTATTGATGAGGCAAGTATAATAATGCATCATGCCTTGGTAAATACAAATGTCAAGATAGGTAAAGGTTGTATAATAAATTCAAAGGCATTGGTTGAACATGATACCGTAATTGAAAATTTTTGTCATATTAGTACAGCTAGTGTTGTTAATGGGGGTTGTTTGATAAAGCAGCATAGTTTTTTAGGGTCAAATACTCATTTAAAACATGGTAGTATTTTAGGCGAAGATAGTATAGTATATATGAAAGGAGTATAATGATGAAATATTGTGATTATTGCGTAATGCCAGATACGAGACCAGGGATAAAATTTAGTAAAGATAAAAATGGCAAAAATATTTGTTCAGCTTGTGTAAATCATAAAAATAAAGAAAATATTGATTATGAAGCTAGGTTTAAAGAATTAGAAAAACTTTGTGATAAATATAGAAGAATGAATGGTAAGTATGAGTATGATTGTGCTATTGCGGTAAGTGGGGGCAAAGATTCTCATTTTCAAGTACATATTATGAAAGAAAAACTAGGAATGAATCCTATTTTATTTAGTGTAGAAGATAATTTTACTATGACTGAAGCTGGGAAGAAAAATTTAAAAAATATTTCTGAAGAATTTGGTTGTCATCTTATTAGTTTAAAACCTGATATAAAAACTCAAAAAAAAGTTATGCTGAAAACCTTTGAAAAGTATGGAAAACCCACCTGGTTTATAGATAGATTAATCTACTCTTACCCTTTTGCTATGGCTTTGAAGTTTAACACACCTCTGCTTGTCTATGGGGAAAATATTTCATATGAATATGGCGGGAATGACAACATCGAAACTCCTGATGCAAGTGGTATTTTTTTAAATGGGGTAGCGAGTGATTTGGATATTAATGAATTTATAGATGATGAAATAAAGGAAGAGAATTTGCAATTGTTTTTTGAACCACAAAAAGACGATATAGGTAATCTTCATCCTATATACTTGAGTTATTTTGTTAAGTGGAATTCTTATTCTAATTATGTTTTTGCTAAAAATAGAGGGTTTAGTGATTTAAATGGAGAATGGGACAGGAAGCATTGTGCTGAAAATTTTGATCAAGTTGATAGTATTGCTTATTTAATTCATCCATGGATGAAATACCCAAAATTTGGCCATGCTATGGCTAGTGATTATGCGGCTAGATTTGTAAGATATGGACTTTTAAGCAGAGATGAAGCCGTAAAAATAGTAAAACAAAAAGATCATAATTTGGATAATAAATGTATAGAAGATTTTTGTAATTTTTTAGGTATTTCAAAATCTAAATTTTGGAGTATAGTAGAAAGGCATTATAATAAAGAGCTATTTTATAAGAATGAATTTGGAGAATATAAATTAAAAAATGAAATACAATAAAACCTTAATCATAGCAGAAGCTGGAGTTAATCATAATGGTGATATAAATTTAGCTAAAAAGCTTATAGAAGTAGCTAGTGAAGCTGGGGCTGATTTTGTAAAATTTCAAACTTTTGTAGCTGAAAATTGTATAAGTAAAAATGCCAAAAAAGCAGAGTATCAACTCCAAGCTACCGATGAAAATCAAAGCCAGCTTGATATGGTTAAAAAACTAGAACTTTCCAAACAAGATCATGAAATTTTAATAGAACATTGTAAAAAATTTAATATTAAATTTCTTTCCACTGCTTTTGATTTAGAAAGTATTGATTTACTTATAAAATTTGATATAGAAATTTTTAAAATTCCAAGTGGAGAATTAACTAACCTTCCTTACTTGAAAAAAATTGCTAGTTTTAATAAAAATATCATCTTATCGACAGGAATGGCCACTTTAGGTGAGATTGAAAAAGCTTTAAATATTTTGGTGCAAAATGGCACTCAAAGAGATAAAATCATCATTTTACATTGTAACACTGAATACCCCACACCTTTTGAAGATGTAAATTTAAGGGCTATGCAAACTTTAAAAAAAGCCTTTTGCTTGCCCGTAGGATATTCTGATCACACTTTGGGTATAACTATACCTATAGCAGCTGTAGCTATGGGAGCTTGCGTGATAGAAAAACACTTTACTTTAGATAAAAGTATGCAAGGGCCTGATCATCAAGCATCCTTAGAACCTGAAGAATTAAAAGCTATGGTGAAAGCTATAAGAGGGTTAGAACAAGCTTTTGGAGATGGTGTTAAAATTCCAAGCAAAAGTGAAAGTAAAAACAAAGCCATTGCTAGAAAATCTCTTGTAGCTAAAAAAGTTATAAAAAAGGGCGAATGTTTTAGTGAAGAAAATCTTACCACAAAGCGACCAGGGGATGGAATTTGTGCTATGAAATATGATAAATATTTAGGTAAAATTGCTAGTAGAGATTATATTGAAGATGAGTTAATTGATGAGTAGAAAAATTTGTGTTATTAGTGGTACTAGGGCTGAGTGGTATTTGTTAAGAAATTTATGCAAATACATTGAACAAGATAATGAATTAACTTTGCAGCTTATTGTTACAGCAGCTCATTTAAGTCAAGATTTTGGTTTTACTTATCAAGAAATTGAAAAGGAATTTAAAATAGATAAAAAAATTCCCATTTTGCTTAATAGTAATAATAGTGTAGGTATTTGTAAAAGTATGGGGCTTTTGCAAATTTCACTTTGTGAAGCTTTTGAAGAATTAAAACCTGATGTTGTAGTGATATTGGGCGATAGATATGAAATGCTCTCTTGTGCTAGTACTTGTTTGCTTATGCAAATTCCCTTAGCACATCTTTGCGGAGGAGAGCTTACTTTGGGAGCTATTGATGATAGCATTAGGCATGCTATTAGTAAAATGGCGCATTTGCATTTTGTTAGCACTCAAACTTATGCAAATAGGATTTTACAACTTGGAGAAAGTGAAGATAGAGTTTTTAAAGTAGGTTCTTTAGGTGGAGAAAATATCAAGAATATGATTTTTTTAAGCAAGGAAGATTTGCAAAAAGAATTGAACTTGATATTTGATGAAAATATATATTTAATAACTTATCATCCTCAAACGATACAAAAATCAAGTGTTAAAAAAGAAATAAAATTATTACTTGAATTTTTAGATAGTTTGGAAAATTCTACTTTAATTTTTACGAAAGCAAATGCTGATGAGAATGGTTTATATATTAATGAGCTTTTAAATGAGTATTGTATAAAACAATCTCATAAGGCAAAGTTATTTGATAATTTGGGCTCTAAAAGATACTTAAGTTTAATGAAAATAGTAAATATGCTTATAGGAAATAGCTCTAGTGGAATTTGCGAAAGCCCTTTTTTAAGAATTCCTTGTATTAATATAGGCAACAGACAAGAAGGAAGAATTTTTGCTGATAATATTATAAATTGTGATATTTATCATTTAAAACAAGCGTTTTTGTATGCTAATACCAAAGAATATCAAGATAAGCTAGAAAATTTCATTAATCCTTTTGAGTGTGAAGGTAAAAATACAAGTCTAATGATAAAGGATATTTTAAAAAATATTTCTTTGGAAAAAATTTTATATAAAAAATTTGTGGATATGCAATGAGTATTGAAAAATTAAAACTTGCTAAAAATGCAAGCATACAAGAAGCTTTAAAGATTATAGGTAGTGAGCGTGTTAGAATAGCTTTGGTGGTAGAAAATGATAAATTTTTAGGTGTAATTAGTGATTCTAATATTAGAAGGGCTTTGTTAAATGGCAAAAAGCTTGAAGATAGCATAGAAACAATTTATACTAAGAATTCGCTAACTATTAAAGAAAATACAAGCAAAGAAGAGCTTTTAAAATTAGCTAGTCAAACTGATATTTATGATTTTCCTGTCTTAAATAGTGAAAATGAAGTCATAGCTATAAAATCCATCGCTTCAATTCTTAAAGAAAAAAGTTTTGAAAATGAAGTAGTACTAATGGTTGGAGGTCTTGGAAGTAGATTGGGTGAACTTACTAAAAATACTCCAAAACCTATGTTAAAAATAGGTAAAAAGCCCATACTTGAAAATATTGTTTTAAATTTCAAAGAGCAAGGTTTCAAAAAATTTATATTTTGTGTAAATTATAAAAAAGAAGTTATTTGTGATTATTTTCAAGAAGGCAAAAGCTGGGGTGTTGAAATTTCTTATATTAAAGAAGAACAAAAGCTTGGTACCGCTGGAGCTTTGTCTTTGATAAAAGATATGAAAAATTCATTTATTGTTATGAATGGAGATATTTTAACTAAGCTTGATTTTGATCAACTTGTTCAAGAACATAAAAAAAGTAAAGCAGTGATGAGTGTGGTACTTAGAGAATTTGAGCATCAAATTCCTTATGGTGTTGTAAAAATTTCTAATAAAAACATAAAAGATATAGAAGAAAAACCTGTGCAGAAATTTTTAGTTAGTGCTGGAATTTATGTGCTAGAACCAGAAGTTTTAAAGTATATTAAAAAAGATATGTATTTGGATATGCCTAATTTGATTAAGCGATTGTTGGATAAAAAATTAAAAATAAATTCTTATATATTGCAAGATTATTGGATTGATATAGGAAGGCTTGAAGAATACGAAAAGGCGATTATTGATGCAAACAATTAAGAATAGTTTAAATAATATTTTGGCTATCATTCCTGCACGTAGTGGAAGTAAGCGTCTTGTTCACAAAAACATTAAAATTTTAAAAAACAAGCCTTTAATTGCATGGAGTATTGAAGCTGCTTTAAAGTCTAAATATATAAAAAATGTTATAGTTAGCACAGATTCTCAAGAATATGCAAGAATAGCAATGCAATATGGAGCGCAAGTGCCTTATTTAAGAGATAGATCTTTATCAGATGATACATCATCTTCTTTTGATGTTATAAAAAATATTATTGATTTTTATGCTAATAAAAATATCAGTTTTAAACATATTGTTTTGTTGCAACCTACAAGTCCTTTGAGAAATAATAAACATATTGATGAGGCATTGGATTTATTTTTTAAGAAAAAAGCTAATTCTGTAATTAGTGTTTGTGAGTGTGAACATTCTCCTCTTTGGAGCAACACCATACCAGAAAATGGTGCTATGGATTTATTTTTACCTTCAGAGATTAAAAATTTACGCTCGCAAGATTTAGAGAAATATTACAGACTTAATGGTGCTATTTATATAGCAAAAATAAAAGAATTTATGCAGTATAAAGGTTTTTTTATGCCAAATAGTTTTGCTTATAAAATGGAGTCTATTTATTCTATAGATATTGATACGGATTATGATTTTAAAATGGCTAGTTTGTTGTTAAAAAGTGAGTATATTTAAATTCTACTCTCTAACCCTAAAATTTCTTTCTCTAAAACTTCTAATATTTTTTCATTAAAATGCTTATATGAAAAAATATTAGCTAATTTTCTAATGTGTTTTAAACTTTGCTTTTTATGCTCGTAATTTTGCCATAAAATTTCTTTATTTTTGTTTTCATATCTACCATTTTCATTAAATTCATAGCGGTATATACATTCTTTTGATATAAAAAAACTTTCACTCAACATAAAATTTATATAGTTAAAAAGCACATCCTCCCCATAGCAAAGCCTTTCTTTGAAATCAACATATTCAAAACTTTTTAAAATCAAATTTTTCCTATATACTTTTGCCCAAACACTCCAACAAAAATGTTTTTGCTTAAGTAAAAATTTCAAAAAATCATCTTTACTAAAAAACTCATCTTGTTTAAACCTATAAAATTTCTTAAATTTCACCCTATGTACATACGCATCAAACACTACCATATCTACATTTTTGATTTTTTCAAACCCAAGCTCACAAGCATTAAGCTCTAAATAATCATCAGGATCTAAAAACATTATATAGGGTGAACTTGAATTTAATACACCTATATTTCTACTAGCAAAGGTTCCTAAATTCTCTTCATTATGTATGATTTTTATTCTATTATCTTTGCTAGCATATTCTTTAGCTATATCTATACTTTTATCATTGCCACAATCATCTACTACAATGATTTCTATATCTTTAAAAGTTTGATTTATACAACTTTCTAATGCTCTAGCAATATATTTTTCTACATTATAAGTTGGTAGTATGATGGAAATTTGACTCATATTAGCTCTTTATTTTTTGATATAATTATAGCTTTTATTTTTAAGGAAAATCATGAATATTTTTATCAACCTTCCCACTTGGCTTGGCGATGCAGTAATGGCTAGTGCGGCTATTTATGCTATAAAAGAAAAATATCCCCAAGCTAAATTTACTTTTTATGGTTCTTTTGTGAGCACAGAGCTTTTTAAACGTTTTGAAAATGCTCAAATTTTAGTAGAAAATAAAAAGCAAAGATATAAACAAATTTTAAAAGCTAGAAAAAACCTTGGTAAATTTGATCTAGCTTTTTCGTTTCGCTCGGCATTTTCAAGCAAGATTATTTTAAATCTAATCAAAGCAAAAAAAAGATTTTATTTTGATAAAAATATTCTAAAAGAAGAACACCAAGTCTTAAAATACTTAAATTTCATAGAAGAAGCTTTAAATTTTAAAGTAGCTTCAAATTCTTTAAAACTCCCTATAAAAGCAAAATCAACTCAAAAAATTTTAGGTATAAATCCAGGTGCGCATTTTGGAAGTGCGAAAAGATGGGAGGCAAGCTATTTTGCAAGGGTTGCAAAAGAATTTAGCCATACCCATAAAATTTTAATTTTTGGCGTAGAAAGTGAAAAAAAAATTTGCGATGAAATAGAAAATTTATTATTAAATGATGGTATAAAAGCTAAGAATTTATGTGGAAAAACTAGTATTTTTACTCTTTGTAAAAATATATCTATGCTTGATTTACTCATCACAAACGATAGTGGTCCTATGCATATAGGTGCAGTTTATGGGGTAAAAACAGTGGCTGTTTTTGGTTCTACTAAATTTAGTCAAACCTCGCCTTGGCAAGAAAATGCTAAAATAGCACATTTAAATTTAGCTTGTATGCCTTGTATGCAAAAGGTCTGCCCTTTAAAACACCACAAATGCATGAAAGATTTAAAGCCTGAAGTGGTAGTAAATTTAGCAAGAAATTTTTCAGGAGTATAAATGGTTTTTAGTTCTTATGAATTTATATTTATATTTTTACCTATAGTTTTAATTATATTTTATATGCTTAAAAAATTTAATTATATTCAAAGCGCAAAATTATTTTTAGTCTTAGCAAGTTTATTTTTTTATGCTTTTTGGAAGGTTGAATATGTTTTGATTTTATTGCTTTCTATGGGTGTGAATTTTTATCTTGCAAATTTAATTTTACTTAATAGAAAAAAAGTAAAATTGTTATTTTATAGTGGTGTGTTTTTTAATTTAGCTTTACTTGCTTTTTTTAAATACACTGATTTTCTTTTAGAAAATTTTAATGTATTTTTTCAAATAGTCCAACTAGATTTTAATATTCCTTTGCCGCATATATTACTACCTTTAGCTATATCTTTTTTTACTTTTCAACAAATTGCTTTTTTAGTAGATTGTTATAAAAGAACAAATATAGAAAGTTTAAAAAGTGAAAATACATATAAAATAAATATTTTAGATTATGCTTTGTTTATAACATTTTTTCCTCAACTTATAGCAGGTCCAATAGTACATCATAAAGAAATGATGCCTCAATTTAAGAGTATGCTTTGGAATAATTCTATTCTTATTAATTGGGAAAATATAGCTAAAGGATTATTTATATTTTCTATGGGTTTATTTAAGAAAGTATATATTGCTGATTCTTTTGCGCTTTGGGCTAATGCAGGGTTTAAGATAGTTGAAAATGGAGGTACTTTAAATATTTTTGAAGCTTGGGCAACTTCTTTATCTTATACTTTTCAACTTTATTTTGATTTTAGTGGATATTGTGATATGGCTATAGGCATAGCTTTATTTTTTAGTATAAAACTCCCTATTAATTTTAATTCTCCTTATAAAGCATTAAATATAAGTGATTTTTGGAGAAGATGGCATATAACATTAGGTAAATTTTTAAAAGATTATTTATATATACCTTTAGGTGGTAATAGGGTTTCTAAGATTATAAATTTGAGAAATCTTTTTATAGTAGCTTTTGTAAGTGGAGTATGGCATGGAGCTGGTTGGGGCTTTGTGATATGGGGTATTTTACATGGCCTTGCTATGGTGCTTCATAGAATATATACATTTATAATCCCAAATGCTAAATTTAAAGAAAATAATGTATATAAGATATTTGCATGGTTTGTAACTTTTAATTTTATTAACCTTGCGTGGATATTTTTTAGAAGTGAAAATCTTCAAGGCGCTATAAATCTTTTAAAAGCTATGTTTGGTTTAACTTGGGTGGAACTACCTATAAAATGGCATAGAATGAAAGAATCTTTAGTGCAAATTAGTGGTAGTAATGAAACTTTAATTTATATTATCATTTGTATGATTTTATGTATTGGGTTTAAAAATAGTATTGAAAAACTTGAAAATTTTAAAGCTAGTTATATAAATTCTTTATTAGTCATGCTTTTTTTATATATAGCTTTGATAACTTTAGGAGCAGTTCCTTATACTGAATTTATTTATTTTAATTTCTAAGGATAAAAATGTTTAAATCGTATAAAAAATTTGTAATTTATTCTTTATTAATACCTTTGCCTTTTATATTGTTTTTAGGAGTTTTACTTTATGTATATGATCCATTGCAACTTTATCATGAACCTTGGTTTAGAAAAAAACATATCATGATAATTTAACTATTAGTGCTAAGGGTATTGTAGATTACAATTTATTTGACTCTCTGATTTTAGGTAGTTCCATGCTGCAAAATACATCTTCCTCTGAAGCATCTTCTAAACTTGGAGGGCAATTTATTAATTTATCAATAGGTGGAAGTACTTTTAATCAAAGAAAAATTATTTTAGATTATATATTAAAAAATAAACAAATTAAACGTATTATTTACTCTCTTGATGGATATAATATTAATCTAAAAATGCAAAGTAGAATGACTAATGACTTTAATTTTTTATATGATAATTCAAATTTAAATGATTTTAAAATTTATATTAATACTAGATTTATACTTTGCGCGCTTACATTCTCATTGAAAAGTAAGTGTATAGGAAAATCATCAGACATGGAAAATTTTGTTAAGTGGGGCTATAAAAATGATCAAAGAGAATTGTTTGGCGGGTTACATAAGTGGTTTAATGGAATACAACATCGTCATATACGAGAGGCTTTGGTTGGTATAATAAAGAGTGATTTTGATAAAACAGTGTTTTATAAAAAAGATCATGTGACTTTATCTTATAATTTTAGATATTTCCATGATAATTTGGTTGATGTTGTTAGAGTATATCCAAATGTGGAATTTAATTTTATAATTCCAACATATTCTAGAGCCTTTTATAAGATGAGAGGATATTCTAATTACTTTAAACAGAATTCTAAATTGTATTTGTATAATTATATAAATACAATAAAATGGTTTATAGCAACGACGCATAAATACCCAAATGTAAAAATTTATGGATTTGATAATCTGGATTATGCGGATAATTTGTCTAATTATAATGATCCAGTTCATTATGATATAGATATGAATTCAATGCAACTTGATGCTATTAAAAACCAAACAAATATTTTAACGCCTGAAAATATGGATGAGTATTTTAAAATCATGGAAGAAAAAATCAAAAATTATGATTTAAATCCTTTAATTGAACAAATAAAAGCAAGCGGTATTTTAGATAAATAGTGCTAAGAAAAGCTTTTTTGCATGAAAACCTCTTGCAAAAGCTTGATAAATGTGTTAAACTTAACAATCATTTTTAATCAAGGAGCTTTTTATGACTAAAGCAGATTTTATTTCTCAAGTTGCTCAAACTGCTGGGCTAACTAAAAAAGACGCAGGTGCAGCTACTGATGCAGTAATTGCTACTATCACTGATGTATTAGCTAAAGGTGATAGCATTAGCTTTATCGGTTTTGGTACATTTTCTGTAGCTGAAAGAGCTGCTAGAGAAGCTAGAGTACCAAGTACTGGCGCTACTATCAAAGTACCTGCTACTAAAGTTGCTAAATTTAAAGTAGGTAAAAACCTTAAAGATGCAGTTGCTGCTGCTAAAACTGCTAAAAAAGCTAAAAAATAATTTTTTGCGCAAAAGTTTCTAACTTTTGCGTTTTTCTTCATAGATTAAGTATTAATTTTCTTTTGATATTGTTTTAAAAAATTACAAGGAAAACAATGTCAGTTTATAATAATATTTTAGATTGTATAGGTAATACCCCGATTATTTCTTTAACAGAATTTGCTCCAAATCTTTATGCAAAATGTGAATATTTAAATCCAAGTCATTCTATAAAAGATAGGGCAGCTGTAGAGATGATAAAACAAGCTTTAGGTGAAGGTAAAATCAATCAAGAAACAACCATTATAGAAGCCACAAGTGGAAATACTGGCATAGCTTTAGCAATGATTTGTGCAAGCTTAAAATTAAAGCTTATTATCGCAATGCCTGAGTCTATGAGCATAGAGCGTAGAAAAATGATGAGTTTTTTTGGTGCAAAGTTAGAGCTTACTCAAGCAAGCAAAGGCATGCAAGGAGCGCTTGATAGAGCCAATGAGCTTTTGAGTGAAATTCCAAATTCATTTATGGTAAGTCAGTTTGAAAATATCAACAACAAAAACGCACATAGAAAAAATACTGCCTTAGAAATTTTAAAAGCTTTGCCTGATCTTGATATTTTTTTAGCAGGTTTTGGCACAGGTGGGACTATTAGCGGGGTAGGAGAAATTTTAAAAGAACACAATCCTAATATTAAAATCATAGCTTTAGAGCCTGCAGCTTCGCCACTTTTAAGTCAAAATACTGCTGCAAGCCATAAAATTCAAGGTATAGGCGCAAATTTTATCCCAAAAATTTTAAATCAAAAAATCATAGATGAGATAGTTTGTGTAAGCAATGAAGATGCTATAAATACAACTTTAGAACTTGGTAAAAATGGCATAATGGCAGGAATTTCAAGTGGTGCAAATGTTTATATGGCTAGAAAAATTGCTTTAGAAAACCCTGATAAAAAAGTTTTAACTATGTTAAATGATACAGCTGAGCGATATTTATCAACTGATTTATTTGCAAATTTATAATTTGGAGTATGTATGAGTCAAAATAATGAACATTTTGATTTAGATTTAGAAAGAGCTATACTTAGTTCTTGTATTTACAGCGAAGATTCTTTTTTTAGTATATCTTCTGATATTGAGATTAATGATTTTTCGCTCAAAGCTCATCAAGATATTTATAAAGCTATTTTAGCTTGCGTAAATGCTGGCGAGCCTATAAGTGCAAGTTTTATAAGAAAACACAAAAAAATAGATGAGCAAATTTTAGCAGAAGTTTTAGCCACTACTTCTATAGCAGATGTGAGCAAATACGCTTATGAGCTAAGAGAAAAGTCCATTAGACGCCAGCTTTTAAATTTTGCTTATACTATACCTACAAGGGTAAATGAAGATAAAAGTATTTCTCAAATTTCAGACGAAATAGGTAAAGAAATTTTTAATCTTACTAACCGAGTAAATTCTAATAGTATTAAAGATATGACTATGGTGATGTCTGAGCTTATGGATGAGTTTAAAAAGCAAAAAGAGGCTGAAAATAAAGATATTTTGGGACTTGATACAGGCTTTAGTGAGCTTAATAAAATGACAAAGGGTTTTAAACCTGGCGATCTTGTAATCATCGCTGCACGCCCTGGTATGGGAAAAACTACAATTTGTTTAAATTTTATAGAAAAAACACTAAGACAAAATAAAGGCGTTGTGATGTTTTCGCTAGAAATGCCTGCTACGCAAATCATGCAAAGATTAATCAGTGCAAAAACTTCCATTGCTTTGCAAAAAATTCTAATTGCTGATTTAAATGATGATGAGTGGAGTAGGGTGGGTGATGCCTGTAATGAATATGCGCAAAAAAATCTTTATATTTATGATAGTGGTTATGCTAGCATAGCTGATATTCGCTCAATTTTAAGAAAAATTAAAGCTCAAGATGAAAGCATTGAGCTTTGTGTGGTTGATTATATAGGGCTTATGATGAGTAATTCAGCTTTTAATGATAGGCATTTGCAAGTAAGCGAAATTTCAAGAGGCTTAAAACTTTTAGCAAGAGAATTAAATATGCCAGTTGTAGCACTTTCCCAACTTAATCGTT
This sequence comes from Campylobacter lari subsp. lari, assembly GCF_013372185.1. Lineage (NCBI taxonomy): Bacteria > Pseudomonadati > Campylobacterota > Epsilonproteobacteria > Campylobacterales > Campylobacteraceae > Campylobacter > Campylobacter lari. Next base: position 1,174,274 of record NZ_CP053830.1, on the reverse strand, counting down.
CATTAGAAAGCAGGGCAAATAAGCGTCCTATGCTTAGTGATTTAAGAGAAAGTGGCGCTATAGAACAAGATGCAGATACGATTTTGTTTGTATATAGAGATGAGGTTTATAGAGAGCAAGAAGAAAAAGAAAGAGAAAATAAAGCCAAAAATGAAGGTAAAACCTATGAGAGAAAATTTATGCCAAATCCTGTGCAAGAAAAGGCTGAGCTTATTATAGGTAAAAATAGAAATGGTCCTGTAGGGCATGTGGATTTGCTTTTTTTGAAAGAAAAATCGTGCTTTATTGAAGCTCCAAAAGAAGATTTTGTGGTTACAAACTTTGAAGGTTAATTCAAAGGATAACCATAATTTCTATGCATAAAAAGTTCTAAATCCCTAAAATCAATTTTTCCCATTAATTCTTCCACGAGTTGTTTATACACTATTTTTCCATCTTTAACTACAAAAGCTGCTCTTGCTAATAACCCTGCAAATATACTATTATTTATTAATACCCCATAGTTTATGCCAAAATCTTTAAATGCAAAATCACTTGCAGTTATAATGTTATCAACCCCTTCAGTGGCACAAAAACGATCCATAGCAAAAGGTAAATCCATGCTAATAATAATAACTTCAATATTTTTCATAGAAGCTAGTCTTTTATTAGTTTCTTTGGCTTGTTTTGAGCATACTGGCGTATCTAAGCTGGGCATGGTTAATAAAATTTGAGTTTTCCCAGGTGGTGCTATTTCTACTGGGGCAAGGTTTTTGGTTCTTAGAACCACCCTTGGAGCATTATCGCCAACTTCTAGTTCAACTCCTGCAAGTTCTATATTTTGATCTTTGTATGTAATGCTTGACATAGTTTTCCTTTTTATAATAAAATCATTTTTGCTAAAAGTAAAAAGCTAAAAAATCCCAAACCATCAGTAATTGCAGTGATCACTACGCTTGATCCTACCGCAGGATCGATTTTAAATTTTTTTAATGTTAATGGCACAAAAGAACCTACAAAGCCAGCTAAGGCTAGATTAATTAGCATTGATAAGGCTATAACAAGTCCTAAAAGAGCTGTTTTAAACCATATGAAAGCTATTATACTCATAATAATTGCAAAAATAAAGCCATTTAGTAAAGATATACCACTCTCTCTTAATATAACTTTTTTTGCATCTTTAAATTCTACTTCATTGAGTGAGAGTTTTCTAACTGTTACTGCTAAAGCTTGTGAGCCAGTATTTCCTCCCATAGAAGCTACTATAGGCATTAAAATCGCTAAAGCTACAAGTTTTTCTATTTCACCTGAAAAAAGACTAATGATATTAGCTGATATTAATGAGGTGGTAAGATTAATCATAAGCCAAAAAGCTCTAGCTTTAGCTGCTTTAAAAGCACTTTCTTCTTCAACATCTGCATCAACTCCAGCTAAGTTATAAATTTGTTCTGTTGCATTTTCTTGGATTAAATCATGGATATCATCATAAGTAATTCTACCCAAAAGCACTCCATCATCATTTATAACAGCCAAAACACTTAAATCATAATCTTCTACTATATCAATAGCCTTTTGTATATCTTCATGATCTTTTATGCTATAGCTTTTATATTTTTCGCTATTATTTTTAATAATATCTGCAAAACTTAGTTTAAAATCCCAAAGTAAAAGATCGCTTAGATTGATAGCATTACAAAGCTTTCCTTGGTTATCTATGATATAAACTTGAAAAATTTGATCTACTTGCCCTGAGTGTTTTAAAATTCTATATCTTTTTATAGCCTTTTCTATACTCTCATCAATAGAAGCTGTGAAAATTTCTGTTTGCATATAAGCACCAGCAGTATTTTCATCATAATTTTTAAGGCGTAAAATTTCTTCCTTATCTTCGGAACTTAAGCGGTTTAAAATAGCTAAAGTTTTTTGCGGATTTAGTTCTTCAAAACGCTTAATTAAGTCTGTTGCATCATCACTTTCAAGCTCTTCTACTGCTTTTGCAATCTTTATAATGCTTAAGTGTTCTAAAATATCTTCTAAGATATGTTCGGGTGTTATAGTAGCTATATTTGCAAGTGTGTAAGTATCAAAAGATTTAAGAGTTTGCAAATAAAGCTCTTCATTGTATCTTTTGATAGTCTTTAGGGCTTCATTGGTTTCATAGGTGCTTTGATCTTTGGAAATATTTTTTAAAAGTTCTTGTGCTTCTAAAAAATCATTCATCATCTCAAAGCTCCATAGAATTTTCTATATTTTGTTCTTTTGGTGGATTTTTATAGTTTTCATCAATGCTTTGCAAGCGATTTTCATACTCTTTTGCCATTTTTAAAAATTCCTCTTTATTTTTACCGCTTAGGCTTGATTTTGGAATTTTCACTATGGTTTCAGGATTAATTGCTTTGTTATTTAGATAAAGTCCAAAATGCAAATGCGGTCCAGTACTCATACCAGTAGAGCCTACATAAGCAATCACTTGGCCTTGTTTAACTTTTTGTCCGCGTTTGATTTTAGCAAAACGACTAAGATGAGCATATAAAGTCATATAGCCTGATACATGTTTTACTTGCACAACCTTACCATAACCACCTTTTGTTCCAACAAAGCTAATTGTTCCATCTCCTGCACTTTTAACCGGAGTGCCCGTTGGAGCAGCATAGTCAATACCCAAATGCGCTCTATATCGTTTTAATATAGGATGATATCTTGCTCTAGTAAAGCGATCTGAAATTCTTGTGTATTTAACAGGTTTGGTTAAAAAGAAATTTTCAAGTTCTTTTCCTTGGGCATTATAATAAGAATCTTTATATAAAAATACAGAATATTCTTTACCTCTAATATTAGCTAAAGCTGCTTGGATACTAATATCGCCAAAAAGTCTTCCTAGTCTTCTTTTTTGCTCATAAATTAATACTACACTATCGCCTTTTCTGACATTTTTAAAATTAACACTATTTTTAAAAGCTCTTACCATGGCTCTTGCTAAGGTTACACTGCCACTTTCATCATAAACATCTTGATAAGCTGAGTTGTTAATAGCTACACGGATAGTTCTTTTTTCTTTAGTATAAGAAATAGGGGTAAAACTCAATACGAATTTATTTTCTATATTTTTGTAAATATGAATTTGTAAATCATCGCTAATTGGGATTAAAACTTGCTCAAGTTCTCCTTGCTCATCTTTTAGCATTTGGTATTTAATGCCACTTGCAATTTCTGCGCTTAGTTCTTTATCTTCTCCATCAAGATTGTAATATAAATTAAGTGGTATAGAATGATCTTGCAAAAAATCAAGTAAAGTTTTGCCATTTTCCCAAGAAAGTTCTTCAACGCTTGAAATAGCAAAAAGTTTTATGGATATAAGTAAAGATATGAAAATTTTTTTCATGATAACCCAAAGCCTTCTAAAATTTAAACATAAATTTGTATTTTACTTAATTTTTCTTACAATTTTGTAAGGAAAAAACAATATAATTTATTTTTTACACTTTTTTAAGGAGTATAAATTGTCAAGAATTATCTTAATACTTTGTTGTTTTTTAGCATTTTTGCAAGCTAAAAATTTTGATTTAATACAAACAAAACTTGAAAAAGTAGATGATATTTATGGTTATATAAAAGATGATCCTAGGATTTTATTGCACTCAAGTGGTATAGTTGTACATGAAATTGATACACAAAAATCTATCATTGCAAGAGCTAGTGTGATAGGGCGTGAAGATGGTTTAGTTAAATTACAATTTAAAGTTTTTGATATGCTAGCTCAAGATGCCATGCCTTTACCAAATGTATTACCACAAGTAGGGGATAAAATAGTTTTAAATTATTTATACGATAGAGCTTTGATTATAGCTCCTGATAAAAATGTGTATGATTTTATAGCACAAAAATTAAATGGACTTTATTTTTTACATCCTGATTTATTTGGCGCACATATGATACAAGAATACCGCCAAACCCCAAGAAGATCAGATTTTAGATCTTTTTGTTCAAAAAATGCCGTTGGGCTTTTAGTAGTAGCTTTAGAAAATAAAGCTGAGATAGTTGATTGTCAAGACTTTGGCAAGATAAAAGAATTTAACATACCGCAAGCTCAAAGTTTACAGGTTCCATTTTATTCAAGAATTACAGGTTATAAAAGTGATATTTTTAGCTTAAATGATGAGGCTATTGGAAATTATTATGTATATTATGAAAAATTAATTAGCTTAACTAGAGAAAAATAATGCAAGAAATTCATCAAAAATTTTTTCAAGATCTTTTAGGGGTTGAAAATGCGCATTTTGATCCCATTCACAAAAGAGCATATAGTTATGATGCTACTAAAAAGCATTATTTGCCTGATGGAGTGCTTTTTCCAAGAGATGAAAATGATATTAGTCAAATTCTAAAATACTGCAATGAAAATAAAATCATCGTCATTCCTAGGGGCTCAGGTAGTGGATTTACTGGTGGAAGCTTAGCTATTAATGGCGGAGTGGTGCTAAGCTTTGAAAAACATATGAATAAAATTTTAGAAATTGATCTTGAAAATTTAGTCGCAGTAGTGCAGCCTGGTGTGATAAATGTGGCTTTACAAGAAAAAGTAAAAGAATATGGCTTATTTTATCCGCCTGATCCTGCTAGTATGGAGTATTCTTCTTTGGGGGGAAATGTAAGTGAAAATGCAGGGGGCATGAGGGCTGCAAAATATGGCATTACTAAAGATTATGTAATGGCTCTAAGAGCTGTTTTGCCTAATGGAGAAATCATTAGAGCGGGTAAAAAAACCATAAAAGATGTAGCGGGTTATAACCTAGCTGGAATTTTAATAGCAAGCGAGGGATCTTTGGCTGTACTTAGTGAGATTACTTTAAAACTAGTTGCTTTACCAAAGTTTAAAAAGACAGCTATGGGGATTTTTAACAGCATTGATGAGGCGATGAATGCAGTTTATAAAACTTTAGCTAAAGGTGTAACCCCTGTATCTATGGAATTTTTAGATCAATTAAGCATACAAGCATTAGAGCAAAAATTCCAAAAAGGCTTACCTATAGACGCGGGTGCGATTTTAATCGCTGATGTAGATGGTAATGTAGAAGAAGCTATTGAAGCAGATTTAAAAATCTTGCAAGAGAGTTTTTATGAATCTGGTGTAAGAGAGTTTAAAATAGCAAAAGATGAACAAGAAGCAGCTGATATTTGGTTTGCTAGAAGAAATTGTTCTCAAAGTATAGCAATGTATGGAAATTTAAAACTTAATGAAGATATTACAGTACCGCGTTCAAAACTGCCTGAGCTTTTAAAAGGCATAGCTGAAATTTCTAAGAAATATGGTTTTAAAATCCCTTGTTTTGGTCATACTGGTGATGGGAATGTGCATACTAATGTAATGGTCAGTGATAAAAACAATCCTGAATTAGTTAAAAAGGGTTACGAGGCTGTGGAAGAGGTGTTTAAGCTTACAGTCTCTTTAGGTGGGACTTTAAGCGGAGAGCATGGCATAGGCATTTCAAAAGCTCCTTTTATGAAACTTGCTTTTAGCGAAGCTGAAATGGACTTAATGAGAAATATCAAAAAAGCATTTGATCCAAATAATATACTCAATCCTTTCAAAATGGGACTTTGATGAGTTTTAAAAACTTATTTAAAATTCTTTTAGCTTTAAGAGATAAAGAAATTTTAAATTATGCTGCGGCTTTGAGTTTTTATACTATCTTATCTTTAATACCACTTTTGTTTTTGTGTTTTTGGGTTTTTACTCAAATTCCAAGTTTTGAAATGTATCAAGAAAGAATTAAAAATTTAATTTTTACTTTTTTAATCCCAACTCAACAAGAATTAATCATACAATACATCAATACCTTTTTAAAAAACAGCGTAAATTTAGGACTTATAGGACTTTTAGCTATGGCCTTGACTTCTTTGGCTTTTTTTTCAGGTTATGATTATGTGATTAATAAGCTTTTAGAAGAAGATTCTAAAAATCTTTGGCATAGTATAAGTTCTTATTGGACGCTAGCAACTTTAACTCCACTTGGACTTGGTGTGAGTTTTTATATTTCAGGTTTTATACAAAAAACCTTAGATGATTTTAATATTGCTTTAAATTTTTTTGAAATTTTACCTTATGTGATTATATGGGCATTGTTTTTTGTATCTTATTCAAGTTCAGTAAGCAAAAAAGGTGATTTAAAAGCCTTACTTATTAGTTCTTTTGGTGCTTCTGTAATTTGGTATATTTCTAAGATGATTTTTGTGTATTATGCTGTATATAATAAAACTTATTTAAATGTATATGGTTCTTTTTCTGTAATATTATTTTTCTTTTTGTGGATTTATATTTCTTGGATTATTTATCTTTTGGGATTAAAGGCTTATTTGCTTTTAAATCAAGAAAATAAAGGGAATAAGCCCAAGAGAAACTACAAAAAGAGCTAAGTATTTATTAAATATAGCGATTAAGGATAAAATTAAATAAATACAATAAAACACAAAAGGTATTGATAGATTAATTGCATGCATTTTAAACTCAAAAAAATGCATTAAATATAAATCTAATAAATTTCCATAAGAAAAAATATGCAAGATTAAAACCAAAGGATAAAATATCACAAAGGCTAAGCTTAAAGGTATAGCTAAAAATTGCTGAAAGCTAAGTAGAGGAAAAAAGTATAAGACAGGGATGATCATTGCTAAAAAAGTCCAGATATTTAGCAAAAAAACATGAGTAAAATTTGAAAATTGATCTTTAAAATGATGAAGATATAAATAAATATAAAAAACTCCCAAAATAGAAAATAAAAACCCAACACTAAAAAGAAGTTTTGGAAAAATGCTAATGCAAAATGCTATACTTAAAAATAAAAATTTAAAACTGAGTATTTTAATATTTTTACTAAATAAATAAAAAGCAAAAAGACTCATTAATAAAGCTCTTGTATAAGAAGGGCTAAAATCTATTAAAAATATATAAAAAATTAAAAGCAAGAAAGCAAAAATACTAATATCAAATTTTAAACTTCTATAAGGAAAATATCGTTTATGAAAAAAAGCGTATAAAGGAGCAAAAATCAAAAAGCAAAAGCTAAACAACAAGCCTAAATGATATCCGCTAATAGCAATTAAATGTGCAATATTGTAAAAATTTACATCATTTCTAAGTTCACTTGATACATTTTTTGCAAAAAATAAAGCCCCATAAAATTCTTTGACTTTTTCATTATGATGTTGATTTAAAAAATATTTTATTAAGGTATTTTCTTTTTGTGTTTTGGTTTTGTTAAAATCATAACTTGGCGCATAAAAGCTTTTACTAAGATAATCTTTAAAGTTAATATTTTTAGTGATAATTCTAAGATTTATCACATCATTTTTACTTAAATTTAGATCTTTAAAGCTAGTGGTGTAAAAAATAAAATCAGAATTTTTGAGTTTTAAAACTTGATATTTTTTACCTTTTTTATTAGTTTTTTCATAAGAAGATAAAACGATGTTATCTTTAAGTAATAAATGCTTAGTAAGTTTAAAATTTTGATATTTTTTATATTCATAAATGATATTTAAAGTAAAAATTGCTAAAAAACATAAAAATAAAATAAAAAATTCTCTATAGGTTTCTTTTATAGAGAATTTTAAATTCATTTTTTCTTAGAAAAGCGTGATAAATATAACCATATAATAAAAATTAAAGTGATTATAAAAACAGGAGCTATGTAAGGATAATTGGTAAATACTTCAAAAGCTTCTTTTAGGGTATTTCCAAAAATAAAACCAGCATAACCTAAAACAACAGCCCAAATCAAACTAGCTAAGGTATTGATGATAAAAAATCTTACAAAGCTAAATTTACAAAGACCTGCTGCTATAGGTACTATAGTTTTTACTCCATAAATAAATTTTTGCACCACTAAAAGCAAATCACCATATTTTTTGATTTTCATCATAGCAAGAGCGATTTTTCTTCTATGATTTTTAAAATAAGGCATTATGTCTTTTTTATAGTATTTTCCCAAGATAAACAACAAGGTTGAACCTATAGTATTAGCCAAAAAGGCTAAAAATATACATAAATGTAAATCAAGTTTAGTAGAACTTGCACAAAGCACTCCTGCAGCAAGTATAGCAACCATACCACCACCAAAAGAATAAAAAAATAAAATCAAATACCCATAAGTACTTAGATTATCTATCATTTCTTGCATGAAAAACCTTATCTTGCAAAATCAATAGCTCTAAGCTCTCTGATGACATTGACTTTTATTTCGCCAGGGTATTGAACTTTTTCTTGAATTTCCTCAGCTATTTCTTTAGCCAAAAGCACTGATTCATCATCATTAACTAATTTTGCATTAACAATAACTCTAATTTCTCTACCAGCATTAATTGCATATGCTTTTTTAACCCCTTCTTTGCTTTTTGCTATATCTTCAAGTTCACTCACTCTTTTTAAGAAGGCTTCTAAAACTTCGCGTCTTGCACCAGGTCTGGCTGCACTTAGCGTATCTGCTGTACAAACTGCGGCTGATTCTATGCTAAATGCTTCTTCATGCCCATGATGAGCATAAATAGCATTAATCACAACAGGATGTTCTTTATATCTTTTGCAAAGTTCGGCTCCTAAATCTACATGCGATCCTTCAAATTCATGCGTTAAAGCCTTGCCTATATCGTGTAAAATTCCAGCTCTTCTTGCTAATTTTTCATCCCCGCCGCACTCAGCTGCTATGATTCCAGCTAAATGTGCCACTTCTAAAGAATGCGCTAATGCATTCTGGCCATAACTTGCTCTATATCTTAATTTTCCTATTAATTTTACAATTTCAGGATGGATATTATTAAGTCCTAAATCCATTACTATAGTTTGACCTTCTTCTAAGATATTATCTTCAAATTCTTTACAAACTTTTTCATGAATTTCTTCTATTTTTGCAGGTTGGATTCTTCCATCTTCAACCAAAAGTTCTATTACCTTTGTAGCAATGGCACGCCTATAAAGATTAAAACAACTCACTATAATTGCTCCAGGTGTATCATCGATGATAATATCAACACCCAAAACCATTTCTAAGGTTTTAACATTTCTTCCCTCTTTGCCTATAATACGACCTTTTAGTTCATCATTTTTGATATTTACTACATTGATTAATCTCTCAGCAGCAAATTCCCCTGCAAATCTTGAAGTAGCTTGCGCTAAGATAAAATTAGCCTTTCTTTTGGCTTCATTTCTAGCTTCTTCTTCGTATTTTCTAACAATATGAGCAATCTCAGCTCTTGAGTTTTCTTCTACTTTTTGTAAAACTATATTTTTTGCTTCTTCTTGTGTAAGACCAGCTGAATGTTCAAGAATTTTTAACACCTCACTAAGCTTTGTTTCATAATTTTGTTTTAAATTTTCATTTTCCTCATGTAAGGCTTTTATAGTTTGTTGCTCTTTTGCTAATTTGTTTTTGTTTTCCTCATGAAGTTTTTCTTGATAATGAAGGTTTTGTTCTTTTTTATTAAGCTCTTCTAGCTTAATAGAATGCTCTTTTTGCAGTTTTTGAATTTTGTCATCAAATTTTTTCTTTGCTGTAAATTCAGCTTCAGCAACTGAATTTTTAGCATCTTTAAGTGTTAGTTCAGCTTCGTATTCAATGGCTTTTGCTTTTGCTTTTGCTTGCTCTAAAAAGATATTGAAATTTGCATCATTAATCTTTTTGGCGACTACATACCCAATCCCTCCGCCTATAAAAACGGCTATTAATGCGACTAATATTTCTATCATTGTTTTTAACTTTCCTAAAATATTTTTTATAAGGGTTTATATAAAAATTTCCTTTTATATCATGATCTTGGCTAAAAAATTGATCAGATTTTGCATCTATCATCTGCGTAAAAATAACCAAAGGTTTTTTATAAGAAATGCTTTCAAAAAACCTATCGTAAAAACCCTGACCATGACCGATTCTTCCTAACTTTGCATCTACGCCTATTACAGGGATAATCGCAACATCAATGCGAGTTTGCAAAAAAGAATCTTTTGGCTCATATACCCCAAAGCTCTTTTTTTCAAGAGCTAATCTTAATTTTACTACCTTTAAACTTTTATCTTGCATAAATGGAACGAAAATTTGATATTTTTTTGTTAGAAAATGCCTGAATTTATAAAGATTGATTTCATATTTTAAAGGGATATATATAAGGATATTTTTACAATTTTTGTATAAATTTAAAATTTTCTTTATTTCTTGAAAAACCAAAAAATCCCTTTTGTATTGATATTTTAATTTTAAATGCATTTTGGATTTTTGTTTTATTCTAAAATTGTTTTTTATCAAGGCTTTCCTTAAAGTTTTTAACTTTTTATGTTATACTTTTAAGCTTAAAAAATCATAAGGATAAGACTTGAAATTTAAAATTTTTTTAGTAATTTTTATTATGATATTTTTTACTTCGTGCTCTAGTGATAAAGAAAATTCTAGTACTGAAAATACAGACAATGCAAGTTTAACTCAAAGTGAAAATATTGATTTTACTTTGAAATTTTTAGATGGTAGAAAAATGTATGTGAAATATCATGAACAAGAATTTAGTTTTGATGATACAGCTAAAGCTAAGTTGTTTGTTTTTTTTACGACTTGGTGTGCACCTTGTAAGGCTCAAATTCCACATTTAAACAATCTAAATAAAAAATATCAAGATAGGTTTGAAGTAATAGCGCTTTTTTTGGAAGAGAATAAGGAGCAAGAAATATTAACTTTTATAGAAGATGAAAAAATGAAATTTCCAGTAGCTATAGGAGAGAGCAATTTTGCTTTTTCTAAGATACTAAGTGTTAGTGCTGTGCCAACAATGGTTTTGTTTAATGCAAAAGGCGAGAAGATTAAAGAGTATTTAGGGTTAATTCCTGAAGAAATGTTAGATATAGATATACAAAAAGCGATAATGTAATGTTGGGATTTTTAAAAAATGGTTTAAAAAAAACCTTAGAAAGTATTCATTTAGTTAAGGCCTCTAATAAGCTTGTTACTAAAGACTTGTTAGAAGAAATGCTTTTAGAAGCTGATGTGGCATATGAGATAGTTGAAGAAATTATTTATTACCTTCCTCCAAGTGATGAGGTTAAAAAAGCTGACTTAGAACGCGTTATGGGGACTTATTTTATCTATGATAAGCCAGAACTTGCTAATGCTAAGCCTTTTGTGGATTTAGTTTTAGGCGTAAATGGTGTAGGTAAAACTACAAGTATTGCCAAAATGGCACATTTGCATAAGGAAAATGGCGAAAAAGTTATATTGGGAGCTTGCGATACCTTTAGAGCAGGGGCAATCGAACAGCTGAAATTATGGGCGCAAAAGTTAGACATGGATATCATAGCTACTTCGCAAGGGCATGATCCTTCAGCAGTTGCATATGATGTTATTTCTAAAGCTTTGGCAAAAAACTATGACAGAGTTATTTTAGATACAGCAGGACGCTTGCAAAATCAAAAAAATCTTGCTAATGAACTTGAAAAAATTGTCCGTATAAGCAACAAAGCCATGCAAGGAGCTCCTCATAGAAAAATTCTTGTTCTTGATGGAACCCAAGGGGTGGCTGGAATTTTACAAGCTAAGGCTTTTAATGAACTTGTAAAGCTAGATGGTGTGGTAATTACAAAGCTTGATGGAACCGCAAAAGGTGGGGCTTTATTTAGCATAGCAAGAGAGCTTGAGCTTCCTATTTTGTATGTAGGAGTAGGGGAGAAAATGCAAGATTTGTGTGAGTTTAGCGTTAAAGATTATTTGGACGCTATATTGGAGCCTATTTTTAAATGAGTTTTTTATCAAAAAATTTAGCCGCATTCAATAATCCTTATTTATATAATAAATTAAAAGATATAAAAATAAATCAATTTCAAAAAATAGAAAATGGGGGGGGGTATATAGAGTTAAATTTTTTAAATATACAAACCAATACCCCAATTTATCAAAATCCAAATTTGCATTTGCAAGAAAAAATTTCTTTTTATAATGATAAATATCTTTTATATCCTATTTTGTATTTTTATGGTTTTGGCAATGGAATTTTATATAAAAGTTTATTGCAAAATCATCACTTAAAGCATATAGTTGTTTTTGAAGATGAACTTGAAATTTTATATTTAGCCTTTAATTTTATAGATTTTTCTCAAGAATTAAAAGAACAAAGACTTATAATTTTAAATAGTGATATTTCTGAGTTAGATTTAATGAATTTTTTTCAAACTCCCCCATTTTTTAATTTTTTAAGACTTTATGATTTGCATTTACATAATGAATATTATGAAATATACCATGAAAATATATTGAATTTAAATGAAAAAATTATCAATATTATAAGAAATGTAATTTTTTATCAGGGTAATGATATAAAAGATGCTTTACAAGGTTTAACACAATTTATTTATAATTTGCCTAAAATGATACAAAATCCACCTTTAAAAAATTTATGGTTAAAACAAAATAAAAAAGTAAAATCGGCTATTGTTGTTGCTGCGGGCCCATCTTTAAGTAAACAACTCCCTTTACTTAAACAATATCAAGATAAATTTAGTATATTTTGCGTTGATAGTGCTTATTCTATTTTAGCAAAAAACGACATTAAACCTGATTTTGTATTAGCAAGTGAAAGAACCAAGTTGGCTTCAAATCTAATACAACAAAACTATAAAAATATAGATGATAATATAGTATTTGTTTTATTGACTTTAGTCCATCCTTTGGCAATTGAATATTTAGAAAACACTGATAGAAAATTTTTGTTAATCCCATATCCTACTATATTTTTTGATAAATTGAATTTGTTTGATTTTGGAAAATCTCCATCAGGTGGAACTGTTGCTTACAATGCTTTGCAATTAGCGTGTGATTTTAATCATGAAAATATCATTTTGATAGGTCAAGATTTAGCATATGGCGAAGATGGTAGTTCGCATGCTAAAGATTATTTTTATGGTGAAAAATTTGTTAAAGAAAATACTGAACTTTATGTTGTATCTTATGGTGGAAAAAAACAAATTAAAACTAGATTTATGTGGAATACATTTAGACTCACTATACAAAATTATATAGCTAAGAAAAAAGGTTTTAAATTTTATAATGCTACAGAAGGTGGTGCTAGGATAGAAGGAACTATAGAAAAACCATTTAAAGAATGCTGCGAAGAGTTTTTAGATGAAAATTTAACAAAGCCTTTTGAAAAACCATCGGCATTAGATAAGAATGCTCAAGATGATTTACTATTGCAAAGTTATAAGATAATTAATGATAACTTAGAGTTTTGCAATCGATTTATTAAAGAATTTGAGTGCTATTTTGAAAATTTGATTCAAGCAGAAAGTAAAATTCAAAATTTAACAGCATTTAAAGATAAAAAAGAATTAATAATTAAAAGTATAAATGATTTAGATATTTATAAAACAAAGCTTGATGAGTATTGTAAAAGTTTTTTATACGAATTTATTAGACCTTTTTTGCAGCAATTTGAATTTAATTTAGCAAGAATTTATGTATTAAATCCTAAAAATGAAGAAGAATGGCTTGGTAAAAATATAATATGGATTAAAGATCATACGTTTTTATTTGAAGTTTTAATAGCAAATATTAAATTATTAAAAGAAGAGATTAAAAGCAATATAAATCCTTTAAAAGAAGAGCTTGTAAAAAGAAATTTAAAAGCTAATTAATATATAATTTTTTAAAAATTAGGTGATTAAATGGCTAAAAAACAAATTTTATTTGAATGCCAAGCTTGTGGAAATCAACAAAATAAATGGCTTGGAAAATGTCCTGAGTGTGGATCATGGGATAGTTTTGTTGAATTAAAACAAGAGCAAATTAAAGTTTTAAAAGAGCTAAACTCGCTTTCAAACACTCCAAGTTCTGCTGTGTGTATTAGCGATGTTGTGGTAGAAAATTTTACGCGTATAAGTACTGATGATAATGAGCTTGATTTAGTTTTAGGCGGTGGGCTTGTTGTGGGCTCTTTGGTATTGATAGGAGGTTCCCCAGGAGTTGGAAAATCTACGCTTTTGTTAAAAATTGCTTCAAATCTAGCTAAAGGTGGTAAAAAAGTACTTTATGTAAGTGGTGAAGAGAGTAAGTCGCAAATTAAATTACGTGCAGATCGCTTGAATGCAAATTGTGAAAATTTATTTTTGCTCACAGAGCTTTGTTTGGATGATATTTTGAGTGAGCTTTCTAAAAAAGACTATGAAATTTTGATTATTGATTCTATACAAACTTTATATTCTAACAAAATCACTTCAGCTGCGGGTAGCATTACTCAGGTGAGAGAGATTACTTTTGAATTAATGCGTTATTCTAAGGCAAATAATATTAGTACTTTTATCATAGGGCATATTACCAAAGATGGGGCGATAGCAGGACCTAGAATTTTAGAACACATGGTAGATGTGGTGCTTTATTTTGAAGGTGATGCTAATAAAGAAATAAGAATTTTAAGAGGTTTTAAAAATCGTTTTGGGAATATTGCTGAAGTTGGTATTTTTGAAATGACCTCAAAGGGTTTAATTAGCGCTAAAGATATAGCTAATCGATTTTTTACTCGTGGTAAGGCAGTAAGTGGTAGTGCTTTAAGTGTGGTAATGGAGGGCAGTAGAGCTTTGGTGTTGGAAATTCAGGCCTTAGTTTGTGAAAGTGCTTACCCAAAACGTAGTGCAACAGGCTATGAAAAAAATCGTTTGGATATGCTTATAGCTTTGCTTGAGAGAAAGCTTGAAATTCCTTTAGGACATTATGATGTTTTTATTAATGTAAGTGGTGGGGTAAAAATCAGCGAAACTGCAGCTGATCTAGCGGTAGTTGCAGCGATTATTTCTAGTTTTAAAAACCGTCCTTTAAGTAAAGATAGTGTTTTTATAGGAGAGCTTAGCTTAAATGGTGAAATCAAAGAAGTATTTTCACTTGATGCGCGTTTAAAAGAAGCAAAAATGCAAAAATTTAAAAACGCCATAGTACCAGTTAAGCCTATGGAAGAACCAGGTTTAAAATGTTTTATAGCTAAAGAATTACGTGAGGTTTTAGAATGGATGTAAAATATGAAATATTTTGATTTTTAAAAAATTCAACAAAAATTTAGATTTTGTTTCTATAGAATAAAAAGTTTATGGGATGAAATACATTTAAAATAATCAAAAAGATATCTAAGTATAAAATATTATTGTAAATTGTGATCTTTTGTTTATGTATAAAAATTTATTTAAAAACTTAAGTTAAACCTACTATTTTGGGTGGATATTTTTGTGTGAATAAAATGAATTTTCATTAAAATATAAGCAAATTTTTTTTATAATATTAGTTTTGAAATAATTATTCTGCTAAGGATTTTTAATGAAGGATTTATTTTTATTTAGTTCTTTTATAGATTCTAGTCACACTTTTGCTTACTTTTTTCATTTGGGTATAGTGGTTGTAATTTCTTTAATTTTAGCAAAACTTGCTACAAGATCCATGCAAATTGTTCCAAGAGGTAGTCAGAATTTAGCTGAAGCTTATATGGAAGGCATTTTAAGCATGGGTAAAGATACCATGGGAAGCGAAGAAGCAGCAAGAAAATATTTGCCTTTAGTAGCAACTATAGGTTTTATAGTGTTTTTTAGTAATATCATAGGAATCATCCCAGGTTTTGAAGCTCCAAGTGCTAGTTTAAATTTTAGTGCAACTTTAGCAATTATAGTATTTGTATACTATCATTTTGAAGGCATTAAAACTCAAGGATTTTTTAAATATTTTGCGCATTTTATGGGACCTGTGAAAATTCTAGCACCTTTAATGTTTCCTATAGAAGTGGTTTCTCATTTTTCAAGAGTTATTTCTTTATCTTTCCGTTTATTTGGCAATATCAAGGGAGATGATTTATTCTTAGCAGTTATTTTAGCTCTTGTGCCTTGGGTTGCACCACTACCTGCTTATATACTTTTAACTTTTATGGCATTTTTACAATCATTTATTTTTATGATTTTAACTTATGTTTATTTAGCAGGTGCAACTGTAGTTGATGAACAACATTAATTTTTAAAAAGCAAAAAATATTTTTTGCTTTTTTTCTTTTTTAATATTTCTCTTTTTTTCTTTTTTAAACTCTTTTTGAAATAAAAAACGCTAGAATAAACAAAAAATTCTAAGGAAAATTTTAATGTTTGAAGTTGTTATAGGACTTGAAGTTCATGCACAATTAAATACAAAAACAAAAATCTTTTGCTCATGTGCAACTTCTTTTGGAGAAAAATCAAATACTAATGTATGTCCAACATGTTTAGCTTTGCCAGGTGCTTTGCCTGTATTAAACCAAGAAGCAGTGAAAAAAGCTATAGCATTTGGAAAAGCAGTTAATGCAACTATAAATAAAAAAAGTATTTTTAATAGAAAAAATTATTTTTATCCTGATTTGCCAAAAGCTTATCAAATTTCGCAATTTGATATTCCCATAGTAGAAAATGGAGAATTGTTTATTAATATAAATGGAGAAAATAAACGTATAGGTATTACTAGAGCTCACTTAGAAGAAGATGCAGGGAAAAATATACACGAGAGTAATTTTTCAAAAGTAGATTTAAATAGAGCAGGCACACCTTTGCTTGAAATCGTTAGCGAGCCTGAACTTAGAAGTTCTGATGAAGCAGTGGCTTATTTAAAAAAGCTTCATTCTATTATAAGATTTTTAGATATTTCAGATGCAAATATGCAAGAAGGTAGTTTTAGATGCGATGCTAATGTAAGTATTCGCCCAAAGGGTGATGATAAGCTTTATACCAGAGTAGAGATTAAAAACTTAAATTCATTCCGTTTTATCCAAAAGGCGATTGAGTATGAAGTAAAACGCCAAAGTGAAGCTTGGGAAGATGGAAAATACGATCAAGAAGTTGTGCAAGAAACAAGATTATTTGATACGGTTAATTTGGTTACTAGAAGTATGAGAGGCAAGGAAGATTCTGCCGAATATAGATATTTTCCTGATCCTGATCTTTTACCTGTAATGTTAGATGATGAAATGCTAAGTCAAGATATACCTGAACTTCCTGATGAGAAAAAAGCTAGATTTGTTAGTGAGTTAGGTATTAAAGAAAGTGATAGTGAAGTGATTGTTTCTTCATTAGAGCTTTGTAGATATTTTGAGTATTTAATTGATCAAAAATTAAACCCAAAACTTTGTGTTACTTGGCTTACAACTGAGTTAATGGGACTTTTAAAAGGTGAGTTAACTATAGAAAACTCACCTATAAAACAAGAAAAACTAGCTATTTTAATCAAACGCATAGAAGAAGGTGTTATTAGTGCTAAAGCAGCTAAGGATATTTTAGCTTATGTGTTTGAAAATACCCAAGTTCAAATCGATGATGCTATTGAAAAACTTGGTTTAAAACAGGTCAGTGATGATGGTGCTATTGAAAAGATTATTGATGAAATTTTAGCGAACAATCAAGATAAAGTGAATGAATACAAAAACGGAAAAGATAAATTATTTGGATTTTTTGTAGGACAGACGATGAAAGAGGGCAAAGGGGCATTTAACCCAACAAAAGTTAATGAAATTTTAAAAGCAAAACTTGGTTAAATATGAAAATAGCAATTATTGGTGCGGGAAAATGGGGAAGTGCTTTATATGATGCATTGAGTGTTAAAAATGAATGTGTGATAACTTCTTTTCATGAAAAAGATCTTTCTTATTTTGTTAGCACCAAAGAAGCTTTAGGGTATGAATATTTAGTTTTTGCTTTATATGCTCAAGGAATACATGAGTGGCTTGCAAATAATTTTAAAGATTTAAATCAAAAAATTCTTGTAGCTTCTAAGGGTATTGACTGTAAAAGTTTAAAATTTATGGATGAGGTTTTTAGCGAGTTTATAAGCAGCGATAGACTTTGTTTTTTAAGTGGACCTTCTTTTGCAAGCGAAGTGCTAGAAAAAAAACCTTGCGCTTTGGTTATTAGTGGTAAAAATCAAGCACTTTGTAATCAATTTGCAAGTTTTTTTCCAAACTATATTAAAACCTATACAAGTTCTGATGTTAAAGGTGCTGAAATTTGTGGTGCATATAAGAATGTTTTAGCGATTGCAAGCGGAGTTTGCGATGGCTTAAATTTAGGCAATAATGCAAGAGCTTCTTTAGTCTCAAGAGGTTTAGTGGAAATGCACCGCTTTGGACAATTTTTTAATGCTAAAGAAGAAACATTTTTAGGGCTTAGTGGGGCTGGAGATTTATTTTTAACAGCTTCTAGTAATCTATCAAGAAATTATAGGGTAGGTTCGAGCTTGGCTAGTGGTAAAAATATAAAAGATATTTTAATAGAACTTGGAGAGGTAGCCGAAGGAGTGCAAACTGCTTATGCTATACATGCCTTATCAAAACAATTTCAAATTTATACTCCGATTGTCAATGAGGTAGTTTTAATGTTAGAGGGTAAAAATGCTTGGGAATCTTTGAAAGATTTGATGTCATCAAAGGAGGAAATATCATGATTATCAAAAATGCAAAAATTTATGGTGAACAAGTACTTGATCTTAAAATAGAAGATGGAAAAATCACTCAAATTGCTAATGATTTAAATGATGATGAGTATATTGTTGATATAAAAGGTAAAACTTTACTTCCTTCGTTTATTGATTTAAATGTTAGTTTGCTTGATAATGAATTTAGTATAGATAAATTATATAATCTAGAAAAAGCATGCTTAAAAGGCGGAGTAGGGACTATTGTTTTAAAAGATAGTTTAGAAGCTAACACTCAAGGTTATGCGCTTTATTTTGATAAACTAAAATCTTTAGATGTTAATATTTTACCCACTATTAATGTATTAGATAAAACAGAAAAATTAAAAAATATTGCTACCTTAATTGATATGGGTGCAAAAGGCTTAGAGCTTTCAAGCACTTTAGGCGCAAATTATTTAAGACAGTGCATGCAATATGCCAATATGAAATCAACTCCTGTGTTTTTAAAGTGTTTTGATGAGAATTTTGATGATCATGGGGTGATGAATGATGGACAAACAAGCTTTGAATTAGGACTTATAGGAATTAGCAATATAGCTGAAATTAGTGAAGTAGCAAAAATGAAAGAATTAGTGGAGTTTTATAAAAACAAAGCTTGTTTTAACTCTTTAGCAATTGCAAGATCGTTTGAATTGTTACATGATCAATATAGTGAAATTTCAATCCATCATTTAATCAAAGATGAAAGCGCTTGTGAAAATTTTAATACTCAAGCAAAAATTTTACCTCCATTAAGAGCAAAAAATGAATTAATAAGTCTTAAAAAATTACTTCAAGATAGAAAAATTACTTTTTTAAGTTCTTTGCATACTCCTAGCACTAAAAAAGATTTGGCTTTTGATGAAGCAGATTTTGGAATTAATGCTATAGCTATGTATATGAGTTTATGCTTTACATATTTAGTAAAAGAAGGTATTTTAACTTGGAGAGAATTATGTGATTTTACAAGTTATAATCAAGCACAATTTTTAGGATTAAACAAAGGTAAAATAGAACTTGGTTTTGATGCTGATTTAGTTGTGTTTGAAGAAAATCTTTCTTTTGAAGGAGAAGGTTTATATGCAAATGATATCTTGCAGGGTAAGGTAGAAAAAAGCTTTATAGCAGGAAAAAGTTTTTAGCTTTTAAGCTAAAAACTTTTATTTATCCTGCATAGCTTGCGCTACTTGAGCTGAGCTATTTCTAATTTTTTCCATACACTCTCTAGCTTCTTTGGCTAAATCCACGCTTTGATTTACACCACTCAAGCCATCTTTTATACTTTGCACCACTTCAGCTGTTACATTTCTAATAGAATTAATAGTAGTAGTGATTTCATTTACTGAGTGTCCAGTTCTTTCGGCAAGATTTCTAACTTCATCAGCAACCACGGCAAAACCTCTACCATGTTCACCTGCGCGCGCTGCCTCAATAGCTGCATTTAAAGCTAAAAGATTGGTTTGATCAGCTATATCGCTAATAGTTTGAATGATATTTTTAATTTCTTCTGATTGCTCATTTAATGATGATACGAGATTGCTACTATTATTCATCATATCAGCAATGCTTTGAATATTTTGAACCGTATTTTCTATAACGCTATCACCTTCTTGAGTTAAATTATCATTTTGCTCAGCTAATTCACTAATGAGCTTCAATTTCTCCTCATCTCTTACAACTTGCTCGGTAATATCTGTTGCAAATTTGATAACTTTGTAAATTTCTCCATCATCATTTTTGATAGGATTATAACTTGCTTCTAAATGGATTAGTTTGTTGTTTTTACCAAGGCGTATGAATTTTCCTGATTGAAATTTACCACTTCTTAGCTCTTCCCAAAAAATTGTATATTCTTTGGAATTTCTAAATTTTTCCTCGCAGAACATACTATGGTGTTTTCCTTTGATTTCACCTAGTGAATAACCCATTGTTTGAGTGAAGTTTTCATTGGCATTTAGAATTTCTCCATAAGGATTAAATTCAATAATTGCCATAGAACGATTAGCTGCATCTATGGTATTTTTTAAATCAAGCATCTCATAGTGTCTTTGAGTAATGTCATTGGCAAATTTAATAACCTTATATGCTTTGTTATTTTGATCTAAAATAGGAAGATAATTAGCTTCAAGATAAATGTCTTTTCCACCCTTTGCGATGCGTCTAAAAAGACCATTTCTTGATTTACCGCTTTTTAAATCTTTCCAAAAATCACCATAGCGTTGAGACTTTACTACTTCAGGCAAGCAAAACATACTATGGTGTTTTCCTTTAATTTCATCTAGAGAGTAATTCATAGTTTTTAGAAAATTTTCATTAGCACTAATGATGGTTCCATCTGTTTGAAATTCTATCATCGCCATAGTTTTACTTATAGCATTAAGTATATCTTGAAAAGCTTGGTTAGATTGTTCTAATTGAGTAATTTGCTCATTGATTTTTTTCTTATTGACAAACATAAATTTCCTTTGTAAAAATAGCTTAAAATTATAAAGTATTTTTTGAAATAAATAATTTGTTTATGTTAGTTTTTTGTTAAATTAGAAAATTTTTCTTGTAAAGAAGTTCTGATTGAATCATTAATCTCGTCACTATTCTTTAAGTATTGCTCATTAAGTTTTTCGAGCTCTTTTAAAAACCCAAAAAGAGCTTTTTCCCATAAAGCGTTGCTTTTTTTACTTAAATTCATAGTTTGAATATGGTTAAGCTTTCTACTCATATCGCTTAAATTTTCCAAAAATTCATCTTTATTATTTTCATTTTGAAGCGTAAAGGTATTTTGTAAAAGATTGTTTTTGATATTTCTTATTTCTTCATTAATAAGATCGCAAAACTCAGGATAGATATCACTTTTAATGGGTTCAAGTAAGGTTTGCTCATCTAAATTTAATGTATATTTTTTAATAGCAAAAAAAAGAATTAAAAAAGCTATTGCACTAATTAAAAGATAAAAGGTCATTTGTGAAGATTCCTTAAATATGGTGCGGTTAGCGAGATTTGAACTCGCACACGCTGAGCGTACCACCCCCTCAAGATGGCGTGTCTACCAATTCCACCATAACCGCATAAGCCCCACAAGAGGGCTTTGAAAATTTTTAAGCTGCTACTAATGCTTGGAATGGATTAGCATAAAGAGCGATAAGAGCAATAACAAGCGCATAAATAACTTGAGCTTCAATCATCGCTAAAGCAATAAACATAGTAGTCATTAATTTACCACCAAGTCCTGGATTTCTTGCTGTTCCTGCGATAGTTGCTGCTGCAGTATTACCCATACCAATAGCACCACCTAAAGCTGCGACACCAAGTCCTAAACCTGCTGCTAAAATTGAAAATGACGCTAACCATTGATTCATAGAGCCTTCTGCTGCGAATGCAAAACCACTTAAAGCTAGCATTAAAAATACGATTTTTTTCATAGTTTTTCCTTGTAAAAATTTAAATCCTTTCGGCTTGCGTATCCCTACTCGTGATTTATGAAAGCGAAATTGTATATTAATATAGCTTTAAAATTATTGAAATTTAAATTAATAAGCGTATTTTAAAATAAATTAAAGTTTTTTTTAGCTACATTAAATATTTTTCATGTGTTTATAAAATTTAAGGTTATTTTTATGAATGATAAATTTTCTAAAATAGGTTTTGTATTAGCAGTGGCAGGTTCAGCTGTTGGGCTTGGAAATGCTTGGAAATTTCCAACTTTAGTAGGACAAAATGGAGGATCAGCTTTTGTTTTGTTGTATTTATTGCTAACTTTAGGAGTTGGATTTGTAATTTTTTTAGCTGAGCTTAGTATAGGAAAATTAAGTGAAAAAGATCCTGTAAATGCTTATTATACTTTAGCACCTAAACACAAAAGAGCTTGGTCTATAGTCGGTTTTTCTTTAATAGGTGCAATTTTAATTGTTTCTTTTTATAGTGTGATTATAGGTTGGATTGTCAAATATGCGTATTTGGGCTTTTTTTCATTGCCAAAGAGCATAGAAGAAAGTGGCGCTACTTTTTCAAATTTACTCTCTAATGATGCTTTATCTCAATTTGTATGTTTTACTTTTGTATTTATAGTTATTTTTTATGTAGTTTCAAAAGGAGTTAAAAGTGGTATAGAAAAACTCAATGTTTGGATGATGCCAAGCTTATTTATATTGCTTATTTTAATGCTTGGATATTCTTTTAGTATGGATGGTTTTTCTAAGGCTAGTGAGTTTTTATTTTCACCTGATTTTTCAAAGCTTGGAGTTGGGGCATTTTTAAGTGCTTTAGGACTAGCTTGTTTTTCTTTGTCTATTGGAGTGGGTTCGATTATTACTTATTCTGCAAGTTTACCTGATAAAACAAATTTTATTACAAGCACTATTAATATTATTATTATTAATATTATCATAGGCATTATGATGGGGCTTATTGTGTTTACTTTTATATTTGAATTTGGAGCTGATCCTAGTCAGCAAGGACCCGGTTTAATCTTTGTTTCTTTAATGAATTTATTTTCAAATATTGATCCAATTGGTTTTTTACCTTTGGGAAATATCCTAGCCATAGCTTTTTTTATAGCTTTATTTTTTGCAGGAATTACTTCAGCAGTTTCCATGATAGAACCTTTGACATTTTATTTAATCAATTCTTTTAATTTTACAAGAAAAAAAGCTTTGATTTTTATAGCTTTTATTGTGTATTTTTTGGGAAGTTTGTGTATTTTATCAGGAATTGAATGGAGTAAGGATTCTTTGGAATTTTTTGGAAAAAGTTTTTTTGATATATTAGATTTTATTGCTTCAAATTTAATGATGCCTTTGGGTGGGTTATTTGGTGCAATTTTTGTAGGTTTTGTGCTTAAAAAAGAAGCTTTGCAAACTTTATTTTATCCTTATATGAGGGGTAAATACTTTGAGTGTTGGTATTTTTTTGTAAGATATATCTCACCTTTAGCGGTGATTTTAATCATGGTAAAACAATTATTTTTTTAAGGTTAAAAGATGAATGAAAAATTTTCTAAGATAGGTTTTGTATTAGCAGTAGCAGGTTCGGCTGTTGGGCTTGGAAATGCTTGGAAATTTCCAACTTTAGTGGGTAATAATGGGGGATCAGCTTTTGTAGTGGTGTATTTACTTTTAACCTTGGGTGTGGCTTTTGTGATATTTTTAGCAGAGCTTAGTATAGGAAAATTAAGCGAAAAAGATCCTGTAAATGCTTATCATGCTTTAGCACCAAAAAATAAAAAGGCATGGTCACTAGCGGGGTTTTTTATGCTTGGTGCTATTATTTTAGTGTCTTTTTATAGTGTTGTTATAGGTTGGATAGCAAAATATGCTTATTTTGGATTTTTTGAACTACCTAAAGATACAAATGAAGCAGGTGCTATTTTTGGAAATTTACTCTCTAATGATGTTTTATCTCAATTTGTATGTTTTACTTTTGTATTTATAGTTATTTTTTATGTAGTTTCAAAAGGAGTTAAAAGTGGTATAGAAAAACTTAATGTTTGGATGATGCCAAGTTTATTTATATTGCTTATTTTAATGCTTGGATATTCTTTTAGCATGGATGGTTTTTCTAAGGCAAGTGAGTTTTTGTTTGTACCTGATTTTTCAAAATTAAGTGTTAATTCTATATTAGATGCGCTAGGTCTTGCGTTTTTTAGTATGTCTTTGGGCGTGTGTGTGATTTTAACCTATGCAGCAAGCTTGCCTGATAAAACAAATTTTATAAGTAGTGCTTTAAATATTATCATCATTAACACTATCATTGGCTTAATGATGGGACTTATTGTGTTTACTTTTATATTTGAATTTGGAGCTGATCCTACCCAACAAGGTCCAGGGCTTATATTTATATCATTAACAACACTTTTTGCAAAATTAGATCTTTTAGGAAATATCCTAGCTATAGCTTTTTTTATAGCTTTATTTTTTGCAGGGATTACTTCAGCTATTTCCATGATAGAGCCTTTTACTTTTTATCTTATAAATCGTTATCAAATTTCAAGAAAAAAAGCTTTGGTTTTTGTAGGTGTGATTGTTTATTTTCTTGGAAGTTTATCTATACTTTCTTTTTATCATGTAAGCGCGCCAAATTTAAATTTCTTTGGAAAAAGTTTTTTTGATATTTTAGATTTTTTTATACAAAATTTATTAATGCCAATTTCTGCTTTAATTACAGCATTTTTTGTGGGTTTTGTACTTAAAAAAGAAGCTTTGCAAATTTTATTTCGTCCCTTTATGCGCGGGGTGTATTTTGAAATTTGGTATATCTTTTTAAGATATATTTCTCCATTAGCAGTTATTTTAATCATGGCTAGACAGCTTTTTTTCTAAGGCATTAAAATGAATGATAAATTTTCTAAAATAGGCTTTGTATTAGCCGTTGCAGGCGGTGCTATAGGGCTTGGAAATGCTTGGAAATTTCCAACCTTAGTAGGGCAAAATGGTGGTTTTGCTTTTGTGCTTTTGTATTTGCTTTTGACTATTAGCGTGGGATTTTGTGTATTTTTGGCTGAAATTGCCATGGGAAGATTAAGTCAAAGTGATCCTGTAAATGCTTATAAAAGTTTAGCAACCAAGTATGCTCAAAAATGGAAATTTGCTGGATTTTTTATGCTTGGTGGAATTTTTGTATTATCTTTTTATCTTGTTATTATGGGTTGGGTTTTAAAATACATGATAACTTCGATTTACTATCTACCTAGCAATACTCAAGAGGCAGGAGCTTTGTTTGGAAATTTAATCCAAAATAGTATTTTAGAAAGTAGTTTGTATTTTTTAATTGCTTTTTTTCTTACCTTGTTTGTTGTTTCAAGAGGGGTTAAAAGTGGTATAGAAAAACTCAATGTTTGGATTATGCCAAGTTTGTTTATCATGCTTGTATTAATGTTAGTGTATTGTTTTTTTCAAGATGGTTTTAAAGAAGCTTTTGTTTATTTGTTTTATCCTGATTTTACTAAACTTAATCTAAACTCGGTTTTAACAGCCTTAGGCCTTGCTTTTTTTACCTTATGTTTAGGTATAGGTTGTATTACTACTTATGCAGCTTCATTAAAAGATGACACAAATTTAATTACAAGTTCAGCCATAATTGTGCTTTTAAATATCAGCATAGGCTTAATGATGGGGCTTATTGTATTTACTTTTATATTTAAATTTAACGCCAACCCAGCAGAAGGAGCTGGACTTGTATTTATATCTTTAACAACTTTATTTTCTAATTTAGGTGCTGTCTTTGGGCATTTTTTAGCCTTTTATTTTTTCTTGGCTTTATTTTTCGCAGGAATTACTTCGGCGGTTTCTATGATAGAACCTTTTACTTTTTATCTTGTGAACGAATATAAAATTTCAAGAAAAAAAGCTTTGGTTTTTATAGGGTTTGTGGTTTTTCTTTTAGGGATGAGTTGTATTTTATCTTTTAGTGCCAGTTATGGGGCTAGTTTTAGCTTTTTTGGTTTAAGCTTTTTTGATATTTTGGATAAATTAACTTCTAATTTTATGCTCCCGCTTGGAGCTATTGCTAGTGCTATTTTTGTAGGATTTTTTGTAGATAAAATGAAAATCTATAATTTGTTTTCTAAATTTATGAGTAAAAGTATTTTTGAAATATGGTATTTTTTACTCAGATTTGTTGCGCCTATTGCGATTATTATCATTATGTTAAACCAAATTTTATAAATTTATTTTTTAAGAAAGTAAGGTTATAATTGCAAAGATGCAAAAATAAGGAAAAATTATGGCTAAAAAATTAATTGATGTGATGGATACCACATTTAGAGATGGTTTTCAATCTGTTTATGGCGCTAGAGTTTTAATGAATGACTTTTTTCCTGCCCTAGAAGCAGCCAAAGAAGCAGATATTGGACATTTTGAATTTGGTGGTGGAGCTAGGTTTCAAAGCTTATTTTTTTATTTAAATGAAAATGCCTTTGAAATGATGGATAAATTTAGAGCCATCGTCGGAAAAGAAGCAAATTTACAAACCCTTGCAAGAGGGGTTAATACCGTAGCACTTGATACAGGCAGTAAAGAAATTATTGATTTACATGCAAAAATGTTTGCAAAACATGGCACAACCACTATAAGAAATTTTGATGCACTAAATGATGTAAATAATTTAAAATTTAGTGGAGAATGTATAATTAAGCATGGTTTAAAACACGAAATAACCATTACTTTGATGGATTTGCCTCCAAAATGCAAAGGCGCTCATGATGTGCCTTTTTATGAGAGAATTTTAAAAGAAATTTTGCAAGCTCAAATTCCTTTTGATAGTATTTGTTTTAAAGATGCAAGTGGAACTTCTAACCCAAATAAAATTTATGAAGTTATTAAAATGGCTAGAAAAAACTTGCCTGAAAATACACATATAAGATTACACACTCACGAAACAGCTGGTGTTAGTGTGGCTTGTTATTTAGCTGCTTTAGAAGCTGGTGTTGATGGTATAGATTTAGCTGCAGCTCCTGTTAGTGGTGGTACTTCTCAGCCTGATATTTTAACAATGCTTCACGCTCTAAAAGGAAGTAATTTTGATCTTGGTTTGGATGAAGAAAAAATTTTAAAATATGAAGATGTGTTAAAAGATTGCTTGAAAGATTATTTTTTACCACCTGAAGCCATGGCTGTAAATCCTTTAATACCTTTTTCACCTATGCCTGGGGGAGCTTTAACTGCAAATACTCAAATGATGAGAGATAATAATATTTTAGATAAATTTCCTCAAGTTATAAAAGCTATGCAAGAAGTAGTAGAAAAGGGAGGGTATGGTACTTCTGTTACTCCTGTATCGCAATTTTATTTTCAACAAGCTTTTAACAATGTTATGTTTGGGTCTTGGAAAAAAATCGCCGAAGGTTATGGAAAAATGGTTTTAGGATATTTTGGAAAAACCCCTGTTGCCCCAGATCCTCAAGTGATAAAGCTTGCAAGTGAGCAATTAAAATTAGAACCAACTACAAAATTAGCCACAGATATCGCTGATGCAGATGAGAGCAAAAGTATAGCTTATATTAAAAGCTTATTGGAAAAAGAAAATTTAAACACAAGCGAAGAAAATATTTTTATCGTTGCAGCTTGTAAAGAAAAAGGCATAGCTTTCTTAAAAGGCGAAGCTAAGGTTAGTATAAGAAAAAATGAAGATGTAAAAACAAATAATTTAAGCCAAGAAAATAAATTCACAGTAAGTGTAAATGGTAATAAATATCATGTGGAAGTAAATGCAGGCTTTGATAAAGATGTTAATATTAAAAGTATTGTAAAAACAAATAATGATAATGTAGAGGCAAGAAAACCTCAAATAAATGATGATAAAGCAATCATTGCAAGTATGAATGCAAATGTATTTAAAATTTTAGTAAAAGAAAATGATAGCGTTAAAGCAGGTCAAGTTGTAGCTGTACTTGAAGCTATGAAAATGGAGATTGAAGTTAACGCAAGTAAAGATGGAGAAATTGCAGAACTTTTAGTAAATGCTGGCGATAGCGTCAATGAAGGCCAGGTTTTAATGACTTATAAATAAGGAGGTAAAAATGATAGGTTTAGAAAATTTAGGTTTAGAAAATATCGGGCAAGTTTTTCATAATCTTAGTTATGATGAGCTTTTAAAACATGAAAAAAATAATAATGAAGGTGTATGTACTAAAAATGGTACCTTTAGTGTGGATACTGGAATTTTTACTGGAAGAAGTCCTAAGGATAAATACTTTGTAAAGCAAGATCCTTCGCAAAAATATATTGCTTGGGGTAAGATTAACCAAGCTATTAGCGAGGAATTATTCGAAAAACTTTTAGTAAAAGCTAAAAAACAGCTTAGTAATAGTGATATTTATATCCAAGATGCATATTGTGGTGCTTCGTTAAAAAGTCGCAAAGCTGTGCGTTTTGTAACGCAAATTGTATGGCAAGCGCATTTTGTAAAAAATATGTTTATTCGTCCAAAAGAAGAAGAGCTTAGTGGGTTTAAACCTGATTTTGTGGTGTATAATGCTTGCAAATGTGTGAATGAAGACTATGAAAAAGATGGTTTAAATTCAGAAGTATTTGTCATTTTTAACATAGAAAAAAATATTGCAGTAATTGGTGGGACTTGGTATGGTGGAGAGATGAAAAAAGGAATTTTTTCTATGATGAATTACTGGTTACCACTAGAAAATAAACTTCCTATGCATTGTAGTGCTAATGTTGGAGAAAAAGGCGATGTAGCGCTTTTCTTTGGACTTAGCGGTACAGGTAAAACCACTCTTTCAACTGATCCAAAAAGAAGATTAATAGGTGATGATGAGCATGGTTGGGATGATGAGGGTGTGTTTAATTTTGAAGGAGGTTGTTATGCAAAATGCATTAACCTTGATCCTCAAAGTGAGCCAGAAATTTATGGAGCTATAAAGCAAAATGCACTTTTAGAAAATGTAGTTTTAAAAGATGATTTAAATGTTGATTTTAATGATGGTTCTAAAACTGAAAATACTAGAGTTTCTTATCCGATAGAACATATTTTAAATCACGAGCCAAGTCTTAGTGCGGGTCATCCTAGCAATATTATTTTTCTCTCAGCTGATGCTTTTGGTGTTTTACCTCCGGTTAGTAAACTTAGCAAAGAGCAAGCAATGTATTATTTTCTAAGTGGTTATACTGCTAAAGTAGCAGGAACTGAAAGAGGTATTACTGAGCCTGTTGCGACTTTTTCAGCTTGTTTTGGAGAAGTATTTTTACCATTACACCCAACTGTTTATGCAAAACTTTTAGGTGAAAAAATCAGTAAGCATAATGTGAATGTTTATCTGGTAAATACCGGTTGGAGTGGTGGAGCTTATGGTGTAGGTAAAAGAATGAGTATTAAAGCTACTAGAGCTTGCATTAATGCAATTTTAGATGGTAGTATACAAAATTGTGAGTTTGAAAACTATGATTTATTTAATCTTGCTGTGCCAAAAGAATTAGCGGGTGTAGAAAGTAAGTTATTAAATCCTATTAATACTTGGGAGGATAAAAAAGCTTATGAAGAAACCAAATTAAAGCTTGCGAAAATGTTTATAGAAAATTTCAAACGCTATGAAGATGTAAAAGAAGGAGCAGAATTTAAATTAGCTGGTCCTGCTATCTAAAAAGAGTTAAGCTCTTTTTAGAATAGTGATTCGGGATTGACTTGGGTTTCTTTATTTTTTGGAAGCTCAAATCCACCTAACATATGAAAATGCAAATGAAAAACTTCTTGTCCGCTATTTTTCCCACAATTTGTAATTAGTCTATACCCACTTTTATCAAGTCCTAAAAGAGTGGCTAATTCTTGGATGAATTGTGTCATTTCGCTCATTAATTCAGGTCTTAATTCTTGAAAGTTTTCAAAATGCTCTTTTGGAATGATTAAAATATGAATAGGTGCTTTAGGATTAATATCATGAAAGGCTAAAAATTTTTCACTTTCTAAAACTTTATTAGCAGGGATTTTTCCTTCTATGATTAGTTCAAATACGGTTTTTTCTCTCATTTAATAGTCCTTTTTTTATTATTTTTGCTAATTTTAAATAATTTTACATTAGAATGTTTAAAAAAAATTTAGTTGGAGAAAAAATTGCAAGATTTGATATCTCAAATTAGCTCTGCAAGTACTTTAGCAGAACTTGAAAATATAAAAGTAAGCGTCTTAGGAAAAAAAGGTATTTTGACTTTGGAATTTGCAAAGTTAAAAGATTTGCAAGGTGAAGAAAAAAAAGAATTTGCCAATGGTTTAAATAAAACAAGAGATGAATTTAATGAAGCTTATCAAGTAAAATTAAAAGAATTAGAAGAAAAAGCTTTAAATGAAAAAATGAAACAAGATGTACAAGATTTTAGCTTTTTTGATGAAACTTCAAACGCAGGAGCGCTGCATCCAATCATGCAAACTATGGATAAAATCATAGAATATTTCACAGCTTTAAATTTCAGCATAGAAAAAGGACCTTTGATTGAGGATGATTTTCATAATTTTGAAGCATTAAATTTACCACAAAATCATCCTGCAAGAGATATGCAAGATACTTTTTATTTTGAAGATAAAACCTTGCTTAGATCTCAAACTTCTCCAGTGCAAATTAGAACCATGCTATCTCAAAAACCACCTATTAGGATGATAGCGCCAGGTGCAGTTTTTAGAAGAGATTTTGATATTACCCATACACCTATGTTTCATCAAGTTGAAGGACTTGTGGTAGAAGAGGGTGATAAGATAAATTTTGCAAATTTAAAAGATATGCTTGAGAATTTTTTAAAATATATGTTTGGCGATGTAAAGGTGCGTTTTAGACCAAGCTTTTTTCCTTTTACAGAACCATCAGCTGAAGTAGATATTTCTTGTGTTTTTTGTAAAGGTTGTGGGTGTAGAGTTTGTAAGCACACAGGATGGCTTGAGGTTTTAGGATGTGGGGTAGTTGATCCTAATGTTTATAAATTTGTTGGTTATAAAAATGTGAGTGGTTATGCTTTTGGTTTGGGTGTGGAGCGTTTTGCTATGCTTTTACATAAAATTCCTGATTTGCGTTCTATGTTTGAAGGTGATTTAAGATTATTGGAGCAATTTAGATGATTATTAGTAGAAATTGGTTAAACGAATGGATTGATTTAAGTGAAATATCAACGCAAGCTATAGTAAATACTTTAAATTCCATAGGATTAGAAGTTGATAGTTTTAAAAGTGTTAAAGCTCCCCAAAAAGTTGTAATAGGTAAGGTTTTAGAAAAAGTTAAACATGAAAATTCAGATAAATTAAATATTTGCAAAGTTGATATAGGTAGCGAAATTTTACAAATTGTGTGCGGTGCTAAAAATGTTGATAAAGATCAATTTGTAGCCGTATCTTTAGTGGGTGCAGTGCTTCCAAATGGACTTGAAATTAAACCTGCCAAACTTAGAGGGGTTGAATCTATGGGTATGATTTGCTCATCTAGCGAGCTTGGTTTTGGAAAAAGTAATGAAGGTATTATGGTTTTAGATGAGAGTATGGGGGAATTAGTTCTAGGAAAAGCTTTAAATGATTATGAACTTTTTAATGATGAATTAATTGAAATAGAACTTACTCCAAATCGCGGTGATTGCTTGAGTTTATATGGTGTTGCTAGAGATTTAAGCGCAGCACTTGATTTAAATTTAAAAGAATTAAATCCTTTAAAAGAAAGTGAAAATAGTGTAGGTATAGGAAGAATACTCAGTGTTAAAAATCAAAGCGATGTTGAAGGTTTTTTTGCATATAGGGCATTAGAAATCAAAGAAGAGTTTAAACTAAATATTACAATACAAATTCGCCTTGCCTTGATTGAAGCATATAAAAATAATAACATAGAAAATCTTTTAACATATGCAACTCATGCAAGTGGAGTAATTTTTTGTGCTTATGATTTTCATAAACTTTGTCAAGATTGTCAAATCGATGAAAAGATTGTTTTAGAAATTAAAACTCAAGAACATGGAGAATATGGAGTTTATTATAAAGATGAGTTGATTGCTTTAGCAGGTATAGAGCAAGAAGATAAATTTAAAATCAATGATGAGAGTAAAATTATCATTATAGAAGCAAGTTATACTCATCCTCAAACTATAGCAAATGCAATAGCCTTTTATAAAAAGAAAAATGACACTATATATCGCTCTTTAAGAGGTAGCGAGCCTAAACTTTCTTTGGGAATGGAGTATTTATTTAATGAATGCTTAAAAATTAGCGCGATGAGTGTTTTTTCAGGAAGCCAACAAGTTTTTAAGGAAAATGAAGCAAATATTATTGGTATTTTTGGCGCAGAGATTGATAAAATCATTGGTATGCCTATAGATAAAAATAATTTAGTAAAAATTCTTAAAAAACTAGGCTTTGAAATAAGTGTAGTAAATGATGAACAATTTAATATCAAAATCCCACTTCATCGCAGTGATATAGCAAATATAGCTGATATTAGTGAAGAGATAGTAAGAATTATTGGTATTGATAATATCCCATCAAAAGCTTTAGAATTTAAAGAAAAAAATCGCTTAAATAAAGTGTATTTTGATTATCAAGAGCTTAAAAATTTAAGATTAAAAGCAAGTAGCAATGGGTATTTTGAAAGTGTGCATTATGTTTTAGATAATGAAGAACAATTAAGTCAATTAGGATTTAAATGCATTAAAAATAAGCTTATTAATCCTATCACCAATGAGCTTAATACTTTAAGAAGCACTTTGATAAATCATCTTTTAAATGCAGCAAGCTTTAATCTAAGAAATTCAAAAAAGAAAATCAAACTTTTTGAATGTGGCAGTGTTTTTGATGAGTTTTCAAACGAGCATGCTAAATTTGCGATGATCTTTAGTGGTTACAAAGAAGAAGCTAAAATCACAAATAAGGCCAAGCCTGTTTTGGTAGATTTTTACACTTTTTTAGCAGAATTAAAAAGCATTATAGGTGAGTTTAGTTTGCAAAAATCAGAATATGCATTTTTAAGCCCATATGAGCAAGCAAATGTATATAAAAACGGTAAGCGTATAGGGTTTATAGGTAGGATGCATTTAGGTATAGAAAATAAAAGAGATTTGGCTAAAACTTATATTTGTGAGCTTGATTTAGAAGGCTTAAAACAAGACTTTAAAACCGCTAAAGCTTATTCTAAATTTCCATCTATGAGCAGGGATTTAAGTATAGTTATACCTAAGGGTTTTGAATATGAAAAAATCAAACACACTATTACTAAATTAGATATTGAAAGATTGGAAAGCTTTAGAGTGGTAGATTTATATACAGATGAGAATTTAGGTGATTTTTATAGCTTGACTATTAATTTAGTATTTAGAGATTTTGAAAAAACCTTAGAAGATAATATTATTCTTGAATATATTGATAAAATCATCAAGGTTTTAGATGATGAGTATGGTTTAAAACTTCGATGAAAATCAGTCCTATTGGTTCTTTTACAGCAGAGCTTGAAGATATAGCTTCTGATAAGTCTATATCCCATCGCTTTGCTATCTTTTCTTTGCTTACCCAAGGAACTTGTAAGATTAAAAATTACCTAAAAGCACAAGATACCTTGCATACCTTAGCAATCATTCAAGCTTTGGGAGCTGAGGTTGAAGAGATTGATGGATTAGTTTACATTAAAGCTCCAAAACATATAAAATCTCCAAATTGTGTTTTAGATTGTGGAAATTCAGGTACAGCTATGAGGCTTTTAATAGGTCTTTTAAGTGCTATTGAAGATGAATTTTTTGTACTCAGTGGAGATTGTTATTTAAATGCTAGACCGATGAAGAGGGTGAGTGAGCCTTTGATGAGTTTAGGAGCTAAGATTTATGGAAGAGCTAATGCAAATTTAGCACCTATTTGTATACAAGGAGCTAAGTTGGATGGTTTTAATTATAAAAGTAATATTGCTTCAGCTCAGGTAAAATCAGCTTTAATCTTAGCAGCTTTATTTGCCAAAAAAGAAAGTTATTTTAAAGAAATTGAGCTTTCAAGAGATCATAGCGAGATCATACTTAATAAAATGGGAGCTTGCATTGAATATTTAAATGAGGATAAAACTTTTATTAAAATAAATCCTTTAAAAGAAAAATTAAAAGCATTCCAAGTATGTGTACCAAATGATCCATCATCGGCCTTTTATTTTGCCTTAGCTGCTTGTATTTTACCAAATTCAAAAGTTGTTTTAAAAAATGTTTTATTAAATAAAACGCGCATTGAAGCTTTTAAAATTTTAGAAAAAATGGGTGCAAAAATTTCTTATAATATTACTAATGAAGATTTTGAAAGTATTGGAGAAATTTGTGTTGAAAGTGCGCCTTTAAAGGCAGTAAATGTGAGCGAAAATATCGCATGGCTAATAGATGAAATTCCAGCTTTAGCTATAGCTTTTGCTTGCGCACAAGGAAAAAGCATTATAAAAAATGCTAAAGAATTGCGTGTAAAAGAAAGTGATAGAATTAAATCAATTGTATTAAATTTGCAAAAATGTGGCATAAAAATAAAAGAATTTGAAGATGGTTTTGAGGTAGAAGGTGGTGAAGCTAAAAGTGCGAAAATAAAAAGCTTTGGAGATCATAGAATCGCGATGAGTTTTTTGATTTTAGGTTTAAGATGTGGAATGGAGGTTGATGATAGTGAATGTATAAAAACTTCTTTTCCAAATTTTGTTGAGATTTTAAAGCAAATAGGAGCTAAAATTGGAGATTGAACTAGCAAAAAGTTATGGTTTTTGTTTTGGAGTAAAAAGAGCTATTAAAAAGGCTGAGCAAATTAAAGATGCAGCTACCATAGGCCCTTTAATTCATAATAATGAAGAAATCACAAGACTTTGGAAAAATTATAATGTTAAAACATTAAATGATATTAGCGAGCTTAGCACAGAACAAAAAGCTATCATTAGAACCCATGGTATAACCAAACAAGATTTAGAAAAATTAAAACAAAAAGATATAGAAATTTTTGATGCAACTTGTCCTTTTGTGACTAAACCTCAAAAAATTTGTGAGCAAATGAGCAAAGAAGGCTATGAGGTTGTGATTTTTGGAGATGAAAATCATCCTGAAGTAAAAGGGGTTAGAAGTTATGTAAGCACTAAAGCTTATGTGGTTCTTGATGAAAAAGAATTATTTGATATTAAATTGCCTTCTAAGATTGCAGTGGTATCACAAACTACAAAAAAGATAGAAAAATTTATGGAAATTGTAAATTTTTTAATGCTTAAGGTTAAGGAAGTTCGCGTTTTTAATACCATATGTGATGCGACTTTTAAAAATCAAGAAGCTATCAATGAGCTTGCCAAAAAAAGTGATGTAATGGTGATAGTTGGCGGAAAAAATTCAGCTAATACTAAGCAGCTTTTTTTAATAGCAAAAAATTACTGCGAGGATAGCTACTTAATCGAAAATGAAAAAGAAATTCAAAAAGAATGGTTTAGCGGTAAAGAAAAATGTGGTGTTAGTGCGGGTGCCTCTACACCTGATTGGGTGATTGATTTGGTTTTAGAAAAAATCAAAGAATATACCAAAATTAACTAAGTTTAAAGAAAACAATACTATAATCAAGAATTAAAATTTAAAACAAAGGACCACGATGAGCGAGGTGAACAAAAAAGTTCAAAACAGACTAGAGGATATTATCATAGAAGAAGATTTTGAGCAAATGCTTGAGGAATCTTTCAAGTCTGATGAGGAGGCAACTACACAAGGGATAATTGTCGCGATTAAAGGCGATGAGGTGTTTGTAAATGTAGGGCAAAAATCAGAAGGTATTTTAGCAATAGAAGAAATTCAAAATGATAAAGGCGAATTTATCTTCAAAGAAGGCGATACATTAGAAGTTGCTATAGTGGGTTCTCGCGGTGGCAGATCTTTACTTTCTCATAAAAAAGCTTTAAGAAAGCAAAAAGTTAAAGAATTTATTGATAATTATAAAGATGATGAAAGTATGTTTGATGTAAAAATCATTGGTAAAAATAGAGGCGGTTTTGTAGCTGTGGATGAAAATGGAGTAGAATTTTTCTTGCCAAAATCACAAAGTAGCTTTAAAGATTCAAACAACATCATCAATAAAACTTTCAAAGTTAAAATCATCAAAATTGATAAAGAAGCTCAAAGTATAGTAGTTTCAAGAAAAAAAATAGTAGATGAAGAAAGAAAAAAACGCAAAGAAATTATCTCAAATGTGTTAAATCAAGAAGAAATCATAGAAGGTATTGTTAAAAAAATCACAACTTATGGCATGTTTGTTGATGTAGGCGGTGTTGATGGTTTGGTTCATTATAGTGAAATTTCTTATAAAGGGCCAGTAAATCCTAGTTCACTGTATAATGAGGGTGATAAGGTTCCTGTAAAAGTGATTAAATATGATAAAGATAAAAAACATCTTTCCTTGTCTATAAAGCTTGCTATGCCTGATCCTTGGGATGAGATTAAAGATGGTTTAGAGGTTGGTGACACTATTAAGGTTACAGTTTCAAATATAGAGCCATATGGTGCTTTTGTGGATTTAGGAAATGATATAGAAGGATTTTTACATATAAGCGAAATTTCTTGGGATAAAAATGCTAAAAATCCAAAAGATTATATTAGCGAAGGTCAAGAGCTTGATGTGGAAGTGATTGAGATTAATGCTAAAGAAAGAAGACTTAGAGTTTCTTTAAAAAATTTATTAGCAAAACCTTTTGATGAGTTTTTAAAATCACATAAAGTAGGTGATGTGGTAAAAGGTAGTGTTACTTCTGTGACTAATTTTGGTGCCTTTGTAAAAATTGCAAACTTAGAAGGTTTGTTGCATAATGAAGATGCTTCATGGAATAGAAACGATAAATGCAAAGATATGTATAAAGTTGGCGATGTTATAGAAGTTAAAATCATCAAACTTGATAAAGAAAATCAAAAAATTTCTTTAAGCACTAAAGAATTGCAAAAAAGTCCTGTACAAGTTTATGCACAAAAACATCAAGTAAATGATATTATCTCAGGAAAAATTAGAGATATTAAGGATTTTGGAGTTTTTGTAGAGCTTGAAGAGGGTGTTGATGCGCTAATTCACAAAGAAGATTTAGGTAATATCGATTTTTCAAGTTTAAAAGTAGGCGATGCAATAGAAGCTTTAATTGTTTTCATTGATGAAAAGAAAAATAGAATTCGTTTAAGCGTAAAAAGTCTTGCAAAAATGAAAGAAAGAGAAGCGTTAAACGAAATCAATGATAATGATAAAGTAACTTTAGGTGATATTATTAAAGATCAACTTTCATAATCACAAATGAAAAAATATACCCTTTATGGTATTTTAGGCTTGTTAAGCCTAGTTTTGATTGTTGCTTTTGTTTTTATGGTGAGATATGTAAGTGTTGGAAATTTACCTATCTCACAAAATGTTAAATATTCTTTTGATGATATAAAAAAAGAATTACCACAAACTTGGCAAGATAAACTCTCAAATCTTAAAATTAATGATTTTTCTCCAGCAGTAAATGAATTTTATATGAGTTTTAATATGGATGATTCTGTAGTAAAACCAAAGCAAAAATTTTATATGCTCGATGTAAATAAAAACGATGTTTATTCTATGTTTTGTTTGAAGCAAACCTTGCATTCTTTTTTTATCAAATACACTTTAACACAAAGCAAAGATGAAGTGGCAATTTATTTAGATACAAATAATGAAAAAGTTTTAAACGCACTGATCGACAAATTAAAAATTTACAACATAAATGCAAAATTAAAGGAGGTTTGGTTATGAAAAAAATTATTGTATGTGATGCAATATTAGATAAAGGTGTGGAGCTTTTAAGAAAAGCTGATGATGTAGAACTTATTGAAGCAGCGCATTTACCTAAAGATGAACTTTTAACAAAATTAAGTGATGTAGATGTGGCTATTACCAGAAGTTCAACAGATGTGGATTTGAAATTTATCAATGCATGTTCTAATTTAAAAGCTTTAGTTAGAGCAGGTGTTGGGGTTGATAATGTTGATATAGATGAATGCTCTAAAAAAGGCATTATAGTTATGAATGTGCCAACGGCTAATACCATAGCAGCAGTTGAACTTACTATGAATCACTTATTGTGCTCTGCAAGATCTTTTGTCAATGCACATAATTTTTTAAAAATACAAAGAAGATGGGAAAGAGAAAAGTGGTATGGTGTTGAACTTATGAACAAAACTTTAGGGGTTATAGGTTTTGGTAATATAGGTTCAAGAGTAGCTGTACGCGCAAAAGCTTTTGGTATGAAAGTTATAGCTTATGATCCTTATGTGGTAGCTTCTAAAATGACTGATTTGGGTATTGAGTGTGTGAATTCTTTAGATGTAATTTTAACTCAAAGTGATTTTATTACCATACATACACCAAAAACAAAAGAAACAACAGATATGATTTCTTTTGAAGAAATTTCTAAAATGAAAGATGGTGTAAGATTGATAAATTGTGCCAGAGGTGGTCTTT
Source organism: Campylobacter lari subsp. lari (assembly GCF_013372185.1). NCBI lineage: Bacteria > Pseudomonadati > Campylobacterota > Epsilonproteobacteria > Campylobacterales > Campylobacteraceae > Campylobacter > Campylobacter lari. Next base: position 1,135,932 of record NZ_CP053830.1, on the reverse strand, counting down.
ATAATGAAGATGCATTGTGTGAAGGTTTAAAAAGTGGCAAAATAGCTTGGCTTGGTATAGATGTGTTTAATAAAGAACCTGCAACTAATCATCCATTTTTAGAATTTGAAAATGTTTCTGTTACTTCTCATCTTGGTGCAAATACCTTAGAAAGTCAAGAAAATATAGCTATCCAAGCATGTGAGCAAGCTTTAAATGCTGCAAGAGGAATTTCTTATCCTAATGCTTTAAATTTACCAATTAAAACTGAAGATTTACCAAGTTTTGTAGCGCCTTATATTGAGCTTATTTCAAAAATGGGCTTTTTGGCTGCTCAGCTTGATAAAACTCCTATTAAGGCTATTAAACTTGAAAGTGAAGGACAAATTAGTGAATATAATGAGTCTTTGCTAACTTTTGCGACAGTGAGTGTTTTAAGAGGAATTTTAGGTGAAAATATTAATTATATTAACGCACATTTTGTAGCTAAAGATAAGGGTGTGGAACTTTCTTCTTGTATTTTACCAAGTAGTGGTTATAGTAATAAAATTACCATAAAGGTAATTACAGATAATTCTAACCTTTCTATCTCAGGGACTATTTTTGGTGAAAATGAACAAAGGATAGTAGAGTTAAATGGTTTTGATGTAGATTTTAAACCAAAAGGGAAAATGATAATTTTAAATAATAATGATATACCAGGAGTTATTGCTAATGTTAGCGGAATTTTAGCTAAAAATAATGTCAATATAGCTGATTTTAGACTTGGTAGAAATGGCTTTGGAAAAGCTTTAGCTGTGATTTTGCTTGATGCAAAAATTTCAAAAGCTTTACTTGAGGAATTAAGAGCAGTTGATGCTTGTATTTTTGCAGAATATGCAGAAATTTAAGGCTTTTTATAAGCCTTAATTGTTACAATTATTTTTTAATTTTAAAATTAAGGAAAATATATGGCTTCTTATGGAATGGGAGATTTAAAAAAAGGTTTAAAAATAGAAATAGATGGAATTCCATTTAAAATCGTAGAATATCAACACGTAAAACCAGGAAAAGGTCCTGCTTTTGTTCGTATTAAAATTAAATCTTTTATCGATGGTAAGGTTTTAGAAAAAACTTTCCATGCAGGGGATAAATGTGAATCTCCAAATTTAGAAGAAAAACAAATGCAATATCTATACGATGATGGTGAAAATTGTCAATTTATGGATACTCAAACTTATGAGCAAGTTGCAATTAGCGATGAAGATGTGGGTGAAGCTAAAAAATGGATGCTTGATGGAACCATGGTAGATGTTTTATTTCACAATGGAAAAGCAATTGGTGTGGAAGTGCCTCAAGTAATGGAGCTTAAAATTATCGAAACAGCACCAAATTTCAAAGGTGACACTCAAGGCTCAAATAAAAAACCAGCTACTTTAGAAACAGGTGCAGTAGTACAAATTCCTTTTCATGTGTTAGAAGGGGAAGTGATTCGCGTTGATACTGTACGCGGGGAATACATAGAAAGAGCAAATAAATAATCCCTTATTTTAAGGGATTATAAAGTTCTTAATTTATTAATCTCATCTCTAAGCATTGCTGCTTTTTCAAATTCAAGATTTTTAGCAGCTTCTAGCATTTGTTTTCTTAATTCTTTTACTATTTTGGCGCGTTCTTTTGCGGGCATTTTTTCAAGTTCTTTGCCTTTGCGATAAATTTCTCCTTGCTCAAGTTCATGTTTTAAACTTTCTTCTATATTTCTTTTTACTGAGGTTGGTGTGATGTTGTGTTTTTTATTATAAGCTTCTTGCAAAGTTCTTCTTTCATTAGTAGTATCGATAGCTTCTTGCATGGATTTTGTGACTTTTTTGGCAAAAAGCAATACTTTTCCATTGACATTCCTAGCAGCACGCCCCATGGTTTGAATGAGTGCGGTGGTGCTTCTTAAAAAGCCTTCTTTATCTGCATCCATTATGGCAACAAGTGAAACTTCAGGCAAGTCAAGTCCTTCTCTTAAAAGATTAATCCCGATTAAAATATCAAAAGCACCACTTCTTAAACCACGGATGATTTCATTACGCTCTATTGCATCAATTTCTGAGTGCATGTATTTTACTTTTAAGCCAAGTTCTAAGTAGTATTTACTAAGCTCTTCAGCCATTTTTTTAGTTAAAACGGTTATCAAAACTCTTTCATTGCGCTCTATAACTTTTTTAGCTTCATCGTATAAAATTTCTACTTGATTTTCACTATCTTTGATTTCTATTTTAGGATCTAAAAGCCCTGTTGGACGCATGATTTGATAAAAAATATTTTCTTTGCTTAATTCTAGTTCTAAAGGTGCAGGCGTGGCTGAAACAAATAAAAATTTACAATTTTTATTAATAAATTCATCAAACATCAAAGGTCTATTATCTAAGGCACTTGGCAAGCGAAAACCATAATCAACTAAAGTTTGCTTTCTGCTTCTATCCCCTGCAAACATCCCACGAAATTGCGGTAAAGATACATGGGATTCATCAATGATAACTAAAAAGTCTTGGTTTTTAATGGCAAAATAATCAAAAAGAGTATAAGGTGTATCACCGCTTTTAAGTCCTGTTAAATGCAGTGCGTAGTTTTCTACTCCTTTGCACATGCCAGTGCTTTGAAGCATTTCAAGGTCAAATTCTACTCTTTGTTTTAACCTTTGCGCTTCTACGAGTTTATTTTCATTTTCAAAATAAGCCAAACGCTCATTAAGTTCAGTTTTAATCCCCTCAATAGCTTTTTTTAATCTTGTTTCACCAACGCTAAATTGGCTAGTTGGATAAAGTATAAATTTGTTTAAATCTTTGCCTTTTTTATTTTCTAAAACATTATAATGATACATCGCCTCAAGTTCATCGCCAAAAAACTCAAGCCTAATAGCTTCATCCTCATAATAAGCTGGATATATATCTACTATATCTCCATTGACTCTAAAATCAGCTCTGTCAAAGAAATTATCATTGCGTTTATAGCCCATATCTACAAGTTTTTTTAAAAGTTCTTTTTGTGAAATTTGCATATTTAGTTCTAAAATTAAAACCATACCCACATACTCACTTGGATTTCCTAAACCATAATTTGCTGAAACACTAGCTATACAAATAACATCATCATAACTTAAAAGCGAAGCACTTGCGCTTAGTCTTAATCTTTCTAAATCTTCATTAGTAGAACTATCTTTTTCTATAAAAACATCCGTTCTTGGTATATAAGCTTCTGGTTGATAATAATCATAATAGCTTATAAAATACTCTACATGATTATTTGCAAAAAAGCCTTTAAATTCACTATAAAGTTGTGCACATAAGCTTTTATTGTGACTCATGATAAGAGTGGGTATGTTTAAGTTTTTAATGATATTTGCCATAGTGAAAGTTTTTCCACTGCCTGTAACACCTAGCAAGGTTTGGTATTTATTGCCTGCTTGAATGCTTTTTACTATACCATCAATGGCTTGTTTTTGATCAGGACTTGGCTTAAAATCACTAGTAAGTTCAAACATAAATTTTCCTAACTTGTATTTTTGTTAATTTTACACAAAATTTTTTGTAAAAATTTAAATTTTAAAATAAAAAGCTATGCAAAATTAAATTTTTTTTTGTTACAATTATGTGTTTAAAATATTCTAAATATAAAATCAATAAAGGCAAGAAAATATGTATGATGAAAGAATAATCAACACAATGACAGATAAAGTAAATGAGCTTTTGGCTAAATATAATGAAGTATGTGAAATAAATGAAAATTTAAGAAATGAATTAGTGAGTGTAAAAGCACAAAATGAAGCTAAAAATAATCAAATCGCACGTTTAGAAGAAGAACTTAAAAATAAAAATATTGAAAGCGAAGATGTGATCAAAAAAATAGAGGCAGTTCTTGGCAAACAATAACCAAAGAAAAGTTACAATTAATGTCTATGCAAAAGATTTTGTTGTAACATGCAGCAATGAATTTGCAAATCATCTTGAAGATGAAATTGCTTTAATTTCTGGAGGTACAGGCAAGATAGAGCTTGCAAATTTCATTAATGCTTTTGTAAAACTTAGCTACGAAAACTATATCTTAAAAAAAGAACTCAATAAACTTATCAATACTATCGATGAAGAAATAAAATAAATGCAAATAAAAAAAGCTTTTACTTTGATAGAGCTTGTTTTTTGTATGATGATTATTGCTATTCTTAGCGTAATTGCTTATCCGTATTTTTCTTTTGGAAAAAACGATGCTAAACTCATTCAAGTAAAAAGTGAGGTGGAACTTATCAATGCTTCTTTGTCTTTACTTAGAAATCAGTTTTTATTTAAAGAAAGTAAAGATTTTCCGACTATTTTAGATGAGGCTTTAATAAATAGTGAAAATCAAAAATTATTTGTATGTCCTCATTCTCAAAATCATAAAAATACAGAACAATGTACCTATAGTGCTTTAGAAAAACCAATCATTTCATCTAAAAAATCGTGGATGAAAATAGCAAATACTCAATATAGATTTTTCATAAATACTAAAAATTACATAGATTTTTCTTATAATAGTGAAAAAGTTTTTTTAGAATGTGTGAGTTTAAATTGTAAGGATTATGGGTTTTGAATTTTTATCAACTTGCTATTAAAGGATATTATTTAGATATCTTAACTTATGAAAGTGAGGAAGAATTTGAAATTTTAGATGAGGTGGTAGTTGATCTTGCAAGGAAAAAAAATCTCAAAGCTATAATTTTACAAAAATGTTTAAAACCTGATTTTAAAACTCAATCTATAAAGAAAAAAACAGGTTTTAAACTAACGCAATACCAATATGAACTTGCTAGGTTTATTGCTTATTATTATGCTAGTAAAATAGCTTTTGTTTTGGGTATGTTTGAAAGCATTAAAGAGTATAAAAATGAAAAGATTCATATAGAAAAAGTACCTAGCTTAAGTAAAAATCAACAAGAGGCTTTGGAATTTATAAAAACCAAACAAACTAGTTTGCTATTTGGTGATACAGGAAGTGGTAAAACTGAAATTTATATTAGCTTGATAAAAGAATATCTAGAGCAAGGAAAGCAGGTTTTGCTTTTAATGCCAGAAATCGCTCTAACTCCGCAAATGCAAAAAAGATTAAAAGTGTATTTTGGTGAGTATTTTTTTTTGTGGCATTCTAAAATTACTAAGAAAAAAAAGCAAGAATATTTGCAAGATTTGATAAATTCAAAAGCTCTTTTAGTGGTGGGAGCTAGGTCGGCTTTGTTTTTACCTTTTAAGAATTTAGGTTTGATTATTATTGATGAAGAGCATGATAATTCTTATAAAGCTTCTAATAATCCAAAAATCAATGCAAGAGATTTGGCTTTATTTGTAGCAAAAAAAATGCATATAAAAGTTCTTTTAGGCTCGGCTACTCCAAGTGTTGTGAGTTTTTATAAGCATCCTTGTTTTAGGCTTAAAGGAACTTTCTTTGAAAGTAAAAAGCAGTTTTTGTACGATGAGAGTGAGCTTAGTGTTTCATCAAAATTGCTTTTAGAATTAAAAATTAGCTTAAGAAATAAAAAGCAAGTCGTGGTGTTTTTACCTACAAGGGCAAATTTTAGACAAATTTTATGCAAAGAATGTGCTAATACTATTAAATGCCCTTTTTGTTCTATTGCTTTGAGTTTACACAAAAACAAAAATGCATTAAAATGCCATTATTGTAATTTCACTAAAGAAATTGATCAAACTTGTCCAACATGTAATAGAGCTATGCTCGAAGCTAAAAAAATGGGTACAGCAGAGCTTTGTGAACTTTTAGAAAAAGAATTAGCCGAGTTTAATCCTATCATAAAAAGATTCGATAGCGATGAGGTTAGCAGTGTAAAAAAGCTTGATATGATTTTAAAAGATTTTAATCAAGAAAAAATTGATATCTTAGTGGGTACTTCTATGCTTGCTAAAGGACATGATTATCATAATGTGGATTTGAGTGTGATTTTGGGTCTTGATGAGTATTTATTTAGACCTAATTTTAAAGCTTTGGAAGAGACTTTGGCTCTTGCTATGCAAGTAGCAGGTCGTGCAGGTCGAAAGGGCGAGGGTAGGGTGCTTTTACAAACTAAGAATAGATCTTTTTTTGAAAAATATATACAAGATTATGATAGCTTTTTAAAAGATGAATTAAATGCTAGAAATGAACTTTACCCTCCATTTAAAAGACTTTTAAGGCTAATTATTGAAGATGAGGATAAAAACAAAGCTTTAAATTTGTGTGAATTTATAGCAAGTAAAGCACAAGAATTAAAACAAGTGCAATTAGTAGGCCATGGTGCTTGTGGTATTGAAATGTTAAATAAGAAATGGCGTTTTTATGTATTATTGCGTGCTAATACTCATCAAGAACTTGTAAAATTTGAGCATTTTGCCTTAAATTTTAAAAATATTACTTGCGATATAGATCCGGTTGATTTTAGTTGATTTTAATTTCTACAAAGACAAAAAAGTATACAATATGCGTAAAAAAGTGAGAAAAAATGGAATATCAAAGATACAAAACAAGACAAATAAAAGTAGGTGATGTTTTAATAGGCGGAGATGCTCCTATTTCTGTGCAATCCATGCTTTTTACTAAAACAAGGGATGTTGAAGGTTGTTTAGAACAGCTTAACAGACTTTATTTTGCTGGTGCAAATATAGTGCGTTTAGCCTGTTTGGATATGGCAGATGCAAGAGCTTTAAAAGAAATTAAAGCAAAAAGCCCCTTACCTTTAATAGTGGATATACATTTTAATCATAAGCTAGCAGTTTTTTGTGCTGAATTTATCGATGGGGTAAGAATTAATCCAGGAAATATAGGCTCAAAAGAAAATATCAAAGAAGTGGTGCAAGCTTGTAAACAAAGAAAAATTCCTATTAGAATAGGGGTAAATCATGGCTCTATAGAAAAGCAATTTAGCGATAAATATGGCTATAATATAGAAGCTATGCTTGGGAGTGCTTTGTATAATATAAAATTACTCGAAGATTTAGATTTTTTTGATATTAAAATTTCTATGAAAACTTCAGATGTGCAAAATACCATAAAAGCTTATGAGGCTCTAAGACCACTTTGTGATTATCCGTTTCATTTAGGGGTTACTGAGGCAGGGACTAAATTTCATAGCACGGTTAAAAGCTCGATTGCCTTAGGAAATTTGCTTTTAAAAGGTATAGGCGATACAATGAGAGTGTCTATGACAGGGGAACTTGAAGAAGAAATTCGTGTAGCAAGGGCTATTTTGCAAGATAGTGGAGTGCAAAAAAGTGGAGTAAATATCATCTCATGTCCAACTTGTGGAAGAATTCAAAGTGATTTGATTAAAGCGATTAAAATAGTAGAAGAAAAAACTAAGCATATAAAAGAGCCGCTAAATATAAGTGTTATGGGTTGTGTTGTAAATGCCTTGGGTGAGGCTAAGGGTGCTGATGTGGCGATTGCTTTTGGAAAAAATCAAGGTTTAGTTATAAGACATGGTGAAGTGGTAGCAAAATTAAAAGAAGATGAGCTTGTGGATAGATTTTTACTTGAAGTAGAAGATGAGGTAAAACTTAGAGAAAAAGATTAATTTTTTCTAAGTAAGTTTTTTGCATATTTTGTAATTTTTTAGAAATTTTTACTTTATAAATACTTGGATTTTGAAGTTTTTTTAGTTTAAGATCCAAGCTATCAACACTTTTTTTATGATATTCTTGAATATTTTTCAAATTAGGAAGTCTATAGATTAATTTCCCATCTTTAAAAATAAGCTCATGTAAGTTTTTATATGTATAGCCTTGATAAGTTTTGATACCCTCATCATGTGTATATAAAATATCAAAACTTGCTTTATTGTTTTTATAATACCTTATAAGTTTTTTAAAATGCGGTAAGGTTGTTTTGCTTGTGCTTGCGCTGATTTTTATTTTAGGGATGATTTGATTATTTTTTTCTAATGCAACAAGCTTATAAACAGCTCCAAAAATAGGTGAACTTGCCGAAGTAATAAGCTTTTCTCCAATACCAAAAGCATCGATTGGAGCTTTATTTTTTAGCAATTTTTCTATGATGAACTCATCTAAGGCATTGCTAGCTATGATTTTGCATTTTCTTAAGCCAGCAAGATCTAGTTTTTTTCTAATATATTTAGAGATTTTAAGTAAATCTCCTGAGTCAATACGAATGGAATAATTTTTCATAGTGTTTTCAGAGTCTAATTCATTAAAAACTAAAATAGCATTTTCAATACCTTTTTTATAATCATAAGTGTCAATTAAAAGACTTATATTATCTTTGTAAATTTGACAATATGCTCTAAAAGCACTTAGCTCATCATCAAACATTTGCACCCAAGCATGAGACATGGTTCCACTAATAGGAATATTAAAATTTTTCCCAGCTAAAGTACAAGCACTTGCATGAAAACCACCTATAAAAGCAGCTCTAGCACCATTTAAAGCTGCACTTTCTCCATGAGCTCTGCGAGAGCCAAATTCTAAGAGTAATTTTTCTTTTGCAATTTGAGTAATTCTACTAGCTTTAGTAGCAATCAAGCATTGATGATTTAGAGTTAAAAGTATGAAAGTTTCTAATAATAAAGCCTCTACTATAGGTGCTTTGATAATCATTAGTGGTGTGTTGGCAAAAGCACATTCACCTTCTTTAACGCTTAGTATATCTCCACTAAAATTTAAAGTTGAAAGGTAGTTTAAAAAATCATCATCAAATTTTTGAGTATTTTTCAAAAAATCTATGTCATCTTTAGAGAAAGAAAAATGATTAATATGATTTATGATTTGTTCTAATCCACAAAAAACAGCATAAGAAGCATTATCAGGAGCTTTTCTAAAAAAAACTTCAAAATAAACAATCTGCTTATGCATATTTTGTTTAAAATAAGCATAAGCCATACTTAGTTCGTAAAAATCACATAATAATGAAGAATTCATATAAGGATTTTTACTAAAAATTAATCCATTTGGCGACGCAAGAAAGCAGGAACATCAAGCTGAGAAATCACTTCTTCATCAAATCCACCGCTAGCTTTACGTAAATTCATATAACTATTTTTTTTACTTTCTTCTTGTTCTTTGGCACTTTCTATTTCGGCTTTATCTTCAAAACCTGTAGCAATGATAGTAACCTCAACACGATCACCCATACTCTCATCAGTAGTTGCACCAAAGATTACTTTTGCGTTTTCATCTGCTATATCGCTAATGCTTTGAGTAGCTTGTGAAATTTCTATCAATGAGCATTCAGGTCCAATTTTATAGTGGATGATTACGCCTTTAACGCCTTTCATAGTCATACCGTCTAATAATGGAGATTCTATAGCATTTGATAATGCATCCATAATGGCATTTTCACCTTCTCCATGACCCACACCCATTAAAGCTAAACCTCTGTGACTCATAACAGTTCTAACATCAGCAAAGTCAACATTAATATCACCATCTTCTAAAAGGATAGACACCATACCTCTAACAGCTCTAGCTAAAATATCATCAACTAGTTTAAATGCTTCTTTTATACCTGCTTTTTTTGGAAGTATACTAAGAAGCTTTTCGTTTTGGATTACAATGATAGAATCACTTTCTTTTTTTAATTCAGCTAAACCAGCTTCTGCTAATTTTTTTCTTTGTTTTCCTTCAAAAGCAAAAGGCATAGTCACCACTGAAACGGTTAGTGCACCTACTTCTTTTGCAGCTTGTGCTACAACAGGAGCTGCACCTGTACCCGTTCCACCACCAAGCCCTGCTGAAATAAATACTATATCACTCTGACTTAAAGCCGCTTTTACTTCTTCAAAACTTTCTCTTGCGCTTTCTGCTCCAATTTCTGGTTGCATTCCAGCACCCAAGCCTTTGGTTTTTTTCTCACCTAGTTGAATTCTAGTTTTTGCTAAAGATTTAGCTATGGCTTGTGCATCAGTATTAGCTGAAATAAGATCAAGATCATGTAAACCCATATTTACCATATGATCTATCATATTACCACCACCACCACCGCAGCCTATGACTTTTATTTTTGCACCTTTTGTGTGTTGCATTTCTTCCACTAGATATTCGCTCATTGTGTCTCCTATTAGAACTGGTTTATTAGTTTATTCCAAAATTTATGCATTAAATTCGTCTTTTTATCTTTCTTTGTTTCTATTTTTGTTAATTCTGCTTTTTCGTCTTCAAATTCTTTTTGATCTTGAAAAATTTCTTCAAAATCTTTATTTTCTTCTTCATGTTCATCTATGGTAAGATTTTGTTTGATCTGTTTATTGATAAATTCAGGCTCTCCTTTGTATCTTAGTTTCTCATTAGAATCTAATTCATAAGGAGTAAAATGTCCACCACCATATAAACAAAGACCTATAGCGCAGCTATTTTCTGCATCTTCAAAAATTTCTTTAAAACCATCCATAGTATCTTTTTTTGCAGTCGCTATTCTAACAGCTTTATTATCAAAATAAGCTGAAGCAAGCTTGTCAAGTCCTGCAAATTTTGTCATTCCACCTGTTAATACTATACCTGCTCCTGCTTGATTTGCACAAGCATTATCGCTTAGCATTTTAGCTAAAATAATAATAGTTTCTTCAATTCTTGCATAAATTACATTAGATATAACTTCTACCGAAACTTCATTTTTTCTTTTTTCATCACCCATGTATGGAATTTGTATAATTGAGTTTTCATTTTGCGCTAAAGATGCGTAATTTAGTTTTAATTTTTCTGCTTCTTTTGGTGGAGTATGTAAAGCTATGGATAAATCATTGGTGATATTTACTGATCCAATTTGTAAGCATTCATTATAGCGTATAGAATTGCCCGCATGAATGACCATATCGCAAACTGCTCCACCCATATCGATTAAAATGGCACCTAATTCTTTTTCGCTATCATCAAAGCAAGCAATAGAAGAAGCATAGCCTGAAAGAACGATGTTATCTACTCTAAGATCAGCTAGTTCCACGGCTTTTTTTAGATTTTTAATATGCACTTCTTGTGAAATTACAATATGCGTAGAAACTTCAAGACGATTTCCACTCATTCCCAAAGGGTCTTCTACATGCTCAAGATCATTTACTTTAAAATTATAAGGTAATACATGAATGATTTCATATCCACTAGGTATATTTGCAGTATGTTTTGCTGTACTTACTGCTCTGTGAATTTCTTTAATGCCTATTTCGTGATTTGGTATATTAACCACACCTATACTATCTACGCTTTTTGCATAAGCACCTGAAATAGATACAATTACTTTATCATAATGCACGCCTGACATCATTTGTGCATCAGCTACTGCTTCTTCTATGGATTTTGAAGCAAGTTCTATATTAGTAATTGCTCCTTTTTTTATACCATTTGATTTTGATTTTCCAAAACCAATGACTTTTAGTCCTTCTTCGCTTTTTTGCGCTAATATGGCGCAAGTTTGTATTGAGCCTAAATCAATTCCTAAAATATTCAATTTGTATTTCCTTTATAATAGCGTTGAATTGGATATAATTCTATAAGTTTTTTTAATAATTCTTCCTTAAGTAAAGCTTGTTTGGTTTGTTTAGCACTTTGCTCTATGATAAATTTGTAAATTTCTTCTTTGTTTTTATTTTCTAAAGTTTGTTTTGTGATCTCATAAACTATTGCTTTATCATCAAATAATACATAAGATTTAGCTTTATTTGAGTCAAATACATGCATCAAAAACTCGCTAAATTCAGTATCACTCATCATTTCACCCACTTTTGCATTTTTGCTTGAGTCACGGCTATAAGTACCTATGTCTATACCTTGGAAATTATCTAGGGCGATTTTTGCTTTTTCTTCTAATAAGGCTTTAGTTTTTTCTTTAATGTAAAGTTTACTTACTTCGTTTTTAGCTTGCTCAAAAGTCATAGTTTGTATAGGATTTATTTTTATAACTTTTGCAATCATATAGCCGTTTTCAAATTTAAAAGGCTTAATAAAATCATTTTCTTTAGCTTTTTGTATATTTTCTAAAGGATAGTAAATATCAGCATCGCTGATTGTGATATTTTTATCAAAATTAAGCTCGTTTTTTCTCAACGCCACATAGCTTTCATTGGCTTTAAGTTTAAGTTTAGAAAGTTTTAAATCCTTTATAACTTTATCTTTGCTTTGCTCTAGACTTAGAATTTTCCCCGTAAAATCTTTATAGTCATTTTTATTTTCTTCATAGTAAGCTTGGATTTCTTTATCGTCAATTTTGATTATATCAGGGTTTAAAAAATAAGTTGCAAGTTCATAACTTTTTTGCGTCTTGTAAAGCTCTTTATTTTTCTCCCAAGTTTGTTTTAACTCTTTTTCATCCATTGTTATGTTTTTATTATCAAGTTTTATAGCTTGAACTTTTAAACTATCTTGCATTAAAAAACTTGCACCAAACATATCAAGCTCATTTGGTTTGATTTGTAAATTTAAAATAGCATTGATTTTTTTAAGCAATAACTCATCGTGAATAATTTTTTCATAAGTTTTTGGTGTATAGTTGTTTCTTGCAAGCAGATTATAGTATAAATTTTTATCAAAAACACCTGAAGCATTATGAAAGATTTTTTGATGTGCTAAATCATAAGCAATTTCTTCCTCACTCACATTTAAACCTAAAGTTTTAGCATAAGAAAGTAGTAGTTTTTCTTGTATAAGTTCATTAATAGCTTGGGTATCTAAGCCATCTTTTTGTGCTTGTTCTTGTGTGTAATTGCCATTGTTTAGCTGAGAATAATAGCCAAATAATTGAGAATATTTAAGATTAAACTCATCATAACTTATTTTTTCATCGCCTACTTTTGCAACAGAATTTGACCTATCGGTGTTAAAATCATAACTCCCCCAACCAACAAAACCTGCTCCAACAAAAGCAATAACGCTAATCCAAATAGTTACAACTAAGTATTTTTTATGATGCTGCATCCAAGTGAGCATTTTTACCCCAATCTGATTAAATAAATTAAACTATAAATTATAAATAATTTGTGATTAATAAAAGATTAATTTTAAATTATTATGATAAATTTGTCTCCGCTAAATGGATAATTTTACAAGAATTTTCAATTAAATCTACAATCTTACCTAATTCATAACTTGTTCTACCATAGGCAAATATACCATAACCCTTTACAACAACAAAATTTTGTTTTTGTTCTAACATATAACGATAAATTTCAGTTTGTGATCTATCCTCCCAATCTTCATAATTTTTAGGATTGTAAACTCGAATTTCTTCTAGAAAAATTTCACCAAAATAATCTTGAGGTGTTATAAAATCATGGTTTAAACTCATAGATAAGGTATAAGTTGGGCAGGCAAAACATATAAATTTAGCTTCAGGTATATTTTCATATATACTTTTATGGATTTCACTATCGCTGCTTGCTTCATCCCAGCTATAATCTTTTGCAAATTTTAAAATACTTAAACTTTTTTCATCTAGTTGATTTAAAAAAGTGTCGTTTTTGTTTATAATAAAAGAACTTTGAGATAGTTTTGCTGAAACTGATCCATGACAAATTCCAAAAAAATTTTTTTTAAACATTGAAGTAGAAAGTATTTTGATTTGAGAAATGATATTTTCTTTATTCATTAAAAACCTTGTTTTAAACTTTGCTAAGATATTATACTAAAAAATATTTTAAAGGTTTATTTTGCAAAGTCCACATATTCCTGTTTTACTGCAAGAAGTTTTAGATGCTTTTGATGATTTTGATAGTGGAGATTTTTTAGATTGCACTTTGGGTTATGGAGGGCATTCTAAGGCATTATTGCAAGCTCATGAGAAACTAAGATTAATTGCTTGCGATAAAGATTTAGAAGCTTTAAATTTTTCTAAAGAATTTTTAAAAAAATTTCAAGATAGGATAAGTTTTAATCATATAGGCTTTAAAGATATTTTAACTCAAATTCCAACGCAAAACTTAAGAGGAATTTTAGCTGATATTGGTGTATCTTCTTTGCAGCTTGATAAAAATGATAGAGGTTTTTCACTAAATTCTGATTTTTTAGATATGAGAATGGATCAAAATAACCTTTTAAATGCTAAAGAAGTGGTAAATTCTTACAGCAAGGAAGCTTTGGAGCAAATTTTTAAAGACTACGGAGATTTAGCGCCGGTTGCTTCAATGCTTACTCAAAAAATCATCAATGCAAGAAGTCAAAAAGAGATTACAAGTGCAAAAGAATTAAGTCAAATTATAGGAAATGCTAAGTTAAAAGGGCGCAATGTATCTTTAGCCTTGCTCGTATTTCAAGCTTTGCGTATAGAAGTAAATAATGAACTTGGCGAATTAAAATACTTGCTTGAAAACATAGAAAAAGCAAAATTAAAAGATTGTAAATTAGCTATTATTAGTTTTCATTCTTTGGAAGATAGGATAGTAAAAAATACTTTTAAAAGATGGGAAAAAGATTGTATTTGCGATGAAAGAGCCATAAAATGCGAATGTGGCAAAGGACATAGTCTTGGTAAAATTTTAAGTAAAAAAGCCATAAGTGCCTCCAAAGAAGAAATAAGCTATAATAGCAGATCAAGTTGTGCAAAAATGAGAATTTTTTATTTTAGGTAAATAATGGTTGAAGATGATTTTTTAAAAGAAAAGCAAAATATACGTGAAAAAATGTTGAAATATTCTAGGGCTATTAAAGAAGGTAGGCCTTATGAAGAGCAAATTTTTAATGAAAGCGATCGTATACTAAAAAATAGAATACAGCGTAAAAAAAGACCTAAATTTACAGATTTTGATGAAGAATACGAAGAAAAGCCCAAAAAGCAATCTGCTATTTATTTAAAAGAAGATTTGATAAATGTTAAATTAGAAGAAAAAAAGCCTTTTAAATTACAACTTAATTTTTTCAAAAAGCAAAAAGAAAAATTCGATAAAAAAAATATTGCAAATTCTAAAATGCTTAAAAATAGTAAATCAACACAAGAAATAAAAAAAATAGAAAAAAAACAAGAAAATAAAGATTCTATTCGAATATCTAAAATTCTTACTCAAAGCAATGTTTTTGTCACTTCAAAATTTCAAGATTTAAAAGAAAAAAGAAAAGAAAAAGCTAAACTCAAACAAGAACTCAAAGAGCAAAAAAAAATCGAACAAGAAAAATTAAAAAAAGCTCAAGAAGAATTAAAAGAAAAAGAAAAATTAGCTAAGCAAGAACAAAAAATTTTAGAAGAAAAAGTAAGGCTTGAAGAAAACCAAGAGTATAATCAAGAAGATAAATATGAACTTTTAGATAGCATAGTAAGTGAGGAAAATAAAAATTTAAGTCCTAAAAATTTAATATATGCAGGTTTGATGATAGCATTTGCTTTATTGATATTTTTCCCACAAATTTATATTAGAAATCAAATTTATTATGTAAGTAGAGATATAGCAGACTTAAGATCGCAAGAACTTGTTTTAGATGAAGAAAATAAAGAACTTCAAAGACAGCTTGAGGCGCTATATTTTCAAAATCAAGTTTTAGACTTTTTAGATTAATCTTGTGTTTGAATGATTTTTTCCAAAACATATTGCTCAAGTTGATTTTTTGGAATTTCTTCTTTAATGGCTTGGTTGTAAATATTTTCTGCTATTTTTGAGTATTTTTCATAAGCAAAATATGGAAAATGCAAAGCCCAAGCTTTTTTTAATAATCTTTTGCTTATTATTTTTCTAGTGTAAATTTTAAAAATATCATAGCCAATAAAAACACAAGCGGTTACAAAAACAGCACTTAAAATACTAATATGAAAATCAATAATTGTTAGAAAATAATGGCTAATGATAAGCATAGGAACTAAAATAGTTATGCAAAAAAATGCATAAATAAGATAGGAATTAAACACCTTAAATTTAAAATTTAATTTTGCAGGATCTACCATCATACCTTCATTAAGCAAGGCATTTGCTTCTAGTAAATCTTTTAAATTAACAGGTTGATTTGAAACTTTAAAAATAAAGTTTAAAATAAATTCTTGTATTTTCATTTTTTACCCAATTAGTATGTGATTTTTGTGATTTTAACATTTTTGTTTTTAATTAAACTAAATTTTAAGTCTTGTAAATGAATTCTTGTGTTAAAATTTATATTATTTTAATATCAAAATGGAAGAAAAATGGCAGATTCTAGATTTATGATGAATGTAAAAGGCATAGCTAAAAGTTTTATACCTAGAAAAATTTATCAAAATCAATTACAAAATATTTTAAAAGCAATTTTAAAACTAAAAAATATAGATAATATTATTACTCGCTTAAATTATTATAATCTGCAAAATGATTTTTTTGATATAAAAAAATTTGAAAATTATGAAAAAATAGGAAAATTTCCCTTTAAAAAAACTTCCTATGCTTATGATGCTTATGCAATTAGTAAATATTTTAATGATGATTTTTTATGGATTAAAGGCTTTGGAGATATTAGTTATAATCTTAAATATCCAAGTATAGCTAAATCAAGACCGGTTGAAAATGGTTTTAATAATATCATTTTAAAATTAGATAAAAACAGACATTTTGATTTTATACAGGATAAAAATCAATTTGAAGATAAAAAAGACTTGCTTTTTTTTAGAGGTGCGATTTATCAGCCTCATCGTATTAAATTTTTTGAAAAATATTTTGATAATCCTCGTTGTGATATTGCTCATGTTGGTGGTAGAAAAATTCAAGCCGAAAAATGGATTAAAAATTTAAATTTTAAAATCAGCAGAGCCTATCAAATGCAGTTTAAATTTTTACTTTCATTAGAAGGTAATGATGTAGCAAGCAACTTAAAGTGGGCAATGAAAACAAATTCTTTAGTTTTAGCCCCAAAAATGCGCTATGAAACTTGGTTTATGGAGGGAAAGTTAGTTCCAAATGAGCATTTTGCCTTAATTAATGATGATTATGAAAATGTAGAAGCTTTGCTTGATTATTATTTAGCTAATCCACATAGAGCAAAAGAAATCATTCAAAATGCCCATGCTTATATAGAGCAATTTTTAGATGAAAAGATAGAATTTTATATAGGAATTTTAGTTTTAGCTAAGTATTTTTATTATTCTAATCAGCTTGATTTGCCAAAAGATATTGTTGATTTATTTAATTAAAAGGAGAGTTTATGCAAGAGATGGAAGTAGTATTTTTAAATGATGAGTTTGTAAAAGCTAGCGAAGCTAAAGTGAGTATTTTTGATAGAGGTTTTATCTTTGGAGATGGAATTTATGAAGTAGTTCCTGTGGTAAATGCAAAAATAGCTGATAAAGAAGAATTTTGGGAGCGTTTTGAGCGTAGTTTAGCCCAAATTGATCTACAAATTCCTTATACAAAAGAAGAATTTGAAAATATTTTAGAGCAATTAATCATTAAAAACTCTCTTAAAGAAGGTGGGCTTTATATGCAAGTTACTAGAGGGGTTGCTAGTAGAAATTTTGCTCTTTTGAAGGGATTAAAACCTACTATTATGGCTTTTGCTTTTGAATGCAAGGTGATTGAGCATGAGTATGCTAAAAATGGGGTAAGTGTTATTTCAACAGCTGATTTAAGATGGAAAAGAAGGGATATAAAATCAATTTCTTTATTGGCTCAATGTCTTGCAAAAGAAGAAGCTATAAAGGCTAAGGTTTTTGAAGCTTTTATGGTAGAAAATGCTTTAGTAACGGAAGCTTCTAGTAGTTCAGCTTTTATTATAAAAGATAAAACTTTAATTACTAAGCCATTTTCTAATGAAATCTTACCAGGAATTCGCCGTAAAAATATCTTGAAATTTGCCAAAGAACTTGATCTTAAAGTAGATCAAAGAGCTTTTAGTATGAAAGAAGTATATGAGGCTGATGAGGTATTTATTTCTGCGGCTACTTTTTTGATTTTAGGTGTTATAAAAGCAGATAGCAAGGTGATTAATGATGGTAAAGTAGGCTTTTATACCCAAAAACTAAGAGAAAAATATGTAGAAAAAATACAAAAAGAGGTTTTTTAATCAAAACCCGCATTAGTAAATTCTTTAGGATTATCAAGAGCGTAGCGAAACTTTTCCCAGTCTATTTGTTTATCCCAAATAGCTACGATTAAAGCTGCTACGCTATTACCGCATAAATTTCCTACCGCATGAATTTAGGATATAAAATTATCCACGCCCAAAAGTATAATAAAGCTTTAGTGTCTATACTTTCAGTTTGCTTTAGACTCTTAAGGCTAATAATTACTAAAACAATAGTTAAAAATATAATAGTTTTTAGAGAATTTTTAAAGTTTGTATAAAATAATCCACTCCGATTTTATTAGCTAGTGCAAGTTCTTTATCTAATAAACCAAGGCTAATATCAGCTATTATTCCTATAATCACCCAAAAACCTAAAATTTTAACATTTTTTGAGTTTGCTTGGTTTTTCAAGGCCAATTACTAACACAAAAGCTCCTTGAATTTTTAAAACCACTAAATATTAGCAAAGAAAACTTATTTTTATGATTAAAATAAATAAAAATAAACAATACTCTTAAAAATAATAATTTTTTAGCTTATATTGTAGATAAAAGTAGTATTTTGTAGTATTTTTATCTAAATTATTATGAAATAAATAATGATAATGTTTATCTAAATTTAAGAAAGCTAGTACTATACTTGCGACTATGATTTTAAAAATGAATATCATTTCGGAGTAAAATAGTGTTTAAAAAAATAAGCTTGTTGATAATTTTTTTATTTTGTACTATTGTTTATGCTAGAGAGATTGATTATCAAAAAGAAGCCCAAGCAATCAAACAAATTTTAAATGAAAGTATGATTTTATATAAAGAAAATAAAAATTTAGAAGCAAAGAAAAAAGCAGAAGATGCATATTTTCAGCATTTTGAAACCATGGAAGGCTCTATTGGGCGTAATGTTGGTAGAAAAGCCATTGTTATGGAGCGTAAATTTGTTAATTTAAGAAAGTTGTATAAAGATAAAGAGGATTTTTCTAAAATAGAAGCTTTGATTAGTAGTTTGTATTTTGATTTAGATGAAATCATTCCTGTTTTAGAAAAAGGCTTTCAGCTTAAAGCCGAAGCTAGTGATGTAAATTATGATAAAAAGGCAGCTGAAAACTCATCTTTAAAAGCAGAAAAAGAGCGCCAAGCACAAGCTGAAGCGATGTTTGCGGCTTTGCTTGGAGAGAATGTTAAAGAGCAAACTTCACAAAATTCAGCTCAAAGTTTGATTGCTCAAGAACAAAGCACTCAAAAAGATGAGGCATTGCTAGCTTTACAAGAAGCTTCGGCTTTGGATGCAAGATTGCAATTTTTAATGGATTCGATGGTTTCAAAGCTTGATCAAGCTGCGTTAGCTTTTGTAAATAAAGATTATCAAAAAGCTAAAGATTTGATTCAATCATCATTGTTTGAAGACTATAGAAACTCAAAAGTAGAAGTTTTAGTGGCAAGATATACTAAGGCAGGAGTGGATAAAAAAATTCAAACTAAACTTAGAACTATTATAAGAAAAATCAATGCCAATACTTTAGATGAAAAAACTATTAGAGATGAAATTTCAAACATATCAGATTTATTATATGAAGCGTTTTTAGCTTTACCTAAAGAAGAATTAGCTTTACTTCAAGTTAAAGGCTTTGATGAGAGTGCTATGAGTACTAAAAACTATACTAAAGTATATGATGATATGAAAATTGCTCTTAATAATATTTTGCAAAATTACGAGGGATTTAGTTTAAATAGTATAGATGCTTTACAAAATGTGTATTTGGATATTTTTGAAGCAAGTGGTATGGAAAGTAAAATTGGTGCTATTGATAGTGCTTTAAAATTGAAAATAGAAAGTTATTTTTCAAAAGGCGTTGCGCTTATTAAAGCAAGTGCTTCCAAAGAAGAATTAAAACAAAATTTTGATGAGCTTAGTGCCTTAGTGGAAAGCTCTTTAGATAAAATTCAAGAATCCTCACCTATGTCTTTATTTATATGGGCTTTGGGTATTATTTTAAGAGAAGGTTTGGAAGCTTTAATTATCATTGTGGCTATAGTTTCATATCTAGTTCAAAGTGGCAATAAAAAGCGTTTAAATATAGTATATTCAGCACTTTGGAGTGGTGTGTTTTTAAGTTTTGTAACAGCATTTTTTATTTCATGGATTTTTAAAGAACAAGCAGGGCAAAGCAGAGAGTTGCTAGAAGGCATTACTATGCTTGTGGCTGTTGCATTATTATTTTATGTGGGTTTTTGGCTTTTATCAAATGCGCAAAATAAAAAATGGGCAAATCACATAAAAACTCAAGCGGTTGAAGCTATATCAAATAATTCAGCAAAAACCTTATGGTTTAGTGTATTTTTAGCTGTATATAGAGAAGGTGCTGAAACTATTCTTTTTTATCAAGCTTTATTGTTTGATGCAAAAACAAGCACAGATTATAGTTTTATATTTATAGGATTAGCTAGCGGATTAATTATACTTATCATACTTTATTATTTATTAAAAGCTGGTGCTTTGAAAATACCAGTAAAACAATTTTTCTATATAACTTCATACATTATTTTTTACATGGTCTTTGTCTTTACAGGCAAAGGCATTGGTGAGCTCATAGAGGCTAAGCTTATTACACCAAGCCTACTTCCTTTTGATTTTGAAGGAATTTTATGGCTTGGAATTTATCCTTATTATGAGAGCATCATACCTCAGTTTATGGTTTTAATCTTACTCATTATGGGTATTTTTATAACAAAGCAAATTTCAAATAAAAGGGAAAAAATATGAAAAAAACTTTATTAAGTTTAGGCGCAGCAGCTAGTATTTTAGCTAGTTCAGTTTTTGCAGCAGAGGTGCCAATTGGCGATCCTTATGAATTAAATGGTATGGAAATAGCAGCGGTTTATTTACAGCCAATCGAAATGGAGCCAAGAGGGATTGATCTTGCGGCAAGTTTAGCAGATATTCACCTTGAGGCAGATATTCATGCATTAAAGGGTAATAAAAATGGCTTTCCAGAAGGCTTTTGGATTCCTTATTTAACTATAGCTTATAAGCTAACTAATCTTGATAATGGTAAAGTAAAAACAGGAACCCTTATGCCTATGGTAGCAGATGATGGCCCTCACTATGGTGCGAATTTAAAAATGGATACAGGCATAGGAAATTATGAGTTAGTATTTTTAATAGAAAGTCCAGAAAAACAAGGTTTTGGACGTCATGTTGATAAAGAAACAGGTGTTGGTAAGTGGTTTGAGCCATTTTCAGTTAAATATAATTTCAAATACACAGGAAAACCGAAGTGATTTTTACCCTAGCTTTTGCTAGGGTTTATTTATGAAATTATCGATTTTATAAATAAATTCTATCAAAGAAGAGCCTATGTCGATTTATTTTGTACATTTTTTTGGAGCATTTTTTTCTTATGCGCTTTTGAGTGCTTTATTTTTTTATAATCTAAAAAATTCTTTAGTGTTTAAACTTGCTTTTGTGGGTTTTGTTTTTTCTTATTTTGCTTTTTTTATTAGTGCTAAAACACTAAGTTATGATTTGTTATATTTTTCTAATGATATTTTATTTGTTTTATTGTTTTTGGGAGTTATCATTTTTTCTTTTATAAAAAATAATTTTTTAAAAGAAAAAATTCAAGCAATATTGCTTTTTTTATTATCTTTTGCTTTTGGTATAAAATATTTACATATTTCTATTGATTTTCCTATATTAAGCACTAATTTTTTAGATTCTTTAGCGATTAGTTCTTTTGGGCTTATTTTGCTTGCTTTTATTATGTGTTTTGGGGTTTATCTTTTTATGAGGTGGCTAAGAGAATTTAAATTTAAGTTTTTAAATTTATTTTTATTTGTTATCGTGATTTTTTATCTAAATGAAGCTTTAGCACAAATTTTATTACACCTTATGAGAGAAGGCGTGGTAGAAACAGAAAGCTTGTATTTAAGCTATGTGGCAAAAAGTGTATATTATGCTAAATTTTATACTTATGTATGGTTTGTGTTGTTAGGACTTTGTGTCGTTTTAGCTCTAAAACAAAGAGTAGGAGAAAACACCAAGAAAAAAGATTTTGATATAGAATTTAGAAAAAATCAAGCAAAAAATTCAACTATAACTAGTTTTAGTGCAAGTATTTTTAGTGCTATGATTTTAAGTCTTTGTATTTTTCTTTTTTATGACTTGCATGCTTCAAGACCGGTAACCATAGATGAACCAACCTATGTAGAGCCAAATGAAAATGATGAATTTGTCTTTGATGTAGCGATTTTAAGAGATAACAACTTACATCGCTTTGCTTATATTAGCGATGAGGGTAAAGTGGTGAGATTTTTCTTAATTAATAAAAGAGAAGATAAAGACTCTCCAGTAGCAGTTTTTGATGCTTGTAGTATATGTGGGGATATGGGGTATGTTAAAAAAGGTGGAGAATTAATTTGCATCTCATGTAATGTTAGAATTTTCTTACCAAGTGTAGGTAAAGCAGGTGGGTGTAATCCTATCCCTATGAAGTATAAATTTGAAAATGGTAAAGTTATTATACCTTTTTCAGAAATTTTAGATGGGGTAAATTTTTTCACTCAAGTAGTAGAAAAGAAAGTTTATGACCCTATTGATCATACTGAATTAATTAATTTGAAAGCACCAAGATCTTATGTTTATAAAGGTAGAACATATTTTTTTGCGAATGAAAAAAATTATGAAGAGTTTAAAAATGATCCTTTAAAATACATCGATATGAATAAGACTTCAAAATATAGAATTCATAATTTATTAGGAAATGACTATGCAAGTTAAGATTGTAAAAAATTCCATTTTTCAAAATAAAATTCAAAAATCCCTAGCTTTGCTAACGATTTTTTTAGCTACTTTACTTATGGCTACTATGTTAAATCTTACTTTGGGTATAGGTAATGAAATCACAAAAGAATTAAGAAGTTATGGATCAAACATTTTAGTTTTACCTAAAGGTGCAAGTTTAAGTGTAGAAGTGGGTAGTAAAATCTACGAGCCTTTAAAAAATCAAAATTTTTTAGAAGAAAACAAACTCCATACTATAAAAGAAATTTTTTGGAGAAATAATATCAATGCCTTTGCACCATTTTTAGATATCCAAGTAAAAATTCAAACCCCAAATGCAAATTATGAAAATATCTCTTTAGTGGGAACTTATTTTGATAAGGCTATAAAAGTTCAAGATGATGATGATTTTTATGCAGGTATTAAAGAATTATATAAATATAGTCAAATCAAAGGAAATTACCCAAAAGATGATAGCTTAGATGAAATAATGCTAGGAAAGGATTTGGCACAAAAGTATGATTTAAAAATTAATGATGAAATCTCCCTGACGCAAAATGATCAAATTTTTAAAGTAAAAATCATTGGCATTATAGATCTAACTCAAGCCTTTTCAAATAAAATCATTACTTCTTTACTTTTAGCACAAAAGCTTTCTAAAAAAGAAGGTTTATTTGCTAAAGCAGAAGTTTCAGCTTTGACTATACCTGAAAATGATTTAGCGCAAAAAGCAAGACGCGATGTAGATAGCCTTGATCAGCTTGAGTATGATCAGTGGTATTGCACTGCTTATGTAAGTTCTATTGCATATCAAATCGCAGAAGATTTTAAAGGTGCTAGCACAAAAGTAGTGAGTGCGATTTCTGATGCAGAAAGTTTGATAGTATCTAAAATTCAATCTTTAATGGCAGTAGTTAGCATTATATGTTTAATCGTAGCTTCCATAGCCATATCATCTTTAATGAGTGCAGATATTTTTAGAAGAAAAAGCGAAATAGGGCTTTTAAAAGCCTTGGGTGCTAGCACTTTGCAAATTTATATGATTTTTGCGCTAGAAGGGGTTGTGGTAGCTTTAATTGGGGCTGTTTTTGGTTTTGTTTTTGGCGTGGGAGTTTCAGAAGCTATTGCTCTAAGTATATTTGATCATGCTATTGCTATATCTTGGATTATTTTACCAATTTGTTTATTTTTTGCAGTGCTTATAGTATTTCTAGGATGTTTGTTTTCTATCAAAGGAATTTCTAAACTTTCTACTTCAGAGGTTTTATATGGCAAATAATTTTTTTATGCAAGAGGTTTTTAAATCTCTTATTTTTTCTTATAAAAGAGTTTGTATTATTTTTATAGCTGTGTTTATAGGTGCTATGGTTAGTGCCTCATTTTTTAATATTTATTTTGATATTGATACAAAATTATCTAAAGAATTAAAAGCTTATGGGGCTAATTTTATCATCACGCCAAAAGATGGTGAGTTTTTAGGTATGGATGAATTTAATCAAGCCAAAGAAAACTTGAAAGCAAAAGCCTTAACCCCATTTTTATATGGTTTTTATAATCTTGAAAGTTCAAGTGCGGTAGTTGTTGGGGTTGATTTTGCAAATTTAAAGCTTACCAAGCCTTTTATGGAGGTTTTAAAAGGAAGCTTTTCTTTGAGTGATTTTAGTGAAGATAGTGCTTTTGTGGGGGTTGATTTAGCTAAACAATTAGAGCTTAAAATAGGACAAGAATTACAAATTTATAACCCAAGTATATCTAAAATAGTCAAAGTAAAAATCAAAGCTATTTTAAGAAGCAACGATGAGCAAGATGGGGTTTTAATTATCTCTTTAAAAAAAGCTCAAGAATTAGCAGCCAAAGAAGTGATAAATTACGCTCAAGCTATTTTACTGGGCGATTATGAAAGCTTGGATCAAAAAGCAAAAGAGCTTAGCAAGGCTAATATAGAAGCCAAAGTTATAGCATCAGTATCCATTAGCGAGGGTGTGATTTTAGAAAAAATCAAAGCTTTAATGGCTTTGATTAGCTTAACGATTTTACTCATTAGTTCTTTGAGTGTAAATACCACTCTTAGTGCGGTAATTTTTTCAAGAAAAAAAGAAATAGCCCTGCATCTTGCACTAGGAGCTAAGCATAGAGAAGTCATCAAACTTTTTGGAGCTGAAGTATTTATTTTAAGCTTAAGTGCGAGTTTGCTTGGTGCTTTTTGTGGATATTTTTTGGCAAATATTTTTGGGTATTTGATTTTTAATGCAAGTATAGATTTTAGATTGCTTTCAGTGTTTTTTGCGGTGCTTATCTCTTTAGTATTTGCTTTTTTTGCAAGTATTTTACCGCTAAAAAAAGCCTTAAAAATCAATGTTTGTGAAAATTTAAAGGGTGAGTGATGAAAAATATTATAAAAATTTCAAATTTAAATCGTAATTTTAATGAAGTTAAAGCTTTGCAAAATATCAACCTAGAAGTAAAGCAAGGTGAATGGCTAGCCATCATGGGTCCATCGGGTTCAGGTAAATCAACACTTTTAAATATACTTTCTTTGATGGATACTCAAAGTAGTGGGGAGTATTTTTTAGATGATAAAGAAGTTGGAAATTTAAGCGAAGAAGAAAAAAGCGTGATTAGAAGAGAAAAAATAGGTTTGATTTTTCAGCAATTTCATTTAATACCTTATTTAAATGCTCTAGAAAATGTTATGCTAGCTCAGTTTTATCACTCAAGCACAGAACAAAAAGACGCTATAATGGCACTAGAAAAAGTAGGACTTTCACACAGACTTACGCATTTACCAAGCCAATTAAGTGGCGGGGAGCAACAAAGGCTATGTATAGCAAGAGCTTTAGTGAATGATCCTGAAATTTTATTAGCAGATGAGCCAACTGGAAATTTAGATGAGGCAAATGAAAAAAACATTTTAGAGCTTTTTTGTAAATTAAAACAAGATGGCAAAACCATAGTTTTAATCACTCATAATCCAGATCTAGCTACCTTTGCTGATAGAACTATCATTTTAAGCCATGGAGTGATGAAAAGTGAAAATTAAAAATATAATTTTAGCTTGTTTATGTTTAGTTTTTTTAAGTGCATGTTTTGAAAACAACAATAAAAATGGTGGCAAAATAGGCCTAAAAGCACCAGAAATCGCAGCTAAAAATTTACAAGGTGAGAAAATCAAGCTAGCTGATTTTGATAATCTTATCGTTTTAACCTTTGTGGAGCAAGGCTGTGCATCTTGTTTAAAAGACTTACCACTTTTAGAAAAACTAGCTAATGAATATCCTAAAAAAATCACTATTTTAGCGCTTGATTCTATAGACAAGGGTAGGGATTTTGAAGAATTTGCTACAAAATATGATTACAAAAATATCACATTTTTACAAGATGATTTAGACATCTCATGGCAAAGATTTAGCGTTTTTGCGGTGCCAACTACTTTTGTCATTAAAGAAGGAGTTGTACAAGATAAAATCATAGGAGAAAAGCCATGGTCGCAACTAAAAGCTTCTATTGCTTCTTGGCTTTAATAAGCATTTTTTTCTTTAGTGCATGCTCAAATAACGAATTTCAAACACTAAATTCAAATCAAAACTATATTTTCAAATATGATGGTTTTGAAAAAACCTTAAAAACACAAAATGCAAATCAAGCTTATGCTTTATTTTTTTTCACACAAGATTGTGGTGCATGTAATGCGCAAATTCCGATGTTAAATGAACTTTACAAAGAAAGAAATTTTTCTATTTTAGCGGTGTTAAATGGAGCTAAATCAAAAGAGGAAGCCCAAAAAATTCTTTTGGAAAAAAAGCTAGATTTGCCACTTTTATATGAAGCTAAGGCAAGTTCATTTTTGTCTAAAGCTGTGGGTGGAATTTATGGTGTGCCTGTGATAGTTTTTTATGATGAAAAAGGTAAAATAAATGAAAAATTTATCGGACTTATCCCAAAAGGTATTTTAGAAAATAAAATTAAATTTTTGCAATAATGTTTAAATTTTTAAAAATGTACGAATTTTAGCGCACAAGGTTCATTTAAACACCAAAGAAAATTTCAGGTTTTAATTTAAGCATTAAACAATATGCTGCCAAACTAGCTTGCTCTCTTGTGTAATTTCTATTGCCTTGTATGTGAATACATTCTTGTAAAAAGGTTCCATCTTTATACATAGCTCCTATATAGATGGTGCCTGCTTTGGTGTTTTTATCATTTTCTTCTCCAGCTACCCCGCTAAGTGCTAAGGCAAAATCACAATTTGTGGTTTTAAACACACCCTTTAGCATAAAATATATACAACGATCAGAATATTCTCCAACACTCTCTAAAGTATCATTGCTCACCCCAAGCCATGAATTTTTCAAACGATTAGAATAAGTAATCAAAGAACCCTCAAATACACTAGAAATTCCTGAATTTTCAGCAAATTTTGAGGCGCAAAGTCCAGCTGTACAGCTTTCTGCAAAGGAAATTTTTAAGTTTTTTTCTAAAAGTTTTTTGGCTATAAATTTAATAGGATCATTTCCTAAAAATACTTTGCCTGTAAAAAGTTTAAAAACTCCCTTTAAAAAGCCTTCCAGCTTTCCATACTGACTAGCGCTTGCTCTAATGCAAATGAGATTATCTAATAATGCACTTGAGCTAGTTTGAATTTCAAAAGACGCAGTAAGTGTACTAAGTAGGATATTTGCACTCATTTCATCGATATCTAAAAGACAAAAATAAGCATAATCAAGTTCAGGGTTTTGCAAAATCGAAGGTAATTTTTGTTCTATGTTTATGTTTAATAAATTAATATGGCATTGCTCAAAAGAGCTTAAAAAGGAATTTTTATCACGCAAAGCTTTTGAAGGTACTAGAGTATCATTTTCTAAGATTAAAACATCATCATTTAAGGTTGCTATGATTTTAGCTATGGTCGCATAGTATTCGCTAATGCTAAAAATGGTTATATAATCATATTCTTTAGAAAGTTTTTCAAGTAAAAAAGGAAGTTCTTTATCAGGTTTGTTTATAAATTTGATCTCATGAAGTTCTAAAAACTGCTTTTTGTATTCTTCTTGTATATAATGCATATAATTTTCATTAATGATGATTTCACTACCTATAATGATGATAAGATGTTTCATGATTTTCCTTTTTTTATTGCGATTATAACAAAAAAATAAGTGCAAATTAAAAGTATTTTAAGTAGAATTTACTATTTTTAAATTTTTCAAGGTGGATTATATGGATTATAAAGATACGCTATTGCTTCCAAATACGACTTTTGCAATGCGTGCAAATTTAGCAGAGCTTGAGCCTAAGCGTTTTGATAAATGGTTTGAAAATAACTATGCTTATGAGAAAATGAAACAAAAAAGACAAGGAGTAAGTGAGAGTTTTACTCTGCATGATGGCCCTCCTTATGCTAATGGGCATTTGCATATTGGCCATGCTTTAAATAAAATTTTAAAAGATATCATCATAAAAATGCATTATTTTCAAGGTAAAAAAGTGCGTTTTACTCCAGGTTGGGATTGTCATGGTTTGCCAATAGAACAGCAAGTTGAAGTAAAATTAAAAGATAAAAAACAAAATTTAAGCAAAAAGCAAATTCGCGAGCTTTGTAGAGAGCATGCAAGAGAATTTGTAAATATCCAAAGAGATGAATTTAAATCCTTAGGTGTGATTGCTGATTGGGATGAGCCATACTTGACTATGAAAAATGCTTTTGAAGCAGATATTTACAAAGCTTTATGTAAAATCGCTAAAAAAGGACTTTTGCTTGAAAGAAGTAAACCTGTTTTTTGGAGCTGGGCTGCTAAAAGTGCATTAGCAGAAGCTGAAGTAGAGTATGAAGAAAAAGAAGATTATTCTATATATGTAGCTTTTAATTTAGATGAGGCATCTTGTAAAAAACTTGGCGTTGAAAATGCAAAAGCTGTTATTTGGACTACTACGCCTTGGACTTTACCGGCAAATCAAGCTATATCTTTAAATCCAAATGAAAAATATATCATCACTAAAGAAGGTTATATCTTTGCTAAGGCTTTACTTGAAAATATGATCAATAAAAATTTCACTCAAGGTGAAATTCAAAAAGAGCTTTTAGGCTCTGAGTTTGAAAATTTAAGTGCTATTAATCCGCTAAATCAAAGAAAATCCACTCTTATTTTAGGCGAGCATGTATTAATGGATGGTGGAACAGGGCTTGTGCATACTGCACCTGGGCATGGGGAAGATGATTATTATGTGTGTTTGAAATATAATATCGAAGTGATTATGCCTGTGGATGATGGTGGGTGTTATGATGAAACGCTAAGAGCTAAAGGACTTTTGCCTGAGCATTTGCTAAATGAATTTATAGGACTTCATATTTTTAAAGCAAATGAGCGAATTTTAGAATTACTTGGAAAAAATTTGCTTGAAAGTTCTAAATTTACACATTCTTATCCATTTTGTTGGAGAACTCATAAACCTGTTATTTATAGAGCTACAAAGCAATGGTTTATCTTAATGGATGAGAAAAAATTAGATGGAAAATCTTTAAGAGAGCTAGCGTTAGAGCAACTAAATAGCGTGAAATTTTACCCAGAAAGTGGGGTAAAAAGACTTAGTTCTATGATAGAAAATCGCCCTGATTGGTGTATATCAAGACAAAGAGATTGGGGTGTGCCTATAGCATTTTTTAGAGATAAAAAATCACAAGAGGTGGTTTTTGATGATGATGTTTTAGATCATTTGGTGGAAATTTTTGAAGCAAATGGAGCTGATGCTTGGTGGGATTTAGAAATAAAAGATTTATTGCCGCCAAATAGCAAATATGACCCAAATAATTTAGAAAAAGTTTATGATATCTTAGATGTTTGGTTTGATAGTGGAAGCACTTGGGAAGCGGTGCTAAATTCAAAAAGATATGACGCAGGGGAGTATCAAGCTTCTATGTATCTTGAAGGAAGTGATCAGCACCGCGGATGGTTTCAAAGCTCGCTTTTAAT
Source organism: Campylobacter lari subsp. lari (assembly GCF_013372185.1). Taxonomy (NCBI): domain Bacteria; kingdom Pseudomonadati; phylum Campylobacterota; class Epsilonproteobacteria; order Campylobacterales; family Campylobacteraceae; genus Campylobacter; species Campylobacter lari. The sequence goes on along the minus strand of NZ_CP053830.1, from coordinate 1,106,267 downwards.
TTCTACAGCAATCAATCACAAAACCCCATATAAAAACATACTTACTCATGGATTTACCGTTGATGAAAAGGGTCAAAAAATGAGTAAATCAAAAGGCAATGTGATCTTGCCTCAAAATGTTGCTAAAAATTATGGGGTAGAAATTTTAAGACTTTGGATAATGCTTAGTGATTATTCAACGGATTTAAAAATTTCAGATAATATCTTAAAACAAGTAAGCGAGCAGTATAGAAAGATAAGAAATACCATAAGATTTTTACTTGCAAATACCAATGATATAGAATTTGTAGAAACTAAAAATTTCACACTTTTAGACAAGTGGATCTTAATGCGTGCTAAAATGGCTTTTGAAATTTGTGAAAATGCTTTTGAAAAATACGAATTTTCAAAAGGCTTTAGCGTGCTTTTAAATTTTTTAAGTGCTGATTTAAGTGGAATTTATCTTGATATTTGTAAGGATAGATTGTATTGTAATGCAAAAGATGATAGCAAAAGAGTAAGCGCACAAAGTGCAATGGTGTTAATTGCTAGAAAGCTTTTTGCACTTTTGGCTCCAAGTTTGACTTATACTATAGATGAAGCCTTAGAGCATGCAAATGTAGCTATAAAAGAAAATGCCAAAGATGTGTTTGACTTGCTAAATAAACAAGGCTTTGAGTATGAGTATAAAATCGAAGATGAATTGTTTATCAAATCAAGAGAGAAATTTTTTGAAATTATTGATGGATTAAAAAAAGATAAAATTATAAAATCTACCTTAGAGCTATCTTTACAAACTAGTGCAAATGAGCTTTTAAGTGAAGATTTAGAAGAAATAGCTGATTGGTTTATGGTAAGTGTTGTAGAAAGCATAGATGAGCAAAAAGCTTTGGCTGAATTTAAGATAGATAATATTGGCTTTAAAATCGTAAAATCTTCTTTAAACAAATGTCCAAGATGTTGGAAATTTTTAGCAAAAGAAGATGGATGTTTGTGTCCAAGATGTAATGGGGTTGAAAAAGCAAAAAATGTTTGAGCAAGAATTACCTACTAGTGTGATAATAATAACCTTAGCATGTTTTTTGGTTGTAGGTTTGACTTTACTTTATGTGGTTAGAAAATTAAAGGATAAATAATGGTAACTTTAGAAGAAGCTTTGAAATTTTCAAAAGAAGAGATAATAAATTTAAAAAAAGAATTAAATCAAAAAGCAAAAGAGCAAAAACATCTTGGTGCTTATGTTGAGCAATTTTTAGATAAAGATCTAAGTGAAAGTGGCGATGGAGTGCCTGTTGCTATAAAAGATAATATTAGTGTAAAAGATTGGGAATTAACTTGTGCTTCTAAGATTTTGCAAGGTTATGTAGCTCCATATGATGCAAGCGTTATAACCAATTTACGCAAAAACAACCTTTCTCCTTTTGGAAGATGTAATATGGATGAATTTGCCATGGGAAGCACTAGTGCGACTTCATTTTATGGTAAAACCTTAAATCCACATGATAACACAAAAGTTCCAGGTGGAAGTAGCGGGGGAAGTGCAGCAGCTGTTGCTAGTGGTTTGGCGATTGCAAGTTTGGGTTCTGATACTGGTGGTTCAGTTAGACAACCTGCTGCTTTTTGTGGATGTGTTGGGTTTAAGCCAAGTTATGGAAGAGTTAGTAGATATGGTTTGGCTGCATATTCTTCAAGCCTTGATCAAATAGGGGTTTTAACGCAAAATGTTAAAGACGCGGCTATTTTATATGATGTTATAGCTGGATATGATGAAAAAGATAGCACAAGTGCAAACATAGCTTTTGAGCCAACTGCGCCAAAACTAAATGCAAATAAAAAGCTAAAAATAGCTGTAATTAAAAATTATATAGATCAGACTAATGATGATGTAAAACAAGCTTTATTAAAAACCATAGATATGTTAAAAGCAAATGGGTATGAGATTGTTTATAAAGATTTGATGGATTCTACATTTGATGTTGCAGCTTATTATATCATAGCAGCAGCTGAAGCAAGCGCAAATTTAAGCCGTTATGATGGTGTAAGATATGGTAGAAGAAGCGAAAAATGTGACAATCTTAGCCAAATGTATATAAATAGCAGAAGTGAAGGTTTTGGAGAAGAAGTAAAAAGAAGAATTTTATTAGGAACCTTTGTTTTAAGTAGTGGCTATTATGATGCATATTACATTAAAGCACAAAAGGCTAGAAGATTTATTAAACAAAAATATGAAGAGATTTTAAATGATTGTGATTTGATTTTTATGCCAGTTGCTCCAAGTGTTGCTTTTGGGCTTAATGATGTTAAAACTCCTATTCAAATGTATTTAGAAGATGTATTTACTATTTCAGTGAATTTAGCAGGACTTGGCGGTATTAGCGTGCCAGTAGGAAAAAACGAAAATGGGCTTAATATTTCTGCTCAGCTTATATGTAAAGCTTATGATGAGCAAACTTTATTAGATGGTGCTTTGAGCTTGGAAGAAATTATCAAAAACAAATAAAGGAAAAATTATGAAAATCATCAAACGCGCTTTGACTTTTGAGGATGTTTTGCTAGTTCCTCAATATTCTGAGGTTTTACCTAAAGAAGTAGATATAAAAACAAAACTTACTAAAAATATTACTTTAAACATGCCTTTAATTTCAGCTGCTATGGATACAGTAACTGAACACAGAGCTGCTATCATGATGGCAAGGCTTGGTGGTATAGGAGTTATCCATAAAAATATGGATATAGCCTCACAAGTTAGAGAGATAAAAAGAGTTAAAAAAAGTGAAAGTGGGGTGATCATTGATCCTATTTATATAGGGGCTAAAGCAAGTGTAAAAGAAGCATTAGAACTCATGGCAGAATATAGAATTTCAGGCGTTCCTGTAGTAGATGAGAATAAAACTCTAATAGGAATTTTAACCAATCGTGATTTAAGATTTGAAACAAATTTTGATAATTTAGTTGAAAATGTAATGACAAAAATGCCTTTAATTACAGCTAAAAAAGGCTCTACTTTAGATGATGCTGAAAGAATTTTTTCTACTAATAAAGTCGAAAAGCTTCCAATTGTTGATGAAAATAATCATTTAGAGGGTTTAATCACCATAAAAGATCTTAAAAAACGCAAAGAATATCCAAATTCAAATAAAGATTCTTATGGAAGATTAAGAGTGGCTGCAGCAGTTGGTGTAGGACAGCTTGATCGTGTAAGAGCTTTGGTAGATGCTGAAGTAGATGTTATAGTGATGGATAGTGCGCATGGGCATTCTAAAGGGATTATTGATACATTAAAAGCTATTAAGGCTGAATTTAGTGTTGATGTTATAGTAGGAAATGTTGCAAGTGCTAAGGCTGTAAAAGATTTATGTGAAGCAGGAGCTGATGCTATTAAAATAGGCATAGGGCCAGGTAGTATTTGCACTACACGCATTGTTTCAGGTGTAGGTGTGCCTCAAATTTCAGCCATAGATGAATGTGCTATAGAAGCAAGTAAATACGGCGTGCCAGTTATCGCTGATGGTGGTATAAAATATTCAGGCGATATTGCAAAAGCTATCGCAGCAGGTGCAAGCAGTGTGATGATAGGATCGCTTCTAGCAGGAACTGATGAAAGCCCAGGGGAACTTTTTACCTATCAAGGAAGACAATATAAATCTTATCGTGGCATGGGAAGCTTGGGTGCTATGCAAAAAGGAAGTTCTGATAGATATTTTCAAGAAGGCACTGCCCAAGATAAATTAGTGCCTGAGGGCATTGAAGGTAGGGTGCCTTATGTAGGAAGTATAAAAAATGTAGTACATCAATTACTAGGCGGACTTAGATCTTCTATGGGTTATGTGGGTGCTCCTAGTATAAAAGATTTTCAAGAAAGGGCTGAATTTGTAGAAATTACCGCAGCTGGTTTAAAAGAAAGTCATGTACATGATGTTACTATAACTGCTGAAGCTCCAAATTATAAAGTGAGTAATTAATGGAATTTGAAGATTATGTAAAACAAGCTGAGGAATCTTTGGAAAAATTAAACGATAAAGATTTAAAACTTCAAACTTGCGTGGAAATTTATAAAGATGGTTTAAAGAATATCCAAGCAGCAAGAGAGCTTTTAGAAAAAGCTAAATTAGAAATAGAGCAAATTGATGAGTAGCATTGTAGCTTTGCAATTTCCCACTTTAGCTTTAAGTGAATCAAGGCTTGATTATTATCTAAAAGCAGCTAAGGAAAGTGGTGCGAATTTGGTGGTTTTGGGTGAGTATGTTTTAAATAGTTTTTTTAGTGAATTAAAAACCATGCCAAAAAGCATGATAAAAGAACAAAGTGAGAGTAAAAAAGAAAGTTTGATCAAGCTTTCTAAAAAATATGATTTAACCATTATAGCGCCTTTAATAAGTGCTGAAAATGATGGTTTTAAAAAAATATGCATTAAGGTAAATCCTCAAGGCATTAAAAATTACGAGCAACAAATTCTAATGCCTTATGCACATTGGAATGAAGAAAAATTTTTTAACAATAAAAAAACTGATAAGCTTAAACTTTTTACTTTTACGCATGAGGGCTTAAAATGTGCTTTGCTTTTTGGTTTTGAAGCGCATTTTGATATCTTTTGGCAAATGATCATGAAAAAAAAGATAGATTTAGTCATCATTCCTACAGCTAGCACTTTTGATAGTAATCAAAGATGGTTAGAATTACTAAAAACAAGAGCTTTTTTAAATTCTACTAATATTTTAAGAGTAAATCGCATAGGAAATTTAAAACAAGAAAATGAGTGGAAATTTTATGGAGATAGCTTTTTTATAGACGCTTTTGGAGAAGTGCAAGAACAACTTGGCGATCAAGAAGAAATGCTTGTAGTAGAGGTATCTAAAGCAAATGAAGCTAGAAATTTATGGGGCTTTGAAAAGATAATTAAAGATAAAGAAATTAACTAAGGAAAAATTTGAAAAAAATTCATTTTATAGGTATAGGTGGTATAGGAATTTCAGCTTTGGCTAGATTTTTAAAAGAACAAGGCTATGAAATTAGCGGTTCTGATATAAAAGAAAGCAAAATCACAAAAGAATTAGAAAAAGAAGGAATCAACATAAAAATTCCACATCATAAAGATAATGTTAAAAATGTGGATTTAGTGGTGTATTCAGCAGCTATTAAAGAAGATAACGAAGAATTATTAAGCGCAAAAGAACAAAACATTTCTACTCTTTCAAGAAAAGAAGCCTTGCCTATGATTTTAAAAGATAAAAGAGTTTTTGCAGTTGCAGGAGCTCATGGAAAAAGCACCACTTCAAGCATTTTAGCAAGTTTGATAGAAGCTTCTGTTATCATTGGTGCGGTTTTAAAAGAAAGTGGAACTAATATGCTTTATAAAGAAAGTGAAAATCTTATCTTTGAAGCTGATGAGAGTGATAGTTCTTTTTTAAATTCAAATCCTTATTTAGCTATAGTTACTAATGTTGAAGCTGAGCATTTAGATCATTATGGAAACGATCTTGCAAAATTACACAAAGCTTATGAGGATTTTTTAAATTTATCTAAAATTCAAGTAATCAATACTCAAGATGAATTTTTGGCAAGTTTAAATTTAAATAATGCCAAAAAGCTTTATCCTGATAAAGATATAAAAAATATTTGCATGAGTGTAGAAAATTTCAAACCAAAGATAAATTTTGAATTAAAAAATTATGGAAAATTTAGTGTTTGTGGTATGGGAGAGCATGTAGCACTTGATGCATCTTTGGCTATTTTGGCTGCTAGTGAATTTTTAAATATAGAACAAATTAGAGCAAATTTACAAAACTATCAAGGTATTAAAAAAAGATTTGATATTTTATTTGCTAATGAAAATATGGCTTTAATTGATGATTATGGTCATCATCCAACAGAAATTAAAACCACATTAAAAGCAGCTAGTGAGTATGCAAAATTAGCTGGATATAAAAAAATCACAGCGATTTTTGAGCCACATCGTTATACGCGCTTGAGTGCAAATATAGAGTATTTTGCTAAGGTATTTTCTTGCGTTGATGATTTATATATTTTACCTGTATATGCAGCAGGGGAAGCAAAGATAGATATAAACATGCAAAAATATTTTCCAAAAGCTAAATTTATACAAGATATTAAGCGAGAGCAAAATGCTATTTATCTTGATGATATTTTGATAAATGATGGTTTGGTGATTGGTTTTGGTGCAGGGGATATTAGCGCAAAACTTCGAGGAATATATGTTTAAATTTTTTTTATACATTTTAGCTTTTTTTGCATTGATACTTTTTTTCGCATTTTTGCGTAAGATAATAGGAAAAGCTAGCAATTATCTTTTTATTTTAGTTGTAATTTTAGCTATAGTTTTTATTGTTAAATTTGAATTAAGCAGCATGAAAGATAATGCTTTGAAAAATGATATGCTTAATGCATTTTTACAAGGGCAAATTTTAATTTGCAAAGATATTAATGTGAGTAAAGAATTTTTTAACTTTGAATATGGAACTCAAAGTTTTATTTCAAATGGCAAAAATAAAAATTTTAAAGCTTTTGTTTTTGATATTAAAGAATGTAAAATGGCAAAATAATGCAAAATTTTTTAAAAAAATTAGATCTTGATGTTTATGTGACAGAATTTAAAGAATTGTTTGCTAGAGATAAAGAGATATTTTTACAAGGTGATAGCAAACTTCATTTTAAAAGACTTAATGAACTTTCTTTGATAGAATTTAACCCACCTCCTGTGATAAAAGATTTAAACTCTAGCTTAATGCACCTTAACAAACAAGGGATTTTACACTTAGAGCAAAGTTTTGAATTTATTAAAATTTGTATGTATTTTAAGTATTTAAAGAGCTTAAAATTTGAAGAAAGCTTAAAAGAATGGCTTTTGAAAATAGAAATTCCACAAGCTATTTTAGAACTTTTTGAATATTTTGATGAAAAGGGCGAGATAAAAGAAAGCATAGATGAAAGACTTGTGAATTTAAACTTAGCATTAAAAATGAAAAAAGAAAGTTTAATAGCTGAGTTTAAAAAACTAACTTATACAAAAAATCTTAGTCCATATTTAATAGATACGCAAATTCATCTTATAAATGGCATGGAAGCTTTGCTTTTAAGAGGTGGTTTTAACCATGCTTTAAAAGCAAAAATCATAGGTAGAAGCAGTGGCGGTGGATTTTATGTGGTGCCTTTGAGTGTGGAAAAAATTCAAAGTCAAATTGATGAGATTAAAGATGCCAAAGAAGAAATTTTTTATGAATATGCTAAAAAAATTAGTTTGATTTTTAGTAAAAATTTGATGTTTTTAAAATTTATAAACAATGCTTTTGATTTGTTTGATCATTATAGTACTAGGGTTTTGATGGCTAAAAAGCATGATTATGAGTTTATTTTAACAGATAATTCTAATAATTTAAATTTATATGATTTTGCTCATCCTGCATTAAAAAATGCAAAAAGTGTAAATATAGAATTTAACAAAAAAGTTTTGATCATCACAGGGGTTAATGCAGGTGGAAAATCTATGCTTTTAAAAGGAATTTTAAGCGCTGCTTTACTTGCCAAATACTTACTTCCTATGAAAATTAACGCACAAAAAAGTCAAATCGGGCATTTTAAAGAATTTGATGTGATTTTAGAAGATCCGCAAAATGTAAAAAATGATATTTCTACTTTTGCAGGAAGAATGTTGCATTTTTCTAAACTTTTAGGTAAAAAACATTTATTGTTGGGTATAGATGAGATAGAGCTTGGGACAGATTTTGAAGAAGCTGCGTGTTTATATAATGAATTAATCATAAAACTTTTAGAACAAGATAATAAAATCATCATCACAACTCACCACAAACGACTTGCTATGCTTTTGGCTAAAAATTCACAAGTAGAACTCATCGCTGCTTTGTATGATGAAGAATTATCTTGTCCAAAATATGAATTTTTAAAAGGAACCATAGGTAAATCTTATGCTTTTGAAACGGCTTTAAGATATGGCATAAGTGCAAATTTAGTGCAAAATGCCAAAAAAATTTATGGAGAAGATAAAGAAAATTTAGAAGAAATGGTAAGTAAAAATATCAATCTTGAGCTTTCTTTACGCAAAAAAAATGAAGAGCTTGAAAAAAAAGAAGCAAAGGTAGATGAAATTTTACTTTCACTTAAAGATCAAAAAGAAAAAAATGAACAAGAATTTAAAACAATCATTTCTAATTTGGAATTTAAATATCACAAAGCCATAGAAGAGGCTAAAAAAACTATAAATTTAAAAGATATTAAAGAAAAACAAAGAAGTTTAAATAAAGCCAATGAGCTTAAAAAAAGCATTGTTTTACCAAGTATGAAGCAAAATGATGAGCTTAGAGTGGGGGATTTTGTAAAATATGAAAAAATCAAAGGCAAAATCACTGCTATTTCAAAAAATGATGCGATGATTCAAAGCGATGGACTTAGCTTGCGTGTGCCATTAAAATTGCTTAAAAAAACCAATCACACACATACCCAAAAAACAAAATCAAGCATAAGCATTACAAGGCCAAATACTTTAAGTATGACTTTGGATTTGCATGGTTTAAGAAGTGATGAAGCACTTGATAGACTTGATAAATTTATATCAGATGCTCTAATAGCTGGTTTTGATGAGGTTAAAGTTTATCATGGTATAGGCACAGGAAAGCTTGCTTTTGCGGTGAAAGAATTTTTAAAAGCTCACAAAAGTGTAAAAAGCTTTAATGATGCTCCTTATAATCAAGGTGGATTTGGAGCTAAGATTGTAAAACTTTAAGGAAAAAAATGAAGCAAGTGATGATTTTAAGTGGAGCAGGGCTTAGTGCGCCAAGTGGTATAAAAACTTTTAGAGCTAGTGGTGGGCTTTGGGAAGAACATGATGTGATGGAAGTTTGCTCTGCAACTGGTTTTAGAAAAAATCCTAAAAAAGTTTTAGAATTTTATAATAAAAGAAGAAAAGAATTAGCTAGTGTTAAACCAAATCACGCACATAAAATCATCGCTTTATTAAAACAAAAATTTCCAAAACAAATTAGCATTTTAACTCAAAATGTAGATGATTTATTAGAGCGCGCAGGATGTGAAGATGTGGTGCATTTGCATGGCTTTTTACCTGAACTTAGATGTTTAGAGTGTGAAAATATTTTTAATATAGCTTATGATAGTAGTGATGATAAAATTTGTCCAAAATGTCAAAGTAAAAATGTAAGACATAATATCGTTATGTTTGAAGAAATGGCGCCAAATTATAAAATTTTATATGAGAAATTACAAAATTGTGATTTGTTTGTATGCATAGGAACAAGCGGGCAGGTTTTGCCTGTGGGAGAATATGCAAGAGTATGTAAAGAAAGTATATTAAACAATTTTGATGAGGATAAATATTTAGAAAGTAATTTTACTAAAGTTTATATAGAAGATGTAATAAGTGCTATTGATAAAATAAAAATTGATATAGAAAAATTTTTGGAAGAAAAATGTTAGAAGTAATTTTACAAGGTATTATTTTAGGTATGGGGGTTGCTGTACCTTTTGGTCCTGTGAATATTTTGATCTTAAACACTGCTTTATCTTCTTTTAAAAATGCTTTTTTTATAGGACTTGGGGCATTAAGCGCTGATATACTTTTTTTGATTTTGATTAATCTTGGGCTTTTAAGTTTTGCAAATAATGAATTTTTTTATAAAATACTAGCAGTTTTTGGCTTTTTCTTTTTGAGTTTTATGGTGTTTTTAATGCTAAGAAAAACAAGAAAAGTCGATCTTAACAAGGTAAATAAAACTCATCCTTTAAAAGGTTTTAGTAAAGGATTTTTCTTAAATGTTACAAATCCTTATGTTATAGGATTTTGGGTGAGTGTAGCAGGGCTTAGCATGCAGAGTAAAAACTCTTTTGCTTTACTTTTTGGTTTGGTGGGTTTTATTGTGTTTTGGATTTTTACTTTATCGTTTTTTGTGTCTAAATTTAAAGCCCTTGTGAAAGATAAACATATATTTTACATCAACCTTTTTTCAGCATTTATTTTAGAGTATTTTGCTCTTTCTATGCTGTATAAAGCTTTTATAGGATAAAACATGCAAGTAGTTGAAATTTTTAAAGAATTATGTAAGTTTAAATCAATAACACCAGATGATGATGGGGCATTAAATTATATCGCAGTGGAACTTAGCGAGTTTGAGGCGTTTTTTATAGAAAAAGAAGGTGTGAAAAATCTTTTGCTTACTAAAAAATTTAGTGATGATGGGGAACATTTGGCTTTTGGTGGGCATGTGGATGTGGTGCCTGCGGGAGAGGGTTGGAGCAATGATCCTTTTGAGCCTTTAGATAAAGATGGGTTTATCTACGCAAGAGGCGCACAAGATATGAAAAGTGGTGTGGCTGCTTTTATGTGTGCGGTTAAAGAAGTAGAAAATTTTAAAGGAAGAATTTCACTGATTTTAACAAGTGATGAAGAAGGTGAGGCTAAATTTGGCACATTAGAAGTGCTTAAATTTATGAAAGAAAAAGATATATTGCCTGATTTTGCTGTGGTTGCTGAGCCAACTTGTGATAAAAAATTTGGAGATAGCATTAAAGTAGGGCGTCGTGGCTCTATCAATGCAAAATTACTTATAAAAGGTAAGCAAGGTCATGTGGCATACCCGCAAAAATGCATTAATCCTGTGCATAATTTTGCTTCGGCTTTGAAATTTTTAGCAGGATTTGATCTTGATCCAGGTGATGAGGCTTTTGCACCATCTAAAATTGTTATTACTGATATACGCGGTGGTATGGAAGTGTGCAATGTAACCCCAAATGATTTAAAATTGATGTTTAATGTGAGAAATTCTCCACAAACTAGTTTAGAAGATGTAAAAGCTTATGTAGAAAAGACTTGTGAAGGGCTTGATTATGAATTAAGCATAAATCAAAGCTCAAAGCCTTTTTTAACACAAAGTGATTCTAAAATCGTACAAAAGTTAAACGAGAGCGTACAAAAAATCACCCAAGTAGTGCCAGAGCTTAATACCAAAGGTGGCACTAGCGATGCGAGATATTTTGCTGAGTTTGGTGTGAAGGTAGTAGAATTTGGCGTGTGTAATGATAGAATTCATGCCATTGATGAAAGAGTGAGTATAGAAGAGCTTGAAAAATTGTATTTAGTTTTTAAAGATTTATTAGAGAATTTTAACTAGGATAAAACATAGATGTAATAGGAATTTAGAGTAGCCTCTCATTTAAGAGTACCTTGCAGCTACCGGCAAGTTAGCCCTCTAAACTTCTAAAATTATATCATTAATTTTTTAAAATGGAATTAATAGGAAATAAAATGTCTTTTGAGCTTGATGTAAGTAGCTATGAAAAAATAGAAAAGCTATTTATCAGTTTTAAATTAAAATGTGATTTTAAATTTAGAATGATAAAAGGGATCAGTGTTTTGCATTTTGGATATTTGTGGGGAGCTTGCAAAGAAGCACAAAAGATTTTAGAAAAAAATCAAAAATGCGAAGATTTGTTTGAGCTAATTATGAAAATTTATTCTAAAAGATGCAAAAACCATCAAGCAAATTTTTTACTTTTACAATGTTATGAAAATGCTCTAAGAAGTACTTTAGCAGTAAAAATAGCAAATTTGTATAATAAATTAGATGATGATTGGTTTAAGTCTAGTGAAGAAGTTTCTAATCCCGCTTTAAAAAATCTTTTAAAAAAAGTTAAAAAGAGATGTCAAAAAATAGATGAATATAATAGTACTTGGCAAATTTTTGATGATTTTTGTCTGATTGATTTAGAAGAAATATTGATAGAACATTGGAGTGAATTTGCTTATATATTTAAAGATAAAAAAATATATAAAAATCAAGTCTTACCAAGTTTTGGCACTAAAGAACATCTTAAGACAAAACTAAGTCAAATAAGAAAAGCTAGAAACGAAACCTACCATAATAAACCTACAAAAATAAAATTTAAAAAAGATTTGGAAATTTTACTTTTGAGACTTGGTTATAATTTAGAAAATGCTATTGATATTGGAGAGATAAAAGAAGCTATTGTTTTAAGATTTAATTATAATAGTGCAAGCGAGTAAGTATTTTTAAGTAAAATAAATAAAGGTTTTTAAATGATTATCAATGGACAAAAGCTTGAGTTAAAAGAGCTTAAATTCATGGACTATGTTCGAGAAAAACAATTAAAAATAAAATTTATTGCCCTAGAATTAAACGGAGAAATTATCCCAAGGGATCAATTTGAAGATTTAATCTTAAAAGAAAATGATAAAGTAGAGATTGTTACTTTTGTAGGTGGTGGTTGATGAAAATTAAATTTAATGGAAGTGTGATAGATACGCATTTTAAAAATACTTTGGATTTTTTTCAAAGTGTGAGTAAAAATGAAAATGATGTATGGATAGTCAATGGTTTTGCAACAAAAGATAATTTGGAACTAAAAGAAAATGATGAGCTTTTTTGTATAGAAAAAAATACTTTACCACCATATGAAGCTCTTGATGCGATGATGAGGGCAAGACATACTCCAAAGCTTCATGATAAACTTAAAAAGGCAAGTGTGGCAGTGTGTGGGCTTGGTGGGCTTGGCTCGCATATAGCTATAAATTTAGCAAGAAGTGGAGTTGGTAGGCTTCATTTGATTGATTTTGATGTGGTGGAGCCAAGCAATCTTAACCGCCAAGCTTATATGGTGGAAGATTTGGGTAAATTTAAGGCTGAAGCTTTAAAAGATCAAATTGCTAAAATTAATCCTTTTATAGAGGTATTTGCGCAAGTTTTAAAAATAGAAAAAGAAAATATAACTAATCTTTTTACTAATGATGATATAGTTTGCGAAGCTTTTGATAATGCAAAATATAAAGCTCTTTTAGCGCAAAATTTTCACCAACACTATCCTCAAAAAACATTAATTTGCGCTTCTGGTTTAGCAGGATATGGCGATAGCAACAGCATACAAACAAAAAAAATTGCAAAAAACTTTTATGTTTGTGGTGATTTAAAAAACGAGGCAAAAGTAGGTAATGGACTTATGGCTCCGCGTGTAAATATTTGCGCAGGACATCAAGCAAATTTAGTTTTAGAACTTTTAGCGAGTGAGTAATGGAAAAATTAAAAATAGGAAAATATGAGTTTAATTCTAGGTTTATTTTAGGTTCTGGGAAATTTTCTTTTGAGCTTATAAAATCAGCCATTGAAGAAGCAAAAGTTGAGATTATCACCTTAGCTTTGCGCAGGGTCAATGATAAAGGCATAGAAAATATACTTGATTTTATCCCAAAGCATATCAAGCTTTTGCCAAATACTTCAGGCGCAAGAAATGCTAATGAGGCATTGCGTATAGCAAGACTTGCAAGAGAGCTTGGTTGTGGAGATATGATTAAGGTTGAAGTAATTAGCGATAGTAAATATTTATTACCCGATAATTATGAAAGTATAAAAGCAGTAGAGCTTTTAGCAAATGAGGGTTTTACACCTTTGGTTTATATGTATCCTGATTTATATGCAGCGCGTGCTATGGCAAGTGCGGGAGCTGGGGCTATAATGCCTCTTGGGGCGCCTATAGGAAGCAATAAAGGCTTAAAAACTAAAGAATTTATACAAATTTTACTTAATGAAATTAGTTTACCTATTATAGTAGATGCAGGTATAGGAAATCCAGCACAAGCTTGTGAAGCCATGCAAATGGGAGTAAGCGCAGTGATGGCAAATACTGCTATAGCTCAAGCTAAAGATGTAGCAAAAATGGCAAAGGCTTTTGCTTTGGCTGTAGATGCAGGACATAATGCGTATTTAGCAGGCATAGCAAATGAAAGCATGCCAAGTGCAAGCTCGCCTTTGAGTGGTTTTTTAAGAGATTAAAATGCAAAAATATCCTCATATGCAAAGCATTGAAAGTGAAATTTTAACTAAGGCTTTAAAAGAAGTTGAAGAATTTGATGAAAGTAAATTTAGCGCTTTTGATGTAAAGCAAGCTTTAGTTAAAGATTATCTTAACTTAGATGATTTAAAAGCCTTGCTTTCAAGTGCAGCAGAAGATTTCATAGAAGATTTGGCACAAAAATCAAGCTATGTTACTCGAAGACACTTTGGAAATTCCATCTCTCTTTTTACGCCTTTATATCTTTCTAATTTTTGCAATAGTAAATGTACTTATTGTGGATTTCAAAAAGGAAATAATATTAAAAGAGCTAAGCTAAATGAGGCCGAAATTCACAAAGAAATGCAAGAGATTAAAAAAAGTGGTTTAGAAGAAATTTTGCTTCTAACAGGCGAAGGTAGGGAGTATGCTAGCGTAGAATACCTTGCTAAAGCTTGTGAGATAGCAAAAGAGTATTTTAAAGTTGTGGGGATTGAAGTTTATCCTATGAATATAGATGAGTATGCATTGCTTCATGAAAAGGGTTGTGAGTATGTAAGTGTTTATCAAGAAACTTATAATCAAAAAACTTATTCTAAAATTCATATCGAAGGTGAAAAAAGTGTATTTGAGTATCGCTTTTATGCACAAGAAAGGGCTTTGAAAGCAGGTATGAGAGGAGTGGCTTTTGGAGCTTTACTTGGCGTGGATGATTTTAGAAAAGATGCTTTTGCTACGGCTTTACACGCGTATTTTTTACAGCAAAAATACCCTCATGCTGAAATAGCTTTATCTATCCCTAGACTAAGACCTATTATCAATAATAAAAAAATTCATCCAAAAGATGTAAGTGAAACAAGACTTTTGCAAGTTTTGTGTGCTTATAGATTGTTTTTACCTTTTGCAAGTATTACGATTTCTACGCGTGAAAGAGCAGGATTTAGAGACGGAGTTATTAAACTAGGAGCTACTAAAATGAGTGCTGGAGTGAGTGTGGGGGTGGGTGAGCATCAAGGTGATAAAAAAGGTGATGATCAGTTTCAAATTAGTGATATGCGTAGTGTTGATGAGGTTTTGACTATGCTGAAAAATGCAAATTTACAAGCTGTAATGAGCGATAGTATTTATGTGGGATAAAAAAATCATTGCTATTAGTGATAGTCAAAATACTCAAGGAGATTTTTTAAATTTTATTGAAAAACTAAGCCAAAGTAGTATTGATGCTTTGGTGCTTAGAGAAAAACATTTAGATGAATTAGAATATGCTAAATTAGCCAAAGAAGTATTAAAAATTTTCAATAAAACTCAAAAAATTTGCTTTTTACATTATCATTATGAAGTTTGTTTAAAATTAAATCATCATTTTTTTCATGCTCCTTTATTTATTTTACAAAATTACCCACAAAGCTATAAAAAATTTGAGCTTTTAGGCACTTCCATTCATTCTAAAGAAGAATTAGATTTAGCTTATGAGCTTAAAGTAAATCATGCTTTTTTTGGGCATGTATTTGAAAGCTCTTGTAAGGCTAATTTAACTCCAAAAGGCATCAAGAATTTAAAAGATTTGTTAAAAGTTTCAAAAATACCCATTTATGCCATAGGTGGGATAAATATCCAAACTATAAATCACTTAAAAAAATTAAATTTAGCAGGCGTATGTATAAGAGAAGCTTTGTATAAAAATAACGATTTAAATGAATATATTTTAAGTTGCAAGATGTATTTGTAAATCTTTTTAGTCCAAGAAGGACTAAAAAGATTAAAGCCAAAACAAATAAGCTATGATAGCAATACTTACAGAGCAGAAAATATTTAGTATAATTCCAACTTTAACCATTTCTTGTTGTTTTATATGGCCTGTGCCAAAAACTATAGCATTTGGCGGTGTAGCAACTGGTAGCATGAAAGCACAAGAAGCACCTATAGCAATAATTAAAGCAAGCCCTAAAGCGGGAACTCCCAAAGTTTCTGCGATAGAAATAAACAAAGGCACTAAAAGAGCAGCCGAAGCTGTGTTAGAGGTAAATTCTGTTAAAAATACTATGAAGAATGCTACAATCAATCCTATGACAAATAAATGTCCATTTTCTATAAATGAAATGATTGTGTCAGCCATTACTTTACTGGCGCCAGAATCTTTTAATACAACACTTAGAGTAATACCTCCACCAAAGAGCATCAAAACACCCCAATCAGTATTTTTTTGTATACTCTTCCAATCAATCACTTTAAAAGCACATACTAAAATTGCTGCAAGTAAAGCAATGATTGCATCAAGATTTGCTATTTTATGTCCAAAAATTCCTGTAATAATAGGCCCTAGTTTACCACTAAAAATCCAAGCTAAAGCAACTATTAAAAATATAATTAAAGTGATGATTCTAGCTCTTGTAAATTCTATATGATCTGTTTGAAAATCAATTCTCATGTTAAATTTAGGCCTAAAAACAAAAAATAAAATTAAAATCATAGCTGGCAAAAATACTAACATAATTGGAATTCCATATTGTAGCCATTGAGCAAAACTTATGTTTAATTGGGTTGCTACTATAGCATTTGGCGGGGTTCCAACTATGGTTCCTATACCACCTATACTTGCACTAAAAGCTATACCTAAAAGTACAAAAACAAAGGTATTTCTGTCGTTTTTTTCATCTAATGAAGCTAGCATACCAATGGCAAGCGGAAGCATCATGGCTGCTGTTGCGGTATTACTCATCCACATGGATAAAAAAGCAGTAGTGATAAAAATATATAAACTTGACAACCCTAAATGCCCCTTAGCTAAAGAAAGAATTTTATAAGCTATCATTTTGTCAAGTTTTTGATGATGCATCGCAGCAGCTAGCGCAAATCCTCCAAAGAATAAAAAGATATTTGAATCAGCAAAACTGCTTAATGCCTTTGATGTGGGTAGTAAACCTAAGATCGCAGCTAACACTGGAACCAAAATAGCGGTAATGGTAACATGTAGTGCTTCACTAAGCCAAAGTATGGCAACGAAAATAAGTAAAGATAAGCCTTGATTTACTTTTGTTTCACCAAAGGGTGAGAAATAAAGCAAAGCGATAAATAACACTAAATCAGCAATGACTATGAGTGTTTTTGTGTTCGAACTCATTTAGTAACTCCTTTAAAATATTGTAGTTTTGTAACATATTCTAAATGAATTTTCTTTTAAATATTAATTTTTATATAATTTTTTTTACAAAATTATTTTTGTGTGAAAAAAAGTAATTTTTAGCAAAATTCATTTGTTTTTGGTATAATTTTTGCTGATTAAAAATCATCTTAATCAAAAAGATGATTGCTTTTAAGGAAAGATAATGTTTAAAAAAATATTCGTATGTATTTTAACTTTGTTTTTTGGTGCTTGTGCTATAAACCCTAAAAATCAAGGTATAGCTAAGGTTAATGAAGTTATAAAAATTCAAGCAGAGTGTTACAATCCTTCTGATTCTAAAGCATATGAAGCAAAAATTAAAGGTCTTGTGTATATTAGTGATGTAGGACTTAAGTATTGCACGAATAAAAGAACAATTGATAAAAGCGCTTCTTTGAAAAAAGTTTATATTCATAGAGTGTATGATTTAAATGAGAATTTGAAATATTCTTCTTCTAATGGAAGTAATTATTATATTAATGAAAATTTTAACTACTATTTTTATGTGTTTTTAAAAGAAGAATTAGAGAATAGAGGTATAGTAGTGGTTGAAAATACACAAGATTCCCCTTATGTTCTAAGAGTAGATTTAAGTTTTAATGATTTTTATTCTAAATTCGATTCTAATTCTTTATTTTCAATTATCGCTAGTCAGTTAACATTAAAAGATATTAACACTAATAAAACTATTAACATTAAAACCAAGCAAGAAGTTAAAGGTTTTTATAATATTAAAGATCTGCCTTTCTTCACTCAGCTCCTTATAAAACAAGTAGCTAATAAATCTGCAGATATTATCAGTTCTTTGTGAGGTGTTTTAGCTGTCATGGATTTTCCTTTGCAAGCTTTTGTCCAGCTTGCAAAGAAGAACTTTTAGAATATTCTTTAGGTATAAGAGAACTTGAGGGTAATTTTAAAGTTTATTATTTTTATCAATATGAACAAATTAAGCATCTGATTTATTTTAAACACAAATTTCAAGGCTATTTTGTTTTAAATGCACTTGCAAAATTAAGCTTTGCCAAATTTAAAGATTTTTTTCAACCCTCTTGTGAAATTAATGCCATAGCCTTAGATGATAAAACATATAAAAATTACTCTCATACTGCTATTTTAACCAAGTATTTAAAAACTCAATTCATAAAACCTATGTATCATACTTTGCAAGCTAATTCAGAATTTAAATATAGTGGGAAAAGTTTGCAATTTCGCAAAGATAATAAAAGATCTTATAAGCTTTTAAAGCGCCCAAAATACCCTGTAATTTTAGTAGATGATGTGGTAACTACGGGATTAAGCTTGCTTGAAGCAAGAGAGCTTTTAGAAAAAAATAATATTAAAGTACTTTTTGCTTTAGTTTTAGCTAATGCAAAAGAATAATTTGCTAAAATATAAAGATTAATTTTAAGGATTTTTATGGAAAATATTTTTACTAAAGATTCAGATATTGAAAATATAGATATAGAAAGTTCTATAAAAAGTAGTTATTTAGATTATTCTATGAGTGTTATTATAGGCCGTGCTTTGCCTGATGCAAGGGATGGACTTAAGCCTGTTCATAGAAGAATTTTATATGCTATGAATGATTTAGGCGTTGGAAGTCGTAGTGCATATAAAAAATCAGCTCGTATAGTAGGGGATGTTATAGGTAAGTATCATCCGCATGGTGATGTTGCTGTATATGATGCTTTGGTTAGAATGGCACAAGATTTTTCTATGCGTTATCCAAGTGTTGATGGACAAGGTAACTTTGGCTCTATTGATGGGGATGGCGCTGCTGCTATGCGTTATACTGAGGCTAGAATGACTATTTTAGCTGAAGAATTGTTGCGTGATATTGATAAAGATACGGTTGATTTTGTACCAAATTATGATGATTCTATGAGTGAGCCTGATGTTTTACCTGCTAGGGTGCCAAATTTATTGCTTAATGGATCAAGTGGTATAGCTGTTGGTATGGCTACAAATATCCCACCGCATAGTTTAAATGAATTAATCGATGGGCTTTTATATTTAATAGACAATAAAGAAAGTTCTTTAGAAGAAATAATGCAGTTTATCAAAGGGCCTGATTTTCCAACTGGTGGGATTATATATGGTAAAAAAGGCATTATAGAAGCTTATCGCACTGGTCGTGGTAGGGTTAAAGTAAGAGCTAAAACCCATATAGAAAAAAGAGCAAATAAAGACATAATAGTCATCGATGAACTTCCTTATCAAACCAATAAAGCAAGATTGATAGAGCAAATTGCTGATTTAGCCAAAGAAAAGCAAATTGAAGGTATTGCTGAAGTTAGAGATGAAAGCGATAGAGAAGGAATTCGTGTAGTAATTGAGCTAAAACGCGATGCTATGAGTGAGATAGTTTTAAATAATTTATTTAAATCAACAACCATGGAAAGTACCTTTGGTGTAATAATGCTTGCCATACATAATAAAGAGCCAAAAGTATTTTCTTTAATAGAACTTTTAAAATTATTTTTAAATCATAGAAAAACTGTGATCATTAGAAGAACTATTTTTGAACTTCAAAAAGCAAGAGCTAGAGCGCATATTTTAGAAGGTTTAAAAATAGCTTTAGATAATATTGATGAAGTTATAGCCTTGATAAAAAATTCTCCAGATAATCCAACAGCTAAAAATTTATTAATGCAAAAATTTGGTCTAAGTGAGCTTCAATCAAACGCGATTTTAGATATGAAACTTGGCCGTTTAACAGGACTTGAAAGAGAAAAAATAGATAATGAATTAAAAGAATTATTAGCTGAAATAGAGAGGCTTGATGAAATTTTAAAAAGCGAAGCTTTGCTTGAAAATTTAATCAAAGATGAGCTAAAAGAAATAAGATCTAAATTTGATGTACCAAGAATTACTCAAATTGAAGATGATTATGATGATATTGATATAGAAGATTTAATACCTAATGAAAATATGGTGGTTACTATCACTCATCGTGGTTATATTAAACGCGTTCCAAGTAAGCAATATGAAAAACAAAAACGCGGTGGCAAAGGTAAGGTTGCAGTTACAACTTATGATGATGATTTTATAGAAAACTTCTTTACAGCAAACACTCATGATACTTTAATGTTTGTAACAGATCGTGGTCAGCTTTATTGGTTAAAAGTTTATAAAATTCCAGAAGGTAGTAGGACTGCTAAAGGAAAAGCTGTGGTAAATCTTATAAATTTGCAAGCTGATGAAAAAATCATGGCAATTATCCCTACAACTGATTTTGATGAGAGTAAATCATTGTGTTTCTTTACTAAAAATGGTATCGTAAAACGCACAAATTTAAGCGAATATCAAAATATAAGAAGTGTTGGTGTAAAAGCTATAAATTTAGATGAAAATGATGAGCTTGTTACTGCGATAATTGTTGCAAGAGATGAAAATGAAATGTCAAATCAAGCATTAGAAGATGAGGAAAATTTAGAAAATGAAGTGCTTGAGAATAACGAAGAGTTAGAAAATGTAGCAGTTGGTAAAATGCTTTTTGCAGTTACTAAAAAAGGTATGTGTATTAAATTCCCACTTGCTAAAGTTAGAGAAATTGGTCGTGTTAGTAGAGGTGTGACTGCTATTAAATTTAAAGAAAAAAATGATGAGCTTGTAGGTGCTGTTGTTATAGAAAATGATGCTCAAGAAATTTTAAGTGTAAGTGCTAAAGGTATAGGTAAGCGTACCGATGCTGGAGAGTATAGACTACAAAGTAGAGGCGGAAAAGGCGTTATTTGTATGAAGCTTAATGCAAAAACAAAAGATTTAATCAGTGTTGTCATAGTGGATGAAAGCATGGATTTAATGGCGCTAACAACTAGCGGTAAGATGATTAGAGTTGACATGCAAAGCATAAGAAAAGCTGGTAGAAATACAAGTGGTGTTATAGTTGTTAATGTGGAAAATGATGAGGTTGTAAGTATTGCTAAGTGTCCTAAAGAAGAAGATGAGGAGTTAGATACTGAAACTAATATAGATTTAAATTTAGAATAGTAAAATTCTGGAATGCTTTTTGCTATCTCAAATAATATCAAATAAATTGAAGGTGTAAAAATGAAAAAAGTTATTTTTATGTTTTGTTTGGCTTTAGGTTTTAGTGCGTGTGCGCTAGATCAAAGAGGTATGAAACCTACTCAAACTCAAGCTACTCAAGCTACGAATTCTGATGTTGTAGTTCAAAAAGTAGATAAAGATGATGTGCGTAATATCATTAGAGAAGAAAAAATGCTTGCAAATGATACAAGTACAGACAATGATCTAACTTTCACAGCAGTAGGTGAGGGCATTGCTCCTTTGAATACAGTTTCTGTTGGCCAAGCTTTGGCTTTAGCTAAAAGAGCAGCGATTACTGATGCTTATAGACAGTTAGCTAGTAAGTTATATGGCGTAAGAGTTAATGGTAAAGATACAGTAAAAGATGCAATGCTTAAAAGTTCAACCATCACAGCACAAGTAAATGGTTTGATTAAAAATGCAAGTGTAGTTGACCAAGACTTTAAAGATGGCCTTTATAGAGTAAATGTAGAACTTAAAATTGATGCTGACAAGTGGAAAGAATTGTTTGCTTATTAATCCTTATAATTTTTAATGCTACTGCCCAAGATGAATTTATATTTTGGGCAGAACTCTCTAATAAAAATTTAATCCTTTTTCATCAAAATGAAACTATTTCTATGGCTATGACCAAGAGTAAAAAAAAGAATTTAGAATACGCTTGTGAGTTAGTTTATACACCAAGTGACTTGAAATCTTTAGTACGTAATGATTTTGGCATGGTAGATGAAGAGAAAATGACAAAGTTAGATAAATTTAACTTTTTAAATACTCATAAAAATGATTTAATTGATTGCTTTTTGAACTCAAAAATAGATGTAAAAGACTTTGTAAAAAGTGAACAAGCAAGTGCGCAAAGTGAAACTTATGTGAGAATTTTACCTTTAAGATTTATAGTTGAATTTCATGATAATAGCGCCTTTGTATATTATCTTAAATGAATACAAAGCTAGCTTTTATAAAAATCAAGTTAAAATACTTAAAAAAATATTAAGAGTAGAAAATGCAAAAAAGTATCTCTCGTTATTTATTATTTAAATATTTGCGTTTTGATAAAGATCAACCCTTTATCATGCTTTCAAAAATTTTAGCTTTTTTAGGTGTGAGCATAGGGCTTTGCGTGCTTTTAGTTGCAATGGCTATTATGAATGGTTTTGATAAGGAATTTGAAAGAAAGCTTTTTACGATGAATTATCCTATCACTATATTACCGCGTTTTGGAGCAAGTGTTGATGATAAAATACTGCAAGAGTTAAGAATCAAATTCCCAAATTTATTATTTAGTCCTTATATTGCTACTCAAGTAATAGCAAGAAATGATTTAAAATTAGAAGGTGGTATGCTTTTTGGGGTTAATTTTGAAGATGAAAAAAAAATTAATGAAGTCATAGCACAAGCTTTAGAAAATAAAAAATTAGACAGTTTTGATATTTTAATTGGCAAGGGTTTAAAAGATGAATTTGGACTTGATTATAATGAAAAAATAACTCTAATTTTTTCTAATCTTAATGCTAGTGGACTTTCGCTTATCCCACAGGTTAAAAGATTTGATGTTAAGGCTGATTTTTCTTCAGGACTATTAGCCTATGATAAAGCTTATATGTATACAGATGTTAAAGCCTTAGCTAAAATTTTATCATATCCCCAAGGAAGTTACGATGGAGTGCATGTGTATTCAAATAAACCTTTTGAAGATATTAAACAAATTGAAGATTTTTTGGGTGCAAGATATGCTAGCATAGGTTGGTGGGAGCAAAATGGGAATTTCTTTGCAGCGCTTGCTTTAGAAAAAAGGGCTTTGTTTATAGTATTAATGTTGATTATTTTAGTTGCAAGTTTAAATATAGTTAGTTCATTACTTATGATAGTAATGAATAGACGCAGTGAAATAGCTTTATTGCTTTCCTTAGGTGCTAGTAAACTAGAGATTAAAAAAACCTTTTTTTCTTTAGGGTTTTTAATAGGTGGAAGTGGCATTATAGCAGGTGTGATTCTTGCAGCTATAGCTTTGTGGGTACTTGGAAATTTTGACATTATTTCTTTGCCAAGTGATGTTTATGGTATGAGTAAATTGCCATTAGAGCTTTCTTTAGTTGATTTTTGCGCTACACTTTTTGGAGCTATTGTGATTGTAAGTTTATCTTCTTATTATCCTGCCAAAAAAGCAACTCAAGTAGATATTTTAGATACTTTAAGAAACGAATAAATTGTAAAAATTTATTCGTTTAAGAATTTTTGAATTTCGTTAAAAAAGTTTTCATAACTAATATCTTTTATAGTTTTAATAAATTTTCCATTTTCATCGATCAGATAAAATTCACCACTATGTGCTATAGAATATCCCATAGCAGAATCTTTGAGATTGATTTTTTCATATATCACACCATAATTTTTAGCAACTTTTTCCAATTCCTTTTCATCTTTGGCAACTAAAGCAGTAGAATTTGGATAAAAATATTTTACCCACTGATTAGTTTGAGTTAGATTGTTATCTCTTGCTGGATCTAGTGAGATAAATACCACATGAGCTTTTTCTTTATTTGGCATTTTTTCTAAAACATTGGCAATTAATGCAAGTTCGCTAGGGCAAACATCAGGACAATAAGTATAGCCAAAATATACAATCAATTTTTTACCGATAAAATCTTTTAAACTAAGTATGCCTTTTTCAGAATTTAAGTGAAAATTATATTTGTTATTTTCAAAATACTGCACTGATATAAAAAACACCCCAAAAATTACCACAATTAATAAAAAAATATTTATTTTTTTCATACTTTACCTTTTTACATCAAAGTCAAAATAAAAATCTAGTGGAGTTTCATCATCAAAAAGTTCTATTCTAAAACGCATCACTTCTAGTGTGCAAGAGCTTAAAACTAATTTAGCATGGTAGGTGTTGTTGATTTTCTTAAATTGTGGAACAATATCTCCCATATACATATTAAGTCCATAAACTCTAGCATTTAATTTTTTAAACTCACCTAAATTAGTGATATTTAAATCAAGTTCATTTAGTGTAGCTATAGGCTTTGGATTTAAATTTATCAAGACTTTTTTATCTTTAAAATTATACTCACACTCTTGGGTGTTTAGATCGCATGTTAAAGGCGTTAGAGTGGTGAGTAATTCTCTTTTTTTTCCAGAATTTGTTGAATTGGTATAAAAATAAGCCCCGCATATAGCAAAAATTATAGCTAGGGCAAAGGCAAGTAGATTTTTCATTATTTTTTAATGCTTCTTGACTTGATATCTTTTAGTTCAATTGTGCTATTATCATCAAAATAAAGTGTTAAATTAGCTTTGGTTTGAGGCGTGATATTCTCTTTAAGATTTAGTATCATGATATGCATGCCACCTGGTTTAAGTTCAGTGCTTGAATTAGCTTTTATAGTAATTTGAGGGATTTGCACCATCATTTTTTTACCATTTTCCATGATATGATCGTGAATTTCAGTTGTATCACTTAATGAGCTTTGAGCTTTTATTAGTTTTATATCTTTATCAGAGTTGTTTTTAAGTTCTAAAAAAATTGCTGTTGTTTTAGAATTTGGCGGAGTTTGTCTAATATAAGGATCATTTATAGCGATTTCATTTGCAATAGCAAAGGTGCTTAATATAGCCAAACTAAGTATTTTTTTCATTATTATTCCTTTATATTTTTTAGTTAATCAATAAACATTATACACGGAAAAAATTAAAAATATATTTATTGTAAAAATATTATAATTATCTCTTTGTTGTTTTAAATTTTAATAGAAAGGTATAAATTGTTTAAAACTATATTGGTATTATTTAGTCTGGTTGTATTTGTAAATGCAAGTGATCTTGCAAAAATTTATTTAAATCAAGGTATTGATGCAGTTGAAAAGGTGTTAGAGCAAGAATTAAGCAAGAAAGATTTTTGGCTTGATGAGATAAAAGATAAAAATGTTAGCCTTGGTTACTATGAAGAAAATGTAGCTATTGTATTGACCAATAAAAGCGATAAAATCATCAGGGTTTATCACTATAATGATGGAAAAGTAGAAAAGAAATTTATTCAAAAAGATGTCTTAACTGGCTTGGCTGGAGATAAAGAAATAGAAGGGGATTTAAAAACTCCTATAGGTTTTTATGAGCTTGGAAAGAAATTTTATCCTGGTGATCCATATTATGGACCATTTGCTTTTGCAACAACTTATCCAAATGTTTTAGATAAAACTTTGGGTAAAACAGGTGGTGGAATTTGGATTCATGGGTACCCTTTAGATGGAACGCGTTTGGATACTTATAAAACTAGAGGTTGCATTGCTGTACAAAATGATTTGCTAGAAGATTTTAATAAATTAGTCGCTGATAGAAAATCATATGCAATGACAGAAGAAAAAAATAAAGTAAGAGCAAACCATGAAGAAGTTGCTATTTTGTTAGCAAATTTATTTGCTTGGAAGGATAGTTGGCAAAAAAGTGATATTAGTAAATACTTATCTTTTTATGATCAAAAAATATTCAAACATAATAATAAATTTTCATATGAGCAGTTTGCAAAAAACAAGCAAAGAATTTTTGCTAAAAAAGAAGAAAAAACTATTAAATTTTCAGATCTTAGCATAAGTCCTTATCCAAATGATAAAAATGAGAAAATTTTCAGAATAGGATTTTATGAAGATTATCGTAGTACTAATTATAAATTCAAAGGAGAAAAAGTTCTTTATGTTAAGCTAGTTGAAGATAAAATGCAAATTTTAGCTGAACAATAATGGCTTATATAAAAATTGATCGCTTAGCTTATGAGTATAATCTTGACCTAATAGCCTCTAAGGCTGGAGTTTATGAAAAAGTAATTTGTGTTTTTAAAGATAATGCTTATGGTCATGGAGCTAAACTTTTAGCTCCTATAGCTAGAGCAAAAGGTATAAATTTTATAGCCGTAAAAAATGAAGTTGAAGCAAAAGAGCTTGAAAATATTTTTGATAATATCCTAATTTTATCTCATCATCCACATGGCAATGAAAGTGAAAAATTTATTTATGCTTTAAATGATAAAAATAATATAAAAAAGCTTAAAAAAAATACAAAAATTCATTTAGTCATAGATACAAATATGCATAGAAATGGAATTTTACCTGAAGAAATTCAAGAAGTGCTGCAAGGGTTAAAAAGTAATAATTTGATACTTCATGGAGTGATGATGCATTTTGCAGGAAGCGATGAAGTAGATGCAAGTTATTTTGTACAAAAACAAAATTTTCAATACGCAAAAAAGATAATTTATAATTTATTACAAGAAGAGGCTAAGAGCTTAGTATTTCATTCTCATAATTCTGAAGCTTTATTTAGAGCAAATACTTTAGAAGATGATGAGTATTGTAGAGTGGGGCTTGTGCAATTTGGTTATGCATATTTTAGTAAAGACTTGCGTAAGGTTTTGAGTTTATGGGCTGAAAAATTAAGCCAAAGAGTGTTAAAAAAAGGTCAAAGTGTTGGTTATGGTGGAATGTATAGTGCAAAAGAAGATATCGAAATAGCAACTTATGATTTAGGTTATGCTGATGGGCTTTTGCGTTATGATGGTAAAAAAGATTTTTTTCTTCCTAATGGTAAAAAAATACTTGGAAAAATGTCTATGGATAGTTTTTCTTGTGAGAATGATGGTGAGGTAATTTGTGTTTTAAATGATGCCAATGTTATGGCTAGTTTTTTTAATACTATTAATTATGAAATTTTAGTAAAACTTTCTCCAAATTTAAAAAGAATTGTAATTTAAGATAAAAAGTACTAATATATCTAAAGAAAGGATAAGTATGGCATTTTTAAATTGGGCTATTTTAATTTTATTTTTATTTATAGTGTTTTTGCTGATTAATCGTTATGAAAGAAAAATAAAGATTTTGCATAAAAATATAGAGATTTTAAAAAATGAATGCAAGAAAAATAGTGAAAACATAGAGCAAAATAGAATTTTAATAGAAAAAAATAGATCAAACATTGAAGATATTAAGCATCAAGATTAGTTTTTAATCTTGAAGCGTTTTAGCTATAAGTTCTAATGGGTGTAAAAATCTTGTGGAAATTTTTTCATGCTCTAATGCATTCGAAATTTGCATTCTACAAGCTGAGCATTCTGCGCTAATGATTTCTATATCACTTTTTTGTATGTTTTGGGCTTTTTTTATGCCAACTTGCAAAGCTTTTTCATAATGATCAGTTTGCATGCTAACTCCACCAAAGCCACAGCACTCATTTGACTTAATAAGTTCTTTAAAAGCATAGTTTTGCTTTAGCAAAGCTCTTGGTTCTTTAAAAACCCCTTGCATTTTTCTTGCATGACAAGGGTCATGATATGCAATTTTTGTATTTATTTTTTTCTTTGTTTTTAAAAGTTCTTCTAAATTAGTGTATTCATAAAAATATTTTGTTGCAAGTAGTATTTTATCAGAAATATTTTTAGCTCTTATTGCCCATTCTTCATTATTTTGCATATGGAAAAAATGTTCATAGTCTATATCAATCATCGCAGAGCAGGTCGCTTCTGGGATAATGATATAATCTAGTGTTTTTAATTTTTCCTCAAAATAAACGATATTTTTTTTAGCTAATTTTTCTACACTGTTAAAATCTCCGGTAAAATAATGAGGAGCGCCACAGCAAGATTGATCTTTTAACAAATCAACATTAATTTTAAGATGCTTACAAATTTCAAGCAAGGCAAAACCTGTATTAGTGTAAGAATAATTAGACAAACAACCTATAAAAAGCCCTATATTCTTTTCACCTTGATTGTTTATAAAATCAGGATTAGAGGCTAAAAAACTTTTTTTAGCTAAAGAAGGTAACAAGCGGTTTTTTTTGATTAAAGGTAGGTTAAATTTGGCTTTCATGCCTAAATTTTTATGTTGCAAGCTAAAAGCACAACTTTGAAAAACATAGCCTAATCTTGCTAGGATATCTAAAGTCTTTCTGTGTCTTAAAAAAAAGAAAGCAAGTTTTTTATACCATGCTATACCAAATTTTTGTGCTATATCAAAGCGTACTTTTTCAATAGCACTATCTACTCTTAAATGACTTGGGCAAACTTCAACGCAATTTGTGCATAAAAAACATGATTCAAAAGTTTTTTTAAGATTTTCATCAAGTTCTAGTTCTTGGTTTTTATAAGCGCTAATTAAATCCAAAAAACCACGAGGAGAAGTGCTCTCATCGCGGTTTATCTCATGTATAGTACAAACTGGTATGCATTTGCCACATTTTACGCAAGCATTAGAAATTTCATTAACATTTAGCATATTAAACCGTTTTAGAAAATACTTTTTTATCTTCACTAATGCGTTTTAAATATTTATCAAAACACATAGCAATATTGCGTATTAAAAGCACTCCTGTTTCATTAACTTTGATATAATTTTCATCTATAGTGACAAATTCGCTAAGTTCTTCAAGTTCTTTTAAATCTTGTTTAAAATATTCAAAAAAGTCAATCTTAAATTTATTTTCTATATTTTTTATATTAAGTGCAAAATTACTCATAAGTTCCATAATGACAGCTTTTCTTAATTCATCATCATCATCAAGCATAATGCCTTTTTCACAAGGTAATCTACCCTCATCAATGGCTTTTTCATAGCTTGGCATGTCTTTGAAATTTTGCATATAATGTCTTTGCCCTTCACCTATGCTTGTTAAGCCAATGCCTATTAAATCAGTCCCACCTTTAGTAGTATAGCCTTGAAAATTTCTATGTAAACTACCATTTTCTAAAGCTTTAAAAAGCTCATCTTGAGGTTTTGCAAAATGATCCATTCCTATCATTTTATACCCATTTTGAGTTAAGAAAATTTCACAATATTCTAGAATCTGAAGTTTTACATCAGGGCTTGGTAATGTACTTTCATCAAATTTTCTCATATTTTTTTTAAGCCAAGGCACATGAGCGTAATTAAATATAGCAAAACGATCAGGGTTAATTAACAATGCTTTTTCTAGAGTTTGTTCAAAACTTTCTAAACTTTGATAAGGAAGACCATAGATTAAATCCATATTTACAGACTTTATGCCTTTTTTTCTTACCATATCCACAGCATTTTTGGTTAATTCAAAGGGTTGAATTCTATGAATTTCCTTTTGAACTTTTTCATCAAAATCTTGCACCCCAAAACTAATACGATTAAAACCATTGCTAATTAAAACATCAGCTTGCTCTTCGTTTAAAAATCTAGGATCAATCTCACAACTTATCTCACTATCTTGGGTAAAATTTGGAAAAATGTTTTTTATTTTTAAGATTAATTTTTGCAATTGCTTGGCGGAAAAGAAAGTAGGGGTTCCACCACCAAAATGCATTTGAGCTACTTCTCTTTGGGTGTTGATGATATTTGCTAAAAGTTCAAGTTCTTTAAAAAGATAGCTTAAATATCTTTCTTTGCTTTCTTCTTTAGCAGTATATATCACATTACAACCACAAAAATAGCAAGCACTCCTACAAAAAGGCAAATGAAAATACAAAGATAGTTGTGCTTTTTGTTCTTTTAAAATTTGTATATAATCTTCATATTTAAACTGAGTGTTAAATTCCACTGCAGTAGGATAAGATGTATATCTTGGGCCTGCTTTGGAGTATTTGACAAAGCTTTTATAATCTTTCATTTGGTTTTACCTTTTGCATCATTTCTTTCATATTGATAAACAAATTAGGATGTTTAGCATGAATATTGCTAATTAGTTGATCTAAATCAATATTTACTTCTTTTACACCTTTAGCAACTTGATGTTTAATCTCATCCATAGCAACTGTCCAAACATCGTTAAAATCAATAGGAATTTGTTGGTAAATAGCCTTTTCTAATTTAAGTTCAAAATTATCTTTTTGCACCTCTTTGGCATTTTGTAAAAATTCAATTAGGGTTTTTACTGAAAACATAGTTTTAACTTCACCGTTTTCATCTACTATAAACCATGGTTCAGGTGCTAATTCATGGCCATTTTTTAAGCTTAATTTTTTTTCTTTTTCATTTATATGAGTTAGATGAAATACGGTTTGATTGTGTTTTTCTATACCCAAATAATTTGATAATTCATTAATGATATCTTGAGAACTTTTTTTACTTAGACTATCCAATCTTACTCCTTGTTTAATAATTTTGCAATTTCTTTTGCATGATAAGTTATGATAAGCTTAGCTCCTGCTCTTTTAAATGCAAGCATGGTTTCAAGCACTATTTTTTCATAATCAATCACACCTGCTTTTTGACCTGCTTTTAATAAAGCATATTCGCCACTTACATTATATACACAAAGTGGAAGCTTGGAATGATTTGCTATATCTTTAACTACATCTAAATACGCAAGTGCTGGTTTAACCATCAAAATATCAGCACCTTGTTTTTCATCTTCTAAGCTCTCGCATAAGGCTTCTTTGCCATTAGCAAAATCCATTTGATAGGTTTTTCTATCCCCATAGCTTGGCGCAGAATCAGCCACATCTCTAAAAGGTCCATAATAAGCTGAGGCAAATTTGGTAGAATAAGCCATAATAGGTAAATTTTCAAAACCATTTTCATCTAAAGTTTTTCTTAAAGTTTCAATAATGCCATCCATCATACCGCTTGGTGCTATCATATCAGCACCGTTTTTGGCATGAATTAGAGCTTGTTTAGCTGAAATTTCTAAAGTTAAATCATTATCCACGCTTTTACTTTTTGGATCAATAATACCACAATGACCATGATCAGTATACTCACAAAAACAAAGATCAGTAATCACTACTAAATTCGGAAATTTTGCTTTAATGGCCCTTAGACTTGTAGCAATCAAACCATCATCATTCAATGCATCACTTCCACAGCTATCTTTTTTAGAGCTTTCTAGCACACCAAATAAAATAATAGCTTTAATACCAAGATTAATTAGCTCTTCGCATTCTTTTAAAATTTCATCTAAGCTCATTTGAAACACACCTGGCATAGATGCGATTTCATTTTTAATATTAGTGCCATTTACAACAAAAAGGGGGTAGATTAAATCATCTAAATTTAAAGTATTTTCTTTTACTAGACTTCTAATATTTTCATTTAGTCTTAATCTTCTAAAGCGTTTAAACATAAATTTCCTTTTTGTTTGTTAAAATTGCTTAAATTCTAGCATATTTTTTGTAAAAAGGTGAAGAAAATAATGACTATTCAAATTTCTGAAATAGCAAAACTTCCCACTCGTTTTGGAGAATTTAATATACAAAGTTTTAAAGAAAATGACAAAGAACATCTTTGTATTTTTAAAGGAAAATTAGAAAAAGAAGTTAATATTAGAATCCATTCAGAATGTTTAACAGGTGATGTTTTAGGAAGTTTAAAATGTGATTGTGGCGAGCAACTTGACTTTTCATTAAAATATATCCAAGAGCATGGCGGCATGGTGATTTATCTAAGACAGGAAGGAAGAGGCATAGGACTTTTTAATAAAATTAATGCTTATGCTTTGCAAGATAAAGGTTTTAACACTATAGAGGCGAATCATCAATTAGGATTTAAGGCAGATGAACGCAGTTATGAAATAGTAGATTTTATACTTAATCATTATAAGATTACTAAGATTAATCTTTTGACTAATAATCCTGAAAAACTTAGCTCTTTAAAAGGAAAAGTAAATTTAAGAATTCCTATTTTAATTGAAGCAAATCGTTTTAATAAAGATTATTTGGAAATTAAACATACGCAAATGGGGCATTTAAATTGAAAATTTATGAAGAGCAATTAAATTTTTTAAAAGATTTTGCAAATAAAGATGATTTTTACCAAAGAATCATACTTTATAAAGAGTTGCTAAAAAAATTTAATGCTGTGCATAATCTAACTCATCTTGAAGATATAGATGGTAATATCATTGATAGTATAAAAATTTTAGACTATTGCGATTTGACTGATAAAAAAAAGATTGTTGATATTGGAAGTGGGGCTGGTTTTCCTGCGATATTTTTAGCATGCATTTTGGAAAATAGTAGTTTTTTTCTATTTGAGCCCAGCGTTAAAAAGGCTTCTTTTTTAAGAGTGATTAAAACTGAGCTTAATTTGATAAATATAAATATTATAAAAGAAAAATTACAAAATCATCCATCTTTTAAAGTAGATTTAATCACCTCAAGAGCTTTGATGGATATAAAACCTTTGATTGAAATTTCAAATGGTTTTTACGATGAAAAAACTTCATTTTTACTTTATAAAGGTAGTGAGGTTTATGATGAACTACAAGGAATGAAAGATTATAAAATTTTCAATCGTGGTTTTAGAAATTATTGTCTTTTAAAAGTAAAGGAAAAGCTATGTTAATTTTTGGACATCCTTTGATAAATATGCAAAAATTTAGTCATTATGAAAATATTTTTATTAAAACCAATGTGAATTGTTTTGAATATGATGAATCGGTTATTAAAAATGCAAAAGATGAAAAAGTAGATTTTGGTATTTTTGTTAAAAATGAAGAAGAAATTTTACTTTCTAATGCATTGGGTGCTAAATACATTTTAATAAAAGATGAAAATTTGGCAAAAATCGCATCAAAGATGGCCGAGTTTTATATGTTTGATTCTAAAATTGTATTTTTGCTTGATGCTTTAAAAAATAATCTAAAAAAAGCTTATGAATTAAATGTAGATGGAGTTTGTTTAAAATCTTATATTAATTAAGTTAAATTTCTAAGAGTATTAGCTTGGAGTTTTTTGCAAAAACAAGATTAATGATAAGCATTATCAAGTGTATAATAACGGTATTAAGATTGATGGTTGGTTTTATAATTTTTAAGCAAAAAATTTTTACATGCCTTGAGGTAAATTTTTTAAAGTAATAAAATTAAAAAACAAATTAAATGTTATTTTAAATTTTTATAAAGCGATTTTAAAAGATTAGAACAAGCATTAGAAAGTATAGTATAAGTTTCTTCAAAATTTCCACTATACCAAGGATCGGGAACTTCATCATATCCTAATTCTAAAGCATAAGAAGTGATTTTGCGAATTTTGTGTTTAAAATTTGGAAAATTTTTAACTACATCATTGTAATTAGAATTATCCATAACAATTATCAAATCATTTTCTTCGCACATTTTTAAGTTTAGTTTTTGACTGCAAAATGGCTTGGAGTTGATATTTTTATTATTTAACATGACTTTGGTTTTTATGTGCATATCTTCTCCATCATGATAGCCTGATGTTCCAGCGCTACAAACGCTAATTTTATCACTTAAATTTTCTTTTATCAAAAGATCTTTCATGATAAATTCAGCCATAGGAGAGCGACAAATATTTCCTAAACATATAAAAATAATCTTAGTCATTTTTTCCTCAAAAAATGTGTAGTTTTTTCAAAATTATAGCAGTAATTTGAAATATTTTTTAAAATTAATTAAAACTAAGATATAATTTTTAGCCAATGGGGAGCTTTTGCTGAGAGGAAGTTTGGCTTCGACCCTTGAGAAGTTTGGTAATGCAAACTTTGAATTTCTTGCAAAAACTTTCCTTTTTTATAAAAGGATAATTTAATGATACAAGCAAAAACAAAAACAAAAATTCCTATACTAACAATAGCTGGAAGTGATTGTAGTGGTGGGGCTGGCTTGCAGGCTGATTTAAAAACTTTTAGTGCTCATAATTTATTTGGTATGAGTGTGGTTTTAAGCGTGGTTGCAGAAAATACTGCTAGGGTTATTTCTTGTTTTGATATACCAACTAAAATAATAGATGAACAAATGTTAGCAATTTATGAAGATATAGAGCCAAAAGCTGTGAAAATTGGAATGTTAGGCTCAAAAGAAATCATAACTTGTGTAAAAGAAAATTTGCTTAAATTTCAATCAAAAAATATTGTAATTGATCCTGTGATGTTTGCTAAAAATGGTTATGCGCTAATGCCTTTGGAAAATTGTCAGTTTTTTAAAGATGAAATTCTTTCTTTAGCTGATGTGCTTACTCCAAACATTCCTGAGGCTGAATTTTTATGCGATTTTAAAATACTTAATGAAGAGGATATGAAAAAAGCAGCTATAAAGCTTTTTGAGCTTGGTGCTAAGAGTGTTTTGATTAAAGGTGGGCATAATGAAAAAAATACCGATGATATTTTTTATGATGGAAAAGAATTTAGCATTTTTAAAGGTGAAAAAATAAATACAAAAAATACGCATGGTACGGGTTGTACATTAAGCTCAGCCATAGCAAGTAATCTTGCATTAGGTAAAAATAAACATGAGGCTATAAAACTTGCTAAAGAATATGTTTATAATGCTATCTTACATTCTTTAGAGCTTGGCAAGGGTTGTGGCCCTACAAATCATTTTTTTAAATTTGATGAGGAATAAAAAATGTATATTGAAAAAATAAGAAAAGTAAAACCTTTGATTCATCATATAACAAATTATGTGACGGTAAATGATTGTGCAAATGCTAGTATAGCTATAGGTGCAAGCCCAATAATGGCTGATTTTATACAAGAACAAGAAGAATTTTCTAAAATTTGCAATTGTTTGGTTTTAAACACAGGAACTATCAATGAAAGAGTTGCAAATTCTATGTATGAGAGTGCTAAATTTTATGGAAATTTAAATAAGGCTATTGTTTTAGATCCTGTTGCTTTGGGTGTGAGCATGGCTAGAGATGCTATTAATTTAAAATTATTAAATTCTTACAAAATAAGCATTATTAAAGCAAATGCTTCTGAGATAGCTAGTGTTATTGGTTTAGATGGAAAAGCAAAGGGTACTGATAATACTTTTGTTGTTAATGATCATTTTTTAGATAAGGCTTGTGAGTATGCTAAAGGGCATAATAGAATTTTAGTAGTAAGTGGTGAAGTTGATTTTATCATCTCAAGTGAAAAAATTGCAAAAATTTACAATGGTTCTATAATGGCTACTAAAATCACTGGAGCAGGTTGTATGTGTGCTTCTATGTGTGGAGTTTTTGCTGGGGTTATAGAAGATAAATTTCAAGCAAGTTTGCAGGCGATGTTAAGTTTTGACATAGCATGTGAGATGGCTGAAGAAATTTCTAATGGAAGTGGAAGTTTTAGGGTAAATTTAATAGATGCTTTGAGTAATTTAAATGATGAAGATGTTAAAAAAAGAGCAAAATATGAAATCATTTAAAATTTATCTTGTTGCAAGCAAGGGTGAAAAAAGCGAAAGTGAGTTTTTAAATATCTTAGAGGCTTCATTAAAAGCAAAAATTGATATTTTGCAACTTAGAGAAAAAAATCTTAGCACCTTAGAATTTTACAAGCTTGCACTAAAGGTTAAAACTTTGTGCGAAAAATACAACACTGCATTTGTGATAAATGATAGAATTGATATAGCCATGGCTGTTAATGCAGATGGAGTGCATATTGGCCAAAAAGATATGCCTTTAAAAAAAGCAAGAGAGCTTTTGGGTGAGGATAAAATCATAGGACTTACAATCAATCATAAAAGCGAACTTGCTAACATTCAAGATGCTACTTATCTTGGAGTAGGGGCTGTTTTTGCAACGCCTAGTAAGCAAGATTGTGCTATTCTTGGTATAGATGGTTTAAAAGAAATTTCAAATTTAAGCACTTTGCCAATTGTGGCTATTGGCGGGATAGATGAAACAAATTTAAATTTGCTTAAAGACTGCAATATCCAAGGTATAGCCGTAATTAGAGCTATCATGCAAGCAAGTGATCCTTATATGGCAACTTTAAATTTAAGATCAAATTTTGATAAAACTTTTATAGGAAAATAATGATTTATTTTATAGGCGATAAAAAATTTGATGGGGTCAAAAATATAAGATTAAATGAAATTAAATATTTTGATTTTGAAGTTAATTTAAAGGAATTTGATTGTTTGATCATTAGCTCTAAAAATGCATTAAAAGCGTTGATTTTGAGCAAAAATAAGATTGATTTTGACATTAAAATTTATGCAGTGGGTAAAAAGAGTGCTGAATTTGCAAAAGAGCTTGGCTTTAAAAATATTAAATATCCTAGTATGGCTTATGGTAAAAATTTAGCTAGTGAATTTTTACCTGAGTTTAAAAATAAAAAATGTTTATATTTAAGAGCTAGGCAAATTAGTTCAAAGCTTGATGAGAATTTATTAAAGGAAGGTATTTTTTTAAAGCAAATTATCGTTTATGAAAATATAGCCATAAAGCCAAATGAAAATGAATTGAATATTTTTCATCCAAGTGTTTTTGTATTTAGTGCTCCATCGAGTGTGGAAATTTTTTTTAAATTTTTTAACTTAGAGGAAAATGATAAAGCCGTAGTTATAGGCCAAAGCACGGCTTTAAAACTTAGTAATTTTAAAAATTTATATATATGTGAAAAACAAGATTTAAATTCTTGTATAAAATTAGCTAAGAGCTTAGAGTCTTAAAAGTTTTATATAGAAAAAATGAAGCAATAAAAATCATACAAATATCACCCACTAAAGTAGCTAGCCAAACCCCATTTATTCCTAAAAAATGCGTTAGTATAAGCAAAGCTAAACTTGGAAAAATAAGACTTTGAGTAATAGAAATTCCTAATGATAATAAGGGTTTATCAAGTGCTGTAAAAAATGATGCACAAATTTTTCCAAACCATGAAAATAAAAATGAAAAACAAAACAAATATAAAGCATTTTGTGCTATGTGGGCAAAATTTTGGTTATTATCTTTATTAAAAATGTTTACTAAA
Source organism: Campylobacter lari subsp. lari (assembly GCF_013372185.1). NCBI lineage: Bacteria > Pseudomonadati > Campylobacterota > Epsilonproteobacteria > Campylobacterales > Campylobacteraceae > Campylobacter > Campylobacter lari. Next base: position 1,069,589 of record NZ_CP053830.1, on the reverse strand, counting down.
ATATCATTAAAAAAATACACAAGTAAAAATACTACTATGCTTACAATCCAAGAAGCAAAAAATATTCTTTTAAAAATAGCTTGAATTCTTGCAATATTTTTGTGCCCATAATTATAACTTAATGCAGGTTGCATAGCATCACACATTGCTAAAATTAACATAAAAATAAAAGTGCTAAGGTATAAAATCACTGAAAATGCTGCAACAGCTGTATTTCCAGAAAGTTCAAGCAAAAAAGCATTAGCTAAGATAGTATAAAAAGAGCTAGAAATATTAGAAAAAAATTCAGATGAGCCATTATAGAGTATATTTTTTAGTATTTGTAGTTTGATTATTGGTTTTTTAAATTTTAAAACCAAATCCTTAAAAACAAAAGGTAATATCCCTAAAATACTTCCTAAAAACATACCTATACAAGTTGCTAAAGCTGCTGAAAAAAGCCCCCAATCAAAAACCACTATAAAAAGCCAATCAAGAAAAATATTACTCAAAGCAGTAACTACATTAACTATCATGCTATAAAAATTTTTCCCACAAATCCTAAGATAATTATCCATAGCAAAAGCTAACATAGTAAAGGGAGCAAAAATAGCAAAAATTTGCATATATTCAGTAGATAAGTTTTGAATATTCTCATCAGCTCCCATAAAAGCACTTAGTGCTTGTGCTAAGAAAAATCCTAAAATTCCCATTAAGCAAGAAATTGCAAAAATAAGAACTATGCAAAAAGAAAAAATAGCTCTTGCTTTTTCAACTTTTTCTTTGCCAAGATTAATAGCTATTTGTACTGATGATCCTATAGCTATCATGTCAGCTAGGGCAAAGCTTATCATGATAAAAGGCATCATTAAATTCATAGCAGCAAGTGCATCTGAGCCCAAATATCTTCCAACAAAAATTCCATCAATAATCACATAAAGATAAATAAAAGCCATACTAGCCATATTTGGTAGAGCGCATTTTATAAAAAGTTTGGTAGGATTTGATGTAGCATAAAAATTATGTATTGACATAGGTTTTCCTTATTAAAAATTATTTTATTTATATGGTTTTTTTAAAATAAAATAAATTTAATAAAGAGATTCTATGCCTTCTATGATATCTTTAAAATACGGATCAACAATGATTATGAAAAAATCTTTAAATAACATTTATCTCACCTAAATTTTAAAAATACAATAAATAAAAGAAATTATATTATAGTGGTGGTTATAAATTTCTTAATATAAAATTTAATAATTTTTATCCGATTTTCATAAACCCACAAACAAAGGAGCAAGGATGCAAATAAATTCGTATTCACGCGTGGCAGTGGAGTCACAGATTGGCAACAGGAAGGCTGATTTGAATACTAAGCTTGAAGATGCTAATACTAAAAGCGCTAATAGCACAAAAGATATAGATGAGGATAAGCTTAGTAAACTTGCTAGTATAGGCGGAAAAGGTATAACTGAGCTGTATACTATGAGTTTTATGCAACAAGCATTTAGTATGAGTTCATCTAATAGTCTATCTCAAGCTGGAATTTTTCAAGGAGCTCAATCTAAGGATTCTTTAACAGCTATTTTATCAAATGTAGATTTTAAAGCTATAGGATATGAAGGTAAAGATATACTTAGTTTAAATGCTGATGAAGCAAAAGAGCTTATTGGGGAAGATGGATATTTTGGTGTAGCAAAGACATCTCAAAGATTGGCTGATTTTGTTATAAATGGAGCCGGAGGTGATTTGGATAAGCTACAAAAAGGTTTAGAAGGGTTGAAAACAGGATTTGAGCAAGCTGAAAAAATGTGGGGTGGCAAGCTTCCTGATATTAGCTATGAAACCATGGATAAGGCTATTGAAAAAGTAACTCAAAAAATTAATGAATTGGGTGGAAATTCTTTAGATATCAACGCTTAATTAATATCCCTAGTGTACAAACTAGGGATTTAGTCTATTTTTAAAACACTTAAAAATGCTTCTTGAGGTAAATGAACTTTACCTATGGCTTTCATTCTTTTTTTACCTTCTTTTTGCTTTTCTAACAATTTTCTTTTTCTAGTAATATCACCGCCATAGCATTTTGCAGTAACATTTTTTCCCATAGATTTTACATTTTCTCTTGCTATGATTTTATTGCCTATGCTAGCTTGTATTGCTACTTCAAAAAGTTGTCTTGGAACTATTTCTTTCATAGCTTTTACAAGTTCTCTACCCTTACTTAAAGCCTTTTCATTTGGCACTATAATGCTTAGTGCATCTACATTTTCACCAGCTACTTTTATATCAAGTTTTACAAGATCTCCAACCCTAAATTCTATAGGCTCATAATCAAAACTAGCATAACCTTTAGTTAGAGATTTTAATTTATCATAAAAGTCCATTACTATTTCATTTAAAGGGATATCATATTCAAGTAAAACACGCTCTGGAGTGATATAGTCCATCTTAACTTGCATACCACGCTTGCGATTTAAAAGAGTGATTAAATTTCCTAAATACTCACTTGGAGTAATGATAGTTGCTTTTACATAAGGTTCTTTGATGTGATCTATTTTATTTACAGGTGGTAGTTCGCTTGGATTTTGAATTTTTAAAATTTCTCCATCAGTTTGATAAATTTCATAAGTAACGGTTGGAGCTGTTGCGATCAAATCAAGATTAAACTCACGCTCTAATCTTTCTTTTATAACTTCCATATGCAAAAGACCCAAAAAACCAACCCTAAAGCCAAATCCTAAAGCCAAAGAAGTTTCAGGCTCATAAGTGATGGAACTATCATTGAGTTTTAATTTATCAAGTGCGTCTCTTAAATCTTCAAATTTATCCGTTTCTATAGGATATAATCCTGCAAAAACAAAAGCTTTGGCTTTTTCAAAACCACCAATAGCTTCTTTTGCTTTGTTTTTAGTTAGTGTTATAGTATCACCAACTTGCACATCAGCAACATTTTTAAGCCCAAGTACGATAACACCAACTTCGCCTGATTCTAATTTTTTAGTTTTTATAGGGCTTAGTGGATGTGGATAGAAAAGATCTTGAACTATATGTCTTTTATCTGTGCTCATTATTAGCACTTCTTCATTTTTAGCGATATTTCCCTCATAAACTCTAACTAAAGCTAAAGCGCCTAAGTAATTATCAAACCAAGAATCATAGATTAAAGCTTTTGTTGGCGCTTCATCATTTGTTTTTGGAGCAGGAATTTTTGTGATAATAGTTTCTATGAGTTCCTTTATGCCAACACCTGTTTTTGCGCTAACACAAATTGCACTAGAACAATCAATTCCTATAATATGCTCTATTTCATGTTTTACTTTTTCAATATCAGCTGATGGAAGATCTATTTTATTTATAACAGGGATGATTTCAAGATTATTTTCTAAAGCTATATAAACATTTGCTATAGTTTGTGCCTCAACTCCTTGTGAAGCATCAACTACAAGTAAAGCTCCCTCACAACTTGCCAAAGAACGACTTACCTCATAAGAAAAATCCACATGGCCTGGAGTGTCGATTAAATTTAATACATATTCTTCATTGTTAAATTTATAATTTAAGCGAACAGATTGAGCTTTTATAGTGATACCGCGTTCTTTTTCTATATCCATAGTATCCATAACTTGATTACTCATTAATCTATCGCTAATTGCACCACATTCGCTAATAATCCTATCAGCTAGCGTGCTTTTTCCATGATCAATATGAGCTATGATTGAGAAATTTCTTATATTTTTCATTAAAAAACCTTAAGATTGTCTCATTTTTCTTTTTGCTAGACCTATTTGTTCATAGGCATCTATTTCTTTTTTTAAAGCTTTATATCTTTTTTTTAATTCATTATTTAAAAACGAAATATTCTTAGGAGTGGCATTGGCATTTGCTGAAATAGCACTAATAAAATCAAGTTTTCTTTTGGTGGCGCTATCTTTTGGGTTAGATCCTAATTTTTGTGAATTTAAAAACTGCAAAATTAAAGCTTGAATTTCTTGAGAATTTTTTGCATTATTGGCTTTAGATATAAAATCTTCTATATTGCTTATTTTTTGAGTCTTGGTGATGTTTGATTTGTTTGAGTTTTTATCTTTATGTGTAAAAAATAAAACCAAAAGAATTCCAAGTATAATAACCACAACTAAAGCAATAATCAAAAATATAAAAAGAGAATTATTCATTTAAAACTTTCCTATAATTTTTTTGCATAAGATTTTTTGAAATAACTTGCTATGCTTAATGCCACCATAAATAAAAAGCCCCAATATACATAATCAGGAATTTTTACTGAATCTCCTGCTGCGTAAGAATGCATACCAGTTAAAAAGTAATTTACTCCAAAATAAGTCATAATAATCACCCAGTATGCAAACATGGAACAAAGTGCAAAAGTGTATTGATTTGCCCATTTTGGCACCATTCTAATGTGTAAAATAGCCGCATAAACTAAAATACTAATTAAAGCCCAAGTTTCCTTAGAATCCCAGCTCCAATATCTTCCCCAGCTTTCATTTGCCCATATAGCACCTAAGAAATTTCCAACTGTAAGTAAGCAAAGTCCTAAGATCATCGCCATTTCGTTGATTCTTGTGGCTTCTGTGATATTTCTTAAAATATTTTCATTATGTTTGCCATTGTTTTTAAGCATGCAAAATAAAACTAATACAAAAATTCCAAGTAAAGCACATAAACCTAAAAATCCATAACTAGCAGTAATAACTGAAACATGTATGGTCAACCAGTATGATTGTAACACAGGAACTAAATTAGTAATTTGTGGATCCATTTGGCTAAGATGAGCCACACCTAAAGTAACACCTGCTAAAATAGAAGTTAAAGAAAGCGCAATAGGACTTTTTCTTGAGAAAAAAATTCCAGATAATGATAAAGCCCAAGCTATATAAACCATACTTTCATAGGCATTACTCCATGGCGCGCGACCTGCTATATACCAACGCAAAGCCAAACCTAAAGTATGGATGAAAAATGCCACAATATTAAATACATAAACACATTTAAAAATAAAGTCAATGCGGATTTTTGGCAGCAGCATCTTAATAAAAACTATAATTAAAAGCAAAAATCCAGCACAAAGATAAAGAGGGGTAAGATTTAGGAAAATTTGACTTTTATTGAAAAAGATTTCAGTGTTAATTTTTTTAGCACTAGGCATAACCTCATGGCCGTATTTTTCTTGGTAATTTTTGATAGCATTTAAGTTTTTAGTTGCTTCATCCCAGTTATTATGTATAATGGAATTACTAACTGCATTAAAATAGTTTTCTAAAATACTTTTAACTTCCACACCTTCTTCGCCTTTCAATCCTATATAGGCTTCACGCGGTGCTACCCATTGATTATTTGTGCTATTTTGCAAAGGAATAAATCTAAAAATATCACCTGAGAAAATTAAATTTACAATATTAACTCTTTCATCAAGCTTGATGATTTCTTTATCAAAAACACTTCTGCGGTTTGGATTTTTTCTATTGGCATTTTCTACATATTTTTGTAGCTTATATGAATCTGTAGTGAAAAAATCTTTAAAACTAGTATAGGCTCTAGGCTCAATTTCTAAAATTTTAGAAATTTCCTCATTAACTAAACGACTGCTTGGCATAAAAATAATATCTTTATCATACCATGCACTACCATCAAAAATCATTGATATGATTGTTGCTTCAGCGCTTTGTCCTTGGAAGGTCGTTGTTTTGTGAATTTTTTCTAAAACTTCCATGGCCAAAGTATTAAAAGGAACCATTCTGCCATCAGGTTTTTGTACTATCAAAGAAGCAAGTTCTTTAGCGTGTGCTTCATCTACCTTGATAGGCTCATTTGCGTAAGTATTTTGGCCTGTAAATAAAACTAATATAAAAGCTAAAATAGCACTTGTTTTTTTCAGGGTGTCTTGATTGATTAATTTAGCTAAGGTTCTAAATCTTGAATGAGGATTTAAAACATTTAAAAACATTCCCAGTGTGAGTAAAAAATATCCTATGTATGTAGGAATTTTACCTGGATCTTTATTAACTGAAAGAATGGTACCAAGTTCATCTTGATCATATGAGCTTTGGTAAAATCTATAACCTTCATAATCTAAAACATTATTCATGAAAATTTTATACTCTAGTTTCTTGTTAGCATTGTCAATTTCTACATAACTTGCATAAGACATAGGCGACATTGATCCAGGATAGCGTTCTAATTCAAAGTCTTTTAAGTACATTTCAAACGGCATTTCTATTCCTTTAGGGCCCCATCTTAAAAAGAAAGGTTGACCTGCTACATCAATGCGAATAGGTGAGTTGTATTCTACTAGGAAAACTTCTTTGGATTCTCCTTTGTAGCTTAGTTTTAATTTTAAAGCATTAATGGCATTATCTGAAAGTTGAGTTGGCATATATTTAGTGCTTTGAGCAAAATCTTTGAAGTTATTTAATAAAGAATTATTCCAGTATTTTGCCTCGCCAAATAAAGAAATCAAAGCATTGCGTCCTAGCTCTATCCAACTATTTTTAAACCAAGTAAAAAAACTTTCATCTTGAGCTTGATTGATACCTTCTAAGGTTTTTTTACCATGCAAAGAAGCAAATTTAACCACTAAATTAATATCATTAAAAGAATACAATCTTAAATCTTTAGCTTGTGCTTTTTGGTTTGCTTTTAAAATATTTTCTTTGCCATCACTCATTGACATGTATTTTAAATCAAAATCAGCACTAAGCTTTAATTCTTTATCGATTTTTATATAAGGACTTGGAACAGAGTCATTTAAAAATGCTATATTAATGCCACTGATATTTTCAATATCTCCTGCTTGAAAAAGCAATTCTTTGGATTCATTATTTTGTGAAAGCATTAAGGATAAAAGTGGAGCAGAATTGTTATCATCAATAAAAACTTCTTTTGCATCTAAGATTAAATTTTCATATGCAATTTGAGCTTTTTCATCAGGCAAGATTAAATCAAATGAAAAATCATTTACAAAAGGCAAGGTTGCGATATATTCAGATTTTGAAGCGCTATATACTTTATCATCTTTTAAGGTTGCTATGTAAATATAGCTTTTTGAAGTTTCAATGATATTGTTTTTTTCATTTTCTCTAATGTGCAAATTTCCCTCAAATCCCATATATCTAGTCATCGCTGAGCCTAGTAATATAAATAAAAATGAGATATGAAAGATTAAAAGTGGTATTTTTTTCTTATTAAACATTTTGTATTTAAAAAGAGCAGCTAAAAGATTAATCCCTAGTATGAGTTGTATAAAGCCAAACCAAGAAGAGCCATAGATCATCGCCCATGCTGTTGGAGTGTTATAAGCGCTCTCTATGAAAGTAGCTAGGGCGCAAAATAGGGCAAAAATTAAAAATAAAAAAATAGAAATTTTTATATCCCCAAAAGTTAAAAGTTGTTTTTTCATGAATTAAGCTCCAAGGTATTTTTTTCTTATCTCATCATTGCCGATAAGATCTTTTGCAGGTGCTTGCATAGCGATTTTACCATTTTCCAAAACATAAGCATAATCGCTAATTTTTAAAGCTGAAAATGCATTTTGCTCTACTAATAAAATGGTGATTCCTTCTTCTTTTAGTTTAACTATAATGTCAAAAACTTCTCCAACTATTTTAGGTGCAAGTCCTAAAGAAGGCTCATCAAGCATTAAAAGTTTTGGTTCGCTCATAAGCGCTCTTGAAATAGCTAGCATTTGGGCCTCACCACCACTTAGAGTTCCTGCAAGGGCATTTTTTTTATCTTTTAATCTTGGAAAAAGCCTATACATTTGATTTTTTAAATGCTCATAATTTTCTGCATTATTAAAGGCACCAATTTTTAAATTTTCCTCTATAGTGAGATTGATAAAAACCCTTCTTCCCTCAGGCACTAATGCAATGCCTTTTTGAACTAGGGTGTGCGGTAAATGTCTTTGAGTGTCATAGCCTAAAAAGGTTACCTCACCGGTTTTTTTAACACAATTTAGCATAGCATTGAGTGTTGAGGTTTTTCCAGCGCCATTTGAGCCTATTAAGCTAACTATGCTTCCTGTTTTTATAGTAAAATCAATACCTTTAACAGCTTCAATCAAACCATAATAAACATGTAAATCTTTAACTACTAGCATTAAAATCTCCCAAATATGCACTAATTACTTCAGGGTTTTGCACCGCATCGTTTGGTTTTCCCTCAAAAATAGTTTTACCATAATCAAGCACCATAACTCTATCACAAAGTTTATTTACAAATTTCATATCATGCTCTATAAGCAAAACACTAATTTTTTTGTTATCTCTTATGTTAAAAATTAACTCAGCCAAATCGTCACTTTCTGTAGAATTCATCCCTGCTGCAGGTTCATCTAACAATAAAAGCTTAGGATTTGTTGCTAAAGCTCTTGCTATTTCAACTTTTCTTTGCTGACCATAGCTTAAACTAGTAGCTTTTTCATCAGCCAAATGGGCAATATTGAGTTGTTCTAAAATTTCATAAGCTGCTTTTTTTGCATTTTTTTCAGCTTTAGAAAATCTTCCAAGGTGTAAAAAGGCTTCGAAAATATTATATTTAATACTTTGATCAAAGCCAATTAATACATTTTCTAAAACACTCATACTGGAAAAAAGTCTGATATTTTGAAAAGTTCTTGCTATACCCAGATGAACTATTTTGTGTGGTTTTAAATGATTAATTTTTTTTCCTAGAAAAAAGACTTCTCCGCTACTTGGCTTATAATTTCCTGTAATAATATTAAATAGTGTGGTTTTTCCTGCACCATTTGGGCCTATAAGTCCAAAAATTTCACTTTCTTTAATGGCAAATGAGGTATTTGCTATGGCGCTAACTCCACCAAAATTTTTATGAATTTCTTTAAGCTCTAAAATCATTTTTTCTTCCTTTTAGAAAACTTAAATAAAATATCTGTTAATTCTTTATCTCCCATTATTCCTCTTCTTGCAAAAAGCATTACCAAGATCAATACAATGGAAAATACAACCATTCTAAGACCAGGCATAGCAGGGGTTTCATAACCAAAAATATTCATACTTTCATCTAAAAATCTTAAATATTCGCTTCCGCCTATTACTAAAATAGCTCCGATAATAGCACCAGTGGTTGAACCTAAGCCGCCCAAAACAATGATGATTAAAAGTTGGAAGGTAAATAAAAAGTCAAATTGCTCAGGTGAAACTGAAGCTAGCGCACAAGCAAGCAAGCCTCCCCCAACACCTTCTAAAAACGCTGAAGTACTAAAGGCTAAGGTTTTGATATTAAAGGTGTTTATACCCATTGCCAATGCTGCATCTTCATCATCTCTTACAGCTTTCATAGCTCTACCAAATTTTGAACTAACAATGTTTAAGATGATAATAACTGAAAATATGGCAATCCCACCACTCCAGTATAAAGTAGTGTGTTTAGGAATGTCATTTAAACCTAAAGAGCCATTTGTAACAGAAGCAAAGTTAATCGCCATAAGCTTAATGATAATACCAAAACCTAGTGTTACAATAGCTAAATAATCCCCTCTAACTCTAAATACTGCAAAAGCTAAAACTAAAGATAAAAGCATAGCACAAAGTCCAGCAGCAAGTAAGGCTACAATAAAACTTGGTGAATGAATCATCAAAATAAAGCTACTTGGATCTTCTAAAGAAAACTGGTCGATTTTACTTTCACTTGTAAGCAATACTAAAGCTGCAACATAGGCTCCTATAGCTACAAAGCCATTTGGCTCTAGCGAAAATTGTCCTGTAACCCCGTTGATAAGATTATAGCTTACTGCCAAGATAACAAAAATAGCAATATTACTTAAAATTCCTATTTTATAATCATTGAAAAAATAAGGAGATATAAAAAGAAAAGCAAGTGCTATGATAAAAAAACTTAAATGTGTAATTTTTCTTGCAACCATCTTAAAACCTACTTTTTTCAAAATTTATACCCAAAATTCCAGTTGGTTTAAAAAGCAAAATCAATACTAAAAAGATAAATGCAAAAGCATCTTTAAAACCAGAAAGATCAGGAAAAATAGCAACAACAACAACTTCTGTAAATCCTATAATCAAACCACCTAAAACAGCTCCAGCAACCGAACCAATACCACCTAAAACCGCAGCTCCAAAAGCTTTAAGCCCTATAAGAGTTCCCATGCTAGGTTCAACAGAAGGATAACTAACGGCCCAAAAAATACCACCAATAGCAGCTAAAGCTGAGCCTAATGCAAATACAATAGCGATAATACGATTTGCATCAATTCCCATTAAATTTACAGTATGAATATCAAAAGCTAAAGCTCTAATAGCAATGCCATATTTGCTTTTATAGAGTATAAATAAAACCACTAATAGTATAAAAAATGTTAAGATAGGTACTAAAATATTATTAATACTAATACTGATATTATTAAAATTAATCACCGTTTCAAGATAACTTGGTACAGGAAAATATTTTGGTGTTGAGCCAAATAAGACATTAAATACATTTTGTATTAAGAAGCTTATACCTATGGCTGTAATAAGTAAAGAAATTCTAGGTGCTTTTCTTAGAGGTTTATAAGCTACTCTGTCAATAGCTATACCTAAAGCTGCCGCAAATAACATAGCCAAAGAAAGAGCTCCTAAAAAAGGCACATTCATACTTGTAACACAAAATAAAGCTGAGTATGCACCTACCATCATGATATCACCATGCGCAAAATTAATTAATCTTAAAACACCATAGACCATTGTATAGCCTATAGCAATAAGTGCATACATACTGCCCAAGCTAAAACCATTTATAACTTGCTGTAAAATTAAAGAACTATCCATTGAACCTCTTAAAATTTTATTTACGGAAGAATCGTATCTTTGTAAATTTGCTTTTGATTTTCTATTGATTTTATAACAATTGAACGCGTAGCATTGCCCGTTTTATCAATGCTAATTACTCCGCTAACACCTTCAAATTTTGAAGTAGTATGGATATTGTTGTTGATACATTCACTGTTAAAATTATCAACACATTTTTGCATAGCTTCAAAAATTACAAAATATGCATCTGCGCCCATAGCTGTGAAGTTTGGAACCTCTTTGTTTTGTTTTTCTTTTTCATAAGCTAGTATGAAGTCTTTTGAAAGTTGTGTTGGAGGGTTGTTATAATCAAAGCTATCAGTAAATAAATATCCTTCTGCAGCATCTTGAGCTAGATTAATAAAGGTTTCATCAGCCACTCCATCTGCTGAACCCATAGGGATATTTATGCCCATTGCTTTTGCTTGGCGTGCAAATAAAGAAGCTTCGGTATAATATACTGGAAGATAAATAAAATCAGGTTTTAAATTTTTAATTTGTGCAAGAATAGCTTTAAAGTCTTTATCACCTGCTGTGATTCTAAATTTATCTAAAATTTTTCCACCTTGCTTGCTAAATTCTTTTTCAAAGGCTCTAGTTAAACCCAAAGAATAATCCGTGCTTTGATCGCTGATTATCACAGCTTTAGTATAGTTTAGTTTATTTTTTACATAACTAGCCAAAGATGAGCCTTGGAAGCTATCCATAAAACAAACCCTACTGGCATATAATTTTTTATTTAAAATTTTATCAGCAGTAGCTGCAGGAGCAACCACTGGGATCTTTTTTTCTTCGCCAATTCTTATTACTTGCAAAGTATTAGCTGTTAGCATTTCGCCAATTAGTGCATAAGCTTTGTTTTGTGAAACTAATCTTGTACTAGCATTGGCACTTTCTATTTTATCACCTTTTGTATCTACTACTACTAAATTTACTTTATCTCCATTGTTTAGTGTGTTTTTCATAGAATTTGCAATTTTCACTCCATCTAAAGCACTTTGTCCATATGCTGCCGTAGAACCTGTCAGAGGTAAAACTACGCCAATGTTGATTTCTTTTGCTTGTATGATATTGCAAGCTATGATAGATAATATAGCTATACTAATTTTTTTCATAGTTTACCTTTCAAGGATTGATAATAGTTTTATATACTTGTTTTTGATTTTGTATTTCTTTTATAACTACAGAACGACTTGCATTGCCACTAGCATCTATGCTTATAACTCCACCCACGCCTTCAAAATTATTAGTTGAGTGAATTTTTTCATTAATGCATTGTGCATTAAGATTGCTAGCGCATTCATTCATTGCATTTACCATTACATAATAAGCATCAGCCCCCATAGCAGAAAATGCTGGAAGTTCTTTGGTGCCATGATCTTTTTCATAGGCATTGATGAAATTTTTAGACAAAGCTGTTGGAGGATTGTTATAATCAAAACTATCGGTAAATACCACTCCATTTACAGCATCTCCACCAAGCTCAATAAATGTTTTATTATTTACTCCATCTCCTGCGCTTAAAAGTTTGTTAAATCCAACCGCCTTTGCTTGTCTTGCTATTAAGGCAGCCTCTGGATGATAAATTGGCATATAAACAAAATCAGGGTTGATACTTTTAAGTTGCGAAACAATGGCTTTAAAGTCTTTATCACCTGAAGAAATGGTTAATTTTTTAAGTACTTTTCCACCATTTTGCTTAAATTCTTTTTCAAAAGCTCTTGCTAGGCCCAATGAATATACATTGCTTTGATCAACTATAACAACCACGCTTTTTAAATTTAAATCTTTATATGCATAGTTTGCAAATTTATCTCCTTGAAAACTATCCATAAAACAAACTCTACTAGCATAGCTTTTTTTATCTAAAAGTTTATCCCCTGAGGCAACTGGAGCTATAGCAGGAATTTTTCTTTCTTCAGCTATAGATAAAACTTGCATAGTATTTGGTGTCACAGCTTCACCTATAAGACCCAAAACTTTATCTTGAGAGATAAGTCTAGTAGTAGCATTTGCTGCTTCTATTTTATCGCCTTTAGTATCAATAGCTATAATTTTAATACTATCTCCATTTTTTAAATTTGGATTTAAGGTATTGGCTAGTTTAATGCCCTCATATACATCATTACCATAGGCTGCTAAAGTACCAGTAAGTGGTAAAACAACTCCTATTTTTACTTCTGCAGCATAAATTGAGCTAGCGCAAAGTAAGCTAGCTAGTAGTAGATTTTTTTTCATGAAAACTCCTTTTTTGCTATTTTAAAAATGTGTTATGTTTAGTTTTTGGCGCTGGCTCTTCTTCTAAAAGATCTTTTTGATTAAGCTCTATAGAAAAATTTTGTCCCTTTAAATAAGCTATGATGTGATTTATATCGCTATCACTTAGTTTTTTAGCATATAAACTCATTTGGATATTATCGCTTGATTGATTTTTGAAATATCCATTAGCATAATCTTTCAAAGCGCCTTTGATTTCTTCTGGACTTAAGTCTTTAAGGGCTCTTTTACCATAAGAATTTTTTTCTCCATTTTCTCCATGACAAGCATTGCATTTGTTTTTAAAATATATTTCTTTAGCCTTTTCTAAGTCATAACTAATATTATCATTAAAAGTATAAGTAAATAAAGATTTTACATTAAAAGCCAATAGTGAATTGGCAAATAAAACACTTACAATAAACAAGCGTAACATAAATATAACCTTTTTTAATATATAAATAAAGCTCGATTATATCTAAAAAAAATAAATAATATTATCTTACCCTCACTTTTTTAAAAAATTCCAAAACCTTAAGTCACTTTGCAAAGGCTTATAGGGGTAAAATATTAAGAATACTAGCAAGTAAAAATATACATGACAAAGAAGCTTTATTAGAAAATCTACCTAATGATTTAAAAATAAAAGAAATTAAAATACAGGGATTAAAAGAAGAGATAATCTTAGATATAGTAAGCTAAGCCTTTTGGCTTAGCTTTTATAATTAGAATTTGTATAGAGCTTCAAGTCTGATGAATTGATCGTTAGCATTATCTTTACCAGCTGTGTTGAAATCTTCACTTAGGTAAGAATAGAATCCGCTAAATGTAAGTTTTGGGCTATAAGCATAAGATACGCTTCCAACCATTTCGTATTTGTCTATATCATGAGTAGCTTGTTTAGATTTACCACCGATATAGTCAAATCCTACTCTTAAAGTTTCAGCAAAAGTATAGCCTAAACCTGCAAAATAGAAGAAGTTTTCACCAGTACTACCTCTTAAATCACTGCCATCAGAATAGAAAATTTGTTGACCTGGAGCGATAACTCTACCTAAATCTTCCAATGTAGTAACTGTATATTTATTTTTATCACCATAACCAACTACACCAGCTTGTAAATCAAATGCAGAAATATCTGCTGAAACTTTACCTGCATAGAAATTACCATCATCTAAAGTACTTCCAGCTTTAGTATGTTCGCTGTCTAAGCTATTTCCTAAGTATTGAGCTTGGATTTTGAAGTTCATGTCGTTGAATGCAAATTTATAGCTAGCATCTACTGCATATAAGAATGCCCAGCTGTTAGCATAAGCTGCCCATACTTGGAATGCAAATGGATCAAAGTCACCTAATACAGCAGCACCGTATAAAGATGAATTTTTAATTCCTAAGCTAGTAAAATCACCATCATCTTCATCATTGAAGCTATCAAACCAATAACCAGCAAAAGTTAAGCCTTCGATAGAATTGTTAAGAACTTTAGCTCCTGTACCTACTGCATCATCAGTCCAAATAGAACCAACTTCCATTTTACCGAAGATTACATTTGTAGCATAAGCTTCGTTAGTGTATTCTAAGTAAGCTTGTTGAACAGCAAAAGTTGAATGAGTATTTGTTCCAACTTTTTTAGTAATTTCATTTTTTTCATTTCTTGTATTGCCATAGCCTAATTCGCTAGTGCTATATTGGAATTGAACAAAAGCTTTGAAGTTATCATCTAAAGCTGCTTTGAAGTTTAATTGAGATTTAAACTTATGTGTGTTGTTGCTATTACCAGGATTGTTATAACCACCGATAGTTTGATTATTTCCAATATCTCTTCTATCAGATTCAAATCTGTATCTCATCATTCCTGATACATCAACATCTTTTATAGCTTCTTCAAGTGAAACAGCGTTAGCTGCTGAAAAAGCACCTGCAGCTAAAGCTGCTACTAAACTAAGTTTAACTAGTTTCATGAGAATTCTCCTTATTAAAATTAAAACTATGGCTTGTATTATACCATAGTTTTATATGAGAATTCTTAAAGTAAATAAAAATATATGTATTTATTGGGATATATTTGAAGTTATAGTATGTTGTTGTACTATAAATTATTAGTATATAATGATTATAGTTTAGATAATCAAACTATATTATATTAAATTTTTAAAATTATAATTTAATTTTATTCCTAATTTTATATTCTATAAATAATCTCATTCATATTTAAAACTAAATATCTTTAAAGATCTAGTAAAAACTAGATCTTTAAAAACTAAGGAGTTATCTATGAATGTTTGCTTTTACAGATGTAATTATGCTCTTTGATAGTTAATGTTTGGAAACTGGGTTGCTAGCATTTTAATTTTTTTATAATATTATCCAATTTTTTACTATCTCCTTCTTTTAGATCCTCTAAAGCTTCTATAGCAGGAACGAAATCTTCCATTTCATCAAGATAGTTTTCTAAAGCATTGCGTAAAATTTCAGCTTTTTTCTTTTTAGAAAATTTTGCAGTTTGATTTAAGCGTTCGTAAAGTTCTTCTGAAAGAGTTAGAGTGTATCTTTTATTCATTATTTAGCCTTTATTTTGGTCTTATTGCTTCTTGGCAAGCTTTGCATTTATAATTTGTGTTGCTTGTTTGTATTTTTTGATGAATATCATAAGGAACTTTGTGAATTTTATCTGCGCAGGAGCAAATGTATTCATAAAATTCTTGTAATTCTCCCAAGTTTGTCTTTTTGTCTTTTTTGCTAAGTTGGGCTTGATGCCATTTTTCTATTTTCATATCTTCTCTTAAAATATGTTCTAAAAGCCATTTGGATGCAATTATATTAAGTTTTTCTTTTAAATCATTAGTGCTTTTTATATTTTGAATTAAATCTATCATGGATTGAATGATACTTTTGTGAATTTTTTGATGGTTTACAAGTTCAGGGTAGCCTATTTTTTCCATGTATTTTTCTTCTTCGGCAAAATGCTCTTTCATGTAATTGAAAAAATCCGCAAGTAAAAATTTAATCTGTCCTTTATGAATAGGTTTATCCGAAATCATCTCAACATTAGCAGCAAGCTCAAAAAGTTTTTTGTGTTGTTCATCGATTTCTTTATTGTGAATGCTGTATTTATCACACCACTTTGGTAGCATATTTAACCCCTTGTTTGTTTTGGCAGAGTTTGTCAAACATTATAATTTACAATTTTTTAAATTATAATTAATTTTCGATTTTTTCCTTTTGCAGAATTAAATTTGTAGAACATTCTTTGCATTTAAATTGCGCTTTGGAGTATTGTATTTTTAAATGAATATCATAAGGAACTTTATGAGTTTTTTCTTCGCATTGACATTGATATAAAAATTTTTTTATTTTTGGTTTTTCTTCTTGATTTAAATTTGTTATATTTTGCTCTTGAGTGCTTCGCTTCCAATGCTCTATCATCATATCATGCTGGATGATGTGTTCTAAAAGCCAAGAATTTACTACTATATATAGTTTTTCTTTTAAGTCATTGGTACTTTTTTATACTTTGTATGAGTTGTATCATGGATTTTGTTATTTGTTTATGCATTAGCTTGTGCTGGCTTATATATGGATAGTTAATTTCAGCCATATAAGATTCTTCGTCTTGAAAGTGAATTTTAATATAATGAAAAAATTCAGCAATAAGTTTTTTTAATTCTACTTGATAAATAGGTCGATCAGAAATTTCTTCAACTTTAGCAGCAAGTTCAAAAAGTTTTTTATGTTGATTGTCAATTTTTACATTGTTGATATTGTATTTTTGATCCCATTCAGGCAGCATAATAAATCCTAGGTATAGCGGTTTATTTAATAGTTAATATTTTATAAATATTTGTCTTTAATTTTGCTAAATTCACACTTAATTTACACAAAAAAAATATAATGTTTTTGAGTAAAACATAATAAAAAGGTTAAAAATGGCCACACAAATTCTTTTATTAGAAGATGATATTAATTTAGGAGAAATTGTTAGTGAATTTTTAGAAGAAGAAGGTTTTGTGGTTACTTTAGTGGATAATGCTCAAGATGCACAAGATAAAGCTTATGAAAAAAATTTTGATTTATGGATTTTAGATGTTAAGGTTCCACAAGGTGATGGTTTTAGTGTGCTTAAAAATTTAAGACAAGCTGGTAAATACACACCAGCCATTTTTATGACCTCATTAAATACTACTATGGATTTAGAAAAAGGTTTTGAAAGTGGTTGTGATGATTATATTAAAAAGCCTTTTGAATTACAAGAATTAAAAATTAGAATCAATGCTATTTTAAAAAGATCATTTTCTCATAAAAATGAAGATTATGAAGATTTGGGGAATGGTTTTAAATTTGCGCTAATTTCTCAAACTCTATATCAGAATGATAAACCTTTATCTTTACCTTTAAAAGAATTAAAACTTTTATCTTTGCTTTTAAAAAATAAAGGTAAATTTATAGATACTGCTTGTATTTTTGAAGAAATTTGGGAGTATGATCAAGAGCCAAGTGAGCTTAGTTTAAGAGCTTATGTAAAAAATTTACGAAAAATTTTGGGCAAAGATAGTATTGTCAACCAAAGAGGAAGAGGGTATTGTTATGTATGAGGCCAAGCGCGTTGCATGGCAAATTCTTTCTTTGTATTTGGTGAGTATAGGAAGTATTCTTATAGTACTTTTTGGTGTATGGTATGCAAAGTTAATAGAAGAATTAATAGCTGAGCATAGTATAAAATTAAGACAAGAACATCGTTTTGTAATTTTACAAATGGAAAATTTTCGTTTTGAGCCTATAGAAAAAGGTGCTAGAAAAATTGCTCAAATTTCTAATATAAAATTTGCAATATTTGATAGAACAAAAGTTTATTTTTCTAATCTTGACTTGCCTGCTCAAACAACATTTTTTAAACTTAATAATGCAAATATTTACAATAATAACACTCTAATTTATGTAGCTGATGTAAATTTAAATAATTTATTGCTTGCAAACACTCAAAATCAAAATGCTTTAGAAGTTTTAGGCGATGTTAATCGTTTGAGGGTTTTGGTACAAGGTGGTGATATCTCTAAAGAACTTGGATTTATAAGGTTTAAAGTAGCTTTGGCTATGGTTTTTTCTTTGATTTTTGTGAGTATAATGGCCTATTTTATACTAAAATTTGCACTCAAGCCTTTAGAAATGAGAATAAGATTTTTAAATAATTTTATAAAAGATACCACTCATGAGATTAATACTCCAATTAGCGCGATACTAATGAGTGTAGAGAATTTAGAAAGAAAAAAGAATTTTGAAGAGGTTAAAGCTTTAAAGCGTGTAAAAATAGCTGCTTTGACTTTGAGCCATTTGTATTCAGATTTAACTTTTTTGAATTTTTCTCAAGCTTATGAAGCAAAAAAAGATTGGATATTTTTAAAAGATTTGATTAAAGAAAGAATGGAGTATTTTAAGATATTTTTGGAGCAAAAAAATATTAATTTAGAGCTTAGTTTGGAAGATGATGGAAAAATTTATGCCAATAAAGAGCAGTTTTTTAAAATGTTTGATAATCTTGTTAATAATGCTATAAAATACAATGTAAAAAATGGACATATTAAAATAATGCTTTTGAAGCAAAGACTTATAATAGAAGATAGTGGCTGTGGTATAGCAAAAGAAAATTTGGCCAATATTTTTGAGCGTTATTTAAGGTTTAATGAAAATCAAGGTGGTTTTGGTATAGGACTTTCTTTGGTGGATAAAATTTGTAAAGATCATAACATTAACATAAAAGTAGAAAGTGAGCTAAATAAAGGAACAAAATTTATTTTAACTTGGAAAAATTAAAATTATTTATTGCTCATTTTAGCTTTTTCTTTTGCATCAATTAAGGTATTTATAAAATTTGCAATCTCTTTTGATTCGGCAGTATTTAAAGTGGTGTATTTGTGATTTAATATTTGATTTATTAAAAGTTCATTGCTTAAGTCATTATCGCCAAATTCTCTAGCCTTTTGTAAAATTTTTAAAGCGAGTAAATTTTTTACTTCATACATGCTCATCCTTTAGATAAATTACACTTACTATGCGTTTTGTGGTTTGGTTTTTTCTATAAGAAAAAAATCTCTCATCATCAAAAGTGCAAAGATTGATATCAAAAATATCATTAACACCTAATTCTTTTGCTTGAAATTTAACTAATGCTTTTAAATCAAGCTTATTTTCATGTAAAAAAGGTGCAAATTTTTCTTTGCTATAATTTAAAACCTCGCCATTAATTTCATAATTTTTAGCACAAATTCCTGCTGAAATAATAAGTTTTAAATTCTTGGTTTGAGTGTTAAAGTTTTTTTGCATTTTTAAAACAGCTTCTTTTAAGATGTTTTCAAAACAACCCTTTCTTCCAGAATGTAAAGCACAAATTGTTTTTTTATCCTCATCATATAAAAGCAAAGGCAAACAATCAGCGCTTAAAATACACAAAGCAGTATTTTTTTTATCGCTAATAATTCCATCACAATTTATATTAAAATTATCATCATAAACACTAACTATATTAGAATGAATTTGATTTAAAAAAACACAAGTTTGTATATTAGTATCAAAGTCAAACACGCTATGAGGAATAATTTTTTCTCTAAAAATATTATAATCTTTATCAAAAACTACAAAAGCTTTTGCAAAGTCATTTTCTAATAAAGTGATGTAATCTTGTCTATTTGTTGCCATGAAATTTCTTTTTTATAATTTAATTGTCTGTGTATGTATCTTGCTAAAAGATCACTTTCTATATTAACGCGTCTTCCTATGGTGTAATCTTTAAACAAGGTTTCATTAAAAGTTATAGGAATGATAGTTAAGCGAATACCATTTTTTAAGACTTCATTGATAGTCAAGCTCACTCCATCTATGGCTACACTTGCTTTATTTGCCATATAAATTTGTATATCATCAGGACATTTAATATAAAAATCAACTCCGTTTTCTTTTTTAGAAATATTAGTAATTTCACCTATACCATCAATATGTCCTTGCATTAAATGTCCATCTATTCTATCGCCATAAGCTAGTGCAGGTTCAATATGTACATAGTCTTTTAAATTTTCAATAGCTATGTGAGTTCTTGTTTCATAAGAAAGTTCAAGATTAAAACCATCATCAAAAAGTTTTGTTACACTCAAACATGCACCATTAACTGCTATGCTATCACCTAGTTTTGGTTTGTAGCTTGCTTTTAATCTTAAAGTGTTGTTTTGATATGATTTGACAAAGGCTAATTCGCGGATTAATCCATTAAACATTCAATACCTTTAATTTTTATGAGATTTTATCTAAAACTTTTAAATTTCAAAAAGTATTTTTAGTGTTTTATTTTAAAAAATATTATATAATTTTTGCCTTTTTTATAAAAATGAGGGCAAAATATGTTTGATGTTATAGTTATTGGTGGTGGGCATGCTGGCATAGAAGCAAGCGCAGCAGCTGCTAGAATGGGTAAAAAAACTTTACTTTTAACAACTTTGGTAGAACAAATTGGTGCTGCAAGTTGTAATCCTGCTATAGGTGGTTTGGCAAAAGGGCATTTGGTTAAAGAAATTGATGCCATGGGCGGACTTATGGGTCAAATTACCGATGAAGCTGGAATTCAATTTAGAATTTTAAATGAAAGCAAAGGTGTTGCTGTTCGTGGAAGTAGAGCACAAATTGATATGGATGCTTATAGAATTTGTGCTAGAAATAAACTTTTAAAACTACAAAATTTAGAAATTTCTCAAGAACAAGTTTTATCTTTAATTATAGAAAATGATGAGGTTAAAGGTGTAAAAACAAATTTAGAAAATACATATTTTGCTAAAAAAATTATTCTTACCACAGGGACTTTTCTAAATGGACTTATTCATGTAGGAGAGAAAAAACTACAAGCTGGTAGAGTAGGTGAGCTTGCTTCTGTTAGTTTGGGTGAATACTTAAAACAAAGTGGTTTGAAAATAGGAAGATTAAAAACAGGAACTTGCCCTAGGGTTGATGCTAAAAGCATTGATTTTAGTGTTTTAGAAATTCAAAATGGAGATGAAAATCCAAAACCTTTTAGTTTTAAAACAAAAAATTTTACTCCTAATCAACTTCCATGCTATATAGCAAGAACAAATTTAAAAACTCATGAGATTATAAAAGATAATTTTTACCGCGCACCACTTTTTACAGGACAAATTGAAGGCATAGGGCCAAGGTATTGTCCTTCTATTGAAGATAAGATAAATCGCTTTAGCGATAAAGAAAGCCACCATTTGTTTATAGAGCCACAAACTAAAGATGCAACAGAATATTATATTAATGGTTTTTCTACTTCATTGCCTTATGAAGTTCAAATTGCTATGCTAAGAAGCATAAAAGGCTTTGAAAATGCTAAAATTACGCGTTTTGGTTATGCTATAGAATATGATTATATTGATCCAACAGAATTAAGACATACTTTAGAAACTAAAAAGATTAAAAATTTATATTGTGCTGGGCAAATTAATGGAACAACTGGCTATGAAGAAGCTGCTGCGCAAGGATTTATGGCAGGAATTAATGCGGTTTTATCTATAGAGAATAAAGATCCTTTTGTATTAGGTAGAGATGAAGCTTATATAGGTGTTTTAATAGATGATTTAGTATTAAAAGGTACAAAAGAACCATATAGAATGTTTACTTCAAGAGCTGAATATAGACTACTTTTAAGAGAAGAAAATGCCATTTTAAGACTTGGAGAATATGGTTATAATTTTAAACTTTTAAGTGATGATGATTTTGCTTATATTAATAATATAAAGCAAAATGTTAGCAAAGGACTTGATTTTTTACTTCAAACAACTTGGACACCAAATAATAAAAATAATGAATTTTTACAAAGCATTAAAGAAGAAAAAATCACTTCTATAATAAATTTGCAAAAAATTGTTGCTAGAGCAAGCTTTAATGTAGAAAAATTAAAAGCTTTAGATAAAATATTTGAAAATATGGATGAGTATTCTTTAAATGAAATATTAAGTGAAGCAAAATATTATCATTATATAGCAATGCAAAAAGCACAAATTGAAAAAATGAAAAATTTAAGTGATTTAAAAATTCCTGAAAATTTTGATTTTAAGAGTGTAAGTGGTTTGAGTAATGAAGTAGTGGAAAAATTACAAAAATTTAATCCACCAACCATCTTTGCTGCTTCGCAAATTAGTGGTATTACTCCAGCTGCTTTGGATATTTTGCATATTTATATCAAAATGAAAAAACAATAGATAATAATAAACTTATCTATTGTTGTGATTTAAAACAAACAATTATTTTTATCTCTAAATAAATATTCACATATCTTAAATCAAGCTTTTTTATACCAAAGAAAAAATTTATTATTTTTTAGATAAACTGCTAAGTTTTACAAAAAATCAAAACAAAGGAAGTAAAATGGCTACATCTGAAAGTAGACGAAGCTTTATGGGCTTTGCCTTTGGAACAGTAGCTGCTGTGGGTGGTGCTTTTTCATTAGTTGCAATGAAAAAAACATGGGATCCACTCCCAAGTGTAAAAGCAGCAGGTATTACTACTGTAGATCTAACTGACATGAAAGAGGGCGAGCTTAGAACAATTGAATGGCGTAAGAAGCCTATATTTATCTTAAAAAAAGATGCAGATATGGCAAAAGATAGCAATAGAGATGTTGTTGTAGGTGATGTTGCTTATACTGTAGTTATTGGACTTTGTACACATTTAGGCTGTATTCCAGCTTATGCTCCAAGCGAAAAATTATTTAAGTGTGCTTGTCATGGTGGTGAATTTGACACTAGTGGTAAAAATGTATTTGGTCCTCCTCCAAGACCTTTGGACATTCCTCCTTTTAGAATTGATGGAACAAAATTAGTATTAGGCGAAGAAGGTCCAGAATATAAAAAAATGATCGCGGAGGCTTAATATGGCACAGATAAAAAAAGCAAATGGTATTGTAGATTGGCTTGATCAAAGATTAGCTGTGAATAAGCTTTTTAATGTTTTAATGGCTCAATATTGGATACCAAAACAAATTAACTTCTTATGGGCAATGGGTGTTATTTTAACTACTCTTTTTGCTATTTTATTTATTTCAGGTCTATTTTTAGTAATGTATTACAAGCCAGATGTTGCTTTAGCATTTGATAGTGTAAATAAAACTATCATGCAAGAGGTTGAATATGGTTGGCTTTGGCGTCATATGCATGGTGTGGCTGCTTCGGTTGTATTTTTAATCATATATATCCATATGTTAACAGGAATTTATTATGGCTCTTATAAAAGAGGCCGTGAAATGATTTGGGTTAGCGGTATGCTTTTATTTGTTGTATTTTCAGCAGAAGCATTTAGTGGATATATGTTACCTTGGGGACAAATGAGCTTTTGGGCTGCTCAAGTTATTACTCAGCTTTTTGGCGGAATTCCTTTTATAGGTGATGCGTTGGTTATTTGGATAAGAGGGGATTTTGCGGTTTCAGATCCAACTTTAACTAGATTTTTTATGTTGCATGTGTGTTTATTGCCTATTGTGATTTTAGCAATTATTGCATTCCACTTTTATTCTTTAAGAATTCCTCATGTAAATAATGAAATTTCAGAAGAAATTGATTTTGATTTAGAGGCTGAAAAATATTTAGCAGGTGATACAAAAGGTTCTAAAGTTATTCCTTTTTGGCCAGGATTTTTAGCTAAAGATTTTATGTATATTGCCTTATTTATGATTTTCTTCTTTTACTTGGTATGTTTTAAATTCAATTTTGCAATGGATCCAATCAATTTCGATCCAGCAAATTCATTAAAAACGCCTCCTCATATTTATCCTGAATGGTATTTCTTATGGAGTTATGAAGTTTTAAGAGGATTTTTCTTTGATGTTGGAAGCATTAAGGCTTTTGATATAGGACTTGCAGCATTTGGTATAGCACAAATTATTTTCTTCTTATTGCCTTGGCTTGATAGAAGTGATGTTGTAAAACCAGCACATGAAAGACCGATGTTTTTTGTATGGTTTTGGGTATTATTGATAGATTTAATTGTACTAACAGTTTATGGAAAGCTTCCTCCAACAGGAATTAATGCTTGGATAGGATTTTACGCTTCTATGGTATTTTTACTATTATTGTTAGTAGTCTTACCAATTATTACTATCATGGAAAGAAAAAGGGGCTAATAATGAGAGAATTAAAAATATTTTTTGTAGTTGTCTTTTTCACAGGTTTAGTTTATTGGGGAGTTGAGCCTTATGCGCATTCAGTGATGAATCCTCCTTCAACTCCGGTTAATTTTGACTTTGCAAAAGCTGATGTAGAATTTACCAAAGGTGAAGTTGCTTTAAAAGAAAAAGCAGCAATGGATGCTAAAAATTCAGGAAATGAAAAAGCTATAGCTAATGCTCAAAAAGCATTAGAGCTTGCAAAAAGCCAAGAAGAAGCTACTAAGCAATTGTGGGAAAAAATCGCAAAAATCGATTTTAGCAAAGGTAATGCGCAAAAAGGAAAAGAACTTTTTGAAGGAAATTGTATTGCATGCCATGGTGTAAAAGCTGCTGGAATTCCTGCTACTATTACAGATTCTTCTTTGGGTGTAACGCCTCCTGATTTGAGTGATGCAGGCGCTATTTATGATGAGAAATTTTTAGCAGCATTGATTGTTGATCCAGTTAAGGCTTTGCAAATTTCACATAAATTTAACGATGAAAATCCATTCTTAATGCCTGCTTATCCTTTAAGTGGCGATGAAGCACAAGATAATCAAGATTTAGCAGATTTAATTACATTCTTTAAAAACACAGCTAGTGAATATGAAAAAGAATTCGATGCAAAATTAAAAGCTGATTTAGAAGAAAAATATGCTAAAAATCAAGAGCTTTCAGAACAAGCAAAAACAGCTTTAATTGCAAAAGAATTTGATTTTGCTAAAAACAAACATACATTTGAAAATGCTTGTGGAAGATGCCATGATGTAAAATATGACGGCTTTATTTCAAGCTCAAATATGAGTGATTTAAAAAATTATCTTGGTATGACGCCTCCAGATTTATCTATGATGATTCGTTCTAAAGGTGCGCATTATCTTGAAATATTCATCAATGAACCTCAAAAGAAAATTCATGGAACTGCTATGCCAAGAGTTGGTTTGAATGAAAAAGCACAAACTCAAGTTATTGATTATCTTGAAAAAGTTGGTGATAGTAAAAAAGAAGAAAGAGAGCAAACAGGAATTTATATCATGATATTCTTTGCTATCTTAAGTATTTTTGCTATAGGTTGGAAAAGATCAGTTTGGTCTAAACTACACTAATTTATCCAAAGAACGCCTCGTGGCGTTCTTTTTCTTCAATAATAAGCTAAATATAAAATAAAATTTGATATAATATTTTTTCATTTCACACGCATTAATTTCCTTATTAGGTTGCTTATGGGTTAAAGAATGCGGAGGAATAAACCTAATTATTTTATTTCAAGGAGAATTTCATGGTAAGCATGAGAGATTTGTTAGAGTGTGGTGTACACTTTGGACACCAAACAAGAAGATGGAATCCAAAAATGAAAAAATTTATTTTTGGAGAAAGAAAAGGTATTTATGTAATTGATTTACAAAAAACACTTAGATACTTTAGATACACATACAATATCGTTCGCGATGCTGCAGCTGAAGGTAAAACAATTTTATTTGTTGGCACTAAAAAACAAGCTGGTGGCGCTATAAAAGAATACGCTGAAAAATGTGGAATGCCTTATGTAAATCATAGATGGCTTGGTGGTATGATGACTAACTTTGGAACTATCCGCCAATCAATTAGAAAATTAGAAGTTATAGAAAAAATGGAAGAAGATGGAAGTATTAAGCTTTTAACTAAAAAAGAAGCTTTGATGCTTACTAGAAAAAAAGAAAAATTATTAGCATATCTTGGTGGTATTAGATATATGAAAACCCAACCTGATATGATTTTTGTTATTGATACTGTTAAAGAAAAAATTGCAGTACAAGAAGCCAATAGATTAAAAATCCCTGTGGTTGCTCCACTAGATACAAACTGCGATCCTGACTTAGTTGATTTCCCAATTCCAGGAAATGATGATGCGATTCGCTCAGTTCAACTTTTCTGCCAAGAAATGGCTGAAGCAATCAATGAAGGTAAAGCTTTAAGAGAGCAAGATGGTGAAGCAAATGAAGAACAACCAATCTCTGAAGAAGAAAAAAAAGAAGTTTTAGAAGAAGCTATGAGTGAAGAAGATTTTGAAGGAGATAAAGAGTAATGGCTGAAATCACTGCACAAATGGTAAAAGAACTGCGCGAAAATACCGGCGCAGGTATGATGGATTGTAAAAATGCTTTAAAAGATACAGATGGTGATTTTGAAAAAGCAGTGCAACTTTTAAGAGAAAAAGGACTTGGAAAAGCTGATAAAAAAGCTGATCGCTTGGCTGCTGAAGGTTTGGTAAGTGTAAAAGTAAGCGATGATTTAAAATGTGCAACTGTAAGTGAAATTAATTCTGAAACTGATTTCGTTGCTAAAAATGAACAATTTATTGCTTTAACAAAAGATACAACAGCACATATTCAAGCTAAAAGCCTTCAAAATGTTGAGCAGTTGCATTCAAGTGAGATTAATGGTGTTAAATTTGAAGAATATTTAAAAAATCAAATTGCAACTATAGGTGAAAATTTAGTTGTAAGAAGATTTGCTACCGTAAAAGCTGGAGCTAATGGAGCGGTAAATGGTTATGTTCATTCTAATGGACGCGTGGGTGTTATTATTGCTGCAGCTTGTGATAGTGAAGCTACGGCTAATAAGTGTGGAGAATTTTTAAAACACCTTTGTATGCATATTGCTGCAATGAAACCAAGTTATTTATCTTATGAAGAGCTTGATATGGATTTTGTAGAAAATGAATATAAAGCTTTAGTTGCAGAGTTAGAAAAAGAAAATGAAGAAAGAAGAAGATTAAAAGATCCTAATAAACCAGAACTTAAAATTCCAAAATTCGCAAGTAGAAAGCAATTAACTCAAGAGATAATCCAAGAAGCTGAAGAAGCTATTAAAGCTGAACTTCAAGCACAAGGAAAACCAGAAAAAATTTGGCCTAATATTATCCCAGGTAAACTAAATAGCTTTATAGCGGATAATTCTCAACTTGATGGTAGACTTACTCTAATGGGACAGTTTTATGCAATGGATGATAAAAAAACCGTTGAACAGGTAATTGCAGAAAAAGAAAAAGAATTTGGTGGAACTATTAAAATAGTAGAATTTATCCGTTTTGAAGTGGGTGAAGGTTTAGAGAAAAAAACTGAAGATTTTGCTGCTGAAGTTGCTGCACAAATTGGTTAAAAATGGAACTTTTAAAAGCGGAAAATTTAAGCCATAGTTTTGATATTCCGCTTTTTAAAAATTTAAATTTTACTTTAAATACAAAAGATTGTATTGCAATATGTGGAAGTAGTGGGTGCGGCAAATCCACTCTTTTACATATTTTATCTACCTTATTAAAACCTCAATCAGGAAAAGTTTTTTACAATAATCAGGATTTGTATTCCTTAAACGATGAAGCTTTGTTAGAAATTCGTAGAAAAGATTTTGGGGTTATTTTTCAAATGCATTATTTATTTAAAGGCTTTTTAGCTTTTGAAAATATAGAGCTTGCAAGTATTTTGAGTAAGCAAAATATCGATTATGAGTTATTAAAAAAACTTGATATTGTTGATTTAATGAATCAAAAGATCACAAAATTAAGCGGTGGACAACAGCAACGAGTAAGTATAGCTAGAGTTTTAAGCAAAAGACCAAAAATCATTTTTGCTGATGAGGCTACTGGTAATTTAGATTTTAAAAATGCTTTAAATGTGTTAGATATTTTGATTGATTATGTTAAAGAAAATAATGCAGCCTTAGTTTTTGTGACTCACGACCAAGAACTTGCTAAAAAATGTGATAGAATTTATCATTTAAGTAATTATGGAATTTGTTAATTATTTAGGCGATGAAAATGTTGTAATTTTCATGCTTTTATTTGCCAGAATGAGCGGGTTAATAGTATTTTTCCCTTTTTTTTCTCACAATAGCATACCTTTGGTAGTAAAAACAACTTTAGCTTTATTTTTAACAATGTTTTTATATCCTTTGGCAAAACTTGAAAATAATACACCTGACTCTTTTTTTATTTTATATCTTTTAAGTGAAGTGCTTTTTGGGATGGTTGCGGGTTTAATTTTGCAAATGATTTTTGCCATTTTACAAATGGCAGGTGAACAAATTTCTTTTACCATGGGTTTTTCTATGGCTAGTATTTTAGATCCGGCTACAGGTGCCAATACACCAGTGATTTCCCAAGTTTTAAATTTACTTGCATTGTTAGTTTTTTTAGCTTTTGATGGACATCATTTGATTTTACTTTTTATATCAAATTCATTGGAATATATTAGTTTAGGTGGATTTTATCCGCATGAGAATTTAATGCTTTATTTAAATAAAGCTATGGTAAATATTTTTGTGCTTGGTTTTTCCATGGCTTTTCCTATTTTAGCAATATCTTTATTATCGGATGTTATTTTTGGTATGCTTATGAAAACTATGCCACAATTTAATCTTTTAGTGGTGGGTTATCCTATTAAGATATTTTTATCTTTTGCAGTACTTATTGCTATTTTACTCATCATGATGCAGTATTTTAAAAATTTAATGTTAAAAAGTTTTGAGTATATGGAGTTATTGTTTTTCAATATATAAGCAATAAATAATTAAAAATGTTTTAAAATAATACATTTCTTTAACTTGGGAGATGACAGATGAAGGTTATGCTGATAAATTCTAATGTAGCTGTTTCAAAATTAATTAGCTTAGGAGTTCAAAAGCTAGGTTATGAATTTGAAGAGCTTGCAAATACTGAAGAACTCGAAGATTTTTATGATATTATCATCATAGATCATGATATTGAAGCTAATTTAGATGATTTGAAAAGCAAATGCAATAGATTGATTTATTTATTGCCTAGAAACCAAGAGCAAGTAGAAGGTGTAGAGTGTTTATATAAGCCTTTTTTACCGACTGATTTTATAGAACTTTTGGGTAATGAAAAAACTTTAAGTGAAGATAAGGATAATACTTTAGAGGAAGATGAGTTAAGTTTTGATGAGGATGTTTTGATTGATAAAGATATGCCTTTAGATGGAAATGAACTTTTGGCTGGTATTGATTTGTCTGAACATGAAGAAAGTTTAAGTGAAGATGATTTAAGTCTGCAAGAAGATTTTTTTGAAGAAAATTTAGATAATTCATTAGAAGCTGAAGATAAATCTAAATTATCAAATGAAGTTGATGTTGATAGGGAATTAGGTGATAAGTTAACATTAGCAGATGAACAGCATGAAGAAAATATAGAAGAAAATATAGAAGAAAATATAGAAGAAAATATAGAAGAAAATATAGAAGAAAATATAGAAGAAAATATAGAAGAAAATATAGAAGAAAATATAGAAGAAAATATAGAAGAAAATATAGAAGAAAATATAGAAGAAAATGTAGAAGAAAATGTAGAAGAAAATGTAGAAGAAAATGTAGAAGAAAATGTAGAAGAAAATGTAGAAGAAAATGTAGAAGAAAATGTAGAAGAAAATGTAGAAGAAAATCCCGCCAAATTTGATTCTCTTGACGATTTACCTGTGGTTGAAGAAATGAGCGAAAAAGAGATGAGTTTTGACGATTTACCTGAAGATGCTCAATTTATTGGCGAAGCAAAAGATGATGATAGTATTGTAGAAGAAAATGAACCTTTAGTAGAAGAGGTTTTTGAAGATGAAAGTATAGATGATTTTCAGCCAGAAGAGGAGTTAAGCACTCAAGATAAAATAAAAGAAGAATTAGCCGCTATTGATGAATTAGATGAAGAATTTGGTGGTATTGATGAGAATTTAATGAGTGATTTTGATATGCAAGATTTAAGCAAGGGTGAAGATTTGCAAATGAAATCACAAGCCGATGTAAATGAGGAAAATATAGAGGAAAATATAGAGGAAAATATAGAGGAAAATATAGAGGAAAATATAGAGGAAAATATAGAGGAAAATATGAGTGAAGTTTTAGAAGAAATGCAAGATGAATTTGCAAATTTAAATGAAAATGATATTATGTTGGCTTTAGGAGAAGAATTTGCTCCAGCTGTTGTAGAAAAGAAAGAAGAAAGCAAGGTAAACACTGAAGAAAAAGCAGAAAATTTACAAGAAGATGAAATGGTAAGTGAGCTTAGTAAAAGCATAGCTCAAACCATCACTTCAAGTATTACCGATGATACTTTAAAAGCAGCCTTAAAAGGCATGAAAATGAATATAAACATTAATATAAGCTTTGATGAGGATAAACATTGAGTGGTCAAATTTTAATCATCTCAGGGCCAAGTGGAGCAGGTAAGAGCACTTTGCTTCAAAGGCTTTTTAAAGAAAAAGATAATATTTATTTTTCTATTTCAAGCACAACAAGAACTCCTAGGGAAAATGAGAAAAATGGAGTAGATTATTTTTTTGTTAGTGAAGAAGAATTTAAACAAGGTATAGAAAAAGGTGATTTTTTAGAATGGGCTTTGGTGCATAAAAATTATTATGGCACTTCGTTAATTCCTGTGAAAAAAGCATTACAAGAGGGTAAAAGTGTCATTTTTGATATCGATGTGCAAGGTTTTTGTATAGCTAAAGAGAAAATGCCTGAATATATTACTTCTGTTTTTATTACAACCAAAAATAAAAAAGAACTTGAGAAAAGATTGCTTAAGCGAAATACTGATAAAATAGAAGATATCAGCAAAAGATTAGAAAATGCTAGTGATGAAATGGCTTATTTGGATCGATATGATTTTTTAATCATAAATGATGATCTTGAAAAAAGCTATAGGGAGTTAGAAGCGGTTTTTGAAGCTTCAAAATTAAAAAGTACAAAACATGATTTAAAACAAATTCAAATTCAATGGAATAAAGGAGAATAAAATGCATATGCCAAGTGGAACTCAATGGTTGATTATATTGCTTATAGTAGTGTTACTTTTTGGTGCTAAAAAAATTCCAGAGCTTGCTAAAGGTTTAGGAAAAGGTATTAAAACTTTTAAAGATGAAATGAACACAGAAGATGATAAAAAAATCACTCAAGAAGATGCTCAAAAAATTGAAAAAATCAATGAAAAAGATATTCTTGCAAAAGAAAATAACGAAGAAGTAAAAAAAGCTTAAGGCGATATATTGAAAACTTTAGTTTATAAAGAAATTAAAGAAAAACTAGGAAGAGATTTTATCTTAGAAAATCCTAAGAATAAAAATCTAGCTCATTTTGCCACACCTTTGGCTTTTTCTTTGGCTAAAGAATTAAAGCAAAATCCTATGATAATTGCCAATGATATTGTTGTTAAGTTAAAAGATTGTGATTGTTTTGAAAGTGTAGAGGCTTTAAATGGTTATGTAAATTTTAAACTTTCAAAAGCTTTTTTAAATTCTTTGGCTACGCAAGCTTTGAGTGATAGTGAAAATTTTGCAAAAGATGATAAAAAAGAGCAGAGTTTTTTGCTTGAATATGTGAGTGCAAATCCGACAGGACCTTTACACATAGGACATGCTAGAGGGGCTATTTTTGGCGATACTTTAACTAGGGTTGCTAGACATTTAGGATATAAATTTGATACAGAATATTATGTTAATGATGCGGGTAATCAAATTTATCTTTTAGGTCTTTCTATATTGCTTGCAGTAAAAGAGCATTGTTTAAAAGAGCAAGTTCAATATCCTGATGAGTATTATAAAGGCGAATATATCATAGATGTAGCAAAAGAAGCTTTTGTTGATTTTGAAAAAGATTTCTTTATAGAAGAAAACATTCCGCAATTAGCACTTTGGGCTAAGGATAAAATGCTTAAAATTATCAAGCAAAATTTGGCCGATGCTAAGATATTTATTGATACTTATGTAAGTGAAACAAGCTATTATAGTGAATTAGAAAATACCTTAAAAGCCTTAAAAGATCATGGTGGTACTTATGAACAAGATGGTAAAATCTGGCTTGCATCAAGTGTTAAAGGCGATGAAAAAGATCGTGTGATTATCAAAGATGATGGAAAAGGAACTTATCTGGCTGCTGATATAGTTTATCATAAAGATAAAATGAGCCGTGGTTATGATAAGTGTATTAATATATGGGGAGCTGATCATCATGGCTATATAGCTAGAATGAAAGCTGCTATGGAATTTTTAGGTCATGATAGTCAAAATCTTGAAATTATTTTAGCACAAATGGTCTCATTATTAAAAAATAGCGAGCCTTATAAAATGAGTAAAAGAGCAGGAAATTTCATCTTAATGGGTGATGTTTTAGAAGAGCTTGGTAGTGATGTGCTAAGATATATTTTTATTAGTAAAAAATGCGATACACATTTAGAGTTTGATGTAGACGAGTTTAAAAAAGAAGATAGCTCTAATCCTGTGTATTATATTAATTATGCTCATGCTAGAATTCATCAAGTATTTGCTAAAGCAGGTAAGAGTGTAGATGATGTTATGTATGCTAAATTTGAGAGTTTAAATGAAGATGGTATGAATCTTTTATTTGAAAGTTTAAATTTAAAAGCAGTGCTTAATGATGCATTTGAGTCAAGAGCCTTGCAAAAAATTCCTGATTATTTAAAAAATTTAGCTTCTTTATTTCATAAATTTTATAATGAAAATAAAGTAGTTGGCTCAGATAACGAAGATGAGCTTTTAAAACTTTTTGCCGTATGTGCTTTAAGTATTAAAACAGCTTTTGCGCTTATGGGAATAGAAGCAAAAAATAAAATGAATCACGATTAATTTTGATCGTGATTCTTGCTTTTTTTAATACTTCTTGTCATCATAAAGCTTTGCTCAAAAAACAAAAGCAAAGTCACACTTACTCCTACTGCTAAGGCTAGTGTTACTGAAAGTGTTGTGAAAAAATGATCGAAAAATTGAATCAAGAAATTAGTCTTTTCACTAATATCCTCTGAGCGTATAAAAGAAATCAAATATAATATGGCTTTATATGCATAAATTCCAGGTATCATAGGAATGAGAGCGGGAAAAGCTATGATTTCAGCAGGTGTTTTAAAAATCTTAGCTAAAAACAAACCAAGACAGCCTATGCTAAAAGAAGCTATAAAGGTTGCAATAGCCAAGGTTTGAAAGCCAAAATACCCCATCAAAGTAAAGCGCATGCCATGAGCTATAGCGGCTAATATGGCTGAGAGTATGAGTGTTTTAAAGGGTGGATTGCACACATAAGCAAAGCCAAAACCTGTTAAAGCCGCAAAAAACATATCCCAAAGTATAGAAGAATAATCAATCATCTTAAAATCCCAAAATCATTAATACTAAGAGTAGTATAAATTCCAATGGCAATACAGCATACCAATATCGCCACGCTAATAATACGACTAAGTCCCATAAGTATATGATCTTTTAAAATGTCTATAACGGAGTTTATAAAATAAACCCCAGGAATTAAATACAATATACTAGAACCCAAAGCAACATTGGCTTCTTGCACGAGTTTTAAATCCACCCCAAAAAATACAATAAAAGAAGATAAAAAAGAACAAATAATGTATTGAATTCTTAAATCAATTTTTATTCTAGTGAGCAAAACTCTTAAGCTAAAACCTACTAAAGTAGCTAAAAATACAAATAAACAACCATAAAAATCTCCTCCAAATAGCTTGCAAAATGCTGAGTTTGCTACTGAAACCAAAAACAAATTCGCTAAAAAAGGATTTCTTGTGCTTTGTTTGAGTTTTAAAAGAAAGAATTTAGCTTCTTCTAGGTTGTATTTATGATCATGAATTTGCCAGCTTAATGCACTGAGCTCTAAAATAAGTTTAAAGTTAATGTGATTGTGTTTATTAGGTATGATATAGGTTCTTTGTATGGAATTATCATCTTTATCAAAAATATTTAGTGTAGTATGATGAAAGAAAAAATTCATGTTAATCTCATAACCATATGCATTAGCTATTCTTCCAACGCACTTTGCCACTCTTGCTGTGTAAGTTCCAGCGCTTAAAAAAACACTAATGTATTCGATTAAAAAATCCGTTAAATTTTGAATTGATGGTTTTTGCATAGCATTTTTCTTTGAAATAATTTTTATAAGATTTTATCAAAAATCAAATATAAAATCATATAAATTTAAATGTTTTTAGAAAATATATATTAAATTAAAAAAATATAAAATACCTAGCTGATGAAACTAGGTATTTAAAATTGAAATTTTTAGGATATTTTTTTCCTTTTTTGGATATAGATGTAAATAGCTACAATCATAGTAGCAAAAATAATACAAGCAATAATAACAAAATGTAAATATTCTTTGATCAAATCTTCATTTTTGCCTAAAACATAGCCTAATATAAGCAAAATTAAACACCAAATTCCAGCCCCTAAACTAGTATAAAATATAAATTTTTTCAAATTCATTCTTGCTAATCCTGCAGGTAAAGAAATATACTGACGCAAACCAGGGATTAATCTACCACTAAAGGTTGATATTTCACCATGTTTATTAAAAAAGGCCTCAAATTGAGCAAATTTTGCTTCATTAACTCCAAAATATTTGCATATTTTTAAAAGAACTTCCCGTCCTAAAAAATAACATAAATAATAATTAAGCAAAGCCCCCAAAAGGGCTCCAAAAGTCCCACAAAGCAGACATAGCCAAAAGTTAAGTTCGTTTTGATGGGCTAAATATCCAGCAGGTATCATTACTACTTCGCTAGGAAAAGGAAAAAAGGAACTTTCTACAAACATAAGAAAAATAATCCCCCAATAACCCCAATCTTTTGCGAGAGCGAGTAAAAAATCTATAATATCACCAAGCATAAACAACCTTTATTTTTTAAGCTAATGATATAAGTTTAGTTTTAATGTTTTAAAAATACAACATCGCTTTTGCGCAAATGACTATTAAAATACATAAAATCAATGCAATCAAGTGAGATTTTAAAGGATCTTTTCTTTTTAAAACTTTTATAAAAAATAAAGAATAAAAAGTCAAAGCTAGCATTGTTATTAATAATAAAAGTTTGATAAATAAAAATACACCAAAATTACTCGCAAAAAAATCCCAAAAAGAGTTAATTTCATAAAAGCTCAAAAGATAAAAACCACTCAATAAAAGTAAGATAAAAATACCAGCAAAAATAAAAATACTTGATTTAGTATAGGCTTTTTTGATTTTATCACAATCTTCTTTGTTTGCGTGTTGATAAGCAAAGCGATAAACACATACATCAAAAAATACATAGGCTATAAAAAATACAGCGCAAATAAGATGAATACAAATAAAAATAAAATGCATAATTAATCTCCTTAAAAATCATAGCACAATTTTAAGGAGATGTAAATTTAAAGTTTTTCTAAAATTTGGATAGTTTTGATTTTATCTCCTGCTCTAATGCTATCTAGCACTTCCAAGCTTTCTTTATCTTCAGGGTTAATTTGCCCAAAGATAGTATGTACTCCATCTAAATGAGGCTGTGGGCTGTGACAAACGAAAAATTGCGATCCACCTGTATCTCTACCAGCGTGAGCCATAGACAAGCTACCTCTTAAATGTTTGTGTTTTTGACCATCGCATTCACATTCTATCTCATAGCCAGGCCCACCTGAGCCTATACCATAAGGACAACCACCTTGTATCACAAAATTTGGAATCACGCGGTGAAAAACAAGTTCATCATAAAAACCATCATTGGCTAAATTGGCAAAATTACACACAGTTTGTGGTGCTTCATCAGGAAATAATTCTAATTTCATATCACCTTTTTCGGTACTAATGATAGCAAAATTATATTTTTTTGCATCTTTTGTGTCGATTTTTTTAAGCATTTTTTAATCCTATTCTATATTAGTATAAACTGCTTGAACATCATCATCATCTTCTAGTTTATCAAGCAATTTTTCAATATCAAGAAGTTGTTCCTCGCTAAAACTTACAGGATTATTTGCAAGATATTCAAGTCCTGCTTTTTTAAGTACTAAAGCTTTTTTTTCTATGGCATTGCTAAGCTCGCCAAAAGCAGTATAATCACCTATAATTCTTAATTCTTCATCATCTTGATCTAGCTCTTCTAAACCTGCGTCTATTAGTTCAAGCTCAAGTTCTTCTAAATCTCCATTATATTTTTCAAGATGAAAAACAGCCTTGTGCGAAAACATAAAAGTTAAAGATCCATTTTGTAAAATTTCTCCACCGTTTTTACTGAAAATCGCTTTTACATTGGCTACTGTGCGTGTAGGATTATCACTCATGCACTCAACGATGATTAAAGCTCCATGTGCTGCTTTTCCTTCATAGTGAATATTTTTAATATCAGCACTATCTTTTCCACTTGCTCTTTTAATAGCCGCATCGATATTGTCTTTTGGCATATTATTGGCTTTGGCTGTAGCTATGGCACTACGAAGCTTTGGATTCATATCAGGATCAGCTCCGCCTTCTTTTGCTGCTACTTGTATAGCCTTTGCAAGTTTTGGAAAAAGTTTGCTCATTTTATCCCATCTTGCTTCTTTAGAGGCTCTGCGATATTCAAACGCTCTTCCCATAAATTCTCTCTTTCTTATATTGTTTTAAAGTTAAAAGTATAAACTAAAAAATCTAAATTTGATTTTAAGAATTACTTAGATATAATGAATAAGTCTTAAAATAATAAAATTCTTTATCTCGC
Organism: Campylobacter lari subsp. lari; assembly: GCF_013372185.1. Classification (NCBI taxonomy): domain Bacteria; kingdom Pseudomonadati; phylum Campylobacterota; class Epsilonproteobacteria; order Campylobacterales; family Campylobacteraceae; genus Campylobacter; species Campylobacter lari. The sequence continues at coordinate 1,032,835 of NZ_CP053830.1, read as the reverse complement.
AATATAAAATCAAAAATCTAAGGAAAAATATGAGTGCAAAAAAAGAAGTTTTAATTGCATGGTTTTTTTTAATTGGCGCTATTGTTTTTGAAGTTATAGGAACAAGCTTTTTAAAAATTGAGAATAAACTTTTTGGTTATTTTTTTATGGCTTTGTTTATTGCTTTTTCTTATTTTCTTATGGGGCTTGCAATCAGAAAAATTCAAATTGGTATTGCTTATGCAGTATGGGAACTTTTGGGGATGATATTAATTCTTTTGGTTTCTTTTATATTATTTAAAGAAAGTTTAACTAATTTGCAAATTTTAGGAATTATCTTATCTATAATTGGAATTGTGATGATTAATTTGGGCGAGGTGAAAGAAGAATGAAGCTATATTTAATAGTAATTGTTTTATCAGCCATACTTGATATAGTTGCAAATTTGTTGTTAAAAAAATCTGAAAGTTTTAAGCATAAAAAATGGGGGTTTGGAGCAATTTTTTGTGCAATTTTAGCTTTTTTTATGCTTTCTTTTAGTTTAGAATATGTTCCATTGAGTATTGCATATTCTACTTGGGGTGCTATTGGGATTATAGGAACTTGTCTTGGTGGTTGGATTTTTTATAAGGAAAAATTAAATAAAATTGGTTTAGTTGGTATTGTTGTGGTTTTAATCGCAGTGGTGCTTTTAAATTCTTAAAATAAGGATAATAAGTGATTATAAAAACTAAAAATATTAATTGTCAAAGTTGTGTAAATTTGATCAAAGCTTCATTGGAAGATGAATTTGGTACTATGCAGATAAATGTTGAAAATAAAAGCATAGAGATTGATTTAAAAGCAGGGCAAGTTGAAGAGTTCAAAAAACAATTGCAAGATTTAGGTTTTGAGATAGATGAGGCATGAGTTAAGATTAAAAATAGGTAATATGACTTGTGTTAATTGCTCTAATGCTATAGAAAAAGTTTGTGCAAAAATTGATGGAGTAGAAGATGTAAGTGTTTCTTATGTCAATTCTAGTGGAGTGTTTTTGCTTAAAGATTTATCTTTAGAAACAAAGATCAAAGAAAAAATCAAAGCTTTGGGTTTTGAGATATTGCAAGAAGAGCAAAATTTATATGAGTTTAAACTCAAAGAGCTTAAAAATATGAAAATAAAACTTATTATGAGTATAATTTTAAGCTCTATTGTGATGTATTTTGAAATGTTTGTTCAAGGAAATGTTTCAGCTTTAATTCAAATGCTTTTATCTATGATAGCGATTTTTTATTGTGGAAAGGGTTTTTTTATCCACGCTCTTAAAGGATTAAGGTATAAAAAATTAGATATGAATACCTTAATATCCTTAGGCGCTTTTACTTCTTTTATATATTCTTTTTTTGTGTATTTTGAGATATTTAGCAAAGATGGTTATTTGTATTTTAGTGGCGGAGCGATGATTATAAGCTTTGTTTTGTTAGGTAAATACTTAGAAGAAAAGGCTAAATTTAAATCTTTAAAATATCAAAACAAATTAAAAAATATAGATATTAAAAAAGCTAATATAATCTTAGAAGATGGAAGTATAAAAAGCATACCTAGTGCTTTTGTAAAAGAAAATGATGTAATTTTAGTGAAAGAGGGTGAAAGCGTTGTTGCTGATGGGGTAATTATAGTAGGTGAGGCTGAGGTTGATGTGAGTTTTTTAACAGGAGAGTTTTTGCCACTTTTTAAAAAGCAAGATGATGAGATTTTAGCAGGAACTGTGTTGATCAATGGAAATTTAAAGATTAAAGCTAATAAAAAGGCAATTGAAAGCTCATTAGAACAAATCAAAGATCTCGTTTTTAAAGCAGGTAATGTCAAAACACCTTTAGCAAATTTAGCTAATAAAATTTCAGCTTATTTTGTAGCTTGTATTATTGTTTTATCGCTTTTTGTGTTTGCTTTTTGGTATGTTAAAGAAGGAATTAATGCAGCGTTTTTACATGCTTGTGCTACGCTTTTAATCTCTTGTCCTTGCGCTTTAGGCTTAGCAACTCCTATAGCCATAGTTAGTGCTTTAGCAAATGGAGCAAGAAATTTTATCTTAGTAAAAAATCCAGCGGTATTAGAGAATTTAGCTAGTATAAAACTTGCTATTTTTGATAAAACAGGCACTTTAAGCCAAGATGACTTAAGTGTTTACAAGCATAATCTTACTCAAGAAAATTTTCAAAAACTCACCCAAATTGAAAATTTAAGCTCACATCCAATCGCAAAGGCTTTTGCTAAAGAATTAAATGTAAATTTAAATTTACAAGGAAAATTAAGTGTTTTAGTGGGCAGTGGTTTGCTTTATGAGGAAAATGATGATGTATATTTAATAGGCAATGAGAAATTAATGCTTGAAAATGGTGTTGATATACAAAAAAGCAAGCAATTTTTACAAGAATTTGAAGATCAAGCGCCTATATGTTTGTATTTTGCAAAAAATAATATTTGTCTTGGTGGGGTTTGTTTAAAAAATGAACTTAAAAACGAAGCTAAAGATTTGATAGCAAATTTAAAACAAAAGGATATAAAAAGCATTATTTTAAGTGGTGATAATAAAAAAAGTGTTACCAAAATAGCAAATGAGCTTAATATCGATACATATTATTTTGATTTAAAACCTGAGCAAAAGCTTGATTTTATAAAAGAAAAAATTAAAAAAGAAAAAGTGCTTTTTATAGGAGATGGTATCAATGATGCTCCTGCTTTAAATTTAGCTAATGCAAGCATAAGTTTTTCCAAAGCAAGTGAGCTTGCTAAAAAAAGCGGAGATTTGATTTTAATAAAAGATGATTTATCTTTAATAGCTTATTGTTTTGAGCTTTCTCAAAAAACTAAAAATATCATCAAACTTAATCTTTTTTGGGCTTTTATTTATAATGCTTTGTGTATTCCTATTGCAGCAGGTTTTGTACCATTTATAAGTCTTAGTCCGCATTTGGCAGCTTTGGCAATGTGTTTTAGTTCGGTAATGGTTGTGCTAAATTCTTTAAGATTGCGTTAGGTGATTTTTAGTAATATTTATAAGAGTGTTAATTTATCAAACTCCCAAAAAGGAGTTTGATTTTATAGTTCATTAACAGCACGATATGCTTGATCAATTGCTGCGTGCATATAAGCATCCCAATCAGCATCTGAATTTGCTATAACGATATTACCAAAAGGCTTTCTTGCGAGTTCTATAGTTTTTTGTGCTTCTTCGCTATCATCAAAAAGACTATTTTCTGTATATGAATAGCAGTGCCCCCAACGATTTACAACTATAGCCTTAATGTCTTTTTCATGATCAAATCCAGCCGAACCTAACATGCCTTGAAGTTGATCTCGAACGATTTTTTCATGCTCTTCAAAACTCATGGTGAATAATAAATTTCTACCCACTCTAGCTCTATCTCTTGCATCCATTCCCTCAAGGTCGATTCCTTGCATAGAAGCAAATACTAAAGGTGAGCATACCATATGAACACAAATAGGTTTTTTAGGATCTCTTGGATGGTGGTATCCTCCCATATCTACAGGATAATCAAGTTTGGTTCTAGCATAAGGCATTTTTGGCGAATAAATTTCATGAACCCCAAGTTTGATAAATGGTTCCCAGTTGCTTATAATAACATTTGTGTGTAAAAGTGATGTTTTTACGTTTTTGCTCAAAGCATCTTTTTGATCTTGTGGCATGCTTGGTACTATGTATGGAATCATACTATTATAATTTGCCATTACAACTTTTTTAGCTTTTACTCTGTAATTTTTGCCCTTATTAACATAAGTTACCAAAGCTCCATCTTTTGTGTTTTCTACATTTATAACAGTGCTGTTTAATCTTAAGCGTACTTTGTTTTTAGCAAGATCAAGTTTAGAATAATCAAAATGAGCTAGAGTAACTTCATCCATATCTTTACCTTTTTTAGATACATCAGGAATTAATCTTCTAACCATTAATCTAGCAACAGTAGCATTACCATCAGCGCAGTGGTGGATGTATGGCTCTTCCATTTCAGCTAATGCTTCTCCCTCGATTGGATCAAGTCCAAGCTTATCAAAACCAGGTAAAAATGAAGCTCTAGCATCTTCACAAGAAACAGCATCAATACCTAAAGCTAAAAAATCATCCGTCATACCTTCAAAGAATTTTACAGCTTGTGGCGAAAGCTTAACCTTATCTTCTAAGAATTTTTTATAGCTTGTTTTAGCCACATACTCATCTCTTTGTTCTTTTGTTAAACCTTTTAAATAGTCTTTTTCGCTTTTAAATAAAGCAATTAAATCTTTTTTATCTTTTTCATTAAGAGGAAAATCACCTATAAAAGCTTCAACACTTCTACCATTATGTCTTCCCTCAGGAATATCATCACAAATTACTTTTCTAGGGTTGCCACTTACGACTTTATCTACTCCAAATTCAGTCTTAGAAAAATACACACCTCTGCTAAGATTTAAATCAGGATAAAAATTCACATCAAAGCGTTTAGCAAGCTCATCAATATCCACACCCAAAGATGATAATAAATCTACTACTTCTTTAGAATATAATGCCTTTGGCGATTGAAATGTTTCGCTGCCACCATAACTTAAAATAGTACCATCTTCTAAATCTATTTCATTTCTTCTAGCATGTCCACCAAAATCATCATGATTATCAAGGATAAGAATTTTTTTATCTTTTCCAAATTTGTTTTGATAAAAACAGGCAGCTGCTAAACCACTAATCCCAGCTCCAACAACAACCAAATCATATTCTTGTTTAGGTTTGATAGCGCTAAAGTCAAATTTTTCACCATCTCTTAGCATATGTGCAAATTCATAACTTGCATTGTTACTACCTCTTAGTCCAAGCCATTTTGGAGGGTAGTATTCTTTGGTGAAATCTTCGATTTTGGCTTCTTTACCATATAATACTTGCAAAGGAGTCATTCCTGCAAGTATAGTTAAAGCCATTCCATTTAAAAAATCTCTTCTTTGCATGATTGTCCTTAAAATAAGATATATCAAGTCTTATTCTAAGAATATATTTGTATATTTACTCTTAAAAGCGTTTTATTTGAATGCAAATTTTATAAAAAAGTTACTTTTTTTCTTTTTTTATAATTTTTATATAGTTTAATAAGTAGAAAAATCATGGCTAAGCTTAAAGCTAAAAAATGTGGAATTTGTGGTATTTTTGCAGATAAAAAATAATGCCAAGTTGCTAGCAAAAAACAAAAATATCCAAGTTTTCTTATTTTACTTATTTTTTTAAAAAGCTTAAATGAGCTTATAAACATAAATGTGAGTATAAAAAAGCTTACAAAACCACTAAATTCTAAATTTTTACTAAAAGTATCTTTGAAAAAAAGTATTAAATCTAAATTTTTTCCAAAAGCAAAATAATTAAAAAAGTGAATCAAAGCCCAAAAAAATGCATAAAAACCTAAAAATTTAGGGTAATCTTTTGTATGTTTATACTTTAAAAGTGAAAAAAATAGGCTCAATCCAAAAAAGATTAAGCCAAATATACCACTATAAAAATATACAGATTTTACAATATCAAATTCTTGCATGATTTGATAGATACTAAAAACAATACTTAAAGTAAAGGCTAAAAATCCACCGATATTATAAATTTTTTTATTCATTAAAAATTAACCTTTAAATCCATATCTTTATATAAATGCGCTACTTCTTTTTCATAGCCATTAAACATTTGTGTAGGTTTGGTGAAAAAATCTCCCAAAGGACGCTCATTTGCTTGAGACCATCTTGGATGAGAGACATTTGGATTCACATTAGCATAAAAACCATATTCTCTAGGATTTGCTAGCTCCCATGTGGTTTTAGGTTGTTCTTTGGTAAATTCTATTTTTACAATAGATTTTATACTTTTAAAGCCATACTTCCATGGAACCACAAGACGAATTGGTGCTCCATTTTGTCCTAATAAAGGCTTTTTATACATACCTACAGCCATAAGCGTTAGTGGGTGCATAGCCTCATCTAATCTTAAACCCTCTACATAAGGATAATCAAGAGTTGGAAAAAATGAAGCTTGATCAGCAAATTGATTTTTATCAAAAAGAGTGGTAAATTTTATAAATTTAGCCTCGCTTTTGACTTTGCATTTTTCTATTAAAGCACGCAATTCAAAACCAACCCAAGGTACTACCATAGACCAAGTTTCAACACAGCGAAATCTATAAATTCTCTCTTCTAAAGGAAAGGCTAATAAATCTTGCATAGTTAAAGTCAAAGGTTCTTCAACTTCTCCGCTAACTTCAATTTTCCAACCATTTGTGTTGAAATTTTTTGCAAGCTCAACAGCTCTTTTTTTATCAGTAGAAAATTCATAAAAATTTACATAATTAGTCGCAATTTTTTCTTCACTTAAATTTAATTTTTCATTATTAGGATCAGGAAAGAAATTTAATGCCATTAATTCAGATTGAACTAAGGCTGAACTAACTAAAGCTCCAGCACCTAGTTTTAAAAAATGGCGTCTTTTTTTATATAATTGTTCGTTTGTGATATTCATGAAGCATCCTTTATATATTTTGTGATATTAAAACATATAAAGGAAAATAAAAGGATAATTTTTATTATTTTAAAAAAAGTATTTTTAAAAAATTATCTCATTGTTTTCAGATAGAGCAGGGTTGTTTTTTGGAAATGGAGAAGTATTGGTGTAATACTCTCTTTGTTTTTCATAAATTCCTTGATAAACTCCTTTTGGGATGATAAATTTTCTAGCGCTATCAGGATAAAGTTCTAGGTATTTTGTTAAAAATTCTTTAAAAACCGGAGCAGCAGTCCTTGCACCACCTTCGATTTGTTTCATAGGTTTATTATCATCATTTCCATACCAAATAATAGCTTCTATTTCTGGAGTTAAGCCACAAAACCAAGCATCTACGCTTTTATTTGAAGTACCTGTTTTTCCAGCTATCTCAATCCCTTCTACCCTAGCATTGCGTCCAGTACCTTTTTTAACAACATTTTGCATCATATCATTAACTAAAAAGGCTTGTTCGGGTTCGCTGATTTTTCTTTCTCCGGAGTTAAACTCTACTATTATTTTGCCATTTTTATCGATTACTCTTTTAATGAGTATTAAATCTTTTTGTATGCCATAATTTCCAAATACTGTATAAAGTTTAGCATAATCATAAATAGAAATCCCAAAGCTACCCAAAACTATAGATAAATCAACCGGTATATTCTCAAAGCCCATAAATTGAAGTTTATCATGGATTACATCAAGCCCTAAGGCAAGAGCTAAATTTATGGTAGCTAGGTTCCTTGATCCAGTTAGTGCTTCTTTTAAACTTATAAGCCCTAGAAATTTTCCCCCATAATTTTTAGGTTTCCAATCTTTCTCATCTTCTTTGGTGCTTTCAAAAATTCTTGAAATATCAGCAACTTTACTCATAGGAGAATAACCCATGTCAATGGCAATTTGGTATAAAAAAGGCTTAAAAGAACTTCCAGGCTGTCTTAAGCTTTGAGTGGCGCGGTTGAAATTACTTTTTGTGTAATTTACTCCACCTACTAAGGCTAATATATCTCCATTTTGGTGATTTGCTACTATCATAGCTCCATTAAGTGTACTTAAATTTGCATCTTTGTCTCTTTTTATTATCTCGTCATAGCCAAATTTTAAAGCCTCTCTTGTAATATTTTGCACATCAAGATCGATAGCAAGCTCTATTTTATAACCACCACTTTTAAGATCTTTTATACCACTTAGTTGTTTTAAAACTTCTTGAGTAACGTAAGGGGCTGCATTTTGTGTTAAAGTATCATCATATACTTTTGGAATTTCTTTTAAAGCATTTTCATACTCTTCTTTAGAAATCCAACCAAGATTATACATTCTTTGTACTACGCTGTTTGCTCTAGCTAAAGAAAGATCTAAATGTCTAGTAGGATCATAAGTACTTGGAGCCTTTGGCATACCTACTAATATAGCCATTTCTTTCAAGCTAAGCTCATCTAAATTCTTTCTAAAATATCCAAGCGCAGCAGTTTTTACTCCATAATATCCATGTCCAAAGAAGATGAAATTTAAATATCTTTCTAAAATTTGCTCTTTAGTTAAAGTATTTTCTATTTTATATGCAAGTAAAGCTTCTTTTAGCTTTCTACTCAAAGTACGCTCTGGGGTTAATTCTGTGTTTTTTATGAATTGTTGCGTAAGAGTGGAAGCTCCTTCCATGGTTTTTCCACCGCTTCTTATGATTTTAATAGCTGCTCTAAAAATCGCATCTATATTAACCCCACCATGTTCAAAAAAGCTAGTATCTTCAATGGCCACTAAAGCTTCTATAAGTCTTGGAGGCAACTCTTCATAAGGAGCGTAAAAGCGGTGTTGCTCGAAAACATTTGCAACTAATTTTCCATTTTTATCAAAAATTTGTGTTGTAAGAGGTGGTTTGTAATCTTTAAAGGTGTATTGATTTAAATCAGAATCTGAAAACAAATATGCAATAAATATAAAAATTCCAACCGCACATACTACACAAAAAGAAAGAAATATTTTTAAAATTTTTATCATAAAAATGCTTTCAAAAGTTCTATATTAAGCCCTAGGGCTGTACTTTGATGGCCTATGATTTTTTTAATATATTTTTTATGAAATCCCTCACACATCACAGCTCCGGCTTTGCCTTGATAAAGTTTTGACTCAACATATTCTTGCATATCTTTTAAATCAAATTTATCCAAAATCAAATCACACTTGCTAAGATTGAAAATCTTTTTATCTTCTAAAACTAAAATCATCGCGCTTAAAACACTAATGCTTTTGCCGCTTTGTAGATTGAGCATATTAAAAGCCTCATTGTCGCTTTTAGCTTTAGTAAGAATGATATTTTGAGCACAAACTATGCTATCAGCAAATAAAACATTTTTTAAATCAACATATTTTGTAAAAAATTGCCTTTCTTTTTCTAAAACAATTTTTTGTACATAAGAGCTTGGATTACCTTTTTTTACCAAGCTCTCATTATAATCGATAATAATTTGTTCAAAAGCGATATTTGCTTCTTTTAATAAAGCAACGCGTGAAGGCGAACTTGAAGCTAAATAAAGCATTAAGCAAGACTTTCTTCTATGATTTTTCTAGCATGATCAAGCGCTTGTTCTATTTTGCTTGTATCTTTACCGCCAGCTGTTGCAAAATCATCCCTACCACCACCGTTTCCACCTAGAATTTGCGCAATTTCCTTTACCAAAGCACCGGCTTTTAACGAAGCGTCTTTAACACCTGCTGCTATGATGATTTTGCCTTCTTTTTCTTGTAAAAGTAAAATTACAACTTTGTTAAATTTGTTTTTAAACTCATCTATCATGGTTTTTATATCGCCACTATCTATTTTTTGCACACAATATTGAATACCATTTAGTTCTTTAGAGTTTAACTCTGTTTTGCTTGAATTTTTTAATTCATTTTTTAAACTAACTATTTCATTTTTTAATTTTGCTACATAGCTTAAAATATCATGAGTTTTTAACTCTTCTTTGGTTTGGTTTAGATCTTTTAAATTTTCATTAACATAATCAAGTGCAGCTTTGCTTACTACTGCTTCTATCCTTCTAACTCCAGCGCTAACCCCGCTTTCTTTGACAATATAAAAACTTCCTATTTCAGAGCTATTTTTCACATGGGTGCCACCGCAAAGCTCTTTACTAGCTCCTAGGGTTAAAACTCTTACTTTTTCTTGATATTTTTCACTAAATAAAGCTATGGCACCACTTTTTTTAGCTTCATTTAAAGATAAAATTTCAACTTTAGCTTCATTTGCTTGCATGATGTAAGTATTTACTAAAGCTTCTATTTGTTTTAGTTCTTCTTTATTTAGGGCTTTTGGATGAGTAAAATCAAATCTTAATTTATTATGTTCTACTAAAGAACCTGCTTGGCTAATGTGTGAGCCAAGAATTTCTCTTAAAGCATGGTGTAATAAATGTGTCGCACTGTGATGTCTTGCGATTTGTTCTCTTTTTTTAGTATCTATGCAAGCTAATACTCCATCACTTGTTTTAAGATTTTGTTTTAATTTCACTTGACTAAGATTAATATCAAAGAATTTTTGTGTATCTAAAACCTCATTTTCATTGATAAAACCTATATCAGCGCTTTGCCCTCCGCTTGTTGCATAAAATGGAGTTTTTTCAAGCATTAGCCATGCTATATCTCCTGCCTTAGCTTCGGTTATGATTTTAAAATTTTCATCTAAAATAGCTATGATTTTAGTTTTTTCTTCATAATTTTCATAGCCACTAAAAGTATTTTTGCCAAATTTTTCTAATAAAACTTTAAAGTCCCCGCTAACTGCTTTATCCCCACTTCCTTTCCAAGAAGCCTTAGCTCTATCTTTTTGTTCTTGCATAAGCTCATTAAATTTAGCCTCATCTACGCTAAGATTTTTTTCTCTTAGCATGTCTTGGGTTAAATCAAGTGGAAAACCATAGGTATCATAAAGTTTAAAAGCTACTTCACCGCTAAAAATATCTTTAGTTTTTTTAAGCTCTTCATTGAAAATTTCAATACCATTTTCAATAGTGCTTAAAAATCTTTCTTCTTCTAGTTTAATCTGTTCTTTAATAAATTCTTTTTTTTCATTTAAGTAAGTATAATGCCCACCCATTAACTCACACACTACATCTACAAGCTCATACATAAAAGCTCTTTTAAGACCTAGTAAATATCCGTGTCTTAAGGCACGGCGCATAATTCTTCTTAAAACATAACCTCTACCTTCTTTATCAAAGCCAACTCCTTGAGCAAGTAAAAATACACTTGATCTAATATGATCAGCGATTACTCTATAGCTAGCTCCACTTTCATAAGTATAAGTTTTGCCACAAAGTTTAGCAATACTCTCAATAATAGGCATAAACAAAGAACTATCAAAATTGCTAAATTTTCCTTCTTTTATAGCTACAACTCTTTCAAGCCCCATGCCTGTATCAATACTTGGTTTTGGTAATGGAGTAAGCGTGCCATCAGCGCTTCTTTCATACTGCATGAAAACTAGATTCCAAATTTCTAAGAACCTATCTCCATCTCCACCCATATAATCTTCACTAGAATTAAAATGCTCAGCACCTTGATCATAAAAAATTTCACTACAAGGCCCGCATGGTCCAGTATCTCCCATTTGCCAAAAATTATCTTTATCGCCAAATTTATAAATTCTTTCTTTTTCTATGTGCTTTTGCCATAAATTATATGCTTCATCATCACTTTCATGCACAGTTACATATAATCTTTCTTTGGGAAGTTTTAAAATTTCAGTTACAAATTCCCAAGCATAAGCAATAGCTTGTTCTTTAAAATAATCCCCAAAACTAAAATTTCCAAGCATTTCAAAAAAAGTATGATGTCTTGCAGTATAGCCTACATTATCTAAATCATTATGTTTCCCACCAGCTCTTATACAGGTTTGACAACTTGTTTTGCGTGGAGGATTTGGGCGAGGAATTTCTCCGGTAAATATATTTTTAAAAGGCACCATACCTGCATTAGTAAAAAGTAAAGTCGCATCATCAGGGACTAAAGGGCTTGAAGGAGTGATTTCATGTCCTTTTGATTTAAAAAATTCTAAATATTCTTTTCTTATGTCCATAGATTTTCCTAGCTAGTTTTTTGCTTAAAATAATACCAAAAATACTTTAAATTAAGTAAAACTATCTTATAATCACGATTTTAAATTTACTAAGGTAATACAATGAAAATTCCTTTTATAGACTTAAATGCTCAATATAATGCTTATAAAAATGAAATCGATGAGGCTATTAGTGAAGTTTTACAAAACACTTCTTTCATAGGTGGTGCAAAATTAGAAGAATTTGAAAACAATTTAGCTAAATATGTAGGTATTAAACACGCAATAGGTTGTTCAAGCGGCACAAGTGCTTTATTTTTAGCCTTGATGGCTTTGGGTGTGAGTAGAGATGATGAGGTAATAGTGCCAAGTTTTACCTTTATAGCTACAGCTGAAATGGTTGCTCTAATCGGCGCTAAACCTGTTTTTGTAGATATTGATTTTAAAGATTATAATCTTAGTTTAGAAAAAATTCAAAGCGCTATCACACCTAAAACTAAGGCTGTTATTGCTGTGAGTATTTTTGGGCTTATGCCTGATATGTTTGCCCTAAAGGAGCTTTGCAAAAGTCAAAATATTGCTTTGATAGAAGATAGTGCGCAAAGTTTTGGAGCTAGTCAAAAGGGCATAAAATCATGTGCTATAGCTGATATATCTTGCACAAGCTTTTTCCCATCTAAGCCTTTAGGTGCTTATGGAGATGGCGGGGCGATTTTTACCCAAGATGATGAATTAGCGCAAAAAATAAAAATTTATTTAAATCATGGACAAGTACAAAGATATAAGCATAAATACATCGGTATTAATGGAAGGCTTGATACCATCCAAGCAGCTATTTTGAATGTGAAATTACAATACTTAGATGAAGAGATTAAAAAAAGAGAAGTAGTGGCAAAAATTTATGATGAAAATTTGAAAAATTGCATAATTCCGCCTAGAAAAGAAGGGTTTAGCAGTGCTTGGGCTCAATATAGCGTGCGTGTAAAAAATAGAGAAAAAATCATGCAAAAATTACAAGATAATAACATTCCATGTGCTGTGCATTATCCTTTGGGGCTTCATTTGCAAGAAGCTTTTGCTTATCTTGCTTATAAAAAAGGAGATTTGCCAAATACAGAACTCTTAAGTGATGAAATTTTATCTTTGCCTATGAGTGCATTTTTAAAAGAAGAGCACCAAGCTAGAGTGATTGAGGTTTTTAAATGAAAATAGGGCTTATAGGCCTTGGTAAAATGGGTAAAAATCATTTAAGAGAGCTTGAGCGTAATTTAAAAGTAAAAGAAATTCATCTTTATGATCCTTTTTGCAAAGATGAATTTAAACACTTTTTTCATAAAAATTTTGATGATTTTTTAAAGCAAAATCTTGATGGTGTTATCATTGCTACGCCTACTCATACGCATTTAGATATAGCTTTAAAGGTTTTCCCTAAAATAAAAAATGTTTTAATAGAAAAGCCTTTGGCGTTAAATGTTGATGAAATTTTAATTTTAGAGCAAAAAGCTAGAGAAAATAAAGTCAGAGTAGGGGTGGGTTTTTGCGAGAGATTTAATCCGGCTATTTTAACTTTAAAAGAAAAACTTTTAGAAGATGAGATTATAAGTATTAATATACAAAGAATTTCACCTTATCCACAAAGAATAAACGATGTAGGTGTTTTAAGCGATCTTAGTGTGCATGATATTGACTTAGTTAGATTTTTAAGTCAAGAGCAAATTTTAAAAGCAAATATTTATAAAAGCTTTCATTATAATAAATTCGAAAATGAGGTAATGATAAGCTTAAAATTAGAAAATGTTTTAGCAAATATCCATGATAGTTGGAATGGACAATGCATTATAAGAAAAATCTCACTTTTAGGTAAAAAATATACTTATGAGCTTGATCTTAAAAATTTTGAACTATTTATCAATATGCAAAAAATTCCAAATTTATATGAAAATTCTCCTTTGTATGCTGAACATAAAGCCTTTTTTGAGCTTTTGCAAAATGGAGTTTGTAAAAATTTAGCTAACATTGAAGATGCTTTGAGAGTGCAAGAAATTTTAGAAGGTGTTAAATAGTGAAATATGTATTTTTTTTAAATATGGGTGGGGTTAATAAACTTGATGAATGTGAAGTTTTTTTAAAAAATATGTTTAATGATCCTTATATTTTAGGGATAAAAAATGTTTTTTTAAGAAAATTTGTAGCCTTTATGATAAGAAAATCAAGACTAAAAACTATGAAGCAAAACTATGAAAAAATGGGTGGGAAATCCCCGCTTACTCAAATCACGCAAAGTTTATGTGATAAATTAAATTCTAAAACTAGAGAATATAGCTTTGATTTTATTAGTCTATATGTGCCACCCTTTGCAAATGAGGTTTTTTCAAAATATGATTTTCAAAAAAATGATGAAATCATTTTATTTCCTCTATATCCTCATCATTCTAAAACCACTGTAACTAGTTCTTTAGAAGTGGTGCAAAATGAGCTAAGAAATATCCAAAATCAAGCTAATGTAAAAATCATTGATGTTTTTTATAAAGATGAGCTTTACAATGAAATGATTATAAAACATATTTTAGAAAAAAAGAAAGAATGTGATTATAAAATTTTGATTTTTTCTGCCCATTCTTTACCGCTTTCAGTGATTAAAAAAGGTGATTTGTATGAAAAACATGTGCAAGAGCATGTGGGCGTCTTAAAAGAAAAACTTAAAAATGAATTTGAACAAATCATTTTATCATATCAATCAAAACTAGGTCCAGTAAAATGGCTTGAACCTAATACAAGTGATATTTTAAAAAATTTAGATCAAAAAGCTTTGATTTATCCTATATCTTTTTGTATAGATTGTTCTGAAACGATTTTTGAGCTTGGGGTTGAGTATAGACACTTAGCAAAAAGTGATTATGAGCTTATTACTTGTCCCAATGATAGCGATGAGTTTATAGAGTTTATTTTAAATTGTTTAGTTTAGAGTTAAATAAAACTCTAAATTTTTTAAAGTTAGTTTGGATTGGTTTTTATCGTTTTATTTTCTATAGGCTTTAAATAGCTTTCTTTTATCATAAGATTTACTGTATCTTTAAACATAGGTAAAGCACTTTGTGCAGCATAATAACTATAAGCCTTGGTAGGATTTCTCACCAAAACTCCTATGGTATAATTGTTTTTCTCATCATTTGCAAAGCCAAAAAATGAAGCATTATAACGATTTGAAGTATAGCCTTTTCTTTCAGCTATCCTAGCTGTACCTGTTTTACCACCTATGATGATGCCTTGAGTTTGTGCTTTTTTACCTGTTCCTTTTTCTATAACATTGATTAAAATTTGTTGCATTTCTTTAGCAGCTTTACTTGAGAGAATTTTTTCTTTTTTAACATCCTCATCAAGTTTTATTAAGCGTCCATCTTGATAAATTTTATTTGCAATTTGTGGTGTGATATAAATTCCATCATTGTTAAATACATTATAAGCAGCTAGAAGTTGCATAAAAGTTGTTTTTAAGCCATAGCCATAACTTAATACAGATTTTTCTACTTCTCTTAATCTTTTTGGATTTGGAATTTCACCCTTTTGCTCATAAGGAAGATCAATACCACTTCTTTCTCCAAAACGAAAAATTCTAAGTCCTGAGATGATTTCAAGATTGCTTAATCTTTGGGCGATTTTAATCATGCCGACATTTGAAGAGTAGGTGATAACTTCTTCCATACTCATTTTATTTTTAATATGATCATCGCGTATGGTAAAACGACCAAGCTTGTATTGACCACCTTGGGTGTTGATGATTTCATTGACTTTGATTTTATCAAGCATTAAAGCAGTGGTAAATATAAAAGGCTTTATAACAGAACCTGCTTCATAGCCATATTCTATCGCACTTGCATTAAGCACAGATAGATCTTTTCCACGATTTTGTGGATCATATCTTCTTGAGCTAGCAAGGGCTAGGATTTTCCCACTTTTACTTTCCATAATTGCAACTATAATTTCATTAGCTTTTAGATCTTCATTTCTTTTATCAATAGCCTTTTCTAAGCCTTTTTGAAGTTTTAGTGAAATATTTAAGTATAAATTACATCCATCTATTTTACGCTTTTCATAAGAGTGTAAATTTAAGATAATATTGCCACCTATATCTCTTAAACCTTGGATTTTTGCATTTTGTAAAGGGTTTAAGCATTCATTGTAATATTTTTCTAAGCCTTTTATACCGACATTTTTAAAAATTTCGCTTTTTTCATCCATATAAGTTCTTGTGTAGCCTATGATAGGAGTAAGTGAGTCTTTTGGCATATATACACGATCTTCTTTGTGTTCTATGATATCAAGTCCTCTTGTTTCAACTCTGCCATTGTTATTTGTAAAAGACTTAAAGAAGCCTTGGGTATAAAGCTTTTTAGCTAATTCCTTTAAATAACTTGCATCTTTTGAGTTAATATCTTGAAGTAAAATAAAATTATAACTTCTTTTTTTCTTTGTAAGCATTCTTTTTTTGATATCTTGCATTTGCTCATCGCTTGCACCGCTATAAATTTGAAAAAGTGTTAAAAATAATTCTTTTTTATCAGGATTTAAGCTTCTAAGATCAATCTCTGCTCTATAAATTTGTCTACTAGAAGTTACGGTGAAATTGTCGCTTGTGATGATATTACCTCTAAGAGCGGAAAAATATTGTTCTTTTTGGGTATTTGGTATATGGCGTTTTGAGGTTAGAAAAAAAGTAGAAAGTAAAAACAAGGCCATAAAAAACAGAGCCATACAAAAAGCAAAAGCTACCTTTGAAACTCTATTTCTAATGGTGTTTGAAAGCATATATTAAATTTGAGTTCTTGAAATTTCTTTATATGCGTTTATAGCCTTATTTCTAACTTCAAGCATAAATTTCATACTTGATTCAGCTTTACTAATAGCAATTGCTGCTTGGTGTAAGTCTTTTACTTCACCTGTTGCGATGTCTACCATAGCAGCTTCAGCTGTTTCTTGAGTTTTATTAAGGTTGTTAATAGAATTTTTTAATAAGCTTGAAAATTCATCACCTATATTATTTGTATTGTTATTATTTTTATTGTTAACATTGTTAAATTGATTTATACCATTAATAGTGTTCATTTATTAACCTCTTAGTAAATCTATCGCACTTTGTGCTATAGTTTTAGTGCTTGTAAAAGCGCTTACATTTGCTTGGTAAGCTCTTGTTGCCTCTATTAAATCGGCCATTTCTATAACAGGATTTATATTTGGAAAAGCAACATATCCTTGTTCATTTGCATCTGGATGAGAAGGATCATATTTCATACGAAAATCTTTATCATCTCTTACAACCTTATCAACCACTACGCTCATTATAGCAGGTTTTGCATCTTTTTGTGAAGCAGGATCATTTAGAGGATTTTCATATTCTAAAAAATTATTATCTTTAGCGATTTGTTTATTTAGTAATTCATTAAAATCAGTCGCTTTAAAAATCACTTCTCTTCTTCTATAAGGCCCACCTTCTGCTGTTCTAGTTGTATTTGCATTAGCTATATTTGAGCTAATTACATTCATTCTAAAGCGTTGAGCACTAAGTCCATATCCGCTAATATCAAAATCACTTAAATAAGCCATTATTTTTCTCCTAGCCTAATTTAGAGCTTGTTTCTATGATGGTTGAAAAAATATTACTTTGTCTTCTTAAAACACCATCTAAAGCAGTAATCATCATAGTATTTTTACTCATTTCAGTAGTTTCTACATCAAGATCTACTGTATTTGCATCATTTCTTGCTAAATGCCCATCTCTTAAATAAATGGTTGATTTATTAGGATCTGGAAATTTCCAAGGTTTTTGATGATTTTCATTGGTGCTTGCCATTTCAAGCTCTTTGGTATCTTTCTTTTTAAAAATTTCATTTGCTCTATTAACTAAAGCAGTTTCAAATTCTATATCTCTTGCTTTATAAAAAGGAGTATCAACATTTGCAAGGTTAGAATTAATCATTTGACTTCTTAGATTTCTTCCTGCTAAAGCATCAACAATAAGTTCTTTTGATTTAAAAGGGCTTATCATAATTCTTCCTTTCTTAAAGCTTTTTTCAAATTATAAGCAAAAAATATTCCAAAAATTTATAAGTTTTTATTTTTATAAAGATTATATCTTTTTATAGTAAATTTTGAAAATTCTCAAAACCACTTTCAAGAGAAACTTTTTTTTCTAAAATTTTTAAGAAATCTTTTTTTATCATTTCTTTAGCGCCCATAAATTTTAAATGCTCATTTGGAACTTGACAATCAATCAAAAAATCATATGGTTTTAAAATTTCACATAGTTTGATTAAGGCTATTTTGGAAGCATCTTTTTTTAAACTTATCATGCTTTCACCAAAAAACACTTTGCCGATAATAAGCCCATATAATCCCCCTATAAATTCATCATTTTCATAAACTTCAACACTATGGGTTAAATTTTGTTCAAAAAGTTTTGTATAGGTTTCTATAAATTCTTGGCTTATCCAAGTTTTTTTTCTTAAAGAACAATGTTTTATAAGCAAAGCAAAATCATAATCAAGTCTAATTTCATAGCTTTTTAAAGCTTTTTTTATGCTTTTTTGAATGTGAATTTCATCAGGAAAAAGCACCATTCTAGGAGAAGGGCACCACCAAGTCACAGGATTGCTTGTCCATGGAAAAAGTCCTAAAGAATAAGCATGAGATATAAAATCAAGCTCTAATTTCTCACTAACAAAAACAGGAGCATCATCAGGACTTTTTAAAAGTTTAGAATATAAATTCGATTTTTGCATTTTTAGAAAGTTTTAATTTTACTTTTCCACCATTTTTTAATTTACCAAATAAAATTTCATCACTTAATTTTTCGTTGATCTCATCTGCAATAATGCGTTTTAGTAATCTTACTCCAAATTCTTTATTATCAACTTTTTTAGCTAAAAATTCTTTTACTTTGCTATCAGCTTCTATGGTGATATTTTTTAAATTTGCGCTAATTAAATCAAGTTCTTTTTGGACAATTTGTTCTAAAATTTCATTATTTAAATCATTAAAATGTATGATTTTATCGATACGGTTGATAAATTCTGGTGTGAAAAATTCTTTTATAGCCTTAGAGCTTTTTTCTTTTTCGCTACTTAAAAAACCTAATTCATTTGTCTCTTTAAGGCCTAAATTTGAAGTCATAATGATTATAGTGTTTTTAAAATCAGCTTTTAAGCCACTATTGTCAGTCAAACTTGCATTATCAAAAATTTGCAAAAAGGTATTTGTAAGATCAGGATGAGCTTTTTCTATCTCATCAAATAAAATTACACTAAAAGGATTTTTTCTAATACTATTACTAAGCAAGCCACCATCTTCATAGCCCACATAACCTGCTGAAGTTCCTATGAGCTTACTTACATCATGCTTTTGTGAGTATTCACTCATGTCAAATCTTTCAAGATTAAGGTTTAAAATTTGAGCTAAATTTTTAGCAAGTTCAGTTTTGCCAACCCCGCTTGATCCGGTAAATAAAAACACACCTTTTGGGGTATTTTTAGCTTTTAATCCTGCATAACTTTGTTTTAAAATAGAACACAAAGCTTTTATAGCCTCATCTTGCCCAAAAATATTTTGTTTTAAATCATGCTCTAAATTCTTAAGAATTTTACCTTGATCGCTTTCATAAATTTTATGAGAATGTGTCATTCTAGCTAAGGTATTTTCTAAATCTTTTAATTTTATTATTTTTTTACCCTTTTTATCTTCTAAAGCAAAGCTTGCGCCAAGTTCATCTATTAGATCAATAGCGCTATCTGGTAAAAATTTATCGTGTAAAAATTGTTTTGCTAGTTTTATACTTGCTTGTAAAATTTCATCACTTAATTTTATTTTATGAAAATTTTCATATTTACTCTTTAAGCCTTGCAAAATCAAAAAACACTCATCTTCGCTTGGTTCATCAACATCAATTTTTGCAAATCTCCTACTTAGTGCTTTGTTTTTATCAAAAGTGTTTTTATATTCTATAAAAGTAGTTGCGCCAATGCACTTAATAGAGCCATTGCTTAGTGCAGGTTTTAATAAATTTGACATATCAGCATGGCTTTCATTGCTTGCGCCGGTTCCTACTATGGTGTGAATTTCATCTATAAATAAAATGGCATTTGGAATATTTTCTAATTCTTTTATAATATCTTTTAATCTTTTTTCAAAATCTCCTCTATATTTTGTGCCTGAGAGCAAGCTTGCCATATCAAGACTATAGATTTTTGAATTTTTTAAATGCTTTGGTACTTTTTCTTCTGCTATAGCCAATGCCAAGCCTTCTATAATAGCACTTTTTCCAACGCCTGGTTCGCCCACTAAGATAGGGTTATTTTTTTTGCGACGACTTAAAATTTGCATCATTCTTTCAAGTTCAAATTTTCTACCTATAACAGGATCTATCTTGCCTTTTTTTGCAAGCTCAACTAATTCTACAGTATGAGTTTTTATATTTTCAAATTCAGCATTTTGCAATAATTCTTTTAGTTTTTCTTCTTCAATTAAATGCTTTTTTAAAATATTAAAAGAATAAGCTTTTTCTTCTTTGCAAAGTGCGATGATAAAATCAATCACATTTGTTTGATTTTTTGCATTTAATTTATGAAGTATTTTTTCTAAAATGATAGAAAAAACAGGTTCTACTTCTTTTTTTAATACTTCATTATTTTTTGCTAAATGATTTTTTAGCTCATTTTCTATCCCAGCTAAATCCCCATCTCCAATTTCTTCAAGTATATTTTTAAAATCATGACTTAATTTTACTAAAGCAAAAAGTAAATGCTCGCAAGTTACAAATTCATGATGATTTATAAAACTTAAATGTTTTGCATTAGGTATAAAAGATTCTATGGATTCTTGATATTTCATTGTTCTTCTATCCTTGTTTGGAGTGGAAAATTGTTGCTTTTGGCTGCTAAATCAACTTGTTGTTTTTTACTCAATGCAATTTCTTCTGTGTAAATTCCACAAACCCCACTTCCTTGGTTGTGAATTTCAAGCATGATTGTGCTTGCTTTTTCAAAATCATGATGAAAAATATTCATTAAAACTTCAATTACAAATTCCATAGTTGTAATATCATCATTTAAAAGTAAAACCTTAAACATTTTAGGCTCTGCTAGTTTTTGTTGTTCTAAAATTTCATTTTTTAGACTCATTTAATATCCTAGTAATATCATCTTGCATAACTTCAGTTGAAACTTTTCCAAGATAAAATTTTACAAATTGTTTTGAATCTTTATCCCAAAAATTAGTTAAATTTTGATAATTTCCATTTTTTAAAACAACCTTAAAAGGAAGTTGCTCCATATTTTGATAGTTAATATCTTTTAAAGCTTGTGCTACTATTCTATCATTTTCTTTAGAATTACTTAAAAAATAATATGCTCCATATTTAATAGCAAAATCTTTCACAGCCTCATCACTAACATTTTCAAAATGACTAAGTCCTATAATGATGAAATTATTTGAATTTTTTTGCCATAAACTAGTTAAATGAGGTGCTTCTTCTTGGCAAGGAGTGCAAAAAGTTCCAAAAAAATCAAACATTAAAATTTTATCTTCCTCACCTTTTACTACAAAACCATTTTCCTTTCTAACTAGAGTTTTTTCACCACCATTAATACTTTTTAAAAGAATTTCATCACCCAATTTATACTCAGCAAAAGCAAATTCGTTTTCGATTTTTTCTTCGCTTGAGCAAGCACTTATTAAAAATGCAAAAGCAAATGTAAAAAATAAATATGCAAATTTTTTCATCAAAATCCTTTTTTAATAATAATTTTTCATAGCAGCTCTTGCTTCAAGATCTGCTTGTTTTTTCTTTAAGCTTTCTCTTTTATCATGCAAATTTTTTCCTTTAGCTAAGGCTATTAAAACTTTTGCTTTGTTTTTTTCATTAAAATAAAGTTCTAATGGCACTATAGTAAAGCCTTGGGTGCTAATTTTACCAAAAAGCTTGTCGATTTGCTTTTTATGCATTAAAAGTTTTCGCGCACCTTTTTCTTCGTGCTTGTAAAAAGCATGTGTTGTGCTTAAGTGAGAAATATGAGCATTAAGTAAAAAAATTTCGCCTTTAATAATACGCACAAAAGAATCTTTTAAATTTGCTCTACTAGCTCTTAATGCTACTACTTCAGAACCTTTTAAAACAATGCCTGCTTCAAATTTTTCTAAAATTTCATAATCAAAAAAAGCTTTTTTGTTTTTTACTATAGTTTTTTTCATCGTTTAGCCTTAAAAACTCCACTTCCACTTCCACTTAAAAAATAAGCCTCATTAAGAAAAGTTTGCATTTTAGGATAAATTTTTACACAAGGAGCAAATAAGTCATTTAAATCAGTATTTTTATACTCTAAAATTTCACTTGTTTTGAGTGTTTTAAGTGTTTTGGCTAAATTTAAATTCGCTGTTAAATCATATGATCTTTCATCAAATGCTTTATATACTTTGGCACTTGAACACTCAATAGCCGGAAAAGTAAAATCAAGTTGGCTAAAATCATCTTCAAAATATTCTACAATCTCACCACAACCGCTAACATTTGCACTATTATAGCCACTTAAAAAAAAGATTAAATCAGAACCGAGTTTTTGGCAGATTTGTTCAAGTTGTTGTTGACTAAGTTTTAAATTTAAAGTTTCGTTAACCATAAGTAAAAATGTCACCGCATCAGTACTGCTTCCGCCAAGACCTCCACCTATGGGAATATTTTTGATAAGTTTTAAACTTTTGTCTTTAAAAAATTCATTTAATTCATTAGAAAATCCTAAATTTTCTAATTCTTTATAAGCTTTGTGTATGATGATATCTTGGGTAAAATTTCCAGTGATTTCAAACCCTTCTTTGGTTTTTGTATCACTAAAGCTTAACTCATCAAAAATATCTTTTAACAAAACAAAGCGTGATTGCAATAAATGATATGATTTTGAATCAATTCCTATGATTTTTAAAAAAATATTAGCTTTTGCGTAAGCTTTCATTTTTTAAGCTTTTTACTCAGATCATCAAGTTTTATCGTTTCATCGCTAATTGCATGTAAATTTTCACTTTTTACTTGCTCGATAAGCTCTTTGCGTAGTATCATTAAAGACTTTGGAGCTTCGATGCCTATTTTAGCATAGCCTTTACCTGTTTGAACTACTTTGATTTCTATATCATCTCCGATTTTTATACTTTCATTTTCTTTTCTTGATAAAATTAACATTTTAATACCTTGTTTAAATAATATTGCACTTGATTATCTTGGATAGAAATGATAGAAAAAAAATCTTTTTCTTCTAAAATATAGCTACCTTCTTCTTGAATTTCCAAATCGTCCAAAAATATTTTTTGTCCATTGTGTAATTTTTGGGGATATTTTATCGTATTTTTTCTAAGATTTAAATAAGCTAAAGGATTTAACTCTTTTTCATTCTCATAAAAAAACCTTCCCTCGCTTAAACGCTCTAATGAGCTTAGTGTGGCTTTAATACCAAGTTTTCTAGCAAATAATTCACAATAAGAGCGTATATAAGAACCCTCACTAACTGCTATTTCTATAGTTAAAAAAGGATGATTGTAATGTAAAATTTTAGTATAAAAAATTTCCATAACACAGGGCTTTAAATTAACTTCAAAACCTCTTTTTGCAAGCTCATAAGAGCGCACTCCATCTATTTTTTTTGCACAAAATGCGGGTGGGGTGTAGGTGATTTTACCTAAAAGTTCATTTTTAATTTGTTCTAAAATTTGCTTATTAAAAGCATTTATAAGATTAATCTCTTTGATGTTTTGATTATCAAGGCTTAGTGAATGCACACCTAGCCAAAGCGTTGCTTTATAAATCTTTGGATTTTTATCAAAAAAGCGAAAAAGTTTTGTGTATTGATCAAAGGCTATGAGTAAAACACCTTTTGCAAAAGGATCAAGTGTTCCTGAAAAACCTGCTTTTTTATTTTTATATTTTTTCTTGAGTTTACCTAAAAAAGCATTAGAACTCATACCGCTTGGTTTGTAAGCTACAAAAAGTTTATTCATATCACTTTTTCCACAAAACTTGACATTATCATTCTTTCTATGCCTCCAAAATTAATCGTGAGTTTTTCTTCAGCTCCTATTTTACTTACCCCAGTGACTCTGCCTATGCCAAAAATTTTATGTTTGATTAAATCGCCTTTTTTGTAGCAATTTTTTTGATGATCTAGTGTTAATTCTTTTTTGATTACATTGCTCTCGCCAAAAAATCTACTTTTTTCTAATCTTGTGCGACTTCCTTTATAAAATCTAGAATTAGCATAACTTAAATAAAGTTTTTTCTTGGCTCTAGTGATTGCTACATAGGCAAGTCTTCTTTCTTCTTCTATATTGCTTGACTCGCTAGTGAGTGGAAAAAATCCTTCTTCTAAGCCTATGATAAAAACATAATCAAACTCAAGTCCTTTACTTGCATGAATACTCATAATGCAAATACTTTCTTTATCAAGTCCATCTTGTTCATTGAGTAAAGAAATTTCATTTAAAATATCATCTAAGCCATTATAATTTCCATGAGAGATTTTATCTTTTAGGTTAGCATAAAGTTCATCTATGTTTAAAAGTTTATCTTCGCCTTCTGGGTTATCTTTATAAAATTCTTTGATTTTAAATTCTTCTTCTAAGGCTAAAATCATTGCAAGTAAATCATCTTTTTCTTTGATTTTGTGCATGCTTAGTATGAATTTTTCTAATTCTTTATCTGTTTTTTTGCTAAAAAATCCACTTCCTTGTAAAGCACATAGGCTTTCAAATAAAGACAAATGATTTTCTTTAGCATAATTTTCTAGCTTTTCTAAACTTGCATTACCAAAGTTTCTTTTAGGGCGATTAATAATGCGTTTAAAAGAATAATCATCATTTAAATTTGAAAGCAATCTTAAATAAGAAATGATATCTTTAATCTCAGCTCTTTCATAAAAACGAATTCCGCTTAGCAATTTAAAAGGAATTTTTTCTTTACTAAAAGCTTCTTCAAGAGCGCGAGATAGGGCATTTACTCTATAAAGTATGGCTATTTCACTGGGATTAATCCCTGAGTTTAAAAGTTTTGAAACTTCTCTTGCAACCTTAAAACTTTCAATTTTTTCATCATCATTTTGCAAAATTGTGATTTCTTCGCCCTCATCTTTGGTGCAAATTAAAGTTTTTCCTAGTCTTTTTCTATTATGCTCTATAAGCTCATTTGCAGCTTGTAAAATAGCGCTAGTTGAGCGGTAGTTTTGCTCTAATTTAACTAATTTTACATTATTAAATTGTTCTTTGAAATTTAAGATATTTTCTATTTTAGCCCCACGCCAACCATAAATACTTTGATCATCATCACCTACTACGCAGATGTTTTCATGAGACGCACAAAGTTTTTTTAGAATTTGATATTGCAAGGCATTGGTATCTTGATACTCATCTACTGTTATATAAGTATATTTTTGACTTTGCTCTTTTGCAAAAGCTTCATCTTCTAAAATTTTATTAGTTAGCATGAGCAAATCATCAAAGTCCATGAAATTGTTTTGGATTAAAAAATGCTCGTATTGTTCATACAAATGAATGATTTCTTCGTAATTTTTGTTTTTTTCATCTTTTAAAAATTCTAATTCTTTGCGTATTTCTTGAGCGCTTTTGCTTTGATTTTTAAAATTTGAAATATAAGCACCTATGCTTGCTAAAGAACTTTGTAAATTTTCGCTAGCTAAATCTTTTAGTATTTTCTTTTTATCATCTGTATCAATAATGACAAAATTATTTGCCCTATTAATTCTTTCGCTATAAAGTCTTAAAAATAATAAGCCAAATTTATGAAAAGTACATAAAAGGGGATTGTGTAAATTTTGATCTTGCAAAAGCGCTAAGGCTCTTGTTTTCATTACATTAGCAGCTTTATTTGTAAAGGTTAGCGTGAGGGTATTTTGCGCAGGAATACCTACATGATCGATTAAATAGGCAAGTCTAGTGGTAATGGTTTTAGTCTTTCCACTACCTGCACCTGCCAGTATCAGCATAGCTCCATCAATATGCATGATAGCTTCTTTTTGGCTATCATTTAAACCTTCAAAAAAACTCATTTTTTAAATAAATCTTTATTGTTAGGATTATTTAAAAAAGCATTCATGGATTTTTCTTTTAACTTTTGATCATTTTGCTTTTTAAAATAGTTTGAAAAATTGACAAAAATGATATTATCTTCAACTTGAATTTGAGTAATTGCCCCTAAATCCACTTTCACAAAAGTTGCAAAATCATCAGGTCCAAAACCTGCGTGAAATTCTATATGCTCATTTGTTAAAACTATGGATTTAAAAGTATAACCACCAAGTGCAAAAAGACAATAAGGATTTTTACTCACTACATCTAATTCTGGTGGTAAAGGAGGTTCGAGTGTAACAAATTTAGTATTTACAATGATATTAAACTCAATATCTTCTTGGATTAAAATTTGCAAACACTCATAAATGCTTTTTTGCATTAAACTTATAAAATTTTTATTATTTAAAATTTTATCAATCATTACTTAGCCTTAAAAATTCATCTACTAGTATTCTAACTTGCTCTAGGCCTATATTCCAAAACTCATCACTTTCTATATCAAAGCCAAACATAGCTACAAGTTCTTTTGGGCTTTTACTTCCACCGCTACTTAAAAACTCAATATAAATTGAGGTAAAATCAGGACATTTACCACTTTTGTATAGACCATAAAGTGCTAAAACTAAAAGTTGTGCATAAGCATAAGCATAGCAGTAAAATGGAGAGTGTATAAAATGTGGTATATAAGAATACCAAAGAGCATAGTTTTTGGTTAAAACTACGCTATCTTGAAACATTTTTCTTGATTCTTCAAGCCAAATTTCACTTAGTTCTTGAGCACTTAGTTCTTCTTTTTTAGCATGAAATCTGCGTTCAAAAGTTGTAAAATTAATTTGTCTATAAAGAGTAGCAAAAATATCTTCGATCTTTGCTGCATACAAAGATAAAAGTTCTTCTTTGTCTAAATTTTCTTTTATATAATCAAAAATTAGCATTTCAGCAAACACTGAAGCAGTTTCTGCTGTAGTTAGTGGTGTATCTTGATTTAAAAAACTTACTTTATAAGAAAGTTTTTGATGTATAGTGTGGCCTAGCTCATGTGCTAGAGTAAAAAGATCGCGTCTTTGATTGGTATAGTTTAAAAGTATGAAAGGATGACTTAGTGGTGTACTTGAGTGAGAAAAAGCACCACTTTGTTTAAATTCTTTAGGGTAAACATCGATCCAATTATTCTCAAAGGCTTCTTTTGCTATCTTATAAAAATCTTTGGAAAATTTTTCAAAGGCTTTTAAAACTATATCCTTTCCTTGATCAAAATCAACTTGCATTTCTTTACCAATAGGCGCATAGCGATCATAATCTTTTAATTTTTTATATCCTAGAATTTTTTTCTTTGCATTATAAAATTTAGAAACAATATCAAAGCTATTTTCGCTAGCGCCAATAAGCGCATCAACACTTTTTTTAGAAATTTGATTTCTTATATGTCTTGGAGTTTCTGGATTTTCATAAGATCTTAACTCACAAATACTAGTAAGTTCACTTTTAATCATATTAAAAATATATACTAAAAGTTTGTTTTGTTTTTTTAAAGTTTTACTAAAGCATTTTGAAGCTTTTTTTCTAATACTTCTATCTTTATCATAAAGCTTACTTAGAATTTCTTCTTCGCTTAATTTTTGTCCTTCAAAATTAAATTTTAAAGCACTAAAGGTTTCATCAAATAATCTTGCAAATGCATTTGAACCTGTACTTGATAGGGCTAGGATAACTCTTTCTTCTTTTTTAGAAAGATTGTGTTTTTTGTGTTTGATAAGATTATTTAAATAAAACTCATAATCTTTGCAAAATGTGATGAAAGGTTTGCTTTTTTCTTCTTCAAGCTCACAAAATTCAAGCTCAAAAAATAAAAGATTTTCTTCTATTTTTTTGCTTAAATTTTCATATTTTGCATAAAAAGCACCTTTGGTAGTATCTTGAGCAAAATTTAAATACACATAGGTTAGTATGTGAGAAAGTTTTAAGATTAATTCTTCATAGTTTTTTAAAGCCTGTAAAAATTGCTCATTGTCTAAACTATGAAGATTATTTTCATATTGTTTTTTAAATTCACAAGCTTCATCTTGGGTTTTTTGTAAAAAAAGATTTAATTCTTGCTCATTTTTAAATAATGTACTTAAGTTCCAATTTCGCATGATTTTAGCTTTCTAAAATGAGTTTTTTTAAGACAGCCATTCTAATGGCAACACCATTTTTAACCTGAGTTAAAACCTTACATCTTTTATCAGCCATTACATCATCGCTAATATCGATATTTCTATGTACAGGGCCTGGGTGCAAGATAATGAGATTTTTATCTTTTATTGAATCTTTACTAATACAAAAATCATTTGCATAATCTTTAAGCGATGCATAGGTTGGAATATTGTGTCTTTCAGTTTGTGTTCTAAGACTCATGATAATATCAACATCATCAATGACTTCTTTTAGCTTATTTGTTTTTTTAATAGGATAATTTGGCATAAAATGAGGTGGGGCTACTAGGGTAATGTCTATACCAAAACGAGGCAATAATTCTAAATTTGAAGCAGCAACGCGTGAGTTTTTAATATCTCCTACTATTGCTATTTTTTTACCTTTAACATTATAATCAAAATGTTCCATTATGGTAAAAAGATCAAGTAAGGCTTGGGTGGGATGAGCATGTTTACCATCGCCTCCATTAACTATAGGACAATGGATATAATTTGCTAAAGTATGAGGCACACCTGAGTTTTTGTGTCTAACTACAATAGCACTTGGCGCCATTGCATCTAAATTCGCAGCGGTGTCAAAAAGTGTTTCACCTTTGCTTGAGCTGCTTCTTGAAACATCTAATTTTAAAACTTTAGCACCTAGTCTTCTTGCAGCTGTTTCAAAGCTTGATTGAGTGCGTGTTGAATTTTCAAAGAAAATTGTTGTAACACTTTTTCCTTCTAAAAATGTACGCGGTTTTTCATCTAAAAATTCTTTTGCTTCTTTAAATAAAGCCAAGATTTCACCATTGCTAAAATCTTTTGTAGTAATTAAATGTCTCATAAGCCCTCCTTAAATTTTTAAATTAAGCTCATTATCTGAACAAATGGCGCTAAATAAAACATCTGTTGAGCTATTTAAAGCTGTTTCAACGCTATCTTGAATAACCCCTATGATAAATCCAACTGCTACTACTTGCATGGCTATGTCATAATCAATATCAAATAAAGAGCAAGCAAGTGGTATAAGTAAAAGTGAGCCTCCAGCAACCCCACTAGCTCCACAAGCTGCAAATGCAGCTAAAACACTCAAAAGCATGGCTTGTAAAAAATTTATTTCAATTCCCACAGTATGCGCTGCTGCAAGACTTAGTATAGCTATGGTTACAGCTGCTCCTGCCATATTAATCGTAGCACCTAGTGGAATAGAAATGCTATATAAGTTATTGTTGATATTTAATTTAGAGCAAAGTGCCATATTTACAGGGATATTTGCTGCAGAACTTCTTGTAAAAAATGCAAAAACAGCACTATGTTTTAAGCAAATAAAAATCAAAGGATACGGATTTTTCTTCGTATAAGCAAAAACAATTAAAGCATTAATCACAAAGGCTACAAAAAACATGGTTAAAACTAAAATGATTAATAATTTAATATAGCTTAAAAGCCCCGCTGCTCCTGTTTGAGCAACTGAATTTGCTACAAGTCCAAAAATCCCAAAAGGAGCAAGTTTGACTATAAATTTAACGATTTTTAACACGCCTTCGTTGATATCAGTAAAAAGTTGCTTTGCGTCATTTGAGCAATGTCTTAGAGCAAAACCCCCGCCTATAGCCCAAGCTAATATACTTAAATAATTTCCTGAAGATAAAGCATGGATAGGATTATCTACGATTTGAAAAAGTAAGGTTTTAAATACTTCGCCTATATGTGCAGGGCTTGTAGTAGAAGCTTTTTCAATATCGGTTAATACTAATTCTACAGGAAAGATAAAACTTATACTAACTGCGCTTAAAGAAGCTAAAAAAGTTCCAAAAATATATAAGAAAACAATATGTTTTATTTTCTCACTTCCATGGTTAAATTCTTTTGTGCAAATAGTTGTTAAGATCAAAATAAAAACCAAAATTGGCGCTATGGCTTTTAAAGCTCCTGTAAATAAAGCACCAAAAATATTTGCAAAAATAGCTAAATCTTTAGAAAAAACACCTATTAAAATTCCTAAAACAATGCCTATGCAAATTTGCAAAATAAGATTTCCTTCTTTATAGTGTTTGATTGCACAAGAAAATAAACTCATTTCTTACCTTTTTTGTAGTGATAAATTTTTTAATTTATTCTAACAAAGTAAAGCTTAAATAAGCTTTTTTATTTTTAAGCTATCTTATGTTAAAATAAAGCTAGAAATTTTATGATAAGGAATATTAAAAAACATGTATTTATTTACATCAGAAGTTGTTAGCGCAGGACATCCTGATAAATGTGCTGATATTATAGCTGATTCTATAGTGGATGCGTTTTTAACTCATGATAAGGACTCAAGGGTTGCTAGCGAAGTTTTTGTAGCTGGTAATAAAGTAGTAATTGGTGGTGAGATTAAATCAAAATATAAGCTAGAAAAACAAGATTATGAAAATATTGTAAAAAAAGCTCTAGCAGATATTGGCTATGATGGGCATCCACATTTTAGCAAAAAACAATGTTTACATCCTGATGATTTAGATGTAATGGTATTTTTAAATGAACAAAGTCCTGACATTAATCAAGGCGTTGATCAAGAAGATGGAGAAATAGGAGCGGGTGATCAAGGGATAATGTTTGGTTTTGCAAGTAATGAAGCAAAAGAATATATGCCAGCAGCTATTTCTTATGCTAGAGTGCTTTGTGATAAAGTGTATGAGTTTGCAAAAAACAATCCTGATAAACTTGGAGTGGATATTAAAACTCAAGTGACAATTGATTATGTAAATAAAGAAAATTTTGAAAATTGTAAACCTCAAAGCATCCATACTATTGTAGTTTCAGCTCCCTGCGTTGAAAGTATGAAAATAGAAGATTTAAGAGCTTTAGTGATGGAATTGATTTTAGATTCAAATTTACCAAAAGAACTTTTTGATCCACAAAAAACAAGAATTTTAATCAATCCAACGGGAAAATATGTAAATCACAGCTCATTACATGATAGTGGTTTAACAGGAAGAAAACTTATAGTAGATAGCTTTGGTGGATATGCTCCAATAGGTGGAGGAGCACAATCTTCTAAAGATTATACTAAGGTTGATAGAAGTGGGCTTTATGCGGCAAGATGGCTTGCTAAAAATATCGTAGCTGCAGGTCTTGCCAAAAAATGTATAGTACAACTTTCTTATGCTATAGGCGTAGCTAAACCAACTTCTGTTAGCGTAGATTGCATGGGAACAAACACAAGATTAAATGATGATATTTTAAGTGATTTTGTAATGAAAACTTTCCCATTAACTCCAAATTGGATTAAAAATAAATTCAATCTTGATAAACCAAGTAAAGATACTTTCATGTATGCTGATGTAGCTGCTCGTGGTCAAGTGGGTCAGGCTGATTATCCTTGGGAAAAATTAGACGC
This sequence comes from Campylobacter lari subsp. lari, assembly GCF_013372185.1. Classification (NCBI taxonomy): domain Bacteria; kingdom Pseudomonadati; phylum Campylobacterota; class Epsilonproteobacteria; order Campylobacterales; family Campylobacteraceae; genus Campylobacter; species Campylobacter lari. Next base: position 1,001,594 of record NZ_CP053830.1, on the reverse strand, counting down.
TCTTGATGAATTTAAAGCATTGTAAAATGAAGCTTTTAAGCTTCATTTTGCTTTAAAAGTTTTTCTTTTATCTTTAAAATCAATATTTCTTTTGGCTTAATTACAGCATTTTCTTTTCCATTAACTGCATGATATATGCCTACATTGTAATTATTTGAATAAAAACGCATTAGAAAATTTTGTAATTTATACTCACTTGAAAAATTAAACCAAGCATTGTTTGAAATGGCTATGATGATCTTTGAGGACTTGTAAAGTTTTTCTTTAGTTGCTTCAAAGCAGATAGCATTAGTGATGAGTTGATTATTTAGAGTGTATTGATTTAATTCCTTTCCTTTTGAAAATTCATCAATATTTAAAAGATATTTTTTAAAAAAGGTTTTAAATATAGGAATTTCTTCTCCAAAAGGCACAAGATAGTGTTTGTTAAAAACTTGTATGTTACCATTGACAAATACATAAGTGCTATTGTATAGATGATTAGGTGTGGTACTTATAGCACCTGTGATGATGATGATTTGTTTTGATAAATCTTTTAAGGCTTGCAAGTAACTTGGAGTTTTATTTAAAGCAAAGGCAAAAGCTGTTTCAGGAAAAACAATTACTTCTTTACCTTCTTTTATAGCCTGATTGATTTGATAAAATATATTTTTAGAGTGAGTTTGTAAATTTTCTTGTATGAATTTTTGATCTTGAGAGATATTGGTTTGAATTAATTTATAGTCTAAATTTAGTGTTTGTGGTTGTTTTTGATTGTATTGAGCTCCGATTAGAATAAGGATTAAAATGATTCCTATTTTATAATATCTTGAAATATATTTTTCATAATAAAAATAAGCAATCAAAAACATAGCTATAATGCCTTGATAACTTGCATCAAAGATTCCATATACACTTAAAACACCCCAATTTAGCCAATCAAATCCAAAAGGATGAACAAAACTAAGTAAAAAAATTCCACAAAGTCTTAAAAAATCATATTTCAGAAAAAAACATACTAAAAATAATAATCCATAAACTAATCCGATTAAGATAATTTCTAAAGGAATTAAATAAGCTAAATCAAAATAAATTGATGATAAAGCTATCCACCAAAACCATAAAATTCCTACAAAAAATCCGGTATAAAAATATCCTGTTTTACTTTTATTTCTTAGCAATAAAATCAAACCATATATACTTAAAAATGGTGAAATAAATTCAAAAAGTAAATTTTCAAAAAAAGAAAAATAAATAAAATTTGACAATAAAAGTGCAGAAAAAAAGGCTTTTATTATTTTAAAAGTGGTAGAATTAGAATTTATGAATTTTAAAAAAAGGGGAAGAAATGGCAGAAAACGGAAATATTTGGACTTCATTGTTGCCTCTCATTGTGCTTTTTGCGATTTTTTATTTTTTGGTTATTAGACCACAACAAAAACAAGCAAAAGACCATAAATTGATGGTTTTATCTTTAGAAAAAGGAGATAAAATCATCACAAATGGTGGGATAATTTGCGAGGTGGTAAAACCAGAAGAGGATTTTATCAAAGTTAAGCTTAATGATGAAAATGTAGTTGTAAAAATTTCTAGAGATTTTATAGCAAAGAAAATTGATGCGTAGTGGAAAAATTACTTATAGAAGTATTATTTTCTTTGTAGTTTTTCTTATAGGATTAATTTTTTCCATACCTTCTTTTATGCAAACCCAAAGTGGTGCTAAGATTAATCTAGGACTTGATTTGCAAGGTGGTTTGCATATGTTATTAGGTGTAGAAGTAGAAGAGGCGGTTAAATCAAAGGTTAAATCCATAGCCTCTTCTCTTAGCTATTCTGTCAATAAAGAAGATATTATTGTTGATAAAATCAAAGTAAATGATACTAGTATTGAATTTAGTTTATTAGATGAAAATGATGTAGCTAAGGTTGATTTGCTGTTAAAAGACATTAAAGGCTTGGCTATTACACACGAAAATTTACACTACATACTTTCTTTAACCCAAGAAGAAATCAAACTAACTCATGAACAAGCTATTTTGCAAGCTGTGGAAACCATTAGAAATAGACTTGATCAATTTGGCCTTGCAGAACCAAATGTAGCAAGATCAGGTGAGGATAAAATTTTAGTTGAACTTCCAGGTATTAAGACTACTGCAGATGAGGCTAGAGCTAGAGAACTTATCGCAAAGGCTGCACATTTACAATTAATGGAAGTGGATGATGTTAGAATGGATCAGGTAAATAATCTTACTCCAGCCCAAGCTGCTGAATATGGAGATTTGATTTTTGAAGATGCTAAAAATCCTCAAATTAAATATCTAGTAAAATCTATACCTATTCTTGATGGTTCTATGCTAACAGATGCAAAAGTGGGTTTTGCGCAAAGTAATAATCTACCCGTGATTAATTTTACCTTAAATTCAGAAGGTGCTAAAAAATTTGGAGATTATACAGGAAATAATGTAGGTAAACGCTTGGCTATAGTTTTAGATAATAAAGTATATTCAGCTCCAAGAATTAATGAAAGAATAGGCGGGGGTAGTGGCCAAATTAGTGGTAGTTTTACCGTAGAAGAAGCTCATGATGTGGCTATTGCTTTAAGAAGTGGGGCACTTTTAGCACCGGTTAAAATGCTTGAAAAAAGAAGTGTTGGACCATCTTTGGGTGCTGATAGTATAAAAATGAGTATGATAGCTCTAGCAGGTGCTTCTATATTGGTTATTGCATTTATGGTGATGTATTATGGTATAGCAGGAATTTTTGCTAATATTGCTTTAGTGGCAAATATTTTAGTGATTATTGCCATAATGGCTATGTTTGGAGCAACTTTGACTTTACCTGGTATGGCAGGACTTGTACTGACTGTGGGTATGGCAGTAGATTCTAATGTTATTATTAATGAAAGAATTAGGGAGTTATTGCGAGAAGGTGCCAGTATAAGGCAAAGTGTTGAAAATGGCTATAAGCATGCAATGAGTGCTATTTTGGATGCAAATATTACTTCATTAATTACTTCAATAGTGCTTTATGCTTATGGGACTGGTGCTGTGAAAGGTTTTGCTGTTACTTTAAGCATTGGAATTTTAGTTTCAATGATCACTTCTATTGTTGGAACTCATGGTATGTTTGAAATGTTTATGAACCGTATGGAAAAAAGCAATAATACAAGATTGTGGTTTGGATATAGGAGACCTTAATGCAATTTTTTAGTCAAAAACATGTTTATGATTTTATGAAAATGAGATTTGCAGCCATCTCTTTGTCTTTTATTTTATTTTTTGGTTCTATTTTTATCCTTTTTACTAAGGGTTTGAATTTTGGTATTGATTTTACCGGTGGAACTTTGGTACAACTTCAATACGAGCAAAAAGCTCCTTTGGTTGAAATTCGTAAAGCTTTAGCTATTAATGAAAATTTAAAAGGCGCTAGTGTTACTGAATTTGGTAGTGCTAATGAAGTGATTATTCGTTTTTCAGGAAGTAGTGATAGTTTGGGAAGTGATATTGGGGTAAGCATTGCAAATTTATTGCAAAGTACTGGTAAATTTGAAGTGCGTCGCGTGGATGTAGTAGGTCCAAAAGTGGGTGATGAATTAAGAAATAAAGGCTTGATGGCTGTTGGAATTTCTTTGATTGCTATTTTGATTTATTTGGCAGTAAGATTTGAATGGCGTTTTGCTATGGCTTCTATCGTGTGTGAAATTCATGATATAGTTATTACTTTAGGTGCTATTGCGTTATTTGAAATAGATGTAAATTTAGATATTTTGGCGGCTGTTTTAACTGTGCTTGGATATTCTTTAAATGACACGATTATTATTTTTGATAGGATTAGAGAAGGTGTTAAAACAAGTAAAAATTCAAAACTTGATCTAATTATTAATGAATCAGTTTCAGCTACCTTATCAAGAACTACTTTAACAACGGGTTTAACTTTGATTAGTGTTGTGGTGCTTTATTTCTTTGGTGGATCTATGATAGAAGGTTTTGCTCTAACTATGATAGTGGGTATTGTAGCAGGTACTGCAAGTTCTATATTTGTAGCAAGTCCAGCACTTTTATGGTTTAAATTTAGTGTTGCGCAGTATCGCCAAAAAGAATTAGAAAAAGCAAAGAAAAAACAAGAAAAAGAAAAATTAAGAGCAATGTATGAAAAAGGAACGGTGTAAAAATGAATTGGGGTAAGGTTATTTATATCTTTTTTGCTCTAATGAGCTTAACTACAACCGCAGGATTTTTATATGATCAAAATGAAGTTGCTTTATTTATTGCAGCTTGTGTGAATTTAATTTCTACTTTATTGAAAATTGGAGTTAGAAATTTCTTAGCAGCTGAATTATTTGCTAGTTCTTTGGTGGCTGATTTGCATTTAATTCCAGCTTTTGCTTTAATACAAATTAATCCAGAAGCTAGTGTTATGGTTTATACTTTAGCAATTGGTGCTTTGATAGCTAATATCTTTTCAATGATTTTAGTTATAGTTGATTCAGTAAAAAATCAAGAAGAAAATTAGGAGTTAAAATGGCATATGAAGCAGGTAAAATAGAAAAAAAATGGCAAAAAATTTGGCAAGAAAAAGAATATTTTGAACCAAAAGATGATTTTTCTTTACCAAAAAAATACATTTTATCTATGTTTCCATACCCAAGTGGTAGAATTCATATGGGACATGTGAGAAACTATAGCATAGGCGATGCTATGGCAAGATATTATAGAAAAAAAGGTTTTAATGTCTTACATCCTATAGGTTTTGATAGTTTTGGTATGCCTGCTGAAAATGCTGCGATTAAACATGGTATCCATCCTAAAAAATGGACTTATGAAAATATCGATTATATGCAAAATGAGCTTGCTTCTTTGGGTTTTTCTTTTTCTAAAAAAAGAATGCTTGCTACTTCTGATCCTTTATATACTAAATTTGAGCAAGAATTTTTTATCAAAATGTATGAAAAAGGACTTATTTATACTAAAGAAGCTGAAGTTAATTGGTGTGAGAATGATAAAACAGTTTTAGCAAATGAGCAAGTTGAAGATGGTAAATGTTGGCGTTGTGGACATGAAGTCATTAGAAAAAAAATGCCAGGATATTATGTAAAAATCACTGCTTATGCAGATGAATTATTGCAAGATCTTAAAAAATTAGAAGGAAAATGGCCAAGTCAAGTTTTAACTATGCAAGAAAATTGGATAGGTAAAAGCACAGGGCTTAGTTTTGATTTTGATATAGAAGAAAATAATAAAATCAGTGCAAAAAAAATCAATGTTTTTACCACAAGAGCTGAGACTATTTATGGAGTATCTTATATTGCTTTAGCACCTGATCATGAAATAGTAAATGAATTAATTGATAAAAAATTACTAGATCAAGATGTTATAGCTAAAATTCAGAATATACAAAATCAAACACCCCGCCAAAGACAAGCCGCGCCAAAAGAAGGATATTTTTTAAATCTTTATGTAATCCATCCACTAAGTAAAGAAAAAATTCCTTTATGGGTGGCTAATTTTGTTTTAAGTGATTATGGTAGTGGGGCTGTTATGAGCGTGCCTGCTCATGATGAAAGAGATTATGAGTTTGCAAAAACTTATAATTTGGCTATAAAAAAAGTAATTTATAAAGATGAAAATGACGCACAATGCTACACTTTAAAAGAAGGAGTTTTAACTAGTAGTGGCGAATTTGATCAACTAGAATGTAATGATGCTAGAGAAAAAATTAGTTTGAAAATTGAATCTTTGGGTATTGGTAAAAAGGTTACCAATTTTAAAATTCGTGATTGGGGTGTTTCTAGACAAAGATATTGGGGAGCTCCTGTACCAATGATTAAGTGTGATTCTTGTGGCATAGTTCCTCAAAAAATAGAAAATTTACCTATTACCTTGCCTGAAGATGTGGTGATAAATGGAGAAGGAAATCCACTTGATAAGCATGAAACATGGAAAGAGTGCATTTGTCCAAAATGTGGTAAAAAAGCACAAAAGGAAAGCGATACTTTAGATACTTTCTTTGAAAGCTCTTGGTATTTTGCGCGTTTTGCAAGCGATGATAAAACATGGCAAGAAAAAGCAGTAGATGAAAAAAGTGTTGATTATTGGATGAATGTTGATGAATATATTGGAGGGATTGAGCATGCGATATTACATTTACTCTATGCTAGATTTTTCCAAAAAGCACTTAGAGATTTGGGTTATTTAAAAGATGATGAGCCTTTTAATAGACTTTTAACCCAAGGAATGGTTACTAAAGATGGTGCTAAGATGAGTAAATCTAAAGGCAATGTGGTTGATCCTGATTATATTATAGAAAAATACGGAGCAGATAGCGCAAGATTGTTTATCTTATTTGCTGCACCACCTGCTAAAGAACTTGAATGGAATGACAGTGCATTAGAAGGTGCGTTTAAATTTATCAATAGACTTTATGAAAAAGCTATGAGTTTAGAATGTGGAAAATTACAAGAAATTGATCATCAAAGCTTAAACAAAGAAGAAAAATATGCTAGATTAAAAGTATATGAAGCTTTGAAAAAATCTTTTGAAGTTTATGAAGAAAGTTTTGCCTTTAATACCTTAATAGCTGCATGTATGGAAGCTTTAAATGCCTTAAATGCTATAAATCATAAAGAAGTTTCAAAAGAAGCTTTTTATATTATTTTAAATATTTTAGAGCCTATCATCCCTCATGTTTGTTTTGAACTTAGTGAGTATTTGTTTAAATGTGAAAATTTTAAGGTATTAAAAATAAAAGATGAAGTTTTTATAAAAGATAGTTTTAATATAGCTATTAGTGTTAATGGTAAAAAAAGAGCACAGATTGAAATAAATTCAGAAGCTAAAGAAGATGAGATTTTAGCTTTGGCTAAAGAAAATGTTGCAAAATGGCTAGAGGGAAAAACCATAGTAAAAGAAATTTATATTGATAAGAAATTGGTTAATTTGGTGGTTAAATGAAAAAATATCTAGTGTTATTTTTTGCTTTTTTCATCATAGCTTGTGGGTATATTCCCTCTTCGCAGATGGCAAGTAGGGTTTTAGGTGAAAATGTATTTTTAAAAATCAATATTAGTAAACAAGATCCTGAAAACAGTGTTTACATAACAGATATTTTAAGAGAAGCTATGCTTAATAAGCTTGGTAGAAAAATTACAGATGAGTATAATGCAGATAGTTTTATTATAGTTACGATGAAAAAATTAGAATTTCATCCTATGGTTTATGATAAAAATGGTTATGTGATTAATTATAAAGCAGAGCTTTATTTGGAATTTGCATTGCGTTATAAAAACGGCAAGGAGGAAATTGTAAATACTAAAGGAAGTTATAATTTTGATATTAATCCAAACTCTATTATTAGTGATCAAGCTAGATTTGAAGCGATTAAAAATGCATCAAGTGAAGCTTTTGACGAATTTGTTTCTATTATCGCTATTAGGGGTTATAAATAAAATGGCAAGTCATATCAATGAAATTGCAAAAGAAACATTGATAAAATTAAAAGAGCGTAAATTATATCCAACTCCTGAAAATTATAGCGAGGTGTTTGAAGAGTGTGCTAAAAAAGCAGGAGTGATGAGCTCAAATAAAGCTAGAATAGAAAAATATACCAACCTTTTAGATGATTCTTACAAGCAAGAATTAAAAGGAAAGAGCATTCGAACTATGGATGAGTTTTTGATGTTTTTAGTCTCTAGACTCAATAGACAGGTAAGTAGAAAATATGAAGATGTTTATGCTTTACTTGGCTTAATCATTTCTCAACTTAGTATTAGTAAAGATAAAAAAATCAAAGAGCTTGCTCAAATTACTCAACACAGATTATCTCAGGCTATGGATTTAGAAACCATATATCTTTTAAGAGCCAAATGGAAAGAACTTGAAAAATCTTATGAAGACGGAGAGCTTTTAAAAAAATTAGAAGAATTTAATATCCGAGCTTTTTTGGATTTTCATGCTTTAATAGAAAAACTTATCACTATGTTAAAAGAACGCTCTTACGAAAAGCAAGCTGAACTTTTACTAGCTTCTTTGGAGCCTTTATTTGGTGAGAGTAAAGAGGTAGAACAATTTAAGCAAAAATTAAAAGAAAATCCTAGATTGATTGCTAGAAAAGAATTTGCACATGAATATTGTTTGATGCTACAAAAAAAAGAAGCAATAGATAAATACTATATACAAAAAAATCTTTCTTTTTTCAATCAACATTTAGAAAGCCTAAATGAAATGGTTTCAAAGCTTTATGATAATAGTCAAGAAGATGTGAAATTTATCAATGCTTTAACTAAAGATGAAAATGGTAATGTGCAGATTAATTTTGATACATTAAAAGATAAACTTTTATATGCAAACGAGCAAATAGCTCAAATTAAAACTCAAATTCAAGCTACAAGCGATGATGAGCAAAGAGAGCAATGGAGTCTTGCTCAAGAGCTTAAAAAACTTGATGAAAATTATAAGCTTTATGCGGTTAATTATGCTTTATCTTTCTTTAAAATTAATAATATAGAACATGTTATTAATGCCTATGGCATCGATAGTTTTAAAACTATTAGCGGGAAGTTTAAAAAAATCCTCAAAGATTTATGTAAAAATTTGGCTGAAATTTGGATTTTAGATGAAAGTTCTTATTTAATCGTTTTTCCGGGTAAAAGCTTAGAGGATGCTCAAATCTTTACAGAAAAAGCTTTGAAGCTTATAGATGATTACAAATTTATTTACAAGGAAGAAGTAGTTAGGCTTGTTTTATCATCTTCTTGTATAGAAAAAAAAGAATTTCCAGATGGCGATATTTTAAAAGAATTAATGCAAAAAGCTTAGTATGAAATTCCAGCAAATACTTTCACAAAAAACTATGCATGTACAAAAAATCAGTAGATTTTTTATGTTTAGTATGTATGAAAAATATAAAAAATTTATCCCAAAAACTAAAAATATTCAAATTATTGGTACTAATGGCAAAGGAAGCATAGGCAGATTTTTAGCGCTTTTACTCTTAGAGCAAGGATGTAAAGTAGGACATTATACTAGTCCTCATATTTTTGAATTTAATGAAAGATTTTGGTTAAATGGTAAAATTGCAAGCAATGAACTTTTAGAAAAAGCACACGAAGAATTAGAAGGTGTTTTTTTGGATGATGTGAAAAAACTTAGCTATTTTGAGTACGCTACATTTTTAGCATTTTTTGTTTTTAAAGATTGCGATTATGTGATTTTAGAAGCTGGAGTAGGTGGAGAATACGATGCTACAAGTGTTTTTGAGATAGATTTTAGTGTTTTTACTAAAATAGGTTTTGATCATCAAGATTTACTAGGTAAAAACTTAGAGGAAATAGCAAGAACAAAATTAAAAGCCATGAGCGCTAAAGCTTTAATAAATCATAAGCAAGAAACAAAAGTATTAAATTTGGCTCAAAAAATAGCAAATTTAAAACAAGCTAGTCTAAATATTAGCTCGCTAGATAAAAATACAATTATTTATCCTTATGTGCAAGAATATATCCAAAAATATAATTTAGCGAGTTTTTTAAAAGATAATCTCTTTTTAGCCTTAGAAGCTTTTTCTAAAATTTGTGCCAAAAATGAAAAAGAATTAATTCAAAGTATCAAAAATCTACCAAAACTTGATTTAAAAGGAAGATGTGAACAAATAAGTCAAAATATTTTTGTTGATGTAGGCCATAATGAAATGGCAGCTTTAGCTTTGGCTGAAATTTTCAAGGAAAAAAAAGTTCATTTAGTTTATAATTGCTTTTTGGATAAAGATTCTTATAAAATTTTAAGGGCTTTAAAGCCTATAATAAAAATAGTTGAAATTTATGAGTATGAAAGCAAAGATAGACCTTTAGCAGGCCCTATTTTGCTAGAAAATTTAGAAAAATTAGATATTGCTTATCAAAAATTTGAACAAATAAAAAAAGATGAGTTGTATTTAGTTTTTGGTTCTTTTGTATTGGTAGAAAAATTTTTAAGAGGCTATAATGAAAGATAAATTTACGCTAACTATCACAGATGTAAATGGTTCTAGACATTTTTTATTAAGTCAGATCATAAAAAAAGTAATTATTTATTTTACTACTTTTGTTTTTGTTGTTATAGTTTTGGGTGCTTTGTATATTAATTATTTAGCGACTAAGCGTTCAGAGCTTTTAAAAGAGCAAGAAACATTGTCAGCAAAAAATACTAAATTATTTTCACAAAATGAAAGTATGCAAAAAAGTCTAGATGAAAAAACAGCCTTGTATGATGAGCTTCAAACTCAACTTGCAGACATTGAAGAAAATTTAGGTTTAAAGCAAGATGAGGGTTTAGATATACCAGAAAGATTGGAAAAAGTTAAACTTACTAATGACCAAGCCTATTTATTTTTAACACAAATTCCAAATGGTCATGTGATAGAAGATAATGGAGTCACAGGTAATTTTGGATGGCGTCATCATCCTATATTAAATAAAAAAGAGTTTCATCCAGGCATTGATTTAAGAGCAGCTTTAAATACTCCCATTTATGCACCGGCAAATGGAGTGGTTGAATATGCTGCATATAGTAATAACGGTTATGGTTATTCAGTGATTTTGATCCATAATTTTGGCTTTAAAACAGTATATGCACACATGATGCGTAAAGATGTTGTTAAAGCAGGACAATTTGTAAAAAAAGGTGATTTGCTTGGATATACAGGAAATACCGGTCTTTCTACGGGGCCACATTTACATTATGAGGTTAGATTTATTAATAAACTTTTAGACCCTAAAATTTTTATAGATTTAAACCAGAAAAATTATGAACAAATATTTGATAAAGAAAGGAGAGTTCCATGGCAATCTTTAATAAAGGCTCTATTGCTACAGTATCCGAAACTACAGTCATTTCAAACGGAGCAAAAATAGAAGGAAAATTTTATTTTGACTCTATGCTTCATTTAGATGGAGAGATTACAGGTGTGATTGATTCTTCTAATGTGATAGTAATAGGCAAAAGTGGTGTTTTAAAAGGACAAGTTAAGGCAAACAAGATAGTGATTAATGGGGTTTTTGAAGGAGAAATGCAAGTTGATTCTTTAGAAATTTTATCCGGTGGTGTGCTTAATGGTAATATTATAGTTAAACAATTAAGCATTGAAAATGGTGGAAAATTTAATGGAAGTAGTAAAATAATCGAAAAAGATGAAGAGCTTACAACTATTGATGTGAGCATAGAAAATTCAGAAAATGCAAGCTAAATTATATGAATATTTATTAAGCAACAAAGCTGAGTTAATAGTTTGTGAGAATGATAAAGAAGCAGATGAATTAGCTCAGGTTTGTCTGTTTTTAAAATTAAAAACTTTCGTTTTGCCTGATTTTAGAGCAGAATTTGGCAGTGACTTGCGCTCTTTTTCTAAAGAGCTTTTTGAAATTTGTAAAGTTTTAAATGCTTATCATAAAGAAGATGAAAATAAAATTTTAATTTCTCCTATAAAAACAATTTTGCAAAAACTCCCTGGAAAAAAGCATCTAAAAAATATTATTCTTAAAAGAAATTCACTTCTTGCTTTAGAGAAATTTAAAGAAGAAATTTTACATAGTGGGTATGAATTTGTTGATATAGTTCAAGATAAGGGTGAGATTTCAATACGCGGGGATATTATAGATATTTTTGCAATTAATGAAGAGCAACCTTTTAGAATTTTGCTTTTTTCAGATGAGATAGAAAGCATAAGATATTTTGATATTCATACACAAAAATCAATCCCAAATGAACTTTCAAAAATTGAGATTTGTCCATTTTTAAATGCTTTTAATCAAGAAGAATATGAAAATCTACAAGAAAAAATTCAAAATTTTCAAAGTCAAAGCATTATCAATGATGTTAATTCTTTAGGTTTTTGGTGTATTGATGATTTTTGTGATTATTCAGATTTAAATTTCGTAAGCATAAAAAAATTTGATATAAATGATTTTGAAGAAGATATTAGCAAAATTAATCAAAATATTTTACCTGAACCAAGATTTTATAAAGATTTAGTAAGTTCTTACAATCATGATTTTTTCACTTTTCATAAAGATAAAAAAATTACTATTTTGACAAAAAATGAAGCTTTGTTTAAAGCTTTGAATTTACAAGAATTTTCAAATATTAAATTAAAAATATCTCAAGAAAGAGTCAATCTAATCACTCAAGATGAGCTTATTATTTCTTTAAATAAAAAAGAAAAAAATAAAAGAATTAGAAAAGCAAGTTTGGTAATAGATGAGCTTAGAGTCGGGGATTTTGTTGTACATGAAGATTATGGTATAGCTAAATTTTTAGGTCTTGAGATTATTATAATTGCAGGAGCAAAAAAAGAATTTGTAGCTCTTGGGTATTTAAATAATGATAAGCTTTTATTGCCTGTTGAAAATTTGTATATGATTGATAAATATATCGGCGCAAGTGGTGGTGTGCCTTTGCTTGATAAGCTTGGAAAAGGAAGTTTTCTAAAAATCAAAGAAAGATTAAAAGAAAAATTATTTGCCATTGCTTCAAATATAGTTTCTTTGGCAGCAGCTAGAGCTTTGATAAAAGCAAAAGAATTAAAAATTTCTCAAGAATTACAAGATGAATTTATCAATAAGGCGGGATTTTTTTACACTAAAGATCAAAGTCAAGTTTGTCAAGAAATCACTCAAGATTTAAAAAGTTCTCAAGTAATGGATAGGCTTTTAAGTGGTGATGTGGGCTTTGGTAAAACTGAAATTGCAATGAATGCTATATTTACTTGTGTAAAAAGTGGCTATACAGCTTTGTTTTTTATACCAACTACTTTACTTTCAGCCCAGCATTTTAAAACCTTAAAAAAAAGATTTGATCCATTTAATATAGAAGTTTTTAAGCTCGATCGCTTTACTAGTGCCAAAGAAAAAAAGCAAATTTTGCAAATTTTAAAAGAAAATAAACCTTGTGTAGTGGTTGGAACGCATTCTCTTTTAGGGGTTGAGTGTGAAAATTTAGGTTTAGTTGTGATAGATGAGGAGCATAAATTTGGTGTAAAACAAAAAGAAAAACTCAAAGAATTAAGTAAAAACTCCCATATTTTATCTATGTCAGCAACGCCTATACCAAGAAGCTTAAATCAAGCTCTTAGTTCTTTAAAATCATATAGCATTTTACAAACTCCACCTGAGGATCGTTTAGATGTAAGAACCTTTGTAAGAGAAAGTAATGATGCTTTGATTAAAGAAGCTATTTCTAGAGAATTAAGAAGAGCAGGGCAAATTTTTTATATACACAATCATATAGCAAGTATTGATGGGTGTAAAAAATACCTTTTAGATTTATTTCCAAATTTAAAAATTTTAATCTTGCATTCAAAAATTGATGCAAAAACTACAGAAGAACAAATGCTTAAATTTGAAAATAAAGAATATGATTTGTTGCTTTGTACTTCTATAGTTGAAAGTGGTATTGATCTTGCAAATGCAAATACTATCATAGTAGAAAATTCAGATCGTTTTGGTATGGCTGATTTACATCAACTTAGAGGACGAGTGGGGCGTAGTGCTAAGCAAGGATATTGTTATTTTTTAATTGAAGATAAAGAAAAAATCACAAAAGATTCTCTAAAAAGACTTACAAGTTTAGAAAGCAATTCTTATTTGGGTTCAGGAAGCGTGCTTGCTTATCATGATTTAGAAATTCGTGGGGGTGGAAATTTATTAGGTGTAGATCAAAGTGGGCATATAGAGCAAATTGGCTATAGTTTGTATCTTAAAATGCTTGAAGATGAGATTAATAAGCTAAGCAAAAAAGAAGAAATTAAAGAGAAAAAAATAGATTTAAAATTAAATATTAATGCTTTTTTAAATAGTGAATATATTAGCGAGGATCGCTTGAGGTTAGAGCTTTATAGAAGACTTAGTAAATGCATGAGCGTAAATGAAGTATATGAAATAGAAAGTGAGATGAATGATCGCTTTGGCAAGCCTGATATTTTCACTAAGCAATTTTTAGACCTAATTATCATAAAAATTTTAGCTAGCAAGCATTATAAACTAGTGAGCAATTATGAGCAAAATATTTGTTTTGTAAAAGATGATGATAGTAAAGAAGTTATAAAAGCAAAAAGTAAAGATGATGATGATGTGATCGAGGCTGTGTTGATGCATTTAAGAAAGAGTGAAAAAGTATGAGTGGTTATGAAATTTTTAAAGCTTTAGTTAATGCAAATATTGACTATAAAGATTTTGAATGGTTAGAAAATAATACTTTAAGCGAGTTTGAAATTTTAATTTCAGTAATTTTAACCCAAAATACAAAATGGCAAAATGTTTTAAAGGCTTTGATAAATTTAAAACAAGCAAATATTACTAAGATAGAAGATTTATTAAATTTAAATACTCAAGATTTAGCGCTTTTAATAAAACCAAGTGGATTTTATAATACTAAAGCAAAATATATTAAAAATTTTACTCAAAAATATTTTCAAGATTTTAATTCTTTTGAGTTTTTTAAAGAAGAAGTAGATAGAGAATGGCTTTTAGGTGTTAAAGGTTTGGGTCAAGAAAGTGCTGATGGAATTTTAAATTATGTTTGCAAAAAAGAAGTTTTGGTCGTAGATGCATATAGTGCAAAAATAGCTAACTATTTAGGCTGTGAGTATCAAAGCTATGATGAGCTAGCTGAATTTTTTAAAAAAGATATAGCCAAAAATCAAAACGAATTAAATGTTTTATTAAAAAAAGAATGCAAATTATATGAGCTTTATCAAATTTTTCATGCTTTGATTGTTTCTTTTTGTAAAACACACTTTCAAGGTAAAAAACTTTCAGCAGATGGTGAGCTTATTTTAGATCCTTTAAAATTTTAAATTTATTTTTTATTTAAAAAGTTAATTTTTTTTACGATTAAAGTGCTATAATGTATTTAACTTCATAAAAAGGAGAAGTAATGAATACAAGTATAGTTGGAAAGCAATTTGAGCTAACTGAGTCTATAAAAGAGTATGTGGAAAAAAGCTTTGATGCTTTAAGTAAATATGGCTTAGATGTGATTTCTGCGCGTTGTGTTATAAGTGCTGATGAAAGACATGGAAAGAAAGGATTTTGGGCTGAATTTAGCATTAACTTAGCTGGTATTAATACAGTGGTTGTAAAGCAAAAGGATAAAGACTTATATGCTGCTATAGATTTAGCTATTGATAGAATTTCTAAGGTTTTAAGAAGATTGCATGATAAAAATATTACCCATAAGCACCAAGATGAGATAAAAGAAAATTTAGTATTGCCAAGTGTGATTGAAGAAGATGAGATAGTTCCAATAGAACTTGAGCTATATAAACCTTTAGAAATTGAAGAAGCACTAGAAAAGCTAAAAGCAAGTAAAGATATATTTTTAGTTTTTAATGACATAGATGCAAAAATGAGGGTATTATATAAGAAAAAAGATGGTAAATTTGGTTTATTTTAAAAAATCTAGCCTTTTTAAGGCTAGATGTATTAGAAGAGTTTATTAAAGATTCTATCTATTGCCTGATCTACTTTTTTACCTGTATTTTTAGCACCATCACTAGCATTTCCACCTATTGTATTAACAATAGAATTTACAACACTTTTTGTATCAAGACTTACTTTAGGATCTTGTGTTGTTCCTTTTATAATGCCTTTAAAATTTGCTCTATCAATAACGATATTAAAAGGAATGTTTAATTTAGTACTTTTTGTATCAATTTTGCCTTTGCTGATGTTTATATTGCTTCTATCAGCCACTAGGTTTAAATTTAAATCTATGAGATTTTTATTGATATTTATTTTAGCTTCACCGTTGCGATATACATCTTGAGTGATATCTTTTTGTAAAAGTAGCATTAAAGCACTTGTGATGAGGTTTTTCTTAAGTTGCCCATCGGCTAAGTTCATTAGCACCACACCACTTTCTTTTAAAAGATTATAATCAATACTTAAATTTGATTTTGCTTGGTAATAATCAGGCAAATCTAAACTTTGAGCTAAATTTGAAAGATCGGTATTTTGCATTTTAGCGTTAAAAATATTATTTTTTAAAGTTGCATTTAATGATCCATTAAATATATTTTTACTATTAACGCTTGCATCTATTAAAGCGTTTTTAAAATCAAATTTTCCTTCAAAATCAGCCTTACCTTTTAAGTTTCTATCGACTAAAAATCCTAACTTAGAAAAATCTTGCAATGAAATATTATAAGTACTTGCTAGAGCCATTTGATTAAGATCAAATTTTCCTTTTAGTGAATTAATATTTGCAAATGAACTTAGGGCTTTAGCGTTAAAATCAATGATTGATTTAGAAATTTTTCCATCAAGATTGATTTTTGCTGAAGTATTCTTTGGAAATTTTTTCTCTAAAAGCTTAGATAATTCTACTTCATTAAAAGAAGAATTAATAATGGCTTTAAAATCACCATTAATATTGTTAAAATCAAGTGTTTTTAAGTCAATGTCAGCATTTACATCACCAAATGCTAAAACTTTTTGTCCTATTAAAGGGAAAAGTTGTTCTAATTTTATATTATCAACCTTTGCTTGTAAACTTTTTCCATTAGATTTTGCATTGATAAGCCCTTGCATGATTTTAATATTTGCATCAAGATTTTGAATTTGATTTGCCTTAAGATCAACTTTGGCATCTAAATTTAAAGGCCCATTGAGATCTTGTTTGGTTAAAGGTTTTAATCTATTAAGATTATCTATAAAAGCACTAATTTGTGCTTTTAAGTCTTTGTTTGTAAGATTATACGAGCCTTTTAGTTGAGGTATTTTTACTATGTTTGAATCAAGTAAAGCTTCATAATCAATCAAAGAATTTTTTGCATTTGCTTTAGCTTGTAAGTTAAAAGTTGTTTTTGGAAAATCAAGATTGCTTAGTTTTTTAAATTCTACAACATTTATATTTGCATTGTTTAACCTAGCATTTAGATTGAAATTTTTAAAATCAAGCCCTTGTGTCTTTAAATCTAAAATTAATTTAGAATTAATAAAAGCAGGCATAGAGATAGTCTTTAAAAGCTCTGCTACTTCTATATTAGTTGTATTGATATTAAGATTATTATTTTCTAAAATAGCTTTTAAATTGCCACCAAATCCAAGCAAGTTAGCATCTAATTTTTGCAATTGACTGCTTGCAAAAAGTAAATTACCTTGAATTTGACTTTTGCCTTGGAGTTTCATTTTAGCCAAAGATGAAAATTGATTAAAATCATCTATTTTGATATCAAAATCACTAGTTAAGCTTTGTTTTGCTATATCATAAATACTTTTTTGTGTATAAAGTTTGAAGAAGTTGCTTAAAATTTCACTTTTAGAAATAACTTCATTGTTTTGGATTAAAGATCTTATCTCACCTTTTATATGGCTTTGTTTTGGTAAGCTTAGATTAAAATCTTTTTCAATGAGAGTATTGTTGATAGAACTTGTGTAAAAATTAATCAAAGCATTACCATTGGGTTTTAAATCTTTAGCTTGTATATCGCTTATAATACTAATTTTTCCTTGAGCATATCTTGGTAGATTGGCAAAATCTAAAATTTGGGCCAAATCTATATTTTTTCCAATAAATTCAAGATTTATAGGAGAAAAATCGACGATGTTTGCAGCTAAACTAAGATTAGAATCAAACAAAAATCCATTACCTTTTACTGAAAAATCACTACTTTTACCTACAACATCACCTTTAAATGTAAAATCTTTATCACTTTTTAAACCAAGTTCTTGAATATAATTTTGTTTAAGTCCTAAAAGATAGTTTAAATCAAATCCTAGTCTTAAAGGTGATATACCACCTTCTATGTTAGCAAAAAATTTATTATCAATATTTGCTTTAATGTCAAGTTGTGAAAAACTAATTTTAAAATTTTCAAATTTAACATTCATGCCGCTTTTTTGAGCAATAATCGTTTCGATTCTTGGCTTTAAAAAAGCATTGCCTATGCTTGTAAATAATAATGTATATATAGCTAATAATGCCACACATACTACGCCTAAAAGAATGTAAAGAATTTTTTTCATAAGAAACCTTTATAATAATATATCATATAAATTTAGTGATATAGACTAAATATATATGATATATTTTACTTAATTTATTGACAATTAACTTTCTTTAATGTATAATTCTATCACTCAAAAACAAAGAGTGCTAAAAATGGCACATTTTAGAAAGGATAAAAAATGAATTTTCAACCTCTAGGAAAGCGCATTTTGGTAAAACGCTTAGAAGAAATGAAAACCACTGCTTCTGGGATTATTATACCAGATAATGCTAAAGAAAAACCATTAAATGGTGAAGTTGCTGCAGTAAGCAAAGAAATAGAAGATGTTAAAGTAAATGATAAAGTAATGTTTGCAAAATACGGTGGAACTGAAATTAAACTTGATAATGAAGAGTATTTAGTTCTTAATATTGAAGATGTTTTAGGGATTATTAAATAAAAAAGGATAAAAAATGGCAAAAGAAATATTTTTTTCAGATGAAGCAAGAAATAAACTTTATGAAGGTGTTAAAAAACTTAATGATGCAGTAAAAGTTACTATGGGACCACGCGGTCGTAATGTATTAATCCAAAAAAGTTTTGGTGCTCCAACTATCACAAAAGATGGGGTGAGTGTGGCTAAAGAAGTAGAATTAAAAGATTCTTTGGAAAATATGGGTGCTTCTTTAGTTAGAGAAGTAGCTAGTAAAACAGCTGATCAAGCAGGTGATGGAACTACAACTGCAACTGTTTTAGCTCATGCTATTTTTAAAGAAGGTTTGAGAAATATTACAGCAGGTGCTAATCCTATCGAAGTTAAAAGAGGTATGGATAAAGCTTGTGAAGCTATAGTAGCTGAACTTAAAAAACTTTCTCGTGAAGTTAAAGATAAAAAAGAAATCGCTCAAGTTGCAACAATTTCTGCAAATTCAGATGAGAAAATCGGAAATTTAATCGCTGATGCTATGGAAAAAGTTGGAAAAGATGGTGTTATTACTGTTGAAGAAGCAAAATCAATCAATGATGAATTAAATGTAGTTGAAGGTATGCAATTTGATAGAGGTTATTTAAGCCCATATTTCATTACAAATACTGAAAAAATGACAGCTGAATTACAAAATCCATTTATTTTGTTATTTGATAAAAAAATTGCTAACTTAAAAGACTTATTACCAATTTTAGAACAAATTCAAAAAACAGGAAAACCGCTTTTAATTATAGCTGAAGACATTGAAGGTGAAGCCTTAGCAACTTTAGTTGTAAATAAATTAAGAGGTGTTTTAAATATTTCAGCAGTTAAAGCTCCTGGATTTGGTGATAGAAGAAAAGCTATGCTTGAAGATATTGCTATTTTAACAGGTGGTGAAGTGATTTCTGAAGAGCTTGGAAGAACTTTAGAAAGTGCTAGTATCCAAGATTTAGGTCAAGCTTCAAGCGTGATTATTGATAAAGATAATACAACTATTGTAAATGGAGCAGGTGAGAAAGCAAATATTGATGCAAGAATCAACCAAATTAAGGCTCAAATTGCTGAAACAAGTTCAGATTATGATAGAGAAAAATTACAAGAAAGACTTGCTAAATTAAGTGGTGGTGTAGCAGTAATTAAAGTTGGTGCTGCTACAGAAACTGAAATGAAAGAGAAAAAAGATAGAGTTGATGATGCGCTAAGTGCTACAAAAGCTGCTGTTGAAGAAGGTATAGTAATAGGCGGTGGTGCTGCATTAATCAAGGCAAAATCAAAAATCAGTTTAAATCTACAAGGTGATGAGGCTATTGGTGCAGCTATTGTAGAAAGAGCTTTAAGAGCACCTTTAAGACAAATTGCTGAAAATGCTGGATTTGATGCTGGTGTAGTTGTAAATACAGTAGAAAATAGTAAAGAAGAAAACACTGGCTTTGATGCTGCAAAAGGTGAATATGTAAATATGCTTGAAAGCGGTATCATTGATCCTGTTAAAGTAGAAAGAGTGGCTTTACTTAATGCAGTTTCAGTAGCTAGCATGCTTTTAACAACTGAAGCTACAATTAGTGAAATTAAAGAAGATAAACCTGCTATGCCTGATATGAGTGGCATGGGAGGCATGGGAGGCATGGGTGGTATGATGTAATACCATCTTTTTGTTGCTTTTGAGTTGCTTTTTATATAAAGCAACTCACTCTTGATTTTTTATTTTTCTGCACTGATTTTTATTTTTGTTATAATAGATGTAAAATTATAAGGATTTTACATGAAAAATTTACAAGAAGATCAATTTTCCAATTCAAAATACATTAAACCTAAAAGATATACTTATATAGGCAAAGATAATAAAAAATATACTTGGGATTTTATAGAAGCATTAGATAGTGTTTCTGTTTTTTTATATCATACTCAAAAAGATTCTTTTGTTTTTGTAAAGCAGTTTAGAATTCCTTTGTGGGATTATCAAAAACGCAATCATTTGCAAGTAGATGAAATGGGCTTTAGTATAGAGCTTTGTTCAGGGCTTGTAGATAAAAATTTGAGCTTAGAGAGAATAGCTAAAGAAGAATGTATTGAAGAACTAGGTTATGCTCCTAAACTTGTAGAAAAAATAGGAGAGTTTTACACAGGTTTTGGTTCTGGTGTAAGTAGACAGTTTTTATTTTATGCTGAAATTACCGAAGATGATAAAACTGGTCATGGCGGTGGAATTGATGGAGAGGATATTCAGGCTATTTGGATAAAAAGAAAAGACTATGAGCAATTTTCTAAAGAGAACCCTATTAAAACCCCTTTACTCGAATATGCGTATTTATGGTTTAAAGGTAAGAATTAAATCTTACCTTTTATTTTTCTTCTTTATTTTCAATGTTTGGGTCTTTTTCATCAAGCATTTCTTTAAAGATTACAAATAAATCTTCGGAGGCTTTTTCGGCATTAGAACATTTATCTAAAATTTGATTTTGAACTAATTCATTACCTGTGTTTTCATTATGTGCTAAGGCTATAGCTTGGTTAATATTTTCATGTACTTTCTGGTGTGGTAAGTTTAATTTACCAAAAGCTCTTCCGCTAGAAAATCTTTCTTTGCCTACACCTGCAATCCATTTTGCAAGTCTACAACTTAAATGATCAGAAAGTGTTTTGCCTGAGGCGTGAATGATTTCGTTATAGCCGTTAAGTTTAAAAGCAACATGATCTAGCTTGGCCAAAGAAACAAAAATTTCAGAAGCAATGCTTTTTGCGTGTGAACTAGTTGAATTTGCATTAGAAATTAATTGAGCAAAATTACTAGAGAATTTTATAATATGTTCATTTGATTCTAATGACACTTTTTCTACTTGTTCACTTTGTCCATACATTTCATCTGCATTTTGTTTTAATAGATTAATATTTAATTCTACTTCAGAAGTTGCTTTTTGTGTTTTTTCGGCAAGTTTTCTAACTTCATCAGCAACAACAGCAAAACCACGACCATGCTCTCCAGCACGTGCAGCTTCAATAGCAGCATTTAGTGCCAATAAATTGGTTTGATCAGACACATCCTTGATTAAATTTATAACATTAGTAATCTCATCAACGCTACGGTGTAAATTACCCGCTGTATCTCTTGAGCGATTGGCTGATTCAATAATGCTTTGAAGTGAGGATATGATTGAATGTGTAATTGCATTTAATTCTTGCATATCTTTTAATGATGAATCAGAGTACTGAGAAATCATCTCTGCTTTATTAACATTTTCTTGCATATCGCTTTGTACATTCGCAATTCCTTTTAAAACGCCATTTAAGAGCATTTCTAAAAGATGGGTTTCAAGTTCAGTTTTTCCGCAATTGTTTTCTAATTCTTTTTTATTTTTTTCAATTAACTCTTGTTTTTCTAAAAGAAGTTTTTTATTTTCTTCTTCTAATTCCCTGATTTTATTTTGTAAGTCTTCAACTTCCTGCTTTTGGCTGGTTTTTTTTCCAAACATGTTTTATCCTTGAATATAAATTTTACAGAGAATTATTTTTTATAATTTGATAAATAAGTGTTTAACTCATCCTTTAGTCTCAATTTTTCTTTTTTTAGATTAGCTATTTCTAAGCTATCTAGATGAATTCTGCCTTCTTCTGCGTCTTTGATTTTATGATCAAGCTCATTGTGTTCTTCAAAAAGCTTATCAAAATGTAAATCCTTACCTTTTAATTCAGTAATTAGATCTCTAAATTCGTGTAGCATGTTAGCCTCCTTTTTTAAATTGGTGTTTGATTATAGCTTAAAATAAGTTAAATATATTTTAACTCATCAGGTTTTTGTTTATTTTTGATGATTTTTTTAGCTATTTTTATACTATCAGCTGTGCCAACAAGTAGTAATTTTGCCCCTGTACTTATTAGAGTATCGCCTCTTGGCATGGGAGTGAATTTTTTATTTTCTATAATTCCTACTATACTCACATTTGCCATATCTCTTAAGTGTATTTCTTTTAATCTTTTAAATCTTACCCATGATTCATCAGGTATTTTTATTTCTTCTAAATCAATAGGGCTATTTTTTTTGTAAAGATAATTTTCTAATAAATTTTCCATATCTGGTCTTGCCGACATTGCGCTAAGTCTTTGTGCGACTAATTTTGTGGCAGAAACTATGGAATTAGCTCCAAGTTTTTTCAGTTTTTCTGTCTCATCTTCATTGCTTGAGCTAGCTAATATAAAATAAGGATTAATTCTTTGTAATTCTTTTTCAAATAATCTTACTGAAGCGATGATAGCAATATTATCTGCTATGTTATTACTAAGGGTTATTACGCCTTTTGCACTAGAAAGATTGGTTTTTAAAAAGGCCGTATTAGTATGAGGCGCGCTTTCTATATAATAAGGATAGTTATATTTTTCAGCAATCTCACTAAAATTTTCAACTTCATCAACTACAACAAAAGGAATGTGATTTTCTCTAAATTGCTGTGCTAATTCAATGGTAAAATCATTATGATAGCATATTACAAAATGATTTTTTAATCTTGCAACTTTATGAAGCATTCTTCTTTCCTTGATAATCTTAGACAAAACACCTTTTTTTACTATTTCTATTACCAAACCCATGCAAAAAGTAAATATTGTAAAAGTCAACAATACATATACAACGGTAAAAATTCTACCTGCTGTTGGTATGGGATTAACTTCAGTATAACCTAAAGTGGTAAAAGTCATGCCAGCTTGATAAATAGCATCGTTAAGGTTGTAATTACTTGTAAGCATATAGCCAAAAGCTCCAATTAATGTCATCATTACAACAGCAATAAGAGGAATTCTTAAAAATTTAAGCTGTTCATAAAGCTCATCATTGAGATTAATCGAAGGTTTTGGGGATGGGGACCAATTGAGGAATTTTTGTAGCTTTTTTAAAAAAGACATAACAATTCCTCGTTTATATTAAGGATTATTTACCGCTTTGTTTTTTAAGTGTTCTTAAAGTTGAAGCAGCTACTCTAACTTTTCTAGTAGTTCCATCTTCTAAGGTGATACGAACTGTTCTTAAATTTGGCAAAAAGCGTCTTTTAGTTTTATTGTTAGCATGGCTAACATTGTTACCTACCATAGGTCCTTTTCCTGTAATTTGGCAAATTCTTGACATAAATTTTCCTTATGAAATAAAAATAATTTTTAGCATTGTATCTAAAACAAGCTTAAAAAATTCAAATATTACCAAAAATACATAAAGAAAATTTGATAATAAGTATGATAAAATTATTTTTTTACTTTTATTGGAGATATGAAATGTATGTAGCACCAAGTTTATTGTCTGCAAATTTTTTAAATTTGGAAAATGAGATTAAAGATGTGTGTGAAGCAGGGGCTGATTTGTTGCACATTGATGTGATGGATGGGCATTTTGTACCAAATCTTACTTTTGGTCCTTGTGTGATTGAAAATATTTCAAAAATTACTTCAGTGCCTTTAGATGTGCATTTAATGGTGCATAATGTTAGTAGTTTTGTAGATTTATTTATCCCAATAAAACCAAAATTTATTAGCTTTCATATAGAAGCTGAAAATCATCCTATTAGAGTGTGTGAGTATATAAGAAAAAATGGTATTCATCCCGCCATTGTTTTAAATCCACATACTCCAGTTTCAAGTATAGAACATATTTTAGAATTTGTAGATATGGTGCTTTTAATGAGTGTTAATCCAGGCTTTGGTGGGCAAAATTTTTTACCTTTAGTGTATGATAAGATTCGACAGCTAAGAGAAATGATAGATAGGAAAAATCTTAAAGTCTTTATAGAAGTAGATGGTGGGGTAAATGGTTTAAATGCGCCTGATTTAGATGAAGCAGGAGCTGATATTTTAGTCGCAGGTAGTTATATCTTTTCCTCGCAAGATAAAAAAACAGCAATTAATTCTTTAAAGCTTGAATTTTGAGCCAACAACAAATCGATGATTTAATCATCAAGCTAAGTAAAGAAAACAAATCTTTTCCTTGGGTTTTAAAAGAACTTGCAAAAATAGAAGAATTAAATCATTATGAGTTTGATTTATATATTTTTGAGCTTTTAGGGCTAGGAGTGGAGCTTAATGCACAAAATTGCTTGTGCTTAAAAAGTAAAAATACAAAAATAAAAGATGAGATTTTTTGTGTAGTAGATATTGAAAGCACTGGTGGGATAAAAAGTGGTCAAATTTTAGAAATAGGCGCAGTGAAAATTCAAAACTATAAAGAAATTGATAGATTTGAGAGTTTTGTAAAAGTAGAAAGTATACCTGAAAATATTACAGAATTAACTGGAATTAGTTTAGATATGGTAGAAAATGCTCCTTCTTTGAAAACTGTGTTAAATAATTTTAAATTATTTTTAAAAGATAGCATTTTTGTAGCACACAATGTGCGTTTTGATTATCATTTTATATCTAAAGCTATGTATGAAAATGATTTTGGAGTGCTTTTAAATAGAAGATTATGTACTATTGATTTAGCTAAAAAATGCATTGAAAGTCCCAAATACGGCCTTGATGCGCTAAAAGAGTTTTTGTGTATTGAAAGTAAGCATCACAGGGCCTTAAGTGATGCTTTGGCTGCAAGTGAAATTTTAAAATATTGTCTTAAAAAAATTCCTTTTTACATTAAAAATACTGAAGAATTGTTACATTTTAGCAAGCAAGCTAAAAATCAAATAAAAAAATAAACTTTGTTTTGTATTTATTGTTATACTTGCTTTGCATAAATGACGGGAGCTTGTGTGACAGGCTGAGAGTAAGCTAAAGCTTAGACCGAACCAGAACTAGATAATGCTAGCGTTGGGAAGATTTATACTATATATGCTTTTTACTTATTTTACCCTTCATTTATCCATTTTTTTAAAGGATAAATTATGAACAAAACTCAAATGAAATTTGCCAAAGAAGGTATTTTCACAAAACAAATGCAAATTGTTGCGCAAAAAGAACAAGTGAGTGAAGATTTTTTACTTGAAAATATTGCTTGCGGAAAAATTATAATTCCTGCAAATATAAATCACAAGGCGCTAGATCCAAATGGTATAGGTTTTGGGCTTCGCACGAAAGTAAATGTAAATTTAGGTGTTTCTAATGATTGTGCTGATTATAGCGAAGAAATGCAAAAAGTTAATTTGGCACATAAATTTAACATAGAAGCTATTATGGATCTTAGTAATTATGGTAAAACTAGTCGCTTTAGAGATGAATTAATTGCTACTTCAAAAGCTATGATAGGAACGGTTCCTGTGTATGATGCGGTTGGGTTTTTAGAAAAAGATTTAAAAGATATTAAGGCAAAAGATTTTTTAGATGTTGTTTATCATCATGCAAAAAGCGGGGTTGATTTTATGACAATTCATGCAGGAATTAATTCTCGTGCGGCAAGAGTTTTTAAAGAGTGTAATAGGATTACTAATATAGTTTCAAGAGGAGGCTCAGTTCTTTATGCTTGGATGCAAATGAATAATGCTGAAAATCCATTTTTTGAATATTATGATGATTTGCTTGCTATATGCAAGGAATTTGATGTGACTTTATCTTTAGGCGATGCGCTAAGACCAGGTTGTACTCATGATGCAAGTGATGGGGCTCAAATAGCTGAACTTATTGAGCTTTCATTATTAACCAAAAGAGCATGGGCTCAAGATGTACAAGTGATGATAGAAGGACCTGGTCATATGGCTATAAATGAAATAGAGGCAAATATGCAAATAGAAAAAAGAATTTGCAATGGAGCTCCATTTTATGTCTTAGGGCCATTAGTTACTGATATTGGTGCAGGATATGATCATATAAGTGGAGCAATTGGAGGAGCGGTTGCAGCTGCAAATGGTGCTGATATGCTTTGTTATGTAACTCCGGCAGAGCATTTAAGACTTCCAAATTTAGAAGATGTAAGAGATGGCATAGTGGCTACAAAAATAGCAGCTCATGCGGGTGATATTGCAAAATTACCAAAAGAGAGAAAAATAGATGATGAAATGAGTAAAGCTAGACAAGAAATTAATTGGGAGAAAATGTTTAAACTAGCAATTGATGGAGAAAAGGCTAAGAAAATGTTTAATGAAAGAAAACCTGAAGAGCTTAATTCTTGTTCGATGTGTGGAAAAATGTGTGCTATGAATACTATGAATCAAATTTTAAAAGGTGAGGATGTAAGTTTGATAAAAGAATAAACCCTCGATTATGAGGGTTTATTTTGATTAATCTATTACTTTATAATTATAAGGTTTTAGATTTTTATCATCTTCAAGAAGTTTTGCTGGTGGATTGCTATTTACTTCTTGGTGTTTATAGTAGCGATCTCCTGCTTTGTTGCCGTTTAGATCTATTTTATAGTGAATTTCACCTGGATTTAATTTTTGAATATCTTCAAAACCTAAATTTGAAGTTTTGAAATCTTTAATACCATTTTTGGCTGCAATTTCTACTAATTTAGTTTGTCCTTGTCTTGACATATCAACTGATTGTAAAAGCATTCTTGAAGCTTCTCTAGGATTGTGGAATCCTGTTGAGTTTTCAGCGCCTACAAAGTCTGCTCTTACTTGAGATTTTCTATGTAGTTCTAATACTTCTTTTAATTCAGCTGAAATTTTAGCATCATCTGCTTTGCCATTGGTTTGGAATTTAGGCATTTTTCCAAGCTCTGCGCGAATAGTTTCTACATCTTTAATCAAGCTTACTAAAGAATATTCAGCTGTTCTTAAATCATGAGCTACTGAATTTTGAATATCTTTTACTTGTTTAGCTAGATAGCTTTCGCTTTGAGTATGGCAAGTTTTACAAGCTGAGTTAATATCAACTAAAGGTGAAGTGATGTTATGGTTAGTAACTTTTTTTGCACCTTTTCTAATATAAGGCATATGACAATCTGCACAACTTACACCATTTGCAGCATGTACTCCACCACTATAAAGTTCGCTTTCTGGGTGTTGAATTTTTAACATAGGTGCTTTAGTGATTTTATGAACCCAATCACTTGGGAAATTTTCTCTATTTTTTTCATAATAATCATCAAACATTTCTATTCTAAATGACTCACCTTTTTTCCACTCACTCCATGGATAGGTTAACTCTATACCATCAACCTCAATTTCAATTGGTTTATTTCCATCTCTCCAAGAATCAAACTCATCATAAGTTTTTTGTGTGCCATTCCACCATTTTTTAGAACTATCATTAGCTATACTTTCACCAATAGTTTTTACCTTGGTACCTGTTGGTTTGAAATAATACTCAACATGGCATTGAGAGCATACTAAAGTTCTCATCTCGCTTCTTGAAGCTTTAATGCCTTGTTTTTCATCTGCTTCATAGCCTCTTGAAATTAATGCTTTGATTAAAGCTGGTCTTGTAAGTCTTAAACTCATATCTGTAGGATTGTGACAGTCTGCACAAGTAACACCCATTCTTTTCCCACCATGAGGTCCACTGTGCTCAGGTGAGTTTTCTTTGGCTCCATTTACAGCTGGAATAGTTTTAATCATAGTCCAATATTTTGCAGAGTTAAATGCTACCCAATCACCTTTTGCAGTGTTATTTAAAAGCCAAGGAGTCCATCCGCTATGACAGTTCATACAAGCTGTTGGTTGGCCGCCAAATCCTGCAAAACCGTGTGCATTTAGGAAATCTTTATTGTTTCTAGCTGTATCCATTTGATCTACTTGAACCCAAAAATGACCTCTTTCTTCATTAGCATCAATGCTAAATGGATAACCTGCCCAAAGAACAGTTAGTTGTGGATAACGAATTAGTTTTGAATAAGCTAAATTTCCACCAAATTCTGTTGCATTAGGTGCTTGTTTTTCGACTGCTGTATGCATATCTAAATAATCAGGAAAGTTCTTCCCCCAGTAATCAAAAGTAGGGTTTTCATCGCCAAGTTTTACAATTTCTTGAGAAATGATTCCGCCCACTGAATCATTTGTTTTAGCTGTGATATCTTGATTTAACCACAATACGCCCGCAATAGCTACTATAGTAGCACTTATAGCACTATATAAAATGCCTTTGTTATTCATTAATTACTCCTTTCATTTAAAATCCTCTCTTATGGCCAACACCTTGGTGACAAGATACGCAACTTAAAGAATTATCTTTATGTGGATCTAGAGTAGGGTTGATAGTGTTGCTTGCAATTTCTTTATGACATTCTATGCAATTATTTTGGACTATTTCTTTACTTTTTGCATTTGCACTTAAATGTGTAGGTAAAGAATCAAGTTTGAAAGTAAATGCATAAGCATGCCCTAAACCACTTTGAGCTTTAGCAATCCATTTTTCAAAAAAGCTATGTGGTAAATGACAATCATTACAGGTTGCTCTTGGTTTACCATCAACTTCTTTAGAGTGTGAAGCTTTTAAATAATCATTATAAACTTCGTTCATAATATGACAATTATTACAGCTTTCACTAGCATCACTAAAATAAGAAGTGCCTTTAGCATTATGGAAAGTATACATTCCAACTCCTGCTAAAATTACAAGCAAGAAGAGGAAAACAGCAAAAAGTTTTGAGTTTGCTTTTTTCAAAGTCTCTCCTTTGAATGAAGTTTAAGTTACAAGAACTTAGATGTAATTATATTACACTATAAAATATTAAAAAGTAAATATAAATTTATTATTCATTTATAATTTTTTTAATAAGATAAAAAAAGTATTATTTTTTTATATAAATTTATTTACTATTATAAAAATAAAATAATTTTTAATAAAAGAAATACTAAAATATTAAATACTAGAAAATAAGGTAGGTGCATTATGCAAATTCAACCATCGATGTATATTAATAGAGAACTCTCTTGGCTTGCATTTAACTCCCGTGTTTTAGATCAATGCTCTAAAGATCTTCCTTTACTTGAAAAACTTAAATTTATTGCTATATACTGTACAAATTTAGATGAGTTTTATATGATAAGAGTTGCAGGGCTAAAACAGCTTTTTATAGCAGGAATAAGTACAGCAAGTAATGACGAAATGACTCCACTTACGCAGCTTAAAGCTATTAGAAATTATTTACACGAAGAAAAATATGTAGTAGAGCAGTATTTTACTAAAATTACCCAAGATTTAGAAAAAGAAAATTTATTTATAAGATCTTATGAAGAACTTGATGAGGATTTAAAACAACAATGTAATGATCATTTTTTTTCAAATATTTTTCCTGTGATAGTTCCAATAGCAGTTGATGCAACCCATCCTTTTCCGCATTTAAATAATCTTTCATTTTCATTGGTTGTAAAACTTTGTGATCCTATGCATCCAGAGCTTTTAAAATTTGGCATGGTAAGAATTCCTAGAGTTTTACCAAGGTTTTACCAAGTAAGCTCTAATATTTATGTGCCTATAGAAAGTATAGTGCGCCATCATACTGAACATATTTTTCCAGGTTATAAGCTTTTATCCTCAGCTGCTTTTAGAGTAACTAGAAATGCAGATATGGAGATAGAAGAAGAAGAAGCTGATGATTTTATGATGATTTTGGAGCAGGGTTTAAAGCTTCGTAGAAAAGGTGCTTTTATCCGTTTGCAAATAGAAAAAGGCGCAGATGAGCAGTTGATTGAATTTTTAAGTTCTCATATGAATATTTTTCATAAAGACATTTATGAATACAGCATACTTTTAAATTTACCATCACTGTGGCAAATCATTTCCAATAAAGAATTTACACACTTGTTAAACCCTGTATATACACCAAAGATTTTACCACCTTTTGGGGATAATGTATCCATTTTTAGTGCAATTGATAAACAAGATATATTAGCTATACAGCCTTATGAAAGCTTTGAACCTGTGTATCAATTTATCAAAGAAGCAAGTAAAGATCCTAAGGTTGTCTCTATAAGAATGACTCTTTATAGGGTTGAAAAAAATTCAAGTATTGTCCAAGCTTTAATTGATGCAGCAAGTGATGGCAAACAAGTTACAGTAATGGTGGAATTAAAAGCACGCTTTGATGAGGAAAATAACTTACATTGGGCAAAATCATTAGAAAATGCAGGAGCTCATGTGGTATATGGAATCACTGGTTTTAAAGTGCATGCAAAAGTTGCTCAAGTGATTAGAAAAGAAGGGGATAAATTAAAAATTTATAATCATTTAAGTACAGGCAATTATAATGCAAGTTCGGCTAAAATTTATACCGATGTGAGTTATTTTACTTCAAAAGAAGAATACTCTCAAGATACCACAACCTTTTTTCATATACTTTCAGGATATAGTAAAAGCCGTCGCTTAAAGACTTTATCAATGAGTCCAAAACAAATCAAAGAACGAATTTTAGATATGATAGCCACTGAAGCAAGTCATGGAAAAGATGGGGTTATCATAGCCAAAATGAATGCTTTAGTAGATGGTGATGTGATTAAAGCTTTATATGAGGCTTCAAATAAGGGTGTTAAAATAGATCTTATTGTGCGTGGAATTTGTTGTTTAAGACCTGGGGTAAAAGGGTATAGTGAGAATATAAAAGTTAGAAGTATAGTGGGAAAATATTTAGAGCATGCTAGAATTTTATATTTTAAACACACTGAACCAAATTATTTTATTTCAAGTGCTGATTGGATGCCAAGGAATTTAGAAAGAAGACTAGAACTAATGACTCCTATCTTTGATGAGCATTCTCGTGCAAAATTAGCTCAAATTTTAAAACTACAATTAAGCGATAATGATTTAGCTTATGAGCTAGATAGTGAAGGAAGATATCGTAAGATTGCTTTAAATGAAGCAGAAAAAATTAATAATTCTCAACAAATCTTAGAAGAATATATTAGTAGAATTTTTAATACCTTGAAAAAAGATACTGATCACAGTAGAGCAGCACATTTAGCGACAAAGCTTTTTAGAGATAGCTAATCCTTGCTTTTTAGCAAGGATTACTTCCAACCTTCTATGTAATTTTTAAGTTTTCTGCCAACTTTTGGATGTTTTAATTTTTTAATAGCTGAGCTTTCTATTTGTCTAACTCTTTCTCTTGTTACATTTAATTCTTTACCGATTTCTTCTAAAGTTCTATCACTTTCATCATCCATTAAGCCAAAACGCATTCTAATAACAGCTTTTTCTCTATCATTAAGCTGATCTAAAACTTCATCAATTTGTTCTTTTAAATCATCTTTTAGTATATGATCCATAGGAGAAATTGAAGTTCTATCTTCTACAAAATCTCCAAATTTACCATCATCTTCATTGCTAATAGGTGCTTCTAGTGATATTGGCTCTTTAGTAATTTTAATAACTTGCTTAACCTTATCTACGCTAAGTCCTACTTCTTTAGCAATAATGCTTACATCAGGCTCTTTACCTTCTTTTTGTAAGTATTCACGAATAATTTTATTGATTTGATTAATAGTTTCTATCATATGGATAGGAATTCTTATAGTTCTTGCTTGATCAGCAATCGCTCTTGATATAGCTTGTCTAATCCACCAAGTAGCATAGGTTGAAAACTTATAACCGCGTTTGTATTCAAATTTATCTACTGCTTTCATAAGGCCTATATTGCCTTCTTGGATTAAATCTAAAAATGGTAATCCACGGTTAGTATATCTTTTAGCAATGCTTACAACCAAGCGTAAATTTGATTTAGCCATTCTAGTTTTTGCTTCATCTGAGATTTTCTTACCGCGTTTGATTTGCTCTAGAATTTCTTTTAATTGATCTTTTTCTAAATCAAATGAATTTTGACTAGCTTCTTTGGTTTGAATAAGTTTTTTAATCTCCATATAAGTACTAACCATAGTTGTTTCTAAAGCACGTTCAGCAATTTCTTCTTTACTAAGTTTTGTGATATCTTTTAAAATATCTGCATGTCTTTGTTTTAACTCATCTGAAAACATTGGCAAACGATATTCTAAGCGTTTTAATTCTTTGTCAAATTCCTCATCGCTTTTTAATGCTGTTTCCATGGATTTTACTATTTCAGATATTAATTTTGAAGTAGGACCTAAATCCATGAGTTTTTCTTTTAATATATTTTTCTTAAAAGCTATGATTAATTTATTCAACAATTCATCTTCGTTATTTTCTGCATTAATAGTAGATATAGTCTTAAGCCATTCTTTTTTCGCTTTTTCTAAAGCCTTAAAGCTTTCTATGACTTTTAAGGTTCTTTCGTCTTCTTTTTTGCTTGTTTTTTTAATTTTTTTATCGTTAGAATTTTCATTTTCTTCGTTTTCATTTTCTTCTTCAGAGTCTATTTCATCATCGTTTTTATCATCATCGTTTTTATCATCATCTTCAAAACTTTTAAATAATTCTTTTACTCTTCTTTCTCTGTTTATAAGAGGCTCTTTGTAATCAAGTATAAAATCAATCAAATAAGGAACCGAGCAAAATGCATCTATAATGATATCTTCACCAAGTTCGATTTTTTTAGAAATTTCAACTTCCTCATCTTTGTTTAAAAGAGCTATTTGCCCCATTTCTCTTAAATACATTCTAACGGGAGAGTCTGATCTGCTCCATTCTAACAAATCATTTTCATTGGCTAAATCAAATTCATTTTCTAAACTCGTATCTTGTAATTTTTGTTTTTCTTCTTGTAATTTTTTTGCTTCTTCTAAATTTCTTTTTTTAGCAATTTCAGCTGAAGAAATTAATTCTACTTTGTATTTATTCATTAAATCTCTAATTTTTTTTGCACTTGTTGCATTTGGAAGCTTTGCAAAATACTTGACAAGTTTTTCATATGTGATATAATCTTTAGAATTTTCTTTGAAAAGTTCTTCTAAAACATTGGTTTCATTAGCCATGGATACCCCTTGTATTTAAGTAATGAGTGTAAAACTAAATATTATTCCTAAATTTTAATTAAAAACAAATAAAAACATTTTGGAACAACTTTTGCTTTATCAGTAGAAAATTTAAGATTTTAGTTAGGAAAAACAATGCAAAATGGGTATTATCAAGCCACTGGTGCTATGGTTACGCAGTTTAATCGCTTAGATGTTGTAACTAATAACCTTGCTAATGTAAATACAAGTGGCTATAAAAAAGATAATGTTGTAATTGCAGATTTTAAAAGGATTTTTAAAGAAACTCAAGATGAGTTACCTATACAAAATCACACAAGAGATGCAGCAAGATTTGTAAATACTACTATAGATAGAGTTCCTCAAGTCAATCATGTATATACAAATTTTAGTGTAGGTTCTATGAAAATGACGCATAATCCTTTAGATCTTGCATTAACAAGAGAAGATACTTTTTATCTTATTAAAACCAATAATGGAGAAATAAGATTAACTCAAGATGGAAATTTTCAACTTGATGAGGAAGGATATTTGGTAAATCGTCAAGGATATAGAGTTTTAAGTAGTGATTATTTTAATAATCCAGAAAATGATGGCATACGCATAGGAAATTCTACTTCTTTCATTAATGTTGATAAAAATGGAATAGTAAGTGCTTCTAATCAAAATATCGCAAGATTATTTGTGGCTCAAGTTGATGATTTAAGAGATTTACAAAAAGATGGCGATAATATGTATAAGGTTGATTTAAATAAGGTTAGAGACTTACCAAATTCAAATGCTATAAGGCAAGGATTTACACAAGGTTCAAATGTTAATCCAGTTACTGAAATGGTAGGATTAATCGAAGCAAATAGAATGGTTGAGATGTATCAAAAAGTTATGACATCTCATATGGATGATTTAAATCAAGAAGCTATTAATAAATTAGCAAGTACTAAATAAAACTAAGGATAGGTAAAATGTTAAGATCATTATATACAGCAGCATCAGGGATGGTGTCACAACAAACTCAAATTGATGTAACTTCAAATAATATTTCAAATGTTAATACGGTTGGTTATAAAAAATCTCGTGCAGAATTTGCAGATTTGATGTATCAAACTATGAAATATGCAGGGACTTCAACTTCAAGTACAACCAAACATCCAAGTGGTATAGAAGTAGGTCTTGGTTCAAGAGTAACTGCAATTAGTAAAATTTTTAGCGAAGGTAGTTTAAAACAAACATCTACTGCAGGTCTTGATATGGCAATTGCTGGAAATAATGGCTTTTTCCAAATTCAAATGCCAGATGGTACTATAGCTTATACTAGAAATGGACAATTTACAAAAGACGCTGAGGGAAATATTGTAAATTCAGATGGTTATAGATTATTACCTGAAATGACTATACCAGAAGATGCTACTGCTATAAATGTCGCAAGTGATGGAACCATTTCTGTTATGCAACCAGGAAATACAGCCGAAACTCAAATAGGACAAATTGAGCTTGTAAATTTCATTAATCCTGCAGGTTTGCATGCTTTGGGTGATAATCTTTTGGTAGAAACTGATGCAAGCGGAGCTCCTATTGCAGGTATTGCAGGTGAAAATGGTTTTTCTCCTATTAAACACGGCTTTGTTGAGCTTAGTAATGTTCAACTTGTAGAGGAAATGACTGATCTAATCACAGGTCAAAGAGCTTATGAAGCAGGCTCAAAGGCTATTACTACAAGTGATGATATGCTTGGAATAGTAAATCAATTAAAACGCTAATTTAATAGCGTTTTAATATGTAATATACTTTAAAAAAATACTAAAAAACTCCTAATTATAAGTATTTGTAAAATATTCTTTATTATAATTTAAATTTAAACTAATCGATAGTATTATTATATTTATGTATTCTTTTGTACATAAATATAATAATAACGAGGGATATAATGAACAGAAGGGACTTCATTAAAAATACCGCTATTGCTAGCGCTTGTGGTGTTGCAGGATTGAGCGTTCCAAGTAGTGTGCTTGCAAATACTGAAAACAAATGGCGTTGGGATAAAGCTGTTTGTAGATTTTGTGGTACAGGATGTGGAATTTTAGTTGCAAGACAAGATGGAAAAATTGTTGCTGTAAAAGGTGACCCTGCAGCTCCTGTAAATCGTGGGTTAAATTGTATTAAAGGCTATTTTAATGCAAAAATCATGTATGGAGAAGATCGCTTAGTAACACCTTTACTTCGCGTAAACGCAAAAGGCGAGTTTGATAAAAACGGAAAATTCCAACAAGTTTCTTGGCAAAGAGCTTTTGATGAGATGGAAAAACATTTTAAAAAAGCTTACAAAGAAAAAGGTGTTGAGGGAATTGGAATTTTTGCAAGTGGTCAATACACTATACAAGAAGGATATGCTGCTGCAAAATTAGTAAAAGCTGGTTTTAGATCAAATAATATAGATCCAAATGCACGTCATTGTATGGCAAGTGCTGTTGTTGGTTTTATGCAAACATTTGGGGTTGATGAGCCTTCTGGTTGTTATGATGATATAGAACTTACTGATACTATCATCACTTGGGGTGCAAATATGGCAGAAATGCATCCAATTTTATGGTCTAGGGTAAGTGATAGAAAATTAAGTAATTTAGATAAAGTTAAAATCGTAAATTTATCTACTTTTTCTAATAGAACTTCTCATATAGCAGATACTGAAATTATTTTCAAACCAAATACTGATTTAGCTATTTGGAATTATATTGCAAGAGAAATTGTTTACAATCATCCTGAAGCTATGGATAAAGAATTTGTTGAAAAGCATTGTATATTTACTACAGGATATGCTGATATTGGTTATGGAATGAGAAATAATCCAAATCATCCTAAATTTAAAGCAAGTGAAAAAGATACTGTAGCTAAACAAAATTCTATTATCTTAGATGATGAAGAAGCTGTTTCTTTGGCATATTTAGGTGTTAAAGCAGGCGATAAATTTGAAATGAAACACCAAAGTGCTCCTGATGCGCATTGGGAAATTTCTTTTGAAGATTTCAAAAAAGCTCTAGAACCTTATACGCTTGATTATGTAGCAAAAGTAGCTAAGGGTAATGAAGATGAAAGCATTGAAGAATTTAAGAAAAAATTACAAGAATTAGCAAATTTATATATAGAAAAAAATAGAAAAGTTGTTAGTTTTTGGACTATGGGCTTTAATCAGCACACTCGTGGTAGTTGGGTAAATGAGCAAGCTTATATGGTGCATTTTTTACTTGGTAAACAAGCTAAACCAGGAAGTGGAGCATTTTCACTAACAGGGCAACCAAGTGCTTGTGGAACTGCAAGAGAAGTTGGAACTTTTTCTCATCGTTTACCTGCTGATATGGTGGTTGCAAATCCTAAACACAGAGAAATTAGTGAAAAAATTTGGAAAGTTCCTGCAAAAACAATCAATCCAAAACCAGGTGCTCCGTATTTAAAAATCATGAGAGATTTAGAAGATGGAAATATCAAATTTGCTTGGGTTCAAGTAAATAATCCATGGCAAAATACAGCTAATGCAAATCACTGGATAGCAGCAGCTAGAGAAATGGATAATTTTATAGTTGTTAGTGATTGTTACCCAGGAATTAGTGCAAAGGTTGCAGATTTAATTTTACCTAGTGCTATGATTTATGAAAAATGGGGAGCTTATGGTAATGCTGAAAGAAGAACTCAACACTGGAAACAACAAGTTTTACCAGTAGGTGAGGCTATGAGTGATACTTGGCAAATTTTAGAATTTGCTAAACGCTTTAAATTAAAAGAAGTTTGGGGAGAAACTAAGGTAGATGACAAACTTACTTTACCAAGCATTTTAGAAGAAGCTAAAGCTATGGGATATAACGAGGATGATACTTTATATGATGTATTATTTGCCAATAAAGAAGCAAAATCTTTCAAAGCAAATGATCCTATAGCAAAAGGTTTTGATAATAGTGATGTAAATGGCGATGAGAGAAAAATTATCGGAAGTGATGGCAAAGAATTTGATGGTTATGGATTTTTTGTACAAAAATATCTATGGGAAGAATACCGCAAATTTGGCTTAGGTCACGGACATGATTTAGCTGATTTTGATACTTATCACAAAGTAAGAGGATTAAGGTGGCCTGTGGTAAATGGCAAAGAAACTCAGTGGAGATTTAATACTAAATTTGATTATTATGCGAAAAAAGCAGCTCCAAATTCAGATTTTGCCTTTTATGGAGCTTTTGCTAAAGAATTACCAAAAGGTGATTTAATAGCCCCACAAACTCAAGAAAAATATAGCTTAAAAAATAAAGCAAAAATTTTCTTTAGACCATTTATGAAAGCCCCAGAAAGACCAAGTGAGGAATATCCATTCTGGTTGTGTACAGGTAGGGTTTTAGAGCATTGGCATAGTGGAACTATGACTATGAGGGTTCCTGAGCTTTTCCGTGCTGTTCCTGAAGCACTTTGTTATATGAATGAAGATGATGCTAAAAAAATGCAAATTGCCCAAGGTGATATAGTATGGGTAGAATCTCGCCGTGGTAAAGTAAAAGCTAGAGTAGATTTTCGTGGTAGAAATAAACCATCTAAAGGACTTGTGTATGTACCTTGGTTTGATGAAAATGTTTATATAAACAAAGTTACATTAGATGCAACTTGTCCATTGTCTAATCAAACTGACTTTAAAAAATGTGCAGTGAAAATTACTAAAGCATAATGATGAATAAGAGAAGAGAATTTTTAGCCTTTGCTTTTAAGCTTTTATGCATAGGAAGCGGAAGTGCATTTTTAGCAAGTTTAGCATTTAGCTCAAATCAGGAGTATTTTTTAAGACCTCCTGGGGTAGATGATGAAAAAGAATTTTTATCAAAATGCATACGATGTGGACTTTGCGTAAAAGCCTGTCCTTATGATGTTTTAAAGCTAGCAAATTTGGAAAATAGTGCTAAAAATGGCACACCTTTTTTTATAGCAAGAGAAAATCCTTGTAGGTTGTGTGAGGATATACCTTGTATTAAAGATTGTCCTACAAATGCACTAGATCATAAATATTTAGAGCAAGAAGATGGAATCTATAAAACAAAAATGGGTATAGCTATCATTGATAGTGCAAGTTGTGTGGCTTATTGGGGAATTCAATGTGATGCTTGTTATAGAGCTTGTCCTTTAATAGATAAGGCTTTAAAACTTGAAACAAAACGCAATGAAAGAACAGCAAAGCACGCATTTTTGCTTCCTGTGGTAGATCATGAAGTGTGTGTTGGATGTGGGATTTGCGAAAAAGCTTGTATAACACAAAAAGCAGCCATTAAAGTTTTACCTAGAGAATTTATTTTAGGAAAAGCTGGGGATAATTACATCAAAGGTTGGGATGAAAAAGATGAAAAACGTTTACAAGATGTAAACACAGATAAAAATTTCAATAAAAATAAGGCTAAAGATTATCTCAATGATGGAGAATTGCTATGAAATATCTTATTTTAAGAAGAATAGTGCAATTTTCTATTTTAACTTTTTTTTCTTTTAGTGTATTTGATTTTATATTAAAAGGAAATTTAAGTTCTTCGGTTTTATTTTCTTCTGTGCCATTAAGTGATCCTTTTGCATTTATTCAACTTGTGTTGGCAAGTTTGCAAGTAGATTTAATGGCCTTAAGTGGTGCTTTGATAGTATTTTTATTTTATGCTATTTTTACTGGAAGAGCGTTTTGTGCTTGGGTTTGTCCTGTAAATATCATTACTGATTTTGCTTATTTTATTAGAAGTAAATTAGGTTTTAATCAAGCAAGGATTTTTAATGTAAATAAAAATTTGCGTTATTATGTTTTGGCTTTTGTTTTGATTTTTTCTTTTCTTTTTTCCTTTCCTGTTTTTGAGGAATTTTCTTATATAGGAATAATCCAAAGAGGGATTATTTTCGGTGGTGTTTCTTGGATTTTTGTAGCTTTGATTGTCTTTTGCGTAGACACATTTTTTAGTCCAAGATTTACTTGCTCGCATTTTTGTCCTTTAGGAGCTTTTTGGGCTTTAAGTTCGCATTTTTCATTACTAAAAGTAAGATATAGCTTACAAAAATGCACCAAGTGCTATAAATGCCTTGGGGTATGTCCTGAAAAGCAAGTACTTTGGATGATAGGTAAAGAAAATCAAGATGTAAAATCAGGTGAGTGTATAAGATGTGGAAAATGTATTGATGTTTGCGGTGATGATGCTTTAGGTTTTAGTATAATAAATTTAAGGAGAGAAAATGAAAAATAAAATCTTTTTATCCTTAGCAGCAGCTGTTTTGATAAGTGCTTGCGGACTTGCTGTTAAAAGTGTTGATTCAAAAGATATAGGTTTAAGAAAAACAAGTTTAGAAAGTGAAAATGTAGAATTATTGGATGCAAAATATTCTCAAGCAATGGCTGGAGAATCTGTTTTAATTGAGAGATCATTTGAAAATGCTCCGCCGTTAATCCCTCACACTTTAGAGGATATGCTTCCAATTACAAAAGATAATAATATTTGTTTAAGTTGTCATGATCAATCTGTTGCTAAAGATGTTGGTGCGACCCCGCTTCCTAAGAGCCATTATTATGATTTTAGAAAAAATAAATCTACTAAAGATATGATAAGTGATGCAAGGTTTAATTGTACGCAATGCCATGTGCCACAAAGTGATGCTAAACCTTTGGTAGGAAATAGCTTTGAAGCTAAATTTAAAAGCGAAGAATCAAAGAAAAAATCTAATCTTTTAGATGTTTTAAATGAAGGCGTAAAATAAAACTATGAAAAAAATATTTTTAATCTTACTAATGAGTGTATATGTATTTAGCTACGAGCTTAAACTTAATTCAAATTTAAATGTCTTGAAGCTCATTGGTAATAGTTTGCTTATAGGACTTGATAATGGAGAAATAAATCAATATTCCATTCAAGATAAAAAACTGCAAAAAATCACTCAACTAGATAAGATTAAAAATTTTTATGAAGAAAATCTTAGCCCTAGAATTTATAGTATTGATTACTTAAATGGGGCTATTTTGATTTTAAGTGAAGGTGATTTTGGAAGCAAAAAATTGTATGTTTATAAAAATAAACAACTTTTAAGCTATGATTTAGTTAATGATGGGGTAAAAAAGGCTTTGTTTTTAGATGATAATACTATTTTATTAGCCTTGCTAGGTTCTAATATAGAGCTTTTTGATCTAAAAACAAAAAGTGTTATAAAAAATTTTACTTTTTCTAATTCAAGCTTAAGTGATGTAGTTTTAAATGAAACAAAAACTCAATTAGTAGCAGGTTTTGAAAGTGGTGAAATAATACTTTTTAATGTGAAAAAGTGGCAAAAAATAAAAAGTTATAAAAATATTCATAAGGATAATATCTATCAACTTGATTTTAAAAACACAGTTATTGCAAGCTGTAGTACTGATAGAAAATTAGGTATAGTGCAAAATGATCAAGAAAAAAATATAGAAAGGAATTTTTTGATTTATACTTGTGCTTTAAATAAAAACGGCTCTATAGCGGCTTTTGGAGATAATGAAAAAAATATCATAGAAATTATAGATACTAAAAATTTAAAATCAATAAAAAAATTTCAAAATAAAGATTTTTTGCTAGAATATCTTATATTTTTAAATGATCACGAGCTTATTAGCGCAGGCTATGAGGATAAAATTATATTTTGGAGTATAGATGAATCTTTCTAGTGTGTTGATTTTAACTAAAGAAGAAAAAGTAGAAAAACTCAAAGAGCAAATTCAAAAAACACCTTGTTGTAGTGTGGAACTAGCTCAGGCTGAAAAAATTATAGTAATAATAGAAAGTGAAAATTTAGACGATGAACTAAAAGCATATAAACAATTAGAGCAGCTTGATGGGGTGGTGAGCATTAATATGGTTTTTTCTTATCAGGATTTAGACGAAGAAAGAGAAAAAATTTTAAAAGCAAATTTTGAAGCAAATGCTTTTGATGAGAATTTAAAAAAAGACAATATAGAATACTATGGCAATGTTTTTAGGAAATATTGATCATGGTTTTTTTGGTTCCTTTGATTTTAATTATTTCTTCTATTTTTATTATTGATCATTTTTATTTTTCTAAAGAAAATGAAGTAGTGAAAGAGCAAAAACAAATAGGGCAAAAGGATATTAAGCAAGATAAGCAAAAATATCTTGAAAATATATTAAATCAAAAATAATCATGTTTGCACAAATTTCATATAAAAAATTCTTTTGGATTAATATTTTAGTTGTAATTACTCTTGCTTTAAATTTAAGGGCACCTATAACCTCTATAGGTCCTATGATAGAATACATTCAAGAATATTATAAGATAAACTCAGCCTTAGCAGGAATGCTTACAACTTTACCTTTGATAGCCTTTGGGCTTATATCTTTTTTCGTGGCATATTTTTCGCAAATTAAAGCTTTGTTTTTTGGTTTGTGTTTAATTGTTTTTGGAGAGTTTATTAGAAGTTATGGGGGTAATATAGGTTTATTTTCTGGGGTTTTTCTAATTGGAGCAGGTATTGCGATAGCTAATGTTTTATTGCCTTCTTTTATTAAAGAGAAATTTGCAAAAAACACTTATAAAATTATGGGTTTATATGGATCGATTATAGGTTTATCTTCAATTGCTGGAGTGGCCTTATCGCTTCCTTTGCTTAAATTTTTTGATGTACCTCAATCTATGTTTTTTTGGGTTATATTAGCTTTGATTGCTTTGATTTTTTATTTTCCGCATTTGAAAAATAAAAGATTATTGCGTCCTAAAAAGAAAAACATCAATAAAATAAATCTTTTTTTGAATTTAACAGCTTGGAAAGTTACTATTGTAATGGGATTGCAAAGTTTTTTATCTTATAGTCTTTTTGCTTGGCTTAGTGTGATGATAAGTGAAAAAGGTTTTGGAATTGATTTTGGTTCTAATGTTTTATTACTTTCTCAAATCATAGGCATGCCTGTGGCATTTTTATTGCCTATTGTTTTAGGAAAACTAAGAACTCATGCTAAGGGTTTTGTTATTGTAATATTGGGTTTTTTATATGTTTTAAGTTTTGTTTTGGTGTTTTTTTGTGATGTAAAATTAGTATTGTTATTAGCAGCTATTTTCTTAGGTTTTGCATCTAGTGGGGTTTTTACAATTTCATTATTGTTTATTGCTATAAAAAGTTCAACTTCTTTTATAGCAGCTAAACTTTCTGCTATGTCACAAGGCATAGGGTATTTAATAGCAGCTCAAGCGCCTTGGATTATAGGTATGCTTCATGATAGTTTTGGAAATTTTACCCTAGGCTTTATCGTGCTTATTGCAGTAGCTACAATACTTAATATTTTTGTATTTTTAGCATATAAAGCTCCTGTGATTAAGTAAAAATTAAAATAAATTAAAGTCTTTTTTGTTAGAATTTTGACATTTTATTTTTTTGTGAGTTGATAATGCGATATACAGTAACAGAAGCTTCTATTTATGAGGCACAAGGTTTAAAAGATGAAGCTTTGGAGATTTATAAAAATATATTAAAGCAAGATCCACAAAATAAAAATGCCATTGATGCTATAAGGCGTTTAAGTGGTTTGCGCTCTAATCATGAAGATTTAAATTATGATATGCTTGATTTTTTTGTTAATATGAAAAGCGAAGAAGAAGTTAATGAATTTAAAAGGTGGTTAATAAAACTATGAATATAGAAGATTTAGCAAAAATGGCCATAAGTGAAGTTAATTCAGAACTAGATAATAAAAAAAGTAAAAATGATGAATTTACTCCTATGGTAGAGGAAATTACCCAAGAAAAAAATATTAATATCCAAGAAGATAAAATAAAAAAAGAGATTAATCAAGTTGCACAAGAATTGATCCAAGAATTAGATGATTTAGAGGTAAAAGTTAAAGAAGATGCTATTAAGGTTGAAGCTTTAGAGGAAAAAGAAGAAAGTATTATAAATAATGAAGAATTTTTCTTAAAAAATCTCAGAGAGCGTATTTTGGTTTTATTTGAAGGATTAAAAAATACTAAAGATGAGCATATAGAAAAAAGACTAGATATTACAATTACTTTTTTAGAGTTTTTACTTGCAAAAATTGAAGATAGACTTAAAAAATGATCAAGATTTTTTAAGAATCAAAAACATACTTAAACCTTACACGCAAAGAGCTTATTTAGTAGGTGGCTGTGTAAGGAATTCTTTTTTAGATTTATCTAGCGATGATTATGATATAGAAATTTATGATATTGAGCCTCAAATTTTTGATGATTTAATGCAAAAACTTGGCGCAAATGGGGTTGGGAAAAGTTTTTTTGTGTATAAATACAAAAAATTTGATTTAGCCCTAGCACGCTATGAAAATAAAATTTCTACAGGCCATAGAGGTTTTGAGGTTAAAGTTTGCAATGATGAGCAAGAAGGAGCTAAAAGAAGGGATTTTACCATTAATGCATTGATGGTAAATATTTTTGATTTTAAGTTTTTAGATTTTTTTAATGGTTTGCAAGATTTGCAAGCAAAGATTATAAGACATATTGATGATAAAAGTTTTGTTGAAGATAGCTTAAGAGTGCTTCGTGGAATTTCTTTTGCATGCAGGTTTGATTTAACAATTGCAAGAGAAAGTTTAAAATTAATGCAAACTATGGATATAAGTGATTTATCTAAAGAGCGTATTAATAATGAACTTTATAAAATTTTTAAAACTTCAAGACTAAATAAAGCTTATGAGTATTTCAAAATTTTAAATTTAGAAGAAAAAATATTTTTTTATCAAAGCCACAATAAAGAATTTGAAAGATTGTTAGAGCATAGTCAAAAATTAATTTGTGATGAGGCTTTGTATTTATATTTGTATTTGAATTTTTTTCGTATAAATAAAGAGGAATTTTTTAAAAAAACAAAATTAAAAAAAGAACTATTAAAAAAATGTGAACAAGGATTTATTTTAGGTAAAATTGATGATTTTAATTTAGCTAAAATTGCTTTAAAAATTCCACTTTGCAAATGGCTTGGGCTTTGGGATAATGAGCGTATAACACAAGCAAAAAAAATAAATTTATATTATCATACTTTTGAAAGTAAAATTAGTGCCAATGATTTGCTAAAGGAAGGATTTAACGGGAAAGAGCTTGGAATTGAGCTTGAAAAAAGAAGATTACAAGAATTAAAAAATTATATAAAGGAGCAAAAAATGAAAGAATATATTTTAAAAATTTCATGTAGTGATGAAAAAGGATTGATTTATAGAATTTCAGATGTTATTTTTAAATATAGAATCAATATTATAAAAAATGATGAATTTGTTGGAGAAAATCGTTTTTTCTTTAGGGC
Organism: Campylobacter lari subsp. lari; assembly: GCF_013372185.1. NCBI lineage: Bacteria > Pseudomonadati > Campylobacterota > Epsilonproteobacteria > Campylobacterales > Campylobacteraceae > Campylobacter > Campylobacter lari. The sequence continues at coordinate 957,169 of NZ_CP053830.1, read as the reverse complement.
GCATTTGGAAGGTGAGCTTGATATAAAAGCTTTTAAAGGTACGCTTGAAGCTATGCTTCCTGATAATGCGCAAATTGAGATTACACCTAAGAGAAAAAAAGATATTATTGTTTTAGCTACTAAAGAAACTCATTGTTTAGGGGAATTGCTTATTCGCCAATTTAGCGGGGAATTTAATGCAAATATAAAAGCAGTTATTGCAAATTATGATACTTTAAAACCTTTGGTGGATAAATTTAATATACCTTTTCATGCTATTTTAGCTAAGGATTTAAGCAGGCAGGAGCATGAAGAAAAAATTTTGCAATGCTTAAAAGAGTATGAGTTTGATTATATTGTTTTAGCAAAATATATGAGAATTTTATCGCCATTTTTTGTAGAGCATTTTGAAGGAAAGATTATTAATATCCATCATTCTTTTTTACCTGCATTTATAGGAGCTAATCCTTATAAACAAGCTTATGAAAGAGGAGTGAAGATTATAGGTGCAACAGCGCATTTTGTAAATAATGACTTAGATGAGGGACCAATCATTACTCAAGATGTAATCCCTGTAACACATGAGTATTCTTGGCAAGCTATGCAACAAGCTGGTCGTAATGTAGAGAAAAATGTATTTTCTAAGGCGCTAGATTTAGTTTTCGATGATAGAATTTTTATACACAAAAATAAAACAATAGTGTTTTAAATTTTTGATGCCAAAAAGGCATCAAAAATTAGCAAGAATAACAAGTTTTAAACTCATATGCAGTTGGTCTAGCCTCAACTGGCCACACTTGAGTTTCAAATTTCATATGTTGATAATCATCTATAAACACATCACTCATCACAGGTTTTAAGAAAGCATTTTTGCGAATTAAAGCTTCTAATGATCCTCTTAAAGTATGTGGTAATTGCTCTATACCTTTTTCTCTAATTTCATCTAGAGTTAGTGCGAATAAATTCTCATCCATAGGGCCAACCGGTATGGTTTTATTTTTAATACCATCAAGTCCTGCCATAAGCAAGCTTGTAAAGGCTAGGTAAGGGTTAGAAGTGCTATCAGGAAATCTTATCTCAACCCTTGCGCTTTTTTCATTAATGCCATAAGGCACGCGACAACTTGCTGAGCGATTTTGACAAGAATAAGTTAATATACAAGGTGCTTCAAAACCTGGAACTATTCTTTTGTATGAATTTGAACTTGGATTAGTAAAAGCTGCAACGCTTCTTGCATTAGCTAAAATTCCACCTATATAATTAATCGCACATTCACTTAATTTTCCATAGCCTTCTTTATCATAGAATAAATTTACTCCATCTTTCCAAAGACTCATATGCACATGCATACCACTTCCATTATCTCCATAGAGTGGTTTTGGCATAAAAGTAGCTGTTTTTCCATTTAAATGTGCGACCATTTTTACTACATATTTATAAATTTGCACATTATCAGCAGCTTCAACTAAATTTCCAAATTCTACACCAATCTCAGCTTGACCTTGTGCTACTTCATGGTGATGAACAAAAACTTTTAAACCAACTCTTTCTAAAACTTGAACCATTTCAGAACGAATATCCACACTAGAATCTACAGGACTTACAGGAAAATATCCGCCTTTATTTCTTGGACGATGTCCACTATTGTAACTATCTGCGAAATCTTTATTATCATTCCACTCACCTTCTTCGGTATCTACTTCATATTTTGCACAATGGGAAGAATCAACTATTTTTACATTATCAAAAATAAAAAACTCATTCTCAGGACCAAAATAAGCAGTGTCAGCGATATTGCTTGTACTTAAGTGTTGCATTGCTTTTTTGGCAATACTTCTTGGACATTTTTCATACATTTGATCTTTATAAATATCATATACATCACAAATTACTATGATAGTAGGATCTGCTGTAAATGGATCTAAAAAAGCACTTTTAACATCAGGTTTTAAAATCATATCCGATTTTTCTATGGGTTGCCAACCATGCAAAGAACTTGCATCAAAAGGAATTCCATTTTCAAAAGTTTTATCATCAATCGCTTTTATATTATAAGTGATATGGTGCCAAGTGCCTATCATATCAGTAAATCTAAAGTCAACGAATAAAACTTCATGTTCTTGACAATAACTAAAAAACTCATCAATATTATTTACAAACTTACCCATTTTTTTCTCCTTTTAATTAGGTATTAATTTATTTTTTAAGATTGTAGTATATTTTTATTAAATTAAGTTTAAATTAATATTTTTTTTATAGTCAAATACAAAAAAATAAGAATTTATATAATTAATTAATAAAATTAATATTGGTTTATATTTTTTTATAATATAATTTCATATTAGTTTTTTATATTAAAAAGGTGTAAAAATGACTCAAGAAGAATTAGATGCTTTAATGAATAGTACTGAAGATTTAGATCTTGATTCTGTAGAAGAAACAGAAACAAAACCTGAGACAGAATATGAGGATGAGGAAAAAAATCAGCAAATTGTAAATGATATGATTAATGGTGATTATAAAGCAAGAGCGGATATGGCATGGCCACCACCACCACCAAGCAAAGAACATAAAGTTGTGCATCAGCTTGATGATGTTACAAGAGATAGTGAGATTAAAGCTACTGAAATGATGGAAAAATTAGAAGCTATAAATGATTTCTTTGCGAATTCAGAAAATGAGCTTTGTGTGATTAGCGAGGCTTTGAATAAAAATATAGAAATTTTTGAAAAATTAAATGCTAAATTTCCTAATGTTACAAGCTTTAAAGAAGCTATAGAAACTAACAATAATGCTAAAAATATTATAGATGAAATCACAGGTTGTTTGCAAACTGGACAAGATGAGGTTATGATGGCAATGGATGCTATGCAATATCAAGATATTCATCGTCAAAAAATCGAACGTGTTATTAATGTTATGAGAGCTTTAAGTAGATATATGAGTAGTCTATTTGAAGGTAAAATTGATGATGAAAAACGTGTAGGATCTGCTGTACATATTGAAGGGGATACAACTGCTGATGTTGTAAGTAATGATGATATTGAGGCATTAATCGCAAGTTTAGGAAAAAAATGATTATTCCTGAAATAGTAGCTCCTGCAGGAAATTTCACAAAATTAAAAATAGCATTAGCTTATGGAGCTGATGCTGTTTATGCGGGAGTTAGCAACTTTTCATTAAGAGCAAGAACTGCAAGAGATTTTAATTATGAAACTTTTAAAGAGGCTATTGATTATACTCATGCAAGAGGAAAAAAAATTTATGTAACCATTAATGGTTTTCATTTTAGCTCGCAAATTGAAGGGTTAAAAAGACATATTTTAAAATTAAAAGAAATGAAACCTGATGCTTTTATAGTAGCTTCAGTTGGTGCTATGCGTTTGGTAAAAGAACTTGCACCTGAAATTAATCTTCATGTATCCACTCAAGCAAATATTTTAAATTATTTAGATGCTCAAGTTTATAAAGACATGGGTGCAAAGCGTGTTGTTATAGCAAGGGAGCTTGGTTTAAAAGATGCAAAAGATTTAAAAAATAATTGTGATATCGAGCTTGAAAGTTTTGTGCATGGTTCTATGTGCTTTGCATATTCTGGTAGATGTTTGATAAGCTCAGTGCAAAGTGGACGCATGAGTAATCGCGGCTCTTGTGCAAATGATTGTAGATTTAATTATGAATTATACGCTAAAAATCCAGAAACCAATACACTTTTTAGATTAGAAGAAGATGAAAATGGCACACATGTATTTAATTCTAAAGATTTAAATTTAAGTTCATATATACAAAAAATTATGCAAGAAAATTGTATTCATGCTTTTAAAATTGAAGGAAGAACAAAAAGTGAATACTATGTGGCTTTGACTACAAGAACTTATAAAATGGCAGTAGAGGATGTATTGCAAAATACTTTTGATGCGAGTAAATATGAAAAAGAAATCCATACTTTAAAACATAGAGGTTTTACGGATGGATATTTAGTCTCAAGGGCATATGAAAAAACTGATTCAATTAACCATAATACAAGCATAGAAGAAGGTACGCATCAAGTGCATGCTATTAGTGAAGATGGTGAGTTTTTTAAATGCAAAGGTAAAATAGAGCTAGGAAAAGAATATGAAATTTTAGCTCCAGTTAATTCTAATATAGAATTAGGAGAAAATAAGCTAGGGATGATTTATGAAAACGAAGGAAAGAAATTTATAGTTTTTAAGCAATTACTAGCCAAAAATAATAAAGAATTTAATGAAATTCACAGCGGTAATGAAAATGAAATTGCTTTACCGTTTAAGCTTCCAGAATTTAGCTTTTTAAGAAGGGGTGTTGAATGAAATTTGTTTCTATATTGATGGGAAGTAAGAGTGATTATGATATAGTAAAAGAAGCTTTGGGAATTTTGGAAAAATTTGATGTAAAATACGAAGTTTTAATCACTTCAGCACACAGAAGTCCTCAAAGAACCCAAGAATACATTAAAAATGCAGAAGAAAAAGGTGCAAAAGTGTTTATTGCAGCAGCAGGTATGGCAGCACATTTAGCTGGAGCTGTTGCAGCACATACAACAAAACCTGTTTTAGGTATACCTATGCCAGGAAGTAATTTAGCAAGTATGGATTCTTTATTTTCTACTGTGCAAATGCCAAGTGGAATTCCTGTGGCGACTTTAGCTATAGGTAAAGCAGGGGCTATTAATGCAGCTTATTTAGCTGTGCAAATTTTAGCTATAGAAGATGAGTCTTTAGCACAAAAATTATTAGAAGATAGACAAAAACAACAAGAAAAATTAATCCAAGATTCAAATGCGATTGAAGTTTTTCTTTAAGGAGTATATATGCAAACTTACTTGAAGTTAAAAGAATTTTGTCAATTAGTGCATTTAAGCGAAGATGTTGTAAAAGGAATGATGGCAAATGGTGCTTTAAATTTCAAAGAAGAAGAGGGTGAAATTTATATTGAGGCTAATCAAGGAACATTTAGCGTGGTTCCAACAAGCTCAAAGCAACCTGCTATGGTAAATTCTATGACTTTAGCAGGAGAGAGTTTTGTGGAAAAAACCATAGGAACTATTTTAAACTTACATGAAAAAGTTCTTGATGCTAAAGATGAGACTTTAGAAGCTTTAAAGGGTGAGAATAAATTTTTAAAAGATGCTCTTTATTCTATGCAAGAACTTTATGATGAGGATAGAAAAACTATAGAAAATCTTAACGAGCAACTCAAATATGCGCGCAATGAAGTGGAATTTCTAAAAAGAAAATATAAAATGATGTGGAATAAAACAGTAGAAATATATGCAAATTCACCTGAAAAGCCAGAAGAAATAAAGGAAGAAAAATGACTTTTTCTCAAATGATATTGAACTTACAAGAATTTTGGCAAAAACAAGGTTGTGCCATTATGCAACCTTATGATTTTCCAGCAGGCGCAGGGACTTTTCATCCTGCAACTTTTTTAAGAAGTTTAGGTAAAAAACCTTGGGCAGCTGCTTATGTAGCACCAAGTAGAAGACCAACAGATGGTAGATATGGGGAAAATCCAAATAGATTGGGTGCTTATTATCAATTTCAAGTTTTGATTAAACCAAGTCCTGATAACATCCAAGAATTATATTTAAAAAGTTTAGAAAATTTAGGTTTTGATTTAAAATCACATGATATTCGTTTTGTTGAGGATAACTGGGAAAGTCCAAGTTTAGGTGCTTGGGGTCTAGGTTGGGAAGTTTGGCTTGATGGTATGGAAGTAACTCAATTTACTTATTTTCAACAAGTTGGCGGTATAAGCGTAGATTTAGTTAGTGTTGAAATTACCTATGGTTTAGAAAGACTTGCAATGTATTTACAAGATGTAGATAATGTATATGATATAGTTTGGAATGAATTTAATGGTGAAAAAATTACCTATAAAGATGTTCATAAGCAAGGTGAGTTTGAATTTAGCAAATATAATTTTGAAGTAAGTGATGTTAAAACTTTAAATGTGCAATTTGAAAATGCTTATAATGAGTGTAAAAATGCATTAGAAGCAAAGCTTGCTTTACCTGCATATGATTATTGCATGCTAGCAGCGCACACTTTTAATTTGCTTGATGCAAGAGGGGCTATTTCAGTAACTCAAAGACAAGATTTTATGCTTAAAATTAGAGAATTATCTAAAAATTGTGCTTTGGTGTATAAAGAAAATTTAGATGAAAATTAAAGAAATTTATGATTATTTGGATACTATTAGCCCATTTAGCACGCAAAGTTCATGGGATAATAGTGGCCTATTACTTGGAACTTTAGACCAGGAAGTAAATCAAATTTATCTTGCTCTTGATGTGGATATTGATTTAGTGGAAAATGCTAGTGAGAATTCTTTATTTATAGTACATCACCCTTTGATTTTTAAGGGTTTAAAGCATTTAAGTGGAGTGCTTTATCCACAAAATATTCTTACTAAAATGATACAAAAAAACATAGCTTTAATTGCTATGCATACGAATTTTGACTTAAGTCATTTGAATGCTTATTTTGCTCATGAAATTTTAGGTTTTAAGATTAAAGAACAAAATGAGTTTTTAATTTATTGTAATGTTGATTTTAAATTTAGTGATTTAATCAATCATATAAAAAAAAGTTTAAAGCTTGATTGTATAAGAGTTGTAAATGCAGGTAATGAGAAAATTAAAACTTTAGCAATATGTACAGGTAGTGGAGGAGATTTAATTTCTAGTGTTAAGGCAGACTGCTTTTTAAGTGGAGATTTTAAATATCATCAAGCTTTGGAAAGTTATCATAATAAACTTAGCTTGATTGATATAGGACACTATGAAAGCGAATCTTGCTTTGGTAAAATTTTAGCAAAAGATTTGCAAAAATTTCATTTAGAAGTTATAATATCAGTTTCAAAAAATCCATTTCAATATTTTTAAGGAAAATTTCAATGAGTAAATATTTAGAACAACTTATAGCTTTATCACAAATTGATAAAGAACTTGATGGTTTTGCAAATAAAGTAGAAGATGCTACAAAAGATTTAAAAGAAAAACGCAATTTACTTGATAAAACAGAAGAAGAAATTGCAGGCTTTGAGAAAGATATTAAAGATATAGAAAATCAAAAAATTCAAAATAACAATCATATTGCAGAATTTGGTGTAAAAATAAAAGAAATAGCCAAAAAAAGTGCAGCAGTAAAAACCGAAAAAGAAGCAAATGCTTTAAAAATTGAAGAGGATATAGCCAAAGAACAACTTGATGCAGCAAATGAAGAAATTGAAAGATTGGATAAAATTTTAGAAAATAAAGAAAAGTTTATACAAGAATTGCAAGCTAAAAGAAGTGAACTTGAAAATGAAGTGGATCAAATTGACGCTCAAACTAAAAATGTTTTAGTGGATATCGAAAAAGAAAGATTAGAAATTTATGATAAAAAGGTAAAACTAGTAGGTGAAATAAATCAAAAAGTTTTAACTTTTTATGAAAAAATTAGAAAATGGGCGGGAAATACTGCAGTAGTTCCTGTAAAAAAACATGCTTGTTATGGCTGTTTTATGAGAATTTATGATAAAACTTATTTGGCTGTTTTAAAAGGTGATGAAATCATAACTTGCCCGCATTGTGGAAGAATTTTGTACAAAGAAAAAGAAGAAAATCAAAATTGATTTTTTTTTATTATATTTTTGCTGTGATTATATATATAATTGCAGCTCCTTTTTTGTTGATTTTAAGTTTTTGCAAGGAAAAGTATAAAATATCATTAAAATCAAGATTTTTTCTTTACAAAAATTTAAGACAAAAGCAAGGTGATGTGTATTTTCATGCTTGTTCTTTTGGTGAAATTAAAAGCCTTATTCCTTTAATAAAACTTTTTCCAGCTTGTAAAATTTCAACTATAACTCAAACTGGTTTTAACGAAGCTTTAAAATATTCTAAAAAAGTAAATTTTTTCCCTTTTGAGGTTTTTGTACCTTTTTGGATGAGATCTTGTAGAGTTTTGGTTATTTTTGAAGCAGAGCTTTGGCTTATGCTTGTGTTTATGGCTAAATTTTATAATGCAAAAGTTGTTTTATTAAATGCTAGAATTAGCGATAGATCTTTAAAAAACTACAAGCGTTTTGGCTTTTTTTATCGTTTAATTTTTAAATATATTGATGTTGTGTTTGCGCAAAGTCAAAAAGACAAAGAAAGATTAGAATGCTTGGGAGCTAAAAATGTTATAGCATATAAAAATATCAAAGCTAATATAAAACAAGAACAAGTGAAAAACTATTCCAAGCCCAAAGCTAGGATTATTGTATTTGCTAGTACACATGAGAATGAAGAACGATTATTGCTTAATGAGATTAATTTAGAAGAAAACGATAAATTGATTATCGCTCCAAGACATCCAGAGCGTTTTGGCGAGGTTAAGGAAATTTTAAAAGATTTTTGTCAAAAAAACCACTATAATATGCAAAAATTTTCAGACTTTACTTTAAGCGAAAATGATTTTGCAAATTTTTTTAATGCTAAATGTTTATTATTAGATACTTTGGGTGAGCTAGAAAGTTTTTATAAGATTAGTGATGTGGTTTTTTTATGCGGCTCTTTTATAGACAATATAGGTGGGCATAATCCTATAGAAGCAGCTAGATGGAATAATATTATTATCTCAGGGAAATATTTTTTTAATCAAGAAAGTTTATATCAAGAAGTTGATGGTTTGTATATTTGCGAGAGTGTAAAAGATATAAATAATTTTTTAAAACAAAAATTATCACAAGCGCAGATTAAAGAACAAAGTGATTTAAATGAAATTATATTAAGCATAAAAGAAGGTTTAGATGCAAGAAAAAGCTTATAAGTTGCTTGCAATGCAAGAAAAAATTTCTAATAATGCAGCAAAAGATTTGATTGACAAAGGCTGTGTTTTTGCTATGGGTAAAAAGGTTGTTATAGCTAGAGCTTTGATGAGTTCTAAAACAAGATTTGTTGTGCAAAAAATAAAAAAAGCAAAAATACTTTTTGAAGATGATAAAATCATAGCTTTAAATAAGCCTTATGGGGAAATTAGCGAGAATTTAGAAGATGTTTATAATGCTAAATTAATCAATAGACTTGATAAAGAAACAAGTGGAGTTTTGCTTTTAAGTAAAGATGAGGAATTTAGACTAAAATGTATTCAAGAATATAAAAAGCAAAATGTTTATAAAAGTTATTTAGCTATTGTTGATGGAGTGATTGCTGAAGAGCTTGAAATTTGTGAAAAAATAACTACTATAAAAAATAAATCCGGAGCCTTTAGTAAAATTGATAAATTTGGCTTAGAAGCTCATACCCAAGTTGTACCTTTAATGGTAAATGCTAAAAAAACCTTAATAAAAGCAATTATCAAAACAGGTAGAACACATCAAATTAGAGTACATTTAAATCATATAAAACATGGTATTATAGGTGATGAAAAATATGCAAAAATTAGTTCATCAAGAATGTTTTTGCATTCTTATGAAACGCATATTTTTGATTATCAATTTAAAGCCTTGCTTGATGAGAGCTTTAATGCCTATGGTTTTGAAATAAAAAATTTAAATTTTTAAAGGCGTTTAAAGCTAAAAGGGTTTATAATTTAGCTTTTTAAAATTTAATAAAGGGAAAATAAAGTGTTTGAAATAGTTAGCGAATCGTTTAAATCCGCAGTTAATAAACTTCGTTTTGTTGATGATGAAAAAGCTTTGAAAAATGCTCTTGACACTTTAAAAAAAGCCCTTTTAAAAGCAGATGTGCATCATAAAGTTACTAAAGAATTATTAGCTCTTGTAGAAAATGATGTAAAAACTAATGGCATAGGTCAAAAACAATTTTTAGACTCAATTAAGAAAAATTTAGAAGAAATTTTAAGTGTTAAAGGCAAAAATCAAGGTTTTGTGTTTGCCAGTAAGCCACCTACGGTTGTTTTAATGTGTGGTTTGCAAGGTGGTGGTAAAACTACTACTACAGTAAAAATTGCTAATTATTTAAAACTAAGAAATAAAAAAGTACTAATTGCTGCATGTGATTTGCAAAGATTAGCTGCAGTAGAGCAATTAAGACAACTCACTCAAGCTAATGAGCTTGATTTATTTTTCATAGAAAATGAAAACAACCCTTTAAATGTAGCTAAACAAGCTTTAGAAAAAGCAAAAAATTCTATGTATGATGTTTTACTTGTAGATACTGCTGGCCGTTTAGCTATAGATACTGCTTTAATGAATGAGCTTAAAGAGGTAAAAGCTATTTTAAATCCTGATGAAGTTTTTTATGTAGCTGATGCTATGAGTGGTCAAGATGGCGTTAAAACTGCAAGTAGTTTTAATGAGGCTTTAGAAATTACTGGGGTTATTTTAAGTAAATTTGATGCAGATACTAAAGGCGGGGTTGCACTAGGTATAGCTAAGCAAATTGGTGTTCCATTAAGATTTATAGGTGTTGGTGAAAAGGTAGCTGATTTAGAAGTTTTTATACCTGATAGGATTGTCAATCGTATTATGGGCGAGGGCGATTTAGCGACTTTGGCTGAAAAAACTGCAGCGATTATTGATGAAAAAGAAGCAAAAAAACTTAATAAGAAAATTAAAAAAGGCGAATTTAATTTTAATGACTTTTTAAATCAAATGGAAAGTGTTAAAAAACTTGGCAGTATGAAATCAATCATTGGCATGATACCTGGTTTATCATCTATGGCAGCAAATATTAAAGATATTGACTTGGATAATTCTAAAGAAATTATTCATATTAAGGCAATGATTTCTTCAATGACTCCAAAAGAAAGAGAAAATCCTGATTTATTAAACAACGCAAGAAAGCGTCGTATTGCAGAGGGTGCTGGTTTATCACAAATGGAAGTAAATCGCTTTTTAAAACAATTTAGTAATGCAGCTAAGTTGGCAAAGAAATTTTCAAACAAAAAAGGAATGGAAAACTTTATGAATATGTTGCAGCAAGCTAAAAGACCACAATAATTAAAGCTTTTTTATGGATATATGAGTTAAAATATCTATAACAAAATTTTAATTTTTTTAGGAGTATTAAAATGACAGTAATCAGACTTACAAAAATGGGACGTAAAAAAAGACCATTTTATCGTATAGTTGTAACTGATAGCAGAAAAAGACGCGATGGCAGCTGGATAGAAAGCATTGGATATTATAATCCTATGGTTGAGCCTGAAGTGGTAAAATTTGATTCTGAGCGTTTAGCTTATTGGAAAAGCGTAGGTGCTAAATTAAGCGATAGAGTAGCAGCTATTACAAGCAAATAAAAATGGTTGAAAATTTTTTAAGAGAATACGCAAAATTAATTGTTGATTTTCCTGAAAAAGTTGATATACAAAGACAAAATTTAGAAAATAATTTTGCTGAAATTATCATTTATGTCGATCCATCTGATACTGGTAAGTTGATCGGAAAAAATGGAAAATTAATCAACGCAATAAAAACAGTCATTATGGCTTACAAAGTTAAAGATGCAACTTCATATCGTATAACGGTAAAAGCCATTGAAGAATGATTTAGTCCAAGTTGCTAAACTTGGGAAAAGTGTTGGTTTGAAAGGCTATGTAAAATTACATAATCTTAGTGATTTTTATGAGCAGTTTAAAATAGGTGCTAAATTTTTTGATATTAATCAAAAAATTTACACCATAAAGGCTTTTGATAAAACTAGATCTTTAGTTTTATTTGAAGGATTTGAGAGTGTTGATGCTGCTAAAACCTTAACTAATATTACTCTTTTTCAAACTATTGAAGCTACAAAAGAAACTTGCAAATTAAAAAAAGATGAGTATTTTTATTTTGACATAATTGGATGTGATGTTATTGAAAATGAGAAAAAATTAGGTGTAGTTGAAGACATTTTAGAAAATGGAGCAGGGTTTTTATTTTGTATAAAATGCGATGAAAAACTACAGGCAAAGGTTAAAAATTTTTATATTCCTTATGTTGATAAATATATTCAAAAAGTTGATGTAGAAAATAAAAAGATATTCACACAATTTGCTTTAGATATTTTAGAAAATTCATGAAATATACTTTTGTAAGTTTATTCCCAGAGCTTATTGAGCCTTATTTTCAAACTTCTATTTTAGCAAGGGCAAAAGAAAAGGGAATATTAGAATTTACTTTTGTTAATCCTAGAAAATTTACCACAAACAAGCACTTTAAAGTAGATGATTATAAAATAGGAGGAGGTGCAGGGCTTTTGCTACAAGCTCAACCTTTGTATGATTGCTTAATGCATATTAAAAAGCAAGATAAAAATGTTCATTTTGTTTTTCTTTTGCCTTGTGCTAAGACTTTTAAGCAAGCTGATGCTAAAAGATTAAGCAAGAAAGATCATATTTGCTTTGTAAGTAGTAGATATGAGGGTTTGGATGAGCGCATTGTGGAAGAATTTGCTAATGAGGTATTTTCTATAGGTGATTTTATACTTACAGGCGGAGAGCTAGCATCTTTGGTGATGTGTGATGCTATTAGTAGAAATATTCAAGATGTTCTTGGAAATAGTGAAAGTTTAAGTGAAGAAAGTTTTGAAAATGACTTATTAGAAGCCCCATCATTTTCCAAGCCATTTGTTTTTGAAAAGGAAAATAAAAAATTTTATGTGCCTTCAGAGTTTTTAAAGGGAAATCACGCTAAAATCACAGCTTTAAAAACTACTTTGGCGTCTTGCAAAACGAAATATTTTCGTCCTGATTTGTATCAAAAGCATGAACGCAAATTTTAAGGAATATCATTATGAAAAATAAATACATTGAGCAATTTGAGCAAAAACAAATTGAAGGTAAAAATGTTCCAGAATTTCGTGCTGGAGATACTTTAAGACTTGCGATTCGCATTAAAGAAGGCGATAAAACGAGAATTCAAAATTTTGAAGGTATTTGTATAGCACGTAGAGGAAATGGTGTAGATGAAACTTTCATCGTACGCAAAATCGGCGCTAACAATGTAGGTGTTGAAAGAATTTTCCCTATATATAGTGAAAGTTTAGAAAGTATTACTGTATTAAGAAGAGGTCGTGTACGCCGTGCTAGATTATTCTACCTAAGAGATAGAAGAGGTAAGGCTGCTCGTATTAAAGAACTTAAAAAATAAAAGTGAAATTTAGAACTCAAATATATGAAGTAATTTCTTGGGAACAAGAAATTCAAAATGGCATAAATATAACTAAGAAAATAGAAAATGCTTATGCTAAAGAAGTATGCATAACTATGTCAAAAGACAGCTTTATGAAAGATCATAAAGCGCCTTTTGATATTACCATACAAGTATTAAAAGGCTCCATTGATTTTGGGGTTTTAAATCAAAAAATTCTACTTAAAACACTAGATAGTATAAGCTTAAAAGCTCATGAAATTCATAATCTTTTGGCGCTAGAAGATTCTATAGTGCGCTTAACTTTATATAAACAAGATAGCCTTGAACGCGTTGAAAGTGTTTTAAAATCTTAATTTAAGTCTTATTTTGTATAATTGTAGCTTACTAAAATGAGGAAGTTAAGCTATGAAATGGACTAAAGATTCTTGGAAAAATTATAAAATTCAACAACAACCACAATATCCCGATGGAAATGAATTGCAAGGTGTTGTAAAACAATTAGAAAAATTACCACCGCTTGTTTTTGCAGGTGAGGTAGATAAGTTAAAAAAATCCCTTGCTAATGTTGTAAATTCTCAAGCATTTTTACTCCAAGGAGGAGATTGCGCGGAGAGTTTTGTAAATTTTGGCGCTGATAATATAAGAGATATGTTTAAAGTCATGCTTCAAATGGCTATAGTGCTTACTTTTGCAGGATCTTGTCCTATCGTTAAAGTAGGGCGCGTTGCAGGGCAATTTGCAAAGCCAAGAAGCAGTGATTTTGAAGAAGTAGATGGAGTAAAGCTTCCAAGTTATCGTGGGGATATTATTAATGGTTTTGAATTTAATGAAAAATCAAGAATAGCTGATCCTAAAAGAATGCTAGAAGCATATTATCAAAGTGCTACAACTTTAAATTTATTAAGAGCTTTTTCAAGAGGCGGTTTAGCAGATTTAAGAGTAGTGCATAAGTGGAATTTGGGTTTTTTAAAAAAGGTAGAGCTTGGGAGAAAATATGATGAACTTAGTGAAAAAATCACTCAAGCTTTAGCTTTTATGCAAGCTTGTGGCATCACCGATACTCCAAATCTTTCTCAAACAGCCTTTTATACTTCTCATGAAGCCTTGCTTTTGCCTTATGAAGAAGCTTTAACTAGAGTAGATAGTTTAAGTGGGGAAATTTATGATTGTTCAGCACATATGCTTTGGATAGGTGAGCGTACTAGAAAAGCAGATGAAGCACATGTGCATTTTTTAAGTGGAGTGAAAAATCCACTTGGTGTTAAGCTTAGTGCTAATTATGATTTAGATGAGATTAAAAAGTTAGTAAATATTTTAAATCCACATAATGAAGCAGGAAGATTAAATTTCATCATTCGTATGGGATGTGATAAGATAGAAAATGCCTTGCCAAAATTATTTAAAGAGTTAAAACAAGAAGGATTTAATATACTTTATAGCATAGATCCTATGCATGCAAATACGGTTAAATCGGGTAATTTCAAAACAAGAGAATTTGATAAAATCATTCAAGAAGTGCGTGCATTTTTTGAAATAGCTATGAGTGAGGGAGTATATCCTGGTGGGGTACATCTAGAGATGACAGGGCAAAATGTAACTGAATGTGTGGGAGGCTCTTTAAATATCACTCAAGAAGAACTTTCTAAACGCTATGAAACACAATGTGATCCAAGATTAAATGCTGATCAAGCTTTAGAATTAGCATTTATCATAGCAGACTTAGTTAAAAAGGCAAGAAGATGTTAAAATTTTATGGTATTAAAAATTGTAATAGTGTTAAAAAAGCTATGGATTATTTAAATTCTAAGCAAATTGAATTTGAATTTTTAGACATTAAAAAACTAGATGAAAAAACTTTAGATTTTTGGCTTAGTAAAAGAAGTGTTTTAGAGCTTGTAAATATAGCAGGTATGAGTGCTAGAAAAATAGGCTTAAGTAAAGAAAAACTCCAAAATTTAAACCAAGGTGAAATTAAAGTGATGATTTTACAAAGTCCAACACTCATAAAACGCCCATTAATTGTAAAAGATGATGAAGTTTTTATAGCTAAAGAATATGAGAGTTTTTAAAATGCTAGAGTTTTGCTCTAGCATTTAGGAGTTTCTCAAAAAATATTTTTTTAGAATTTGTATTTAAAACCTACTTGACCACTTACATAAGTTTCATTTTTACCATCTGTTTTACCAGCTAGTATTTGTTTAGCTCCAATACCTGCATTTAAGCTAAATTGCTCACTAATATCTACATTTCCACCTATGATGATTTGTCCATAAGTTTTTTTCTTGTCATCACTTTTTACACTAGGTAGCGCTACACCGTTTAAACTTGCTACAAAATCATCTCCATTATTCATTACATATTGTTCTATTTTTGGAGTGATAAATAGATATGATTTTTCATTCATATATTTCCTAAATTCAGCACCAAGTTCTAACGAAATAGAATTGTTGCTAGCGCTACTCACATCTTTTCCCGCAATTCCATTTTCTTTGTAGCTTGGAGTGTGTGCATAGTAGTAGTTTGCTCCAGCGAAAGGTTTGATAAATAAAGTATTGTCGCTAAAATCAAAAACATACCCCATATTAGCACTCAAACCAAAGAATTTTCTGTTAAAATCAGCACTATTTGTAGTGTTGAATCCTCTATTTATAATATCTTGATCTGTTGGAGAAATTTGAGCATATGCTTTAACATTAACTTCTATTTTTGGACTAATATAGATATTAGAATAAGCACCAAGTTGGAAATTATCTGATTTTTGAGTTAAAAGATTATCTTTTATTTTTGCATTTGCATAAGTAAAATAAGCTCCAATAATAACATCATCGTTAATTTTTCTGTCCATACCTATAGTAGATCCATATAAAGCACCACTATCTCCATCTATGATGTTTGCACCACCTATTACATTACCCCAAATGCTGTTATTATAATTATCAACATAATTTCCTCTATAATCATTAGTAGCAAATCTTATTTGAGATAATTTTGTAGCGTAATTTCCATAAGGATTATTTAACATAGCTACACGAGAACCTATAGATACATCATTTGATACATTAATAGTTGAGTTTATACCTGATGAGGCTTGATTTACATTTGAGATAGATTTAGCTGAATCTTTTATATCATTTGCTACTTGTTCCCCGACTTTATCAAATTTAATACTACCTATTGCATTTAAATCTCCACCAATTTTAAGCCCATCTAAAATTTTAGAAACAAAGTCTTTGTTAGAAGCTGAAACGCTAGAATCGTTTTTAATGTAATCATCGTCAGAGATTTTATCTCCGGCATTGCTAATCATATCTTGAATTTGTTTTATTTGCTCATCAATTTTTGCAATGGCTTCATCAATTTTTTCTATATTAACACCTTCATCATCTTTGGCATCTTCTAAATCAGTTTTAATTAATTCTAGATATTTTTTATCGCTTTCTAGAATCATCTTATTGTTATTTACATTTTCATTTGCACCACCACTAATTAAAAGCTTATTGTCTTTAGTGGAAAGTTTATAATCAACAAAATCTTTTACATCCATAGCTCTTACAACTTCATAATCAAGTCCTAAGTCTTTGTTGCTCATACCAACAATGCTTTCAAAACTTTTACTTATATTTGCACTAGCTTTGTTTGAGTCTGTTATATCTTCATTAAACCCTTCACTTGCACTCATGAAAACATAATTATTTAAAGCTAAACCACCAAAACTTGTTGTTCCTATAGAAAAGTTTGAATTTGTGATATTTGCTTTGCCATTTACTTGTATGTGGTTTTGACTTTTATTACCACCTATGGTAAATAGAGTAGATTGATCAGCTGTGAAATTTCCATTTACTTCAAGAGAGCCTTGTAGGCCATGTCCATCGCCGATTAATATAGCTGAAGATTTTATATCATCTAAAACACCTTCTGTAGGACTAGATGAACCTTTTATACTAAAATCTCCATTTACGATAGATTTTCCATTTGTGCTTTGAAATATTACATCTATAGCTTCGGTTTTTTTAGCATTGATAGTATAATTTGTTACATAGGTAGAAATATCTCCATGTGAAATATTTTTAATAGTAAGTTCATTAGAACCTAAATTAATATTCACCGTCGCAAGATCTTCATAACCTTCTTTTGCTATGCTGTTGGGTAGATCTGTATCGTTGATATTTATGGTTAAATTGCCATTAGTATAATCATTTTTTAAAGTAAAATGTTGTCCATCATTTGTTTCAAAATGTTGCTCCATGCTACCATCACCATCAGTAATAGTAATTTCTTGAGTTAAAGCAGCACTGCTTAATAAAGCACCAATGCTAACACTCATTAAAACCTTACTTGTATAATAAGAAAGTTTCATTTGATTACTCCTTGTAAGTTTAAATTAAAAAAAGCATTATACCCCCCCCCATAAATTTAAGTTTAAAGTAAATGAAAATTTAAAAAAGTGTTTAAATTTTATCTCTTTGGTAGATTTTTTTAATTTTCATATCTAAATTATAAGCAAATTTAAATAAAGCTGGCACTACTAAAAGTGTAAGTAAGGTTGAGCTAATAAGACCAAATATAATAGCAATGGCCATAGGGGAATTTCCTTCAAAGCCAGAACCTTTTGAAAGTGCTAGCGGAAGCATGGAAAAAATCATCGCAAAAGTTGTCATTAAAATGGCTCTTAAACGACTTTTTCCTGCATAAATTAGTGCTTTTTCTACTTCTATACCTTCATCGCATTTTTTATTAGCTACATCCACTAATAATATAGCATTTTTTCCCACCATTCCAAAAAGCAAAATAATAGCTACAAGCACAAATAAAGAAAAGTGATTTCCTGTGATAAAAATTCCAAAACAAGCTCCACCAAAAGCCAAAGGCATGCTTATCATGATGATTAAAGGAAGTATTAAACTTGAATACAAAGAAGCAAGGATTAGATAAATCAAAATCATTCCCAAAGATATAGAAAACAAAAATCCACTAATGGTATCATCTAAAAAGTCCAAAAAGCCAGAATAAGCAAAAGATAGGTTATTTTTTCCTAAAATATAAGCTAAATTGGACTCAAAAATTTTTCTTACTTCACCTAGAGAAATGTTTTCTATGCTTGAAGTGAGTTTTATGCTAGTAGTTTTATTGTGCCTGTTAATTAAGGAAAGATCTTTTTTGTAAGAAAAGTTAGCAATGCTAGCAAGTTTTATACTTTCATTGTTGTGATTTTTAAGTTCTATTAGCTCTAAACTGGTTGGATTTTGTTTAAAAGCTTCATCAAAGCTAAGGATAATTTCATCTTTAAAATTTTTATAATCCATATTTCCAACGCTTAAATTTCCAAAGGAATAAGCCAAGACATAAGCAAGCTCTTGAGGGTTAATACCAAGTTTGGCAGCTTTTTCCCTATTAATACTAATAGCAATTTCTTCTTTTAAATCCCCTTCATTATCATCTATAGCAACAAAGCCTTCATGTTTTGAAAATACTTCTTTCATTCTATCAATAGCTTCTTTTATTGACTTTAAATCATCACCTAAAATTTGAATTTGAACCGGATCTTCAATGCCTGCTCCTTCTATTTTAAGGAGTTCTAAAACTTTTATTTTTAAGTCTTCATAGGAGTTTAATTTTTCTTGAAAAAGGCTAATAAGCTTAGGCTGTCTGAATTTTCTTTCATTTAAAGGTTTTAATTTCACATAAATTTTCGCTTTTTTAATTTCCTTTGCGTCATTATATCCTATAAGTAAATATGCATAAGCAACACTTGGATCTTGCTTTATATTTTCATATACTTTTAAACTTTTTTCTTTCATAGCTTCTAAAGATAAGTCGTTTTTGCTTTCTAGTAAAACTTGTATTTCACTATCTTCTTCTATAGGTAGAAAATCCAAGCCTATTTTAGGAGCTAAAGAAAAACATAAAATAATTATAACAAGTGTTGATAGGATAAATTTAATTTTATTAGCTAAAACTTTATAAAGTAGTTTTTCGTAAAATAAGTCAAGTTTGATAAATAAAAATTCACTTTTTTTATAAAATGTACTTTCGTTAGTATTTAAAAATCTAGCACTTAAGGTAGGTATTAAAAATACACTTACAAGATAGCTTATAATTACACCAGAAGCAACACTAGTAGCTAATACATTAAAAAATAAACCAGGAACTGAATTCATATAAGCAATAGGTATAAACACACACAATAAAACCGCACTAATGCTTAAAACGCTAAAGCCTATTTCTTTGATCCCTTCAAACGAAGCTTGCAAAGGAGGGAGTGTTTTTGCTTTTTTGGCTATACTTTCAATGATGACTATAGCATCATCTATAAAAATTCCTATACTTAAAGTAAGAGCTATAATGGTTAAGCGATTAATATCATAACCTAAAAGATTAATGAGAAAAAAACTAGAAATAATCGAAGTTGGTAAAACAATAAAAGCTAAAATAGTCGCACTGATATTTCTTAAAAATACATACACTATTAAAAGTGTCAAAATCACTCCAAAAACCATATCAAAAATAACTTGATTGATATGTTTTAAGATATTTTGGCTTTTATCATAAACTATTTTAATTTCTATCTCATTGCCTGCTATTGTTTGCAATGTTTTTAAAGAATTTTTGATATTTTCTATAACTTTTAAGGAGTTATAACCAGAAATTTTATTAAGTTCAAGCAATACCCCATCTTTTGTATCAAGCATTGCAAACTGCTTTTGATCTTCTAAGCCATAGCTAATATCTGCTATATCTTTTAAAAATATTCCACTAAAAATGCGTATATTTTCTAACTCTTTTAAATTTTGTGCTTCAAAATATCCTTTGATAGTAAAATTATCTTTTGAATTTTCAAATTCACCTAGATATTGTTTAAAATTATGGCTTTGGATGATTTTAGCTACATCAAGTGCATTAATGTGGTATTTTTGCAAAGCATTAGGCAAGAGTTTGATTTGAACTTGTGGTTTTAAAAAGGCTATATCATTGATCGTCCCAACTCCTGAAATTTTCTGTAAAAATGGTTTTATATCATTGTCAATCTTACGCATAAGTTTTAAATGATCTTTAGAACTTAAAAATAATGATACAACAGATCCCGCATCAGGGGATATTTTTTCTAAGGTTGGCTTTGCTGGAAGATTAATAGTATTAAGTTTATCTCTAATATCATTTGCAGCTACTTCTAAGTTTTTTCCTAATTCAAATTCAATAACAGAAATAGAAAAATTATTATAACTTGTAGAGTTGATATTTTTTATCCCTTGTACATCTGAAATTGCGTTTTCTATTTCTTTGGTTATTTTAGATTCTATAAATTTTAAATCTCCATTGGCGGTTGTGGTAATTTTAATCAAAGGAATATCTACTTTTGGATAAAGATTAATAGGCATACTAAAAATAGAAAAAGTACCAAAAATCACCAAAGCGATAAAAAACATCAAAACAGCAATAGGATTATTAATAGCAAAACGATACAAGATTAATCCTTGGTGATGATTTTTCCTTCTCCAAAAGAACCTGGAGTAAAGTTTAAGGCCTCAACTTCTGCATAAATTTTTCGTGTTTTTATGTCTATACTTGGATAAATAAGTGTGATTTTGCCTTGATATTCTTTTTCATTTGAATCTATTTTATAAATAAAAATATCATTGATTTTTACCTTATCTTTAAATTTTTCATCAAAACTTAAAAGCAATTTTACTTTTGGATAAGAAAAAAATTCAAATAAAACATGAGAAATTCCCCTAGCTCCATCGCCTATGTCGATATATTTGTTAGAAATAATCCCATCATAAGGTGCTTTTAGAGTTTTTTTATCGATTAAGTCTTTATAATGTTGTATATTTAAAAAGGCTTTTTGTTGCAAGCTTTGAGCTTTTTGAAACTCAAATAAAACATTTTCATAGCTTTGCTTATCTATAACTTCTTGCACCTTTTTAAATTTTTCTAAAGAACTTTTAGCATGTTCTAATGCAAGAGTGGCAAGTTTGTATTCATTTTGTGCTAATTTTAAGGCTATTTGCTCACTAGAATCTTCAAGTTTAAGTAAAACTTGATCTTTTTTCACCTTGTCATTAACATTCACATAAATTGTTTTAACTATACCAGCACTTTGCAAGGATAATTTTGATTGATTTTGTGCAAGCACATCAAAACTAGCATAAATTTCTTCAGCTTTTAAAGTGAGTAAAGAAAATAAAATTAAAAATACTAATTTCATTCTAAAACCTTTGTTTTTATATCAATTCCAGCTGTAAAATAATACCTTGCTTTTGTGATTTCATATTCATTTTTAGCTAGTTCAAGCTGACTTTGACTTTTGTATTTTAATTCTAATGCATTTAGGTATTCTACATATGAGCAAAGCCCTGCGGTGTATTTTTTCTCAATAGCCTCAAAAGCTAAATTAGCTGCTTTAAAACTTGCATTTAATGCTTTTATTTTAACTTTAGAAATTTCAATTTCTTGTAAAAGATTATCTAGTTCTATATCTACTTTTCTTTTGGTTTTTTCAAGTTCTAATTGAGTGATTTTGCTTGTATATTTTTGAGCTTCTAGGGCTTTTTGATTAGCACCAAAATCAAAAATTTTCCACTCAAAAGCTAAAATAAAACGATTGCTTTGCCCATGTTCTTTTAAAAAGCTTTCGCTTATTGATTTTAGCTCATACGGTAATTTAGGATTATAGTTCATATCATAAAAACTAAAACTATTTTGTAAAAATATTTTTGGAAACAACTCAGCTCTAGCAGAGTCTATTTTTAAATTTTCTAAATTCAATTTTTCTTGCATAAGGGCTATTTCATAGCTTTTGTTTTTTTCTGCACTTGGTTCTTGTAAAATATTCTGAAAAGAAGGCATAAAATGCGTTTTACTAAGATTATAAATTTCATTTTTTAATTCATATAGTTTTAATTCATTTTGAGCTAATTCATAAGAACTTAACTCAAATTTTGCTCTTATGCTCTCAAGTTCACTTTGGCTAGCAAGTCCAGCTTGGTAAAAATTTTCTAAGCGCTTGAGTTGATTTTGTAGAGTGATTTCTTTTTGTTTATCACTTGCTATAATACTTTCTAAACTAAGATAATTAAAATACAAAACACTAGCACTAAGCGCCATATAGTTTGCCATGTTTTCTTTTTCAAGATGAGCAAGTTGTTTTAGACTTTGCATACTAGCGATTTTTGCTTCTCTATTGCCCCCATCAAAAAGTAAAAATTTAAGTGAAAGAGTACTCATTAGACTTTCTTGGGGTTCTATGATAAAGCGATCTTTGTTTGAGCCAAGATAAGAAACACCTAAATATAAGCTTGGCAAATAAGCATTTTGTACGCTTTCTTGTTCTAAAATACTTTTTGAAAATTGGAGTTGTTTTTGTAAGTAATTTTCATTGTTTAAACTTAAATCTATAAATTCTTTAAGATTGTTAGCTAGTAAAAATAAGGGCAAGAAAAGTAAATATAAAATTTTCATTTTTAAACTTTTTGTTTTATTATAGAAAATATAACTTAAAGTATTTATAAAGCAAGAAAATTTTTAAGTAGCTTTTTACCATTTTGACTAAGTATGGCTTCAGGATGAAATTGAATTCCATAAATGTCGTATTTTTTATGCTTTAAAGCCATGATGATATTATCTTCACTTTGAGCTAGTATTTTGCATTTTTTACCTATATGGCTCACATAAAGAGAGTGATATAAACAAATTTTAAAATTTTGCTCAAGATGTTTAAAAAGCGGATTTGGTTTAAATTTTATAGTTTTTACCTTGCCATGAGTTGGGTTGGGAAGTTTAGAAATCTTACCACCAAAAATATGAGCTATACATTGGTGCCCTAGACAAATTCCAAGTATTTTTTTATCTTTTTTAAAGTATTTTATAGCTTTTAAGCTTAGTTTTGATTCTTTTGGAGAATTTGGTCCTGGGGAGATTAAAAGATGGGTAAAATCATATTTTTTAAGCTTTTTGGGGTTTTTAAATTTATCGTTTTTTATAATTTTATAAGCAATATTTAATTCTTTTAAATAAAATGCTATGGTATAAGTAAAAGAATCATAATTATCTATAATCAAAACTTTCACAAAAACACCCTTTTTAAACCTCTTAAAGAATTAATGGCATAAATTTCTTTAGCATTTAAAAATTCATTTTTAGTGATATCTTTTTCCTTAATGAGTTTGTATTTTAAAAGTGCTTGCCTATAAATACCATTGAGGCAGTTTTTAGCATAAGGAGTAAAATACTCATCATTTAAATTTATAATAATATTAGTTCTTGAACCCTCACAAAGCAAACCTTTTTCATCAAAAAAAACTACATCATAGCAAATATTTTCTTTCCATAGATGAGAATTTGCTTCATATAAACTACGCAGAGAAGTTTTATGGTGTGTTAAAAGATTTACTTTTACAATGTCTTTACTCATGAGTAGCTTTTTGCTTGAATTTTCTTGTATATTGCTAAAATCAAACTCATAAAGGCCATTTTTAAAAAGTTTTAATTTAATAGCTTTTGAACCTTTTTGAGTAAAATTACTTTTTGTAAAAAAATGATGATGATTGAAAACAAAATTATTAAAATTTTGTAAAGATTTAAAATGGAATTTTTTATCTTTGCTATCTAGTATATTTTTAAAATCATGTATTAATCTTTGAGTATCAAAGTCAAAAAATTTAGCTGAGTTTAAAATCCTTTGTAAATGTTCCTTAAAGAATAAGATAGAATGATTTTTATAATACATCGTTTCAAACAAATGAAAATCAGGTTTTAAAATTTTACTTTTTAATTTCAATTCTTCAAATTCATCTTGCTTTTGCGAGTCCCATACAAGCCCACTTCCTACGCCATATCTTAAAAAATCATCATCATTTTTTTTCTCTAAAGTGCGTATGGCTACGCTAAATTTTGCTTTGTTTTTATGGATTAAACCTATCGCTCCACAATAAATTCCACGTTTCCTTTGCTCTAAAATTTCTATGAGTTTAATGGTTTCTATTTTGGGCGCGCCTGTGATGGATCCACATGGAAATAAAGCTTTAAAAATTTTAAAATAATCATTTTTTTGCTTTAATTTTCCGCTTATTTTTGAAATGAGTTGGTGCAAGGTAGGGTAGGTTTTAACCTTAAAAAGTTTGCATTTTAAAGAATGTTTTTTGATGAGTTTTGAAATATCATTGCGTAATAAATCAACTATCATTACATTTTCGCTAAT
Source organism: Campylobacter lari subsp. lari (assembly GCF_013372185.1). Taxonomy (NCBI): domain Bacteria; kingdom Pseudomonadati; phylum Campylobacterota; class Epsilonproteobacteria; order Campylobacterales; family Campylobacteraceae; genus Campylobacter; species Campylobacter lari. Next base: position 932,904 of record NZ_CP053830.1, on the reverse strand, counting down.
GGTTTTTTCATCGCATTTTAAAAAGTTTTTTAGATTTTCATCTTCTTTTGGGTTGTTTGAGCGTTTGATTGTGCCTTTCATGGGTTTTGTGATGATTTTTTTATTTTTGATTTTAAAAAAAAGCTCAGGGGAAAAAGAGGCTAGCTCCAAAAATTCATTTTTAATATAAGCTTTATAAGGAGTATTTTGCTTAGGATAAAGGCTTAAAAAACTCTCATATAAACTAAGATTTGATTTTAAATGTAATTCTTGAGTAAGATTAACCTGATAACTTTGTCCTTTAGAAATAGCCTCTTTGACTTTGTTGAAATTTTCAAAATATTTTTTTTGATTTAACTTTGATAAAAAGCTTGGATAAAAGTCTAAATTTTTATTTTCATGAATAAATTTTTCTCTTTTTTTAAAAGCAAAAAAATACAAAAAAGGCTCTTTGCTTTTGTAATTTTTATCTTCTAAGTATTTATAAAATTCATATTTTATATAGCCTAAAAAATAAAATTTGTCTTTATTTTTTTCTATAATTTTAAATAATTTCTTACTTTCTTTTTGGTTGTAAGCTTTAAGAGTAAAAGCAAGATCATCATAAAGATATTTTCCAAATATAGCAAATGTCATTGATATCCTTAGCTTAGAAAATATACCCAAATAGGTAAAGAAATAAAGGCAAAAACTATACCAAAGGCTACAGAGCTAACCGCTAAATTTGTATCAAGTTTTGCTTTCATAATCATTGCTGCAACCATTGTCATAGTAGGCATAGCTGATTCAAGCAAGGCGATGATAGAGTTAGGGTTTAATTTGAAATTTAAAAGCTTTAAAAGCACTAAAAAGATTAAAGGTGTGAGTATCATTTTACCAAAAATAACTATTATAGTTGCTTTATAAGAAGTTTTTATGCTTAAAAAGCCTAAATTTAAACCTATGGCAAAAAGCGCTACAGGTGTGGCACTAGCTCCAAGCATACGCAAAGGTTCAAAGATAAAATCAGGAAGTGCAGTAAGCTTAAAACAAAGCCCTAAAATCAAAGCAACAAAAGGTGGAAAAGTAAAAACTTTTTTGAGATTTTGTAAAAAGCTTACCTTTTGCTCACTAGCTAAAGAGATGATAAAGGGAGCAAGTAAAGCTACAGGTAAAGAAGTAGCAAGCGCATCATAAAGGATAATCTCGCCCAAAAAATGAGGATCTTGATAAATTCCACTAATGATAGGTATACCTACAAATAAAGTATTTCCAAAGCTAGCAAGTAAAAAAATACTTACAAGAGTACTTTTGCTAAATTTAAAACAAAGAGCTAAAAATACACAACATAATGCTGAAAAAATAGCACAGCCCAACCCAAGCAATATAATAACAATCAAAGAAAAATCAAAATTTAAATGATAAGCACGCTCAAAAATCAAGCAAGGCAAAGCAAAAATAATAGCAAAATCTAAAAAAGCACGCGCTTGTTTTTGTTTTAAAATTTTGATTTTTTTAGCAAAATATCCGCCAAAAAGCAAACAAAATATACTAAACAAGGAAGAAAAAATATACATTTTATTCTGCTAAGTCAAAAAGCTTTTGACTAAATTTTGTATGAGTAAATTCCATCCATCTACAAGCACAAATATCAAAAGTTTAAAAGGCATAGAAATCATAACAGGTGGGAGCATCATCATACCCATAGCCATTAATACCGAGCTTACTACCATATCTATAACTAAAAATGGCAAGAAAAGTAAAAAGCCTATTTCAAAAGCAGTTTTAAGCTCGCTTATCATAAAAGCTGGCACTAAAACTGTTAAAGGAACATCATCTATAGTTTTTGGATTTTCTAAATTTCTAATTCTATAAAAAAGCGCTAAGTCCTTTTCCCTAGTGTTTTTTAGCATAAAATCTTTAAAGGGTTTAACACCTTTAGCAAAAGCTTCTTCATAGCCTATTTGTTCAGCGATATAGGGTTTTATACCTTCATTGTATGATTTGGTTGCCACAGGCTCCATAATGAAAAAAGTTAAAATCAAAGCTAAAGTAACCAAGATAGTATTTGGTGGCATAGTTTGAGTACCAAGAGCTGTTCTTAAAAAAGAAAACACCACAATAAGTCTTAAAAAAGAAGTCATTACAAAAACAATGGTAGGAGCAAGAGCTAGTATGGTTAAAACTATGACTATATTTAGGGTTGTTACGAGTTGTTGAGGGCTATTTGGAGCACTAAGGCTTAAATTTACAGTTGGTATAGTCGCTTCAGCACCAAAAAGAACTAAGCATGATAAAAATAAAACTAGTAAAACCCTCAAAATCTTTCCTTGATTAAAATTAAAAGCGTTATTTTAGCAATTTTACTCTTAAAAGAATAAAAATGATTTTATAAAATATTGATAATTTTTACTTTAGCTTGTTAAAATAAGCAATAATTTTTAAAACAAAGGTAAATTATGAAAATTTCTGTGCTTATTTTGGCTGCTGGACTTGGCACGCGTATGAAATCACAAAATCCAAAAGTTCTTCAAAAAATTTGCTCAAAAGCTATGATTTTACATATTTTAAAACAAGCTTATAAAATCAGCGATGATGTGTGCGTGGTGCTTTCTCATCAAAAAGAAAAAGTAGAGCAAGTTATTTTAGAACATTTTCCAAATACACGCTTTTTAGAGCAAGATTTACAAAATTTTCCAGGTACTGCAGGGGCTTTAAGGGGTTATGAGAGTAAGCATGAAAAAGTATTGATTTTATGTGGCGATATGCCTTTGATTAAAGCAGGTGATTTAGAAAAAATAGCTTTAAATGAGAGTGATTTTAATGTAGCAGTTTTTAAAGCAAAAGATCCAAAAAGTTATGGAAGAATAGTTTTAAAAGAAAATAAAATTCAAAAAATAGTAGAAACAAAAGATGCAAGCAAAGAAGAACTTGCTATAAACACCTGCAATAGCGGTGTTTATGCTATAAAAGCACAAATTTTAAAAGAAGTATTACCTTTGATAAAAAATGATAATAAAGCTAAAGAGTATTATTTAACCGATGCGGTTTATTTAGCAAAAGAAAAGGGCTATGAAATCGATGCTGTGTTTGTAAATGAGCAAGATTTTATGGGGGTAAATGATAAAATTGAGCTTTGCTTAGCTCAAGATCTTATGCAAGAAGAAATAAAAAAAGAATGGATGAGACAAGGTGTGATTTTTCATATGCCTGCTACGACTTTTATTTCAGATGAAGTTGAATTTGTAGGTGAGTGTGAAGTGTATGAAAATGTGCGTATAGAAGGAAAATCAAAGATTATAAATTCCATCATCAAAAGTTCAAGTGTAATCGAAGATAGTATAGTAGAAAATAGCGATGTAGGGCCTTTAGCGCATTTGCGTCCAAAATGTCAGCTTAAAAATACTCATATAGGAAATTTCGTAGAATGCAAAAATGCTTTATTAAATGGAGTTAAGGCAGGGCATTTGAGCTATTTAGGAGATTGTGAAATAGATGAGGGAACTAATATAGGTTGTGGTACTATCACTTGTAATTATGATGGGGTTAAAAAACATAAAACTAAAATAGGTAAAAATGTTTTTGTTGGTTCAGATACGCAATTTATAGCTCCGGTTGAAATAAAAGATGAGGTAATCATCGCAGCAGGAAGTACTGTGTGTAAGAATGTAGAAAAAGGTTCTTTACATATTAATAGAGCAAAGGTGCAAATCATAGAAGATTTTTACTATAAAAAATTAGGTAAAAAATGAAAACAATCTTACTAGCAGTAAGTGGAAGCATAGCCTTTTATAAAGCTTATGAGCTTATTTCTTTATTAAAAAAAGAAGGTTTTAGGGTTAAAGTTTTGCTAAGCTTGGGAGTTTTAAAATTTGGCACTAAGCTTAGCTTTGAAGCTTTAGCAGATGAAGTTTTATGTGAAGATAATGAAAATTGGCAAAATACTAATAATCATATAGCTTTTAGCAAGACTTGCGATTGTGTGCTTTTTGCGCCTGCTAGTATAAATTCTATTAATAAATTAAACTATGGTATAGCGGATAATTTATTCATTCAAACTTTAATAGCAGTAGATAAAAATAAACCATTTTTAATCGCACCCGCTGCAAATACAAACATGTATTTACATTTTAGCACTCAAAATTCTTTAAAAAATTTAAAAGAGCAAGGTTATATTATCATTGATCCTATGGTTAAAACTCTAGCTTGTAAAGATGAGGGCTTAGGAGCTTTGGCTGAGCTTGATAGTATTATAAATGTTTTAAAAAGAAGTCTAATGCAAGAAGATTTTTTTAAAAATAAAAGTTTTATTGTAAGCGGTGGCGGGACTAAAGAAAAAATTGATGATGTAAGATGTATTAGTAATTTTTCAAGTGGAAAAATGGCAAAGGCGGTTGCTGATGCTTTATATTTTTTAGGTGCTAAGGTGGTGCTAGTTAGCTCAATAGAGTTTAAAACACCTTATAAATTAGAAAAATTTGAATCTTCTTTAGAACTAAAAGAAAAATTGCAAAAATACAAAGATTTTGATGCTTTAATTATGGCTGCTGCTGTGAGTGATTTTACTCTTGAGGCTTATAAGGGTAAGATTAGGAAAAATGAGCATTTAAATGGACTTGATTTAAAATTAAAGCTTAATGAAGATATTTTAAAAAATTTAGATTTTAAAGGCAAAAAAATAGGCTTTAAATTAGAATTTGATAAAAAAAATGCTCTAAAAAATGCTAAAAAATCTTTAGTTAGTAAAAATTTAGATATGGTTTGTTTAAATATTTTTGATGAAAATATGAGCTTTGGAAGCGATGAAAATAATCTTTGTTTTATTACTAAAGATAATATCTCTCAAAACTTTAGACAAAGTAAAGAAAAACTTGGTTTTACTTTAGCACAAGAACTAAGGAAGCTTTGGTGAATATTATCAATTCAACCCTGCCAATAAGAATGCAAATTTTAGAAAAGCGTGCGTACAATCGCTATGTATTGCTTTTAAACACTAAAAAGCTTGAAACAAAAAGTATGATAGAGCTTGAAGTGGGGGAAGAGTATTTAGCTGAAGTTTATGAAGATAAAGGCGTGATTTCTTTTAAAAATCTTTTGAAAAAGCCTAAAATTAGACTTTTTGAAGAAGGGACTGAACTCATAGAAAAGCTTTTACAAGAAGGTGATGAAAAAGCTTGGTATAAAAAATTCATTATCCAAAGACTTATGGAAAGCAAAAGCACATATGAGTTTGAAATTTATAAGGAAATGTTTTTTGCATTTTTTGAAGGAATTTATCATATACCTTTTGTTTATGAGGGAAATAGAGCTTTATTTGAAGCTAAGAAAAATGGAAATATTTTAGAGGTGTATTTGTATTTTGAAATTTTTGGTGCTTTAAAAATTATAATTGATAATGGTAAAATCATACGCATACAAACACCTTTTTCTAAAGTAGCTCATTTTTTGAGTGAATATTTTAAATTTGAAGTAGTTAATTCTCTTAGCCCTATGTTTGTATTTAAAAGATTGATGGATATAAAGGGCTAGAATGAATGAGTTAAAACATCTTGCTGTTGTAATGGATGGTAATAGAAGATGGGCTAGGAAAAATGGACTTTTAGAAAAAATTGGCTATACCCAAGGAGCTAAGGTTGTTGAAAAAATTATAGAAGTTTGTGTTGATGAAAAAATTCAAAATCTAACCCTTTATGCTTTTAGCACAGAAAATTGGCAAAGGCCAAAAGAGGAAGTTGAGTTTCTTTTTAAATTATTAAATAAATATCTTGATGAATCTTTAAATAAATTTATAGTAAATGAAGTGCGTTTTAAAGCTATAGGAAATTTAAGTCTTTTAGATGAATTAACCTTAAAAAAAATACAAAATTTTCAAGAACAAACTAAAAATTACACAAAATTGTGCGTAAATTTGGCTATTTCATATGGGGGTAAAGATGAGATAGTTAGAGCAGTTAAAAAGGTATTGGAAAAAAGTCTTGAAATTAATGAAGAAAATATACAAGCAAATTTAGATTTAAGCGAAGATGTGGATTTATTTTTAAGAGTAGGGAGCGCTAAGAGAATTTCAAATTTTTTAATATGGCAAACAAGTTATGCTGAAATTTATTTTAGCCAGACTTTATTTCCTGCACTTACAAAAAAAGAAATCACAAATATAATTACTGATTTTAAAAAGCGTAAAAGAACTTTTGGTAAATGATATTTTATATTTTACTTGGTCTTTGTATAGGATCTTTTATCAATGTTGTAATTTTTAGAAGTAAGCAGAAAAAAAGCATTATAAGCCCAAGATCTTATTGTTTAAAATGTAATAATACTTTAAAATTTTATCATTTAATTCCTATTTTATCATATGTTTTTTTAAAAGGAAAATGCGGTTTTTGTAAGGGAAAAATTTCTTTAATTTATCCTTTTAATGAATTAATTTGTGGGTGTTTATTTGCATTTGCATTTTATCTTTTTGAAAATACTCTTGAAATTTTAATTTTTGCTTGCATGTTAGCAATTTTTTTAATGCTTTCTTGGATGGATTATTTTTTAAAAGCTGTGAGTGAGCTTTGGCTTTGGATTTTATTTGCTTTAGCTTTTTTGTTTGATTTTTTGCAAAATGGTTTAATTTTAGAAAATATTCAAGATAGTTTTTTGTTTAAAGCATGTTTTGGCGCTGGAGTGGTATTTTTACTAAAAAGCATGATAAATTTTGTTAAAAATTTTAAAAAAAGAGATGAAATTTTAGAAAGTTTAGGGGAAGGTGATGTTATAATAATAGCCATAATTTTTGGAATTTTTGGCTATGAGGGTGCATTTTTTATTTTATTTATCGCATCGTTATTGTGTTTATTTGGCTTTATAAAAATAGCAAAAAAAGATTATCAAATGCCTATGATTCCTTTTTTATTTGTGGCAATTTTAGTGCAATTATGTTTAGAAAGTTTAAAATGAAATTAATTTATAAGTATTTATTTAATCAATTTTTAAATACGATGTTATCTTTATTTTTTACTTTATTTACTATAGTTTCCATAGTGTTTTTTATACAACTTGCAAAAATCACTTCTTATGTTGAAATATCGCTTTTAGAACTTTTTCAATTATATATTTATTTATTGCCAAAAGCATTAGCTTTTACTTTGCCAATTTCATTTTTTATAGCTTTAACTTTAAGTTTTTATAGATTATCAAGAGAAAATGAAAGCACGGTTTTGTTTGCACTAGGTATTTCTCCAAAATTTATTGCCTCTTTTTTTATGAAAATAGCAGGGGTATTAAGCGCTTTTATGCTTGTTGTTGTTTTGGTTTTTATACCAATATCTTTTGAACTTTTTGATAATTTTGTTGATTATAAAAAAATTAGTACAAAAATTAATATAAAAACAGGAGAATTTGGGCAAAGATATGGAGAATGGCTTGTATTTATCAATACACAAGATGAGAATAATGTTTATAAAAATATCATCATGTACCATCCTAAAAAAAATGAAGATGATAAAGAGCAAATTATACTTGCAAGTGAGGGTAAATTAGAAAATCAAAATGGAATAGTTTCTTTTGTTTTAAATCAAGGTAAAGCTTATGAGTTTAAAGAAGAAAATTGGCATATTTCAAGTTTTAAAAATTTGCTGATTAAAAGTAAGCTTTATTCTAAAGATTTAAACACAAAACATTTTTATGATTATTGGAGCGATTTAAATACAAGCAAAGAAAAAGCAAAAGAATTTGTTATTTACACGCTTATTGCTTTATTCCCGCTTGCGAGTGTTTTATTTGCGCTTTCTTTTGGTATAGTAACTTATCGTTATGAAAAGGGTTTTGCGTATTTTGGAATTTTTGCTGTAATTTTTGCTTATTTTACTTTATTGGTAAGTTTTTATAAGCCGCCTTTACTTGCTGTTGGGGTAATTTTTATTTTATTTTTAAGTATATCTGCATTTTATTTTAAGAAAAAAATACTAAGCAAATATTAAATGCTATTAAAATTAACATTTTCTTATGATGGATCTAAATTTCAAGGCTCAGCTACCCAGCCACACAAACTTAGCGTGCAAGATGCCCTAGAGCAAGCCTTGTCGCATTTAGGAATTTATAATAAAACCTTATTTGCTTCAAGAACTGATAAAGGAGTACATGCAAATAATGGTGTTGCTTGCGTGAAAGTAGGGGAGCATTTTAAAGATTTGTTGTATTTAAAAAATAAGATAAATCATTTCGCACATCCTTTTATCCATATCAAACATATACAAAAAGTGCATGAAAATTTTCAAGTGCGTTTTGATGTAAAAAAAAGAGCATATCGATATATCATAAGTCATGAAAGATATAATCCTTTTTTAGCTTCTTATGTTCATTTTTATCCAAAAATAAATATTCAACTAGCAAAAAAGATAGCAAGTTTGTTTGAAGGTGAGCATGATTTTAAACTTTTTCAAAAAGAAGGCTCTGATAATAAAACCACAACAAGAATAATTTACAAAAGTAAAGTTTATACTTATAAAAACTGCACTATATTTTACTTTGAGGCAAATGGTTTTTTAAGATCTCAAATTCGTATGATGATAGCAAGTATTTTAAAAGTATTAGAAAAAAAGATAAGTCAAGAAAATTTAAAAGAGCAAATTGATGCAAAAAAAGCCCATATAAGGTTATTAGCTCCAGCTAGTGGTTTGTATTTGAGCAAGATTTCTTATCATAATAATGCATGATTTTTTTATGTATAAAAAACGAAAAAAGAATGATTAAAGTCCCCATGCAAAAAGGTAGCAGCTCCACATCTATTCCAAAAATACTCATATTGATAAAAATACTTATAGGTATAATGGCATTATTCATCAAGGCTAAAACTCCGCTATCTACTTCAGTGGAACCTTTATTCCATAAAAAATATCCAAGTCCTGAAGCAATAGTCCCAAGATAAATCAAAGCTATCCAAGAGCTTAAATTGGATGGTAAATTATTGTAATCTCCAAAAAATAAAAAAGCAGGTAAAGTTATGCTGGTTGCACCTAAATAAAAATAAGCAAAAGCTTCTTTTTGGCTTAAGTTTGTATTTTTTTCTAATAAAATTTTATAAAAACTTTGTCCAGCTCCAAATACTAAATTAGCCCCTTGAATAAGTAAAAAGCCATATAAAAAATTAGAGTTAATATTATCCAATTTAACTACAAAAGCACCCATAATACATATAAAAATACTTATGAAATATAAATATCTAAGATTTTTTGAAAAAAGTCCATAAAAAAGCACAACATAAAAAGGCGTAAAAATCGTAAAAAGCGCTACTTCGCTTACACTTAAATATAAAAAAGAATGATAGTAAAATAAATTCATCACGCCAAGCTGTAAAGCTCCAATGCTTATGAGTTTTAGTTTTAAATGCAAATTTAGCTTAAAATTTAAAAGAGGTAAAAATATCAATAAAGACAAAAAAACTTTTGCAAATGCCGCAAAAAAACTATCCATTTCCAAGGTAATAAAATGCCCAATTAATGGAAAAGAAAAAGCCCAAATAAAACTTGCTAATAATAAGCTAGGCATTTTAGAGCACGCCTTCTAATTTAAGTAAAGCTTCTTTGATAAATAAACCACCATTATATCCACCTAAGTGATTTTTAGCTACCACTCTATGGCAAGGTATAAAAACTGCAAGTTTATTTTTAGAATTTGCATTGCCTACTGCTCTAAAAGCTTTTGGATGATTGATAAAAGAAGCAATTTCTTGATAAGTTTTAGTTTGTCCATAAGGAATTTTTACCAAAGCTTTATATACCTTTTGTTCAAATTCGCTTCCCTGAAGAGTTAGGGGAGTGTTAAAAGTAAAAAGCTTTTTGTTAAAATAAAGATCTAGTTCTTCTAAAGCTTGTTCTAAAATAGGGTGTTTATCTTTGGTAAAATCAGGCTTATATATAGTAAAATCAACATTAACAAGCTTATTTTTATCACTTTGTAAAAGAATATAAGCAAAACTAGCTTTATAAAAATTTTGATACATATTTTTCCTTATTTAAAAGCAAGCATTGTATGAATTTTAAATTAATTAATTGTTATTAAAGCAAAAATTTAGTTAAAATAGTAATTTAATTTATATTCAAGGAAAATATTTGAAGATTTTATTATTTGGTTTGATTATAAGTTTAAATGCTTTAGCTTTGGATTATAGTTGTGAGTATGTTAAGGAAAATAAGGTTGATTTTTTCAAAGAATTTGAGCCAAAAAATACACAAGATTTTACTCAAGTGGATTTAAATTGCGTTTTTTCTTTAAAAAACCATCAAATCACAAAAAGATTATATGAACTTGCTAATGAAATTAGAGGAAGTAATAGTGCTTGTATGGGTGGAGAGTATTTTAGTGATTTGAGAAAATTTGATTTTAAATTATTAGAAATTGCACTTGATCCACAAGGCTATCAAAAGACTTTACAAGATCCTATAATACTTGAAGAAAAATTTGCAAAATTAAAAGCATATTTTAGATTTTGGGCTTATCAAAGCATTGGAAATTTTAAACTTTTTAAGGAATTTTGGAAAGAGTATAATAATGCGATTAATCCTTTAACAAAATATTTTCAAAAGGAATTTAATTTAGATAAAGCAAGTGCAATTTATTTTGCTAGTAATGCTTTGAATGAATTTTTAAACTGGGCAGTTGGCGAGACTAAAATCTTTAAAGATATTTCAGATTTTGAAAAATTTGTAGCTAATAAAAATAATTCTTTAGAGCAGATTAAAGAGTATATTTATACTAAAAAAATTAGTAATTTAGAATTAAACAATGGCTTTAAATCAGCCTTGTTAAATAATAGAGAAAGCGAGATTATAAGAGAATTTATTAAATTAGGTGTAAAAATAAATGAAGGTTATGAGTCTGCTTTATTTTTTGCACTAGATAATGTAGAAAATGTTAAGCTTTTACTTGAAAATGAAGCGGTGGTTGATTATAAAAATTCTTTTGGGAAAACACCTTTGTTTTATGCTGTTGAATATAATAACTATAAAGTTGCCAAGCTTTTACTTGAAAATGGTGCAAATGTAAATCAAAAATACATTAATGATAATGAAAAACTTTCTATTGCCAGCATGGGAAGCAATACGCCATATTTTATCACCTTATGTGCGCTTGAGCATACTTCTAAAAATATCTTTATGCATGGGGCAAATTATGCTGATGTGAAAATGCTTAAGTTACTTATAGATTATAAAGCTAATTATAAAGAAATAGATGATTTAGGATTTAATGCTCTTGATTTTGCTATTATTGCGAAAAAAGAAGAAAATATTAAATTTTTAAAAAAACTTGGTTTAAAAGAAAATGAAAATTTGATGTTGTATGAAGAGGCGCAACCATGAAAATTGCTTTAATAACAGGGGTGAGTTCAGGCTTTGGTTTAGAAACTTTAAAAGCTTTAATTGAGCTTGATTATAAAGTTATAGCCATAGCAAGACGCAAAGAAAGATTACAAAATTTAAAAGAGCTTTACGGGGATAAAATTTACCCTATTGTGCTTGATGTTAGGGATAAACAAGCAGTTTTTACAGCAATTGAAAATTTACCTCAAGATTTACAAAATATTTCTTTAGTTGTTAATAATGCAGGCCTTGCTTTGGGTTTAAATGAATTTGATTCTTTGGATATTGAAGATATTGAAGCCATGGTAGATACTAATATCAAAGGCTTTTTATATATAGCAAGAGCTACTTTACCTTTACTTAGAAAGGCAAAAAATGCTCATGTGATTAATCTTGGTTCAATTGCGGCAAATGTACCTTATTATGGAGGTAATGTTTATTGTGGGACTAAGGCTTTTGTGGCACAATTTTCTAAAGCTTTAAGAACGGATTTGCGCGGAAGTAATATAAAAGTAACAAATATTGCTCCAGGGCTTTGTAAGACTGAATTTAGTGAAGTGAGATTTAAAGGTGATATTAAAAAAGCTGATGAGGTTTATGAAAATACTAAATATATTAAAGCTGAAGATATAGCAAAAATTATTTCGTTTGTTATTAGCTTGCCTGAGCATATTAATATTAACGAAATTGAACTTATGCCTGTGACTCAAACATGGGCAGGAACTTTTAGCGAAAAAATATAAAAATTTAAGGGAAAATATGAAAATTTTTTATTTATTATTAACTCCTTTGCTTTTACTTGCTGATGCGCAAGCAAATGCGGAATTTTTTGGTGTATGGACACTTTTACCACCGGTGATAGCTATTGTTTTAGCTTTTATTACTAAAGATGTAGTGCTTTCATTGTTTATTGGTGCATTAAGTGGTACTTTTATGTTGGGACTTATTGAAAATAATATTTATCATGCTATCATAGCTTCTTTTACAGGATTTATTTCTAAAGTGGTAAATTCTATGGCAAGCTCTGGAAATGCTGGAATTTTATTGCAAGTTTTAACTATAGGTGGAGTTGTAGCATTAATTACCAAAACAGGAGGGACAAAAGCTGTAGCTCTTTGGCTCTCAACCAAAGCAAAACAAGCAAAAAGCTCTCAATTTGCCACTTGGTGTATGGGAATTTTTATTTTCTTTGATGATTATGCTAATTCATTAATCGTAGGGCCTATCATGCGCCCTGTGACTGATAAATTTAAAGTAAGTCGTGAAAAACTTGCTTTTATCATGGATGCAACCGCAGCACCAATTACAGGTCTTGCTATTATTTCTACTTGGATTGGACTTGAAATTTCTTTAATTCGCAGTGGTTATGATTTGATTGATGATGCTACTTTTGCACATTTGGGTATAATAAAAGAAGAAATTAATGCTTTTGAAATTTTTGTGCAAACCTTACCTTATAGATTTTATAATCTTTTTATGTTGATTTTTGTTCTTTTGACTATATATACAGGAAGAGAATTTGGCCCTATGCTAAAAGCTGAACTTCGTGCAAGAGCCGGTAAATTTTCTCATGGACATGAACAAATTGATAATGTTGAAGATAAGGTTTTAGAGCCAAAAGAGCATATAAAATTACAAGCATCAAATGCTATTATACCTTTAGCTGTTCTGATTATATTTTCTTTTATAGGCTTTTATTTTAGTGGTTATAATGCCCTAGAAGATGCAAATATTAAAATGCAAATTGACGCAGCTCCATTTAGTTTATTTGCTTTTAGAGAAACATTTGGCGCAGCTGATGCTTCTATAGTATTATTTCAAGCAGCATTATTAGCAACTATAGTTGCGATTATTTTGGGTATGTATAGAAAAATTTTCACCCTCAAAGAAGCTATTGCTACTTGGACTCATGGTTGGAGAACTATGATTATGACTGTGATTATTTTACTTTGTGCATGGTCTTTAGCTTCTGTGATAAAAGATTTAGGAACTTCAAAATACTTAATTGATTTATTTTCAGATAAAACTCCTATTTATTTATTGCCAACTGCAATTTTTATTTTTGCATCAATCATTTCTTTTTCAACAGGAACTAGTTATGGAACTATGGGAATTTTAATGCCCTTAGCTATACCTTTGGCTATGGCAGTTGGCGTGCATAATGACTTAAATGGCATTGAACTTCATCAATACATGATTATTAATATTTCAGGAGTTTTAACAGGGGCTATTTTTGGGGATCATTGCTCGCCAATTTCTGATACAACTATTCTTTCATCTATGGGAAGTAAATGTGATCTTTTGGCTCATGTTAGCACTCAAATGCCTTATGCTTTGAGTGTTTGTGCTATTAGCATACTTTGTGGCTATTTACCAGTTGCTTTAGGGCTTAATGTTTGGCTTGGACTTGTTTTTGGTATTATAGCTATGATAGCTTTACTTTTTATAGTTGGCAAAAAGGTAGATGCTTAAATGCATTTTGAAGAAAAGATTGCTTTAAATAAAGCATTGTTTTCTTCTTTATATGATAAAGAAATTCAGTGCTTTAAATCGCCTTTAAAAGCTTATAGAACAAGGGCAGAATTTTGCGTATATCATCATGAAAATGGAGAAATTTCTTATGCAATGTATGAAAATAAGAAAAAAATTCCTATAAAAAATTTTGAAATAGCAGATGAAAAAATTCAAGAATATATGCCTATTTTATTAGACAATTTAAATGAAAATTTAAAACATAAACTTTTTGGAGTAGAATTTTTAGCTACAAAAATAGATTTAAGCATAACTTTACTTTATCATAAAAATATAGAATTAATCACGCAAGATTTACAAGAATTATCCACAAAATTAAATCTTAAACTCATTGCAAGAAGTAGGGGTAAAAAACTTGTATTTAATGGAGAAAATTTAAAGCAAATTTTAAATATTAAAAACAAAGAAATTTTTTATGAGTTTAATAATGATTGTTTTATACAACCCAATACAACCATAAATGAAAAAATGATTGAATGGGTGATTGATTTATTAGAAAAAGAAGAAAGAAAAGATTTATTAGAGCTTTATTGTGGTTATGGAAATTTTACTATAGCGCTAGCAAAGTATTTTAATAAAATTTTAGCGACTGAAATTTCTAAAAAAAACATTGAATTTGCTTTGAAAAATTGTGATTTAAATTCCATAAAAAATATAAGCTTTACAAGACTTTCTAGTGAAGAGCTAAGTCAAGCTTTAAAAAAAGAAAGAGAATTTAATCGCTTAAAAGGTATAGATTTAGATGGTTTTAACATATCTCATGTTTTGGTAGATCCGCCAAGAGCAGGGCTTGATGTAAGCGTGATTGAGCTTATTAAAAAATATGAAAATATTATTTATATTTCTTGCAATCCTATCACTTTGAGAGAAAATCTTGAAATTTTATCTCAAAGCCATGAAATTTTAAATTTGGCATTTTTTGATCAATTTGCCAATACTCCCCATCTTGAATGTGGGGTGTATTTAAGATTAAAAGCTTAGTATAAGTTAGAATTTATACAAGCTTTGCTATTATAAAAATAGTTGATTTAATCAATTAATTTTTATAAAGGATTTCTTATTTTATTTCAAAAAATTACCTATACAAACAGAAAAATACTCTATAAAGTCAATGAAATTTTAAAACCCTTTGGATTAAAATCAAGTGATTGGAGGGTTTTTGTATATTTAAATCAGCATGGTTGTAGTACTTTAGCTCCAATATGTGAGTTTTATCAGATGGATAAAGCTATACTTTCTAGGGTTGTTTCTAAATTAGCAAAACTTGAATATATAGAGTTTTTAAAAGCAGATGATAAAAGAGAAAAAATCATTACTTTAAGCGCTAAAGGTAAAGAAATTTTTTTAGATGCAAATGCTTATATAAGAAAATATGAAAGAAATATTTTAGATATCTTAGATGTAAAAGATCAAGAAAAACTTTTAAAATTACTTGATTATATCAACGAGAAAATTTAAAAGGTTTTTTTATGGGATTAAGTAAAAAATATAATTTATTTAATGTGAATTTTTTCTGTATTTTTGGGATAAATTTTGCTATTTGTCTTGTTTTTTATATGAGTACTATTTCTAGTACAGATTATGTTTTAGGTGTTTTAAACCTTCAAACTAGCACCGCAGGTCTTATCATGGGAGCTTTTGTTATAGGCGCTTTGCTATCTAGACTTTATTTTGGTTCTATAATCGATGATGTTAATATAAAAAAGGTTATAGTGTTTTCGCTTTTGTTTTATCTTTTTATTAATTTAATGTATTTGAAATTTTATAATGTATATTTTTTGATTTTGATACGCTTTTTAGCAGGGATTTGCTATGGAATTTGTTCTTGTGCTTGTGGGGCAGCTATTGCTAGAATAATACCTAGCAATAAAAGAGGAGTTGGTATAGGATATTATGCCACAAGCGTTGTTTTAACTTCAGCTTTAGGTCCTTTTTTGGCCATAAAACTTGACTCCATCAATCAATTTTGGCTTAGTTTTTTAATAGCATGCTTGAGTATTGTTTTTGCATTAATCTTATCTATTTTTTTAAAAGTAAGAAGATTTAAAAAACATCATCATACAAAAAGAAAATTTAGTATTTATAATTACTTTGAAAAATCAGTTTTAAATTTAGCCTTGGTAACCTTTTTACTTGCATGTCCTTTTGGCGCTATTATAGCTTATATGAGTGCTTATACCCAAAGTTTAAATTTAGCTTTCGCTGGGTCTATGTTTTTTGTGATATATGCTGGATTTTCTATGATTTTTAGACCACTTGCTGGTAAAGTGTTTGATAAATATGGTGCTAATATTGTGATGATTTTTTCCTTTTTGAGTTTTATAGTATGTTTGCTTTTACTTGCTTTTGCATTAAATTTTTATATGATTATTTTAGCTGGAGTTTTTTGTGCGTTAGGTTATGCTAATGCTACTTCAAGTGCTCAAGCTTTAGCTATAAAACTTGCACCTAAAGAAAAAATGGGCTTGGCTAATTCTACCTTTTTTATAGCCTTAGATTTTGGTATAGGAGTAAGTCCTTATTTGCTAGGAATTATAGAGCCAAGTATAGATTTTGCTAATGTTTATGCCTTTTGTGCTTTATTAGTTGCAATGGCTTTGATTTTGTATTGTTTATTGGTTGTAAAAAAAACTTCTTATTAATTTGATTTTAGATACAATGCTTTAAAAAGGAAAAGCATTGTGTGATAGCTATAAAATACTAAGTACTATGAAAAATATAGCCATTATAGGACTTAGTCCTAATCAAGATAAACCTTCTCATTTTGTAAGTAAATATTTACAAGATTTAGGTTATAAAATTTATCCCATCTATCCTAAAGAAGATTTTATTTTAAACGAGAAAGTTTATAGAAATTTAAGGGAAATTCCTTTTGAAGTTGATACGGTTGTAATGTTTAGAAAAGCAAGTTTTGCAAATGAAATTTTTGAGGATCTTTTGAGCAAAAAGATTAAAAATTTTTGGATGCAACTTGGCATTATCAATGAAGAAATAATGCAAAAATGTAAAAAATATGGTATAAATTGCGTTCAAGATCGTTGCATTAAAATAGAACTACAAAAAGGATAATCATGGTTGAATTAAATAAAATTTATCAAGCAAAACAGAAAATCGCAGATTTTGTATTAAAAACCCCTTTTGTACACTCTTCTTTTTTGAGTGAGTTTTTAGAAACTGATGTTTTTTTAAAATGTGAAAATTTGCAAAAAACAGGTGCTTATAAAATCAGAGGAGCTTATAATACAATAGCTAATTTAACTAAAGAACAAAAACAAGCAGGCGTAATAGCTGCAAGTGCAGGAAATCACGCACAAGGAGTAGCAATTAGTGCTAAAAAATTTGGCATAGAAGCTGTGATTGTTATGCCTGAAGCCACGCCTTTGTTAAAAGTAAGTGCGACTAAAAATTTAGGTGCAAAAGTGATTTTAAAAGGAGATAATTTTGATGAGGCTTATGCTTATGCACTAAATTATGCCAAAGAACATCATTTAAATTTCATTCATCCTTTTGAAAATGAAAGTATTATAGCAGGGCAGGGTACTTTAATGCTTGAAATGCTTGATGAAATAAGTGATTTAGATATGATTTTAGCTCCAGTTGGTGGAGGAGGTTTGATTAGTGGAGTGGCAAGTGCTGCTAAGCAAATTAATCCTGCTATAAAAGTCATTGGAGTGAGTGCTAAAGGAGCTCCTGCGATGTATGAGAGTTTTAAAAGTAAAAAAATGATTAACTCAAAAGCTGTTAGAACTATAGCTGATGGTATAGCAGTGCGTGATGTGAATAAAATTAATTTTGATATTATTCTTGAATGTGTTGATGATTTTATTCAAGTTGATGATGAGGAAATAGCTAATGCGGTATTGTATTTACTTGAAAAACATAAAATCACAGTTGAGGGAGCAGGCGCATCAGCAGTAGCTGCGCTTTTGCATAAAAAAATAGATTTAAAAAATCATAAAAAAATTGGCGTGATTTTAAGTGGTGGAAATATCGATGTGCAAATGTTAAATATCATTATAGAAAAAGGCTTGTTTAAAGCTTTTAGAAAAATGCTTATTAATGTTACTTTGATTGATAAACCAGGGGCTTTGAGTGCTTTGAGTGATGCGATCAAAGAAGCGCAGGCTAATATAGTTAAAATTGATTATGATAGATTTTCAACTAAACTCGAATACGGCGATGCAATGATTTCAATCACTTTAGAAACCAAAGGAAAGGAACACCAAGAACTAGTTAGAAAAATACTTTATGATAAAGGTTTTAATTTTAATGAAATTTTATGATAAATGAGATATAATATTTTGTAAATAAATAGTAAGGAAGCAAATGTCACAGGAAAAAATTTTAGAACCAGATACACTAATAACCTCTAAAACAGATTTAAAAGGGGATATTATTTATGCAAATGATGATTTCTTAAAATATGCAGGATATAAAATGAACGAGATTTTATATAAACCTCACAGTATTGTGCGTCATCCTGATATGCCAAGAACAGTTTTTAAATGTTTGTGGGATTACATACAAGATGGAAAGGAAATTTTTGCCTTTGTAAAAAATAAGACTAAACAAAATGATTATTATTGGGTTTTTACTAATGTTACAGCCTCATTTGATGAACAAGGAAATATTATAAATTATTATTCAGTAAGAAGAAAGCCTAAAAGAGAAGCCATACCGGTTATAGAACAAGTTTATAAGATTTTATTGGAAACTGAAAAAACTGGGGGTATAAAAGCCGGAGTAAATGAGTTGGTGAAAATAGTTAATTCCTATGGCATGAGTTATAACCAGCTAATTTTAGAACTTCAAAAATAATTTTAAAAAAAATTGAAATTTTTTTATAAATAAGATACAATTACTCTTATTTATTTAAATTTTTTAAAAGGAGTTAATATCTATGTCTTCAGAAAAAGTTCTAACTTCGGATGTTTTGATCACATCAAAGACAAACTTAAGAGGTGAGATTATTTACGCCAACGAAGATTTTTTAAATTATTCTGATTATAAAATCGATGAGATTTTATACAAACCTCATAGCATCATGCGTCATGCTGATATGCCAAGAACTGTTTTTAAATATCTATGGGATAATATCCAGCAAAAAAAAGAAGTCTTTGCTTTTGTAAAAAATAAAACAAAATTTAATGATTATTATTGGGTTTTTGCAAATATAACTGCTTCTTGTGATGCCAATGGAAATATTTTAAATTATTACTCAGTAAGAAGAAAACCAAAAGCAGAAGCTGTTAAAACAATAGAGGAAATTTATAAAGTTCTTATAAAAAAAGAAAAGCAAGGTGGTATAAAAGCAGGACTTGAAGAGTTGAATGCTGTGGTAAAATCCTATGGAATGAGCTACAATGAATTAATAATGCAAATTCAAAAATAAAGGAATGTTGATGAAAAATATTTTATTAGTTGGTATAGGTCTGGGTATTTTATCTTGTGTAAATTCTATATATTTTATGGATTTTATTTCTTTTGGATTTTCTTTGGCTTTGCTTTTGTTATTTGCTTTTGCTTTTGCTGTGTTAAAAAAAGAAGATCAATTTAGTGATAAAATCTTAGATCTTAGCAGAGAATTAAAAAATGGTAATTTTGATTCAAGGATTGTATATATTAAGTGCAGTAACAAAAAACTTAAAGAAATTGCAGATAATCTTAATAATACCATTGACGGCTTAGAAGCTTATTTGAGGGAAATTAACACTTCTATTGCTTGTTCTCAAAAGGGAGAGTATTTTAGAAGAGCTATTCCTGAAGGTTTAAAAGGAATTTTTGTTCAAAATATTAAATTTATTAATAAAGCTTTAGATGATATAGAAAAAACAGGAAAATCTGTTTTTAAAAATGCCTTATCAAGAGAATTGATGGATTTAAGTTTAAATAGTCAAAACAAAAATTTAAATGATTTATCTTCTGCTTTAAATGGAATTATTAAGTTAATGAGAGAGGTTTTTGATGATATCAAGATTATCTCAGATACTGCTCAAAGGAATGGCTTAGAAGTGGGTAATTTACAAGATTCAGTTTCTTCTATGATGCAAGTAGCTGATGAGAGTAAAAATGCTGTTAATACTTTTGCATCAAATGCTCAAAGTATTAATGCAATTGTAGAAGTTATAAGAGATATAGCAGATCAAACCAATCTTCTTGCGCTAAATGCGGCTATTGAAGCTGCTCGTGCTGGTGAACATGGGAGAGGTTTTGCTGTGGTTGCTGATGAAGTAAGACAACTTGCTGAAAAAACACAAAAAGCAACTGGTGAGATTACCTTGGCAATTCAAGTAATGAATCAAGAAATTGGTTCAATACAAGAAAATAGTGAAAAAGTATTCGATATTGCAAATTCTTCTAATAGTAAAATTGCTGATTTTAGTGAAGCATTTAGAGAATTAGAGGATAAAAGCTCTCATTTGGGAAGAGAATTTATTAATTTTGCTTCTGATTTGACTTTATCGGCTATGAAAATAGATCATATTTTATATAAATCAGATGTTTATCTAACTCTTAATGGCTCTCAGCAAAAGCTACAAAATCTTGAACCAATCTCTAGTTTATGCAAAGATGAAGATGCAAAAAGTATTTTCTCTCCTTTAATCTCTCAAAATGAAATGGATTCTAAGAGTGAAAAAATTCAACATTCTGCAAATAAAGCTATAGAAATAGCTAAAAAAGAAAATATTTCAAAAGAAGATTATGATACAATTATTAGTGATATAAGAGAGTTGGAAAAAGATAGCAAATTAATTATGGACAAACTAGAAGCTTCATAAGCTTCTAGTTTTTAAGCAAGAGCTATTTTTAAAACTTCTTGTAAATTTTTTACCCCAATTATTTTCAAATTTTTTACTACTTCCTCTGGGATATCTTTTAAGTCTCTTTCGTAATTTTTATGTGGGATAATGGCTGTTTTAATATCGGCTTTGTAAGCAGCAATTAATTTTTCTTTTAAGCCACCTATTGGTAAAACATTACCCATTAGGTCAATCTCTCCTGTCATTGCAACATCAGACCTTACTTTTTTGCCACTAAAAATAGAGGCGATAGCTGTGGTGATTGTTATGCCTGCACTTGGTCCATCTTTTGGTGTTGCACCATCTGGAACATGAATATGAAGATTGTATTGATTGTAAATACTTTCATCTTTTTTATAAAAAAGATTTTTTGGTGTTTTGATTTGCTCTTCATCAATTAAATTTTTAATAAGACTTTGGGCAATTTTTGCTGATTCTTTCATCACATCACCCAAACTTCCTGTAAGAGCTAATTCACCTTTACCTTTGATTTTGATAGCTTCAATTTTTAATACATCTCCACCTACTGCAGTCCATGCAAGTCCATTTACTTGACCGATTTTGTTTTCTTTTTCATGTTTTTCTATTTCAAAGACTTTTTTATTTAAAAAATCTTTTAAATTTTTAGCATTAATTTTAATATTTTTAATATTTTCTTCTAAAAGAAGTTTTTTAACACATTTTCTACAAATTTCAGCAATCTTTCTTCTTAAATTTCTTACACCCGATTCTCTGGTATATTCATTGACTATTAATTCTATAGCTTCATCATCAAAGTTAATTTCTTTTTCTTTGAGTCCATGTTTTTTTATTTCATCAGGTATGAGATAGTTTTTAGCTATTTGGAATTTTTCTTGAGGAGTGTAAGAGCTAAGCTCTATAAATTCCATTCTATCTTTTAGCGCAGGTGGGATTAAACTTGCATCATTTGCAGTAGCTATGAAAATAATTTTACTTAAATCAATATTGAAATTTAGGTAATAATCTCTAAATTTAGTATTTTGTTCAGGATCTAAGATTTCAAGTAAAACTGCACTTGGATCTCCTCTATGATTGCGACTTAGTTTATCAATCTCATCAAGTACTACCACAGGATTGCTTTGTTTTGCTTCTATTAAGCCTTGTACGATACGTCCTGGCATAGCTCCTATATAGGTTCTTCTATGGCCTCTTAATTCATTAACATCTTCAAGTCCTCCAAGAGCTATGCGAACAAGTTCTCGTTTTAAAGACTTTGCAATAGAATTTGCCAAAGAAGTTTTTCCCACGCCAGGAGGGCCAACAAGACATAAAATTACTTTTGCGCCATCTTTATCTTTGATTTTACGTTTTTCTAGTAATTCTTTTACAGCAAAATATTCTTCAATGCGCTCTTTTGGTTTATTTAATGCATAATGATCACTGTTAAGCTGTAAAGATACATCCTTTAGATTAAGTTTTTTCTTTGAAGAGTATTCAAAAGGTATGTCTAAAACTGTTTCTATGTATGTTTGTACCATAGAGGCTTCTGAATTATCTTGATGAATTCTTTCATATTTTTGAATTTGTTTTTTGATTTCTTTATAAGCTTCTTCATACATAAAAGCTTTTTTCTTTTCTAATTTTTTATTATATTCTTCTACTTCACTTTCTTTTTGTATATCACTTCCAAGCTCTCTTTGAATTTGCTTGAGTTGTTCTTTTAAGAAATATTCTTTATTGACTTTATCTATTTTAGAATGAACTTTATTTTTGATTTCTTTTTGAATTTTATTTGCTTCAATTTCTTTAGCTAAATAATCAATTAAATTTAAAAGCTTAGTTTCTAAATTAGTTTCGATGAAAAATTCATATGCTTGCTGTTTTTTGATTTTAATGGAATTTAGTATTAAATCACAAATTCTACTAGGTTCAACATCTTCTTCTATGGTTCGTAAAAGATCAGGTGGAAAATAATGACTCACGGTAGATAAAGCTTTAGCTTTTTCTCTTACTACTTCAATGATTGCTTCTTTTTTTGTACTACATAATGGCTCTTGGTGGATTAAATCAACTAGAGCAAGTAAGGGGTCATCTGAGATTTTTTCAACTATCTTAGCTTTGGCATAACCTTGAAATAAAATTTTAATTCTACCATCAGGTAATGGAACTTTTCTCATAATAGTTCCAATAACCCCACAATCATAAATTTCATCAAAACCACGTCCACCTTCAATCTTAGATGGTGCTACAAAAATCATACTTTCATTTTGTAAAGCGATATCCAAGGCTTTGATATTTTGCATATCATTTAAAAAAATCGGTGTTATCATAAAAGGGTATAAAAAAAGCTCATCTTCCACAAGAACAGGAAGTTTTGTTGGATAGTTTTGAGTATTTTCTAATTTCATTACATTATACCTTCTTCAAATATTTTTCTATACCAAGGAAGTTCTGGTTTAATCATATCAATTTTATTAAAATCGGAATTTTCTATTTTTTGCTTATAAATCTCATAGCTTTGCTCTCTATTTTTTTTCTGATATAATTCTGCTATGCTGGTATCAAGATAAAAAACTGCAAGATTAAATTTAGTAAGCATGGTGTCAATTAAATCATTATATTGCACATTAGGATAGCTTTGATTGTATTCTTTGATTTCTTCTATTGTTTTTAGCATTAGCGCTTGATTACGATTTGGAACAGCAAAAGAGTCAAATTTGGCTTTGATTTTTAAATATCTTATATAAGCTACATTTTGTGAATCGCCAAATTTATTTAAGTATTCATCAAGATAAAAATTTGCCATTTCATATTCTTCTTCACTAATGTGAGCTTGAGCTAATATAAGTAAAGTTTGTTCTAATAATGGATCAGCTATATGTTCAGCTGCCATTGAAGTATAATGTTTATCAGCTGCTTCAAGATTTTTTTCTTGTAAATCTTTTATAATTTGTTGATACCATTCCATAGAGCTTAGATTATACAAATCTTCGGCTTTTTTTGAGCTGCATGCTCCTAAAAATAGCCCTGCAATAATAAGTGAAAAAATAAAAAGTTTTTTCATTGTGTTACCTTAATAAATTTAATAATTATAATTATAATGTTTTTATGTTTATGAAATTGTTAATTTTTAAAACTAAAATTATAGTCAAAAACTCTTAATTAAAGTAATTTTGAAAATTGGAACTAAAATTGCTTAATGAGTTGTAATTTCTTAGTCAATAGATTTTAGGAGGCAAGATGAACTTAGAAGTTAAATGTCCTATTTTGGGTTTTGAAGACACCAAGAATATGAATTTTTACAAGATAGATGAGGTTTTTTATAGACTTAAAAGCCTTGATGGCAAAGATTTTTCTTTTGTAATGATCGATCCTTATATGATCCGTCCTGATTATGATTTTGAAGTGCCTGATTATTATCAAGAATTATTAGCTTTAAATGAACAAACAAATTTTGGTGTATTTGTTATTGTGGCTATTAACGAACCATTAGAAGAATCTACAGTTAATTTTTTAGCACCTGTTGTGATGAATTATGATAATAATTCTTTAGTGCAAGTAATTTTAGATACAAGTAAATATCCTAATTATTTTCAATCTGAAAAGATTTCAGCTTTTATTAAACAAACAAAATAATGTCTGAAATTTATATTTTAGGAAATGGTGCTATGGCTAGTGCTATAGCAAAAGGTATAGGTGATGCTTATGAGGTGATAATAGTTGCAAGAGATTTAAAAAAGGCAAGTAGTTTGAATTTCAAAGTCATATCATACAATGAGTTTGATATGGATAATAAAAATATTATTTTGGCTTTTAAACCTTATGCGTTAGAAGAAGTAGCTGTTAAATTAAAAGGCAAGGCAAGATGGCTTATTTCAGTTTTAGCAAATACTACTTTTGAGCAACTTCATTGTATTGATGCACAAAATTATATAAAAATTATGCCAAATACAGCAGCCCAATTTAAAGCCTCAGCGACTGCGTATTTGATGGAAAATGATTTATATAAAGACGAAATTTTATCATTGCTAAGTACTTTTGGTAAAGCTATAAGTTTACAAAATGAAAAAGAATTTGATATAGCTATGGTTTTGAGTGGTTGTGCTCCTGCGTTTTTGGCTTTGGTAGCAGAAAGTTTAGCTAATGCGGGTGTGAAAAATGGTTTAAAAAATGAGCTTAGCTATGAGCTTACTCGCGCAAGTTTTGAAAGCTTTGGTGCTTTATTTAACCATATACATCCTGCTATTATTAAAGAAAAAATTTGTTCTCCGGCAGGGGTGACTATAAGAGGGGTTGAGGCTTTAGAAAAAAGAGCTTTGCGTGGTGCTTTTTTTGAAGCTTTTAATGCAAGTTTAAATAAATGAAGCAAGCTTTTAGTCTCCTAGAGCTTGCTTTTTGTATTGTAATTTTATCTTTTGTTTTTGGAACTTATTTTCTTATATTCACAAATAAATCCTTAAATGTTATATGGCAAAATCAAATCCTTTTTAATGAAGAAAAAGAATTATTTATGCAAAATCCTTCATATAAAGCAAAAGAAATAAATATAAATACTTATAATTTTTTAGAATACACTAGTGATGAGTTTAAACTTAAATCTTTAAAAATAAAAGATTTATCTTACAAAGAAGCTTTTATAGATGAAAAAAGCTTTTAGTTTATTGGAGCTTGCACTAAGCCTTGTTATCTTGGGTGTATTGATTGTTATCTTAAGCAATCCAGCTATACATCTTTATAATCATAGCTATAAAATTAAAAATTCCAACACAGTATTTTTAAATTTAAACCAAGCTTTGCTTAGTATGGAAAAAATTTATCATTCTTGTTTAAATGTGATATTGACAAGTAGATCTTTTGAGTGCTATATGAGTGCAAATGATGATATTTTTTATGATTTATCATTAAAAAAATTAAACTTCAGTGGCATTATTTTAGAAAACAATGAAAGTTTTTTTAGTCCAAAAAGCAATTTGCATTTTATAGAAAACGGAAGCTCTAAAGGAATTTTAAGTAATTATAAAGATATGCATAGTGAAAAAAAATTAAAAATATATGCTAATGATTATATGTATTTTTATGATATACAAAATTCAAAAATTTATAAATTGCTAGTAAATGATAGAGAGAAAATCCATTTTCTTAATGAGAAATTTAGCGGATTTTATACTATTTTATATGCTTATGTTAGGGTGTATTTAGAAAATGAAAATATTTATATGCAAATAGATGATTTAAATCATAACAAGCGATCTTTTTTATTAGCTCAAAATATCTCAAAGCTTATTTTCAAGCAAGATGATAAGGCGCTAAAAGTTTTAATATGTGATAAAAGTCAAAATGAATGTTTATCTAAGTGGATGTTTTTATGAAAAAATCGTTTGCTATGGTTTATACTATATCTTTTATTTTATTTATCTCTTTTGTTATGGTATTTGTAATAAAAATTTCTTCATATTCTCCAAGAATTATAAAAGATTTAACTCTCTATACTCAAGGAAAGATTTTACTTCATGATGCAAAAGAGCTTTCTAAATATTTTTTATATCAAGCATATTTAGAGGGTAAAGAATGTTTAAAAGAGTATAATTTTGAATATAATAATATAAAAATACGAATTGATTATACTTATCCTTTGGGTGAGTGTAAAGGATATAAATTGATAGCAAATGATACTAATACAAAAAGCATTATAGCGGTAAATATTAGCGTATTGCTAAATGATAATAAAGCAGTAAATGAAGAAGTGTTTTTACAAAAAAGTTTTTTTGTTTATCCTAAATTAGATTGAATGTAAGTTTGAACTCCAATGGCTATCATTTTTACTCCCATAGCCATAATAAAAACTAAAGCAATACGTGAAAAAACATAAAGCACAAGCTTTCCTATGACTTTTTCAATGGTAGCTGAAAAGTGAAATAAAGCAAAAATAAAAGCAAAGGTAAGTAATACAGAAGCTATAGCTATAGCTAAATTTTGATCTTCTGAAATAACCACTACTGTTGAAAGTGTTCCAGGGCCTACTAGCATAGGAAATGCCATTGGCACTATACTTTTTTTCAATAATTCTTTATGACTTAATCCTTGATAATGTTGAAATTGAGAACTTGATGGAGTAAAAAGTAAATTTTTAGTACTCATAATGATTAAAATCAAACCACCCGCAACTCGTAAATCATTAATATCTATTTTAAATAAATATTTCATGATAAACGGTCCAGAAAGTAAAAAAACTAAAACAATACAAAATGCAGTATAAATGATATTTCTAAAAAGTTTTTTTCTCGTATCAGCATCTAGACCTTCAGTCATTGCGATAAATTGTGGAAGATTTCCAAAAGGATTTAAAACTGCTATGATAGCAACAGAAGCAAGCAAAATAATGTAAATTTCAGATTCTATATCTGAAAACATAAGGCAACCTTTTATTTTCCCAAGCTTAAAAGCTTGGGATTGATTTAATAATTATAGTCCCTCAAAAGGATTAGTAACAACTTCTTTTCTATCTACAATATAAGGGATAAGTGCTACATGTCTTGCACGTTTAATAGCAATTTCAACCATTTCTTGGTGTTTTTTGCTAGTGCCTGTTAAACGGCGTGGCATGATTTTAAATCTTTCTGATAAAGCATGTTTTAGTAATGCTGTATCTTTATAATCGATAAAATCAACTTTAGCTTCTGTATATTTGCAATATTTACGTGAATATTTTCTTTTTTCTGCCATGTTTTTTCCTTTAAAATGGTAATTCTGTATCATCATCATATTTATCAATATCAATTTCCTTCATAGGAGCTTCCTTTTGAGGATTTTGATAAGTGTTAGATGGATTTGTTTTAGTTTGTACTTGAGCATAAGGGTCAAAACTTTGTTGGTGGTTAAAATTTTGATTATAGCCATAATTTTGATTGTCAAAATTGTTTTGTTGGTTATTTTGTATAGTTGAACCTAGCATTTCTAAATTCTCAACTTGAATGCTGTGTTTTGATCTATTTTGTCCATTTTGATCGCTCCACTGCTCAAATCTCAAACGACCTTCAATTAAAACCTTACTACCTTTATTAAGGTATTGATTAGCAATTTCTGCTGTTCTACCAAAAAAACTAATGTCGATAAAGCAGGTTTCTTCTTTTTTTTCTCCTGTGTTTGTGCTAAATCTTCTAGTTACAGCTATAGCAGAAGAGCCTATCGCGCTACCTGATGGAGCATAACGCATCTCTATATCCCTTGTAAGATTACCTACTAAAACGACTTTATTAAACATTAATTAGCCTTCTGTACTTTCACTAGCTTTGATTTCTTTTTTATTTTGTTTGATACCTTTGCTTAGTTTTTCCCAAGCTGCAATTTCTTTTTTGTTTTCATATTTTACGATTAAAAATCTTATAACTTCTTCAGTGATTCTTAATACCCTTTCAAGCTCAGCTATTAAATTTGTAGGAGCTTTGAAATAAATCACAAAATAAGTTCCTCTTTCGTATTTTTTAATTTTGTACGCAAGTTTTCTTGTTCCCATTGGAACTACGCTTTCAATTTCTGCGCCATTTTTTGTAAGGACTTCTTTTACGAATTCCAACTTAGCACTTACTTCTTCTTCTGTAAGTGTTGGTTTTAATATGAATAAAACTTCATAATGTCTCATTTAATTTCTCCTTATGGATATAAAGCCTAAAATTTTTTAGGCAAGGATTTGCATAAAATGCAAATTTCATTCTACCATAAGTTTTCTTAATTTAACTTTTTAATATGGTGCTAAGTTGTAAAAGTGTTGCGATTAAAAACTCTTTTTTTTCTATTTTAGAATTCTTTTTTAATTCATATTCGCAATTACAAAGTGTTAAAAAAATATGCTTATATTGTGATATTTTGATCACAAGAGCTTGTTTTTGAAGATTTTGTGCCACAGAAGTAGGCGGGACATAGCCTAAAATTTCTTTTAAGTCTAAATTTCCGTAAATTTTAACATGCAAAGCAATTTTAAAAAGTCTAGAAAAATTTGCATATAAGGCGTTAATCAATGCTATTTCATTGTAATTTTCTAAAATACTTTCAAGTTCGTTTCTTAAATCTTGTTTTTGCATTAGTTTATCAAAAAAACTTTCAAAGCTAATAGTACTTAAGCTATAACAATGTTCTTGAATGATTTTTTCATCAATATTTAAACCACTAAATTTATTTAACTCATTAGCTGCTAAATATAAATTTTCATTAAAATTATAAAAAAGAGCATAAAGTGCATTTTGGGTGATGTTAATATTTAATTCTTTAGCTTTTAAAGCTAGTAATTCCATACCTTCTTTAGCTGAATTTACTTTATAAAATCTACAAAAATTATTAGCAAAAATTTTCTCCGCTTCACTTTGTTTGGAGCTTTCATCGTAAATTTCAAGTAAAAAATAATTATCTTGTGAATTTTGACAAAGCTGTAAAAGTTGTTTGAGTTCTTTACTTGGGATTTTCTTTTGAGTTTTGATTTCTAGTAGTTTTCTTTCGCTAAATAAGGAAGCACTAGATAAATAATCATAGGCTTGCTTAAAATCATATTCTTCAAAGTAAAATCTTAAACTCTCATCAAAAGAGTATTTATCTTTAATAAATTTAGTATAAAGCTCTATTTGGAAATTATCCGCTCCATAAAGTAAGAAAAAATTTGGAAAATTATTGCTATTAAGTAAGCTTTGGAGTTGATTTTTATACATTTTGATTTCTTTCTAAGCTAAAATGCTTGGTGATTTTTCCAAAAATTTTGGCACTAACAATATCCACTTCAGTGATTTCTACTTCTACATTTTCTAATAAATTTGCCCTTGAGCCAATGATGTTAATTAAAGCTCCCTTAATATCATCATCAAGTTTAACTTGCAATGAGCTTTGATTTTCAATGACTATAGCTTTAAATCTTTTTCCTATATTTTCCTTTGCCCATCTTGCAAATTTTCTATCCATAAAATTCCACGAGACTTTATCTGCTTCTCTTTCTAATAAGCTTAATTCCTCACAAGTGCTTTGAATATTTAAAAGCAAATAATTAAACATTTTTTCATCATGATTAATTTTAGCCTTTAAAAGTCTATGTAAAATAAGATCAGAATACCTTCTAATAGGGCTTGTAAAATGAGTGTATTTGTCAAAACCCAAGCCAAAATGTCCTGCATTTTCACTAGAATATTCTGCCTTTTTTTGTGCCTTGATGATGAGTTTATCTACTTCTTCTCTTATATTTAGCTCATTTGCTAAGACTTGAATGTCTTTAAATAATTCTATGACATTATTTTTAGGATTAATATCTATACTAAGCGTTGAAAGATCGGCTAATAATTGATCTATTTTTTTATAATCAGGACTTAAATGATTCCTAAAAACTCCTATATCAATGAGTTTTGCTGCAGCTTTATTAGCTAAAAGCATGCAATCTTCGATTAAATTATGCGAGGCTGTGTCATTTTCAAGGCGTGTTTTTATGAGTTTATTATTTTCATCTAAAGTCATTCTTAGCTCTTGGGTTTTAAACTCACAAGCATTTTTTAATCGTTTTTTTCGTAAATTTTGAGTGATTTTAAAAACTTCATAAAGCCAATTAATCGCACCTAAATCTTCTTGTGTTTGTAAATACTCATCAACTTCATCGTAATTAAAACGGCGTTTTGAGTTAATAATAGCCTCAAAAAGCTCTTCTTTAATCACTTCATTATTTTGATCTAAGCTTATTTTAAAACAAAATGCTAACCTATCTTCATTGGGCTTTAGTGAGCAAATATTTTCACTCAAAGCTCTTGGCAACATAGGTATGGCAATATGAGGAAAATAAATAGAAAATCCCCTAGATCTTGCTTCTTTATCAATAGCACTATAAGCATGCACATAAGCACTTACATCAGCTATGGCTACGTAAATTACGTGTTCGTTTTTATCATAAAATATCGCATCATCAAAATCTTTTGCATCAATTGGATCAATAGTGCAAAAATTTAAATTTCTAAGATCTTTTCTTGATGGATACATACTCACATCAACCTTATCTCCATAAGCTTTTGCTTCATTTTCACACAAGGTATCAAAAATAGAGTTTTTATTATATAAAGCAAGAGAAATTTTCTCATCTACAAAATCATCATCAATATGCCCTATCACTTCAGTGATATTATTATCATGATTTTCTATTTTTAAAATAGTTCCTAAAGGCAGTGTTTTTAAGGATTTTTGAGAGGCTTTTAAGGCACATGTAAGTCCTGTTTGAATATTTACTCCAAGGACTGCTTCGCCGTATTTTTTAGTTATAACCAAAGAAGTTTCATGGGCTCTTTTAAGTATTAAGATAACTTTAGCACTTGGACGCTTTTTTTTAAGAGGAAGTAATTTTGCCACAACTATATCAGCATAATTTGCTCCTTTTAAATTTTTATTTTCTATGAGCAAATCACGCTTAAAAGCAGGATCAAAACTTTCTAAAAATCCCGTTCCATTAGCTGAAATATCAATCTTACCAAAAGTAAAGCCATCTTTTAAATAGTATTTGTTTTTATAAAATTTAATAATATCACAAGTTAATAATTCTCTAATTATTTGCTTGTTTTTATTGGTAATTTCATTAGCATTTAGACCATAACTTAGTTGATTAAATAATTCTTTCATAAGACTCTTTATAGTAATTTTTCAAAACTTAAATTTTATCATAAAAGGATTAAATTTATATTTTTTAGTTATAATCTTTGCTTTAATTTTAATTTTTTAGGAGTGCATAATGGCTGTATCAATTTATTATGATAAAGATTGTGATATTAATCTAATAAAATCAAAAAAAGTAGCTATTATAGGTTTTGGCTCTCAAGGTCATGCTCATGCTATGAATTTAAGAGATAGTGGTGTAGAAGTGATCATAGGCTTAAAAGAGGGTGGGCAAAGTTGGGCAAAAGCTCAAAAAGCAAATTTTATAGTAAAAAGCGTAAAAGAAGCTACTAAAGAAGCAGATTTGATTATGATTTTAGCTCCTGATGAAATTCAAAGTGAAATTTTTAACGAGGAAATTAAACCTGAATTAAAAGCAGGTAAAACTCTAGCATTTGCACATGGATTTAATATCCATTATGGACAAATTGTTGCTCCAAAAGGTATAGATGTGATTATGATAGCTCCTAAAGCTCCAGGTCATACTGTAAGACATGAATTTAGTATAGGTGGGGGTACTCCTTGTTTAATTGCTATCCACCAAGATGAGAGTAAAAATGCTAAAAATTTAGCTTTAAGTTATGCTAGTGCTATAGGTGGTGGTAGAACAGGTATTATAGAAACGACTTTTAAAGCTGAAACTGAAACAGATTTATTTGGCGAACAAGCAGTGCTTTGTGGGGGGCTTAGTGCATTAATTCAAGCAGGATTTGAAACCTTAGTTGAAGCAGGGTATGAGCCTGAAATGGCGTATTTTGAGTGTTTGCATGAAATGAAATTAATTGTAGATTTGATTTATCAAGGTGGTATTGCTGATATGAGATATTCTGTTTCTAATACTGCTGAATATGGAGATTATATCACAGGACCTAAGATTATTACCAAAGAAACTAAAGAGGCTATGAAAGGTGTTTTAAAAGACATACAAAATGGAAGTTTTGCTAAAGATTTTATCTTAGAAAGAAGAGCAAATTTTGCAAGAATGCACGCAGAGCGTAAATTAATGAATGATTCTTTGATAGAAAAAACAGGACGCGAACTTCGTGCTATGATGCCTTGGATTAGTGCTAAAAAATTAGTTGATAAAGATAAAAACTAATTTGAAAACTATAAATAAAAAACACAAAGTGCTTTTAGCGCTTTGTTTGGTTGTGTTTGGAATTTTTCTTTTTGCATTTGGGGCTTTGTTTTTAAAAAAAGAAGAAAATAAAGTTTTAGATTTCAATCAAACCATAATTAAAAAAGAACCATTATCACCTACAATAGAGCAAGAAAATAATTTTAGTTTTAATGATATAAATTTGACTTTAGAAAATGAAAATTTAGATTTTTTAGATAAAAATATTAGTGAAATTTTGAACTTAAACCCTATAGATACAGAGTTAAATCAAACTAAAGAGGATAATCAAACTTCAATTTTAGAAGTAATAGATCAAAATACAAGTAAAGAATTAAACAACGAAGAGCAAAATATATCAGATAAAAACGAGGGCAATAAAACTCAAATCCTAGTGCAAAAAAATACCAAACCTCGTCTAGCAATTATTATAGATGATATGGCAAGTCACACTCATGTAGATATGCTTAAAAAAACAAATTTAAAATTAATCCCATCTTTTTTTCCACCTGATAAACGCCACCCTTATACAGCAGAGTTTGCAAAGGATTTTGACTTTTTTATGGTGCATTTACCCCTTGCTGCTATAAAATATGACAAGGCAGAATTAAACACTTTACACCCTGGTGATGATATGCAAAAAATAGGTAAGCGTGTAGCTTTTGTAAAAGAACAATTTCCAAAAGTAAAATTTATTAATAATCATACAGGAAGTTTATTTACTGCAAATAAGCAGGCTATGGAAAAATTATTTAGTGCTTTTAAACAAAACGATTTTGTTTTTGTTGATTCAAGAACCATAGGAAAATCTAAAGCTAAAAATTTAGCAAGTCAATTTAATCAGCCTTATATAGCTAGAGATGTTTTTTTGGACAATGAAGATGATATAGTGTATATTAAAAATCAACTCAAACAAGCAGTAGAAGAGGCAAAAAAGAAAGGTTTTGCTATTGCTATTGGTCATCCAAGAGAAAAGACTTTTAAAGCTTTGGTGCAAAGTAAAGAATTGTTAAATTCAGTTGAGCTTGTGTATTTAAATGAAATTTATTGAAAATATTGAGGATTTTAAAAATCTTTTAAATCCGCCTTCAAAGATTTATTATAAGGGCAACTTAGAACTTTTAAATGCTAGAAAAGTAGCTGTTATAGGTTCTAGAAAAATGAGTGTTTATACTAAAAATTGCCTCATTGAGTTAGTATCTTTGTTAAAAAAAGCTAAGGTTTGTGTGGTAAGCGGTGGGGCTTTGGGGGTGGATATTCAAGCAGCTAAAATAGCTTACCCTCAAACTATAGCTATATTTGCTAATGGGCTTGATGAGATTTATCCAAAAGCAAATACAAATGAAATTTTAAATATTTATGAAAATGCTTTAGCCTTAAGTGAAAACGAAGGAAATTACAAGGCAAAACCCTATGATTTTTTATTAAGAAATAGACTTATTATTGCTTTAAGTGAGGTTGTTATAATAGCTCAAGCTGATTTAAAAAGCGGCTCTATGCAAAGTGCAAGACTTGCTTTAGGTATGAATAAACCTATATATGTATTACCTCATAGGAAAAATGAAAGTGAAGGGACAAATTTGCTTTTAGCCACAAAAAAGGCAAATTTAATTCATGATTTTGATGAGTTTGTAAAAATGTTTGGAGAGCTTCATTATGAGCAAAGTGAAGATGATTTATTAAGTTTTTTAAAACATGAAGATGATTTGGAAAAAGTTTTAAAAAAATTTGGTGATAGAGTTTATGAATATGAGCTTGAGGGTTTGGTAGAGATATCTGGAGTGAAAATAAGAGCTTGTATATGAAAACTTTAGCATTAGATATAGGCTTAAAGCGCATTGGTGTTGCTTTGTGTGTTAATAAAAGTATAGCTATGCCACTTGAAGCTATTATTAGAAAAAACCGCAATCAGGCAGCAAATGAGGTGAAAAAATACATCAAAGAGTATGATGTAAATACTTTAGTGGTAGGGGTTCCTTTAGGTGGATCTAGTGAAGATGAAATGCGAAAAAGGGTAGAACATTTCATATCTTTACTTGATTTTGACAAAGAAGTTTTTTTTGTTGATGAGAGTTTTAGTTCTAAAAATGCACAAGAACTTGGCATGGTGAATTTAAAGAAAAAAGATGGCAAGCTTGATTCTTTAGCTGCGTATTTGTTTTTAAAGGATTTTTATGGCCTTACTTGATTTAAATACAGCTTTAGATGAAATTTATACAAATGATCAAAAAAATGCTATATTTGATAGTTTTAAAACACAAAAAGATGTAAATATTTTTAGAAATTCTTTGATTGTTGAAGATATAATTTTAGAAGAAATTTTAAAAAAAGAGGGTGTTAAATTTAAAAAAATAGATGAGTTTTGTTATAAAATTCCCCAAGAATTTAAAAGCAAACTAAGCTCTATGAATGCTTTTAATGAAGGTAAGTTTTATATACAAAATTATTCTTCATATTTATGTGCTAAAACTTTGGGTGTTAAAGCTGGTGAGAGTGTATTAGATATGTGTGCAGCTCCTGGTGGAAAAAGTTTAAATTTAGCTAATTTTATGCAAAATGAGGGTTATTTAGCAAGTTGTGAATTATCTAAAGCACGTTTTTTTACCTTGAAAAAAACTATGGAAAATTATCAAGTTAAAATTGTAAAATGTTTCTTAAAAGACGCACGCATAATAGGCAAGGCTTGTCCTTTGAAATTTGATAAAATTTTACTTGATGCACCTTGCTCAACTTTTGCAAAAATGGGTTTTGAAATACAAAAAAACACAAAAGAAATTAAGCAAATAGCAAATTTGCAAAAAAAACTTTTACATTCAGCATTACTAGCCTTAAAACATGGTGGAGAATTAGTGTATAGTACCTGTACATTTTTAAGGGAAGAAAACGAAGCGGTTTTAGAAAATGCATTAAGGAATGAAAATTTTAAATTAGAATTGCTTGATTTTGATTTGGTTAATGTTGATTTTATATGCGCAAAGAGTGATGAATTTGATTTATCATTTGCTAAAAGAGTTTTACCAGATGACTATGCAGATGGGTTTTTTATAGCAAAAGTGAAAAAACATTAAAAATCAATAAAATTAAATGTGAAAAATGTTTTTTAGTTTAAAACTTAAAGTACTATTTTTAGGTGCTTAGAAGGTAAATTCACACTGTGAAACTCTTGTGAATAAAACGATGAAATCTTGAAAACTTAAATTAAAGTAGTAGTAAATAAATGTAATAAAAAATGTTTAAAGATAAATAAGCACGAGGCTTATTTATCTCTTAAGTTTAATTCGCTAATTAATTTAGAATAAGCTTGATAATCTTTTCTTTTTAGATAAGATAAAAGTCTTTTTCTTTGACCAACAAGCTTTAAAAGACCTAAACGAGAAGAAAAATCTTTTTTGTAGATTTTTAAATGCTCTGTTAAATCTGAAATTCTTGCGCTTAAAAGTGCGATTTGAACTTCTGGAGAACCTGTATCTCCTTCTTTTCTAGCAAATTTTGCAACTATTTCTGCTTTTTTAGCCGAATCTAAAGCCATAATAGACCTCCTGAGCGGTATTAAAATAAAAAGTGCAATTATAACTAAAAAACCAAAAAGAATGCTGAAATTCAAAAAATATGA
This sequence comes from Campylobacter lari subsp. lari, assembly GCF_013372185.1. Lineage (NCBI taxonomy): Bacteria > Pseudomonadati > Campylobacterota > Epsilonproteobacteria > Campylobacterales > Campylobacteraceae > Campylobacter > Campylobacter lari. The sequence goes on along the minus strand of NZ_CP053830.1, from coordinate 896,919 downwards.
AATTTAATATTTATCGATACTTATTTTTGATATAATAAAAATTTTTATTAATAACCAATAATATATTATATTTATAACATGAAAGGAACAAATGTTATTTACCAAAGCTAGCGAATATGCTTTATTGTCTTTAATTCATATAGCAAAATCTAAAGAACCACAAGATGTAGATACTATGTCAAATGTTTTAGATATACCTAAAAGTTTTTTAGCAAAAATTTTACAAGCTCTTGCTAAAGATGCGCTTTTGAAATCTTACAAAGGGGCTAAGGGTGGGTTTGTACTTATTAAGCAGCCAAGCGAATATACTTTAAAAGAAATTATTAATAGTGTAGAGAAAAAATCTATTAATGTTTTTGAGTGCAGCAATGGAATTTGTCCTTCTCAAAAAGAGGATAATTGTAAAATTATGCCTATTTTAGTGAAACTTCAAAATAAAATCGATGATTTTTTAGTTTCTATTACCTTAGAGGATATTATTCAAAATAATGGCTAAAAGAGATATTTTTAGCTTAGTATTGCCTTGGGTTGCTCCGCTTGTTGCACCTATTTTAAAGGCAAAAAGTTTAACTATAGTAGCTGTAATTATTGCAATTTTGGCTATTATTATAGTGCCTTTACCAAGTATAGTTTTAGACTTTTTTCTTGCTTTAAGTATTGCAATTTCGGTTTTAATTATTTTAATTTCTTTATATATACCAAAACCTACAGATTTAACAACTTTTCCAACTATGATTTTAATTATTACGCTTTTTAGACTTTCGCTTAACATTGCTACAACGCGTATGATTTTAAGTGAGGGTCATCAAGGTCCAGCTGCTGTTAGTGATATAGTGGCAAGTTTTGGTGAATTTGTTGTTGGTGGTAATTATGTTATAGGTATGGTTGTTTTTTGTATTTTGGTTTTGATTAATTTTATGGTTGTAACCAAAGGTAGTACAAGGGTTTCTGAGGTTCAAGCTAGATTTACTCTTGATGCAATGCCAGGTAAGCAAATGGCTATTGATGCGGATTTAAACGCAGGTTTGATTGATGAAAAAACTGCACGCGCAAGACGCCAAGAAATCATAGCTGAAGCAAATTTTTATGGAGCGATGGATGGTTCTTCTAAATTTATAAAAGGAGACGCTGTTGCTGGGATTATCATCACTATTGTAAATTTAATTGGTGGTTTTATGATAGGCTATTTTCAGCATGATATGGAGCTTAGCCAGTGCGCTTCAACTTATACTATATTAACGATAGGTGATGGGCTTGTTTCTCAAATTCCTGGGCTTATAACTTCAACAGCAACTGCAATTATCATCACGCGTGCTAGCAAAGATGAGGATAATTTTGCTGAAGGTTCAATTAATCAGCTTTTAGGAGAGTACAAAACATTATTAATTGTAGGCTTTGTTTTGTTTATTTTTGCTTTAGTCCCTGGTTTGCCACACTTTTCTTTGGGATTTATGGCTTTGGTGTTTTTGGGCCTTGGTTATATGATAAAACAAGTGCAAGAAGGCAAAATTCAAATCAATACAATTTCGGCTAAAAAATCTCAAGAAGCTGATGAACAAGAGCAAGCTAAACCTCAAAAACGCAGCGAAGAAGAAATTTTAAAAGAAGAAGAAAATAAAATAAGCGATATTTTAAAACTAGAAATTTTAGAATTAGAATTAGGTTATGGGCTTATTAAATTAGCAGAAAGTGAGCTAACAGAGCGTATAAGGTCAACAAGGCGTAATATAGCTCAAAGCCTTGGTTTTTTAATGCCAAAAATTAGAATTAGAGATAATTTACAATTAAAACCAAATGAATATACCTTTAAATTAAAAGGTGTTGGTATAGCTAGTGCTGAAATTTATCCTGATAAATACTTGGCTATGGATAGTGGTTTTATTACTGAGCCTATTGAGGGTATAGCTACCAAAGAGCCAGCGTTTAATTCTGATGCGCTTTGGATAGATGCTTCTTTAAAAGATGAGGCGACATTAAATGGTTATATTGTAATTGATCCAGCAAGTGTGATTTCAACCCATATGAGTGAGCTTATCAAAGCTAATGCTGCTGAACTTTTAACTAAGCAAGAGGTTCAAAACTTACTAGATAAAATTAAAAATGATTATCCTATCGTGGTAGATGATTGTTTAAGGGTTGCTAGTATAGGTTTGATTCAAAAAGTTTTAAAAGCTTTACTTAAAGAACATATTCCTATTAAAGATATGCTTACGATTTTAGAATCAATTAGTGATATAGCTGAAGTAAGCAAGAGTTTGGATATGATTATTGAGCATGTAAGAGCATCTTTGGCAAGAGCGATTACAAATTTATATGTGGATGAAAAAGGACAAATTAGCTTTTATATTTTTGATGCTGCTGCGGCTGCAAAATTAATGGAGCATGTACAATTTAAAGATGGTTCGTATCATTTGATGATTAATGTAGCTCAAACTGGAGCCTTGGTTGAAGCTTTAAAAGCTGAACTTGCAAGTGTAGCAAACACTAGAATTAAACCATTTTTACTCTGTGTTGAACCACAACTTAGAAAATTTATTGCAGATATTTGCTCAAATTTTGGTATTAACATTACGGTTTTAAGTTTTGCAGAAATTGCAGAAAATACTAAATTTGAAACAGAAGGTATTATAAAAGTTGACGATTTATAAAGGAAAAACATGAAAATTTATCATCTTTCTCATACTGACTTAGATGGCTATGCTTGTCAGTATGTCATAAATTTCTATTTTAAAAATTGTTTTTTTTATAATTCAAACTATGGTAAAGAAATTAATGAAAATTTTAATGTGATTTTTAAAAATATAGAGGAAGATTTAAAGCAAAATCCTAGTGAAGAATTTGTGATTTTAATAAGTGATTTAAATTTAACTTTAAGTCAGTGTGAGGATTTTCAAAAAGCCATAGAGGGCAAGAAAATCAAACTTTTGCTTTTAGATCATCATCAAAGTGGTTTAGAATGCATGCAAAAATATCCTTGGTATTTTTTAGATGATAAAAGATGTGCTACTAAAATAGTATATGATTTTTTTAGTAGATGTTATGGAAAAAATCAGGCTTTATCACAATTTGTAGATGTGGTAAATGCAGTAGATATTTGGCTAAGTGAAGATGAGAATTTTGAACTTGGAAAGGTTTTACTTGGCATGGTTTCTAGTGCAAAAGAGATTAATAAAGTGATGTTTGCACAAGAAAATATAAAATATCTTTTTTATCTTTTTGATAATTGTAGAAATTATATCCAACAAAATAATGCACATATTAATTTAGACAATGATTTACATGGAATTAAAAAATCTTTTTTTAAAAAAGAAAATGATGATACTTTGAGTAATTTAATTTCTAAATTTGTTGTTGAAAGATTAAGTGTAAATAAAGAAAAATTCAGTGTATTTTATAAAGGAAGTAAAGGGATATTAACTTCAAATATAGGAAATACCTCTGTTATTGGAAATGATTTTTTAATGCAAAATCCTGATTTTGATTTTTTTGTTGATCTTAGTTCAAGAAAAACTTTAAGTTTTAGAGCAAACAATAAAATAGATGTAAGTTTAATGGCTAAAAATTTAGTCAATGGTGGAGGCCATAAAAACGCAAGTGGTGGAATGTTTGCTTCGTATAAAGATAGCTCAAATTATGATTTTATCAAAGCTCAATTTAATGATTTAATTAAAAGCAAAGAATTAAAGGAAAATAATGAAAATAAATCATAAAGAAGAAATAGAAAATTTACAATACGAACTCAGTATAGTTTTAGAAGCTATGCTCTTATTTGCTGGGGTAAAAAGAGCAAAATTAGAAAAAGCAATTGAGGTTTATATTGATTGTATTGATGAGGTTTGCCAAAATACTCAAAAAGAAGGAGTTGATGAGATCTTAGAAGTTGTAGAGTACTTAAAAAATCATCATAAAGATTTATTTGAATGAAAATTTTACTATTGCTTTTTATAGGATTTTTTTCTTATGCAAATATCTATGAAGATTTAAATGATTTTGCTTACAACAAGCAAAACACGCTAAATTTAAACTCAAGTCAAGCTTTATTTTTAGAGTACAAACAAAACAAACAAGCTTGTGCGGATATAGTGTTAACTAAAAATAAGGCTTTTGTGATTAAAATTTATCCATTGTGTGAAAATTTAAATGAAAAAAGTTTAAATGAGTACTTAAATACACAATTTATAAGTTTATACGCTAAAGATTTATCAAAACTAAGAAAAGAAATGGCTGATATTAAAAATATTATGCGTGATTTTATGATTTATTATACCTTGCATCAATCTTTTGCAAAAGAAATTAAGAAAATGAGTAAAAACGATAAATTACAAACATATAAACTAGATGAAAAAAAAGGTGGAAAAATTCTTTACAAGGTTAACAATCAAGCTTGTGTGATTTTTGACTTGTATTTAGATGAAAATTTACAAGCTAGTATGCAAATAAGTGGAATGGAAAATTTAGATAAAACTTGTATGGAACTAATCTCATCCCCAGATTTTAAAGATTTATCCTACGCAAAAGAAGGTATGAGAAAATATAAATTAAAAAACTAATCTAAAAAATCTTAAATAATATAATTTTAAAATTCTACCCAAAGCCATTTTTTTTCTTTCTATATTAGAAAACACATAAGCTTCAAGATCTTGCTTTTCTCTTAAAGTAAGATTTTTCATTATTATAAACCTTTTAAAAAATATTGCTAGATGCAATTATATTATCTTTTCTTTTAAAAAAACTGAAAAATAAGTTTTTATATATTGTATATAAATAACTAAATAAACTTTAGTTATATAGACTAAATAATTTTAAATATTTTTATTTAAAAATAACTTGACATTATTATACTAAAGTTGTATAATAATGTCAGCACTTGAAAATATTAAGTGCTAATTTTTAAAAATCAAGGTTTTTTACAGTGAAATCTTATAGCAAAAAAGATCTTATTTTAAAAACTATCATAGAAGCATATTTAGATGGTAACATACCAGTTGGTTCTAATGAGTTAAATAATAAAGTTAGTATACCAGCTTCTACTATAAGAGTTTATTTTAAAAAATTAAGTGATGAAGGAATTTTAACCCAGCTTCACATTAGCAGCGGAAGAATTCCCACCGTTAAAGCAATGAAAGATTATTGGCACGAACAACTTCTTGAGGAAGAAGTTAGCATTGATGATCTTAATGTTTTAGAGTTTTTGTTAAATAAGTTTGAAATTTATGCCTTAGTTTATGGTGGTGATGAACTTGTTTTAAATGATATTGGCGTTTTAAATAACAAATTTATCATACTTGATTTTATGGATGATGAGTTGGTTTTAAAATTTAGTCAAGATGCATTTTTGTTTTTACAAAGATTAGTTGGGCTTAGATTGCAAGATATAGAAAATTTAGCTTTTAAGGTAAATTTTTTCGAGCTTTTAGAAAAAATAGCCATGTTAAAACAAACAAAAATTTATTATAGGTATAATGAGAAAAAAGCTTATCAAATTTATCAAAACGATGAATTTGCTAAGCTTTTATCTCCTCAAATTGGATTTTATTTTAATGATAAATTACAATTTGATCCTTTATTTGAAGAGGGTTTTATGGGATTAAAGCTTAAGAGTACATTTTTAGGCAAAGAATCTAGTGTGGTTTTTGCTGGAAGTGTGTATTCTGATTTTAAATCAATGTTAAATATTATAAAGGAGGCTGCGTGAGCGAAGAAAAGCAAAATGGACAAATACAAGAAGAAACAGTGGAAAATTCAGAAAATCAAAATAATGAATTAGAAAAACTTCAAGCAGAGTATAATGAGTTAAAAGATACTTATTTAAGAGCAAATGCTGAATTTGAAAATATCAAAAAAAGAATGGAAAAGGAAAAAATTTCAGCAACTATTTACGCAAATGAAAGTTTTGCAAAAGATTTGCTTGATGTGGTAGATGCTTTGGAGGCGGCTGTAAATGTAGAAGCTAATGATGAAATTAGTTTAAAAATTAAAGAAGGTGTGCAAAATACACTTGATTTACTTTTGAAAAAACTAGAAAAACATATGGTTAAACCAGTGGAAGCTAGTGGTGAATTTGATCCAAATTTACATGAAGCTATGTTTCATGTAGAAAGTGCCGATCATGAAAGCGGTCATATAGTAGCTCTTTTACAAAAGGGTTATATGATGAATGATAGAATCATAAGATCAGCCAAAGTTAGCGTTGCAAAATAAATTTAATAAAGGAGAATAAAAATGAGTAAAGTTATAGGTATAGATTTAGGAACAACTAATTCTTGTGTAAGCGTGTATGAAAGAGGGGAGAGTAAAGTTATCCCTAATAAAGAAGGTAAAAATACAACTCCTTCAGTAGTAGCTTTTACTGATAAAGGTGAAATTTTAGTTGGAGATAGTGCTAAGCGTCAAGCTGTAACTAATCCTGAAAAAACTATTTATTCTATAAAAAGAATTATGGGTTTGATGATCAATGAAGATGCAGCTAAAGAAGCTAAAAATCGTCTTCCTTATCATATAACAGAAAGAAATGGAGCTTGTGCTATAGAAATAGCTGGTAAAATTTATACTCCGCAAGAAATTTCAGCAAAAGTTTTGATGAAATTAAAAGAAGATGCTGAAGCTTTTTTAGGTGAAAAGGTTGAAGATGCGGTTATAACAGTTCCAGCATATTTTAATGATGCACAAAGAAAAGCTACCAAAGAAGCAGGAACTATAGCAGGGCTTAATGTTTTAAGAATTATAAACGAACCAACAGCAGCAGCTTTAGCTTATGGGCTTGATAAAAAAGAAAGTGAAAAAATCGTAGTTTATGATTTAGGTGGTGGTACATTTGATGTTACTGTTCTTGAAACTGGAGATAATGTAGTAGAAGTTTTAGCAACAGGCGGTAATGCATTTTTAGGTGGTGATGATTTTGATAACAAATTAATAGACTTTTTAGCAAGTGAATTTAAAGATGAAACTGGAATTGATCTTAAAAATGATGTTATGGCCTTGCAAAGATTAAAAGAAGCGGCTGAAAATGCTAAAAAAGAATTAAGTTCAGCAAATGAAACTAATGTAAATTTACCATTTATTACAGCTGATGCAAGTGGTCCAAAGCACTTAACAAAAACTATCACAAGAGCAAAATTTGAAAGCATGATTGATGGTTTGGTGGCTGAGACTATTAGTAAAATCAATGAAGTTGTAAAAGATGCAGGACTTGATAAGAGTGAAGTAAAAGAAATTGTAATGGTGGGTGGATCTACCCGTGTTCCTTTGGTTCAAGAAGAAGTTAAAAAAGCTTTTGGAAAAGATTTAAATAAATCAGTAAATCCTGATGAAGTTGTTGCAATTGGTGCTGCAATTCAAGGAGCGGTTATAAAAGGTGATGTGAAAGATGTATTATTACTTGATGTTACTCCGCTTTCTTTGGGTATTGAAACTTTAGGTGGGGTAATGACTAAAATCATAGAAAAAGGCACAACTATACCAACTAAAAAAGAGCAAACTTTCTCAACTGCTGAAGATAATCAAAGCGCAGTTACTATCAATGTTTTACAAGGTGAGAGAGAATTTAGCCGCGATAATAAATCTTTAGGAAATTTCAATCTTGAAGGAATTCCACCAGCACCTCGTGGTATGCCACAAATTGAAGTAACATTTGATATAGATGCAAATGGTATTTTAACAGTTAGTGCTAAAGATAAAGCTACAGGTAAAGCTCAAGAGATTAAAATCACAGGTTCAAGTGGTTTAAGTGAAGAAGAAATTAATAATATGGTTAAAGATGCAGAATTGCACAAAGAAGAAGATAGAAAACGCAAAGAAGCAGTAGAAGCAAGAAATTCTGCAGATAGTTTAGTACATCAAGTAGAAAAATCTTTAAGTGAGCTTGGAGAAAAAGTAAGTGATGAGGATAAAGCAAATATTCAAAAAGCATTAGATGATTTAAAAGAAACTTTAAAAAATGCAAATGCTTCTAAAGAAGAAATTGAAAGCAAAATGAAAGCATTAAGCGAGGTTTCTCATAAATTAGCTGAAAATATGTATAAAAAAGATGAAAAACCAAGTGATGATAAAAAGAAAAAAGATGATGATGTAATTGATGCTGAAGTAGAATAAACTAAGCTAGAAGTTATAAAACTTCTAGCATTTTTAATCAATATATTTCTTACAATCTTCTTTAAAATAATTTTTATCAAATTCTGCAAAATTATCATTATTTGGCACTTTATAACATTCACTATAATTTTTAGCTTTTAAAATTTTTACATAAAAACTAGGAATGGCGATATTATTTTTAATGCGTTTTGGCTTATCATCATAAAGCACTAAATTTAGCACTTCTAATTCTTTGTATTTTTTTGCAAGATATCTTTCTCTTTGTTCGATTTCATTCCAAATTTTTGCATTGATATCTTTTTTTTGCGGGGTTATATTGCTCATTAAAAAAGTGCTAAGTTGGGCTTGTGGGGTTGTATTCATGGATTGATTTGGCACGACATGCCCTCTTGTATAACCACTTTTTATATAATCTTCCCAATAAGTTCTATATTTTTTAGGAATGTTAGTATCATCTTTAAATTTTGGGCGTTTTTTAATGTGTTTTTGATTTAAAATTCTAGCTTCAAGTTTATAAGCTATTGCTTTAGTGCCTTTATAGTTATAATCATAACAATTAATATAATAATACTTATCCATCAATAAAGAGCAATTTTGAAAATACTTTTTAAAGCTAGGATCAAGCTCATATTGAGTGTATGCAAAAGAGCTTAAGGCTAGAGTGCAAAGAATTAAGGCTTTTTTCATGCTAAAAGTTTTCTAACCATTTCATTTAATCTTTTTCCATCAACACTTGCTCCAAAAAGTGCTTTAGCTTCTTTCATTAGCATTCCTTGCTCTTTTAATGAGCTAATTTGTAGTTTTTCTATGAGTTTTTTAAGCTCACTTTCTAATTCTTCATCGCTTAGTTGTTTTGGTAAATACGCACTTAAAATAGCTACTTCTTGAAGTTCTTTTTGGGCTAAATCTTCTCTTGAGCCTTTGTTAAAAGCAAGTGCAGCCTCATTTCTTTTTTTAATCTCACTTGCGATAATTTTATAAATTCTCTCATCATCAAGTGTAATTCTCTCATCAACTTCAATTTGTTTAAAGCATGCGCTAAGCGTTCTTAAGGTGTTTCTTTTAAAATCATCCTTATTGCGCATAGCTTCTTTGATATCTTCTAAAATTTGATCTTTTAAATTCATTGTTTCTCCTTTAAAATTTGATATTTTTAAAATGTGCTATACACACACCTTCTCTAACACCATCATCAATTATAATAAGTTTTTGCTTGCTAAATAAAGCAAAAAATATCATTGAGCCTGCTATGAGGTATTTTTTTCTATTTTTTCCAAGATAAATTTTAGCCTTTTCTTGCTCTAAATTCCAAATTTTTAAAGCAAAATTTAAAAAATCTTTGCGCTTTAGCATTTTTCCATTTACACTATCTTCTAAATAATCTTCATATTTTATAGCCTGTTTATACGCACAAAGTGTAGTAGGAACTCCTGAGTTTAAAACAAAAAACTTTCCTTTTAATTCTTTTTTTATATTTTTGCATATACTAAAAGCCTCAAACATTAGCTGTTTTAAGTGGCTAGGATAGGGGCTAAAATGAAGTTTTAATTTTTCATCTTTAATGTGTTTAAGATTTTGTGGATATTTTTTAAATAATTTTACACAAGAATTTGATTTTATAGCTTTAAAATGCATTCTTTCATAAAAACTAATAATGCCAAAATCATAACTTTTGCTAAATTTATCATTTGAAATTTCACAAGAAGCACCGCCTAAATCACAATAGCTTAAATCTTTCCTAAAAATCTTAAGAATTTTAAGCCTTTCATTCATGCCTAAAATGCTTAATTTTGCTTCGCTTTTTGCATCGATTAATTTTACTTCAAGCTTAAATTCTTTTTTGATTTTTTCAAAAATAGCTTGAGTATTTTTTGCTTTTCTAAAAGCAGCTGTGGCAACAGCTTTGGCTTGGCTTAAATCGTATTTTTTTTCTTTTAAGCTTTTTAATGCATTGAAAATTCTCTCTATAGCTTCATCGCTAATAGTTTCATTTTGCATATTTTTAGCTGTCCCTATGATAAATTCTTCGCTTTTTAATTTATTAAAATTTTCATCCATCAAAACAGCTCTTAATGTGTTTGAGCCCATATCAATACCAAGCACTAACTCTCCTTAAAAAATTTAAAGTATAATAGCAAAAAACTTATAAGGAAAACTTATGCTTTTAGGGGTTAATATCGATCATATAGCAGTTTTAAGAGAAGCTAGAAAAGTAAATGATCCTGATTTGCTTGAGGCTGCTTTTTTGAGTGCAAATTTAGCCGATCAAATCACTATCCATGTAAGAGAAGATCGTCGCCATGCTAATGAGAAAGATTTAGAAAATATTTTAAAATATTGCAAGTGTGTGGTGAATTTAGAATGTTCTATTGATATGATAGAATATGCTTTAAAATACAAACCCTCGCGCGTTACCTTAGTGCCTGAAAAAAGGCAAGAACTTACAACAGAAGGTGGTTTGAATTTAAATAATGATAAATTACAAGAAGTCATTTTAAAACTCAAACAAGAGCAAATCGAAGTTTCTTTGTTTATTGATCCAAATTTAGAAGATATTGAAAAATCATCTTTGTTAAAGGCTGATTTTATAGAGCTTCATACAGGATTATATGCTAATATCTATAATGCATTATATACTAATATTAATCAAACTTCTTATGCATTGCCTGAATTAATTTTAAGTAAAAATGAACTCAAAAAGCTTTTAGAAAATGAACTCCAAAGATTAAGACAAAGTGCGAGTTTGGCTAAGAGTTTAAATTTAAATGTAGCGGCTGGACATGGGCTTAATTATAAAAATGTAAAAAATATTGTTGATATTTTAGAAATTAAAGAGTTAAATATTGGTCAAAGCATAGTAGCAAGATCAGTTTTTGTTGGCTTAGAAAAAGCTATATTAGAGATGAGGGCTTTAATTAAAAGATGAAAAAAATTGCTATTAGTATAGGGGATTTAAATGGCATAGGTGTGCAAATTTTATTAGCCTCTCATGATGAGTTAGTAAAAATTTGCGAGCCTTATTATTTTGTGCATTATAAATTATTTCAAAAAGCAAGCAAGCTTTTAAAATTAAATACAAAATCTAAGATAAATTTAGTTGAAATTTCTTATGCAAACGAGCCAAAATTTATTTTCAAAGAAGAAAAAGATAATTTTTTAATTTATGATTTTTCATATCAAACTAGCAAGGAAATTGATTATGATTTTGAGTTAAATCCTGCAAATTTAGATGCTAAAAGCGGGGCTTATTCTTTTTTGAGTTTTGAGGGGGCTAGTTATTGTACGCATTTATTTTTAGATGCTTTAGTTACTTTGCCTATAAATAAAAAAACTTGGCAAATGGCAGGAGTGAGCTATAAAGGTCACACAGAAGCACTAAGGGAATTTTTCAAGCAAGATGCTATCATGATGTTAGGTTGTGATGAGCTTTTTGTGGCTTTATACACTGAACACATTCCATTAAAAGATGTTTATAAGCAAATTAAAGCTTTGAGGTTGGCTAAATTTTTGATTGATTTTTATCAATGTACTTTATTTGAAAAAATTGGAGTTTTAGCTTTTAATCCTCATGCAAGCGATAATGGCGTAATAGGTGGAGAAGAAGAAAATGAAATAAAAAAGGCCATAAAAATGGCAAATGTATTTTTAAAAGATAGCACGTTGAATTTGCAAAATTTAGAAAATGAAGATTTTTTAAATCAAAAAGAAAAAGAACTCTCTTATAAAGAAAATATCTTTTTAAGCGAGCCTTTGGTGGCTGATAGTGCTTTTACTCCTTTTGCACTTAGTAAATGCAAGTATTTAGTAAGCATGTATCATGATGTAGGCTTAGCACCTTTAAAGGCTTTATATTTTGAAAAAAGTATCAATGTGAGTTTAAATTTACCCATAATTCGCACTAGCGTTGATCATGGCACAGCTTATGATAAGGCTTATAAAAATGAAAAAATAAATTTACAAAGTTATATGCAGGCGGTGAAATCTGCTTTGCAATTTTTAAAGATCAAAGAAAAAACTAAGTAAAAGTTACTAAAATTAATTCATTAAAATAAATTCTTAAGGAGAATACTTGAGTAAAGATAATGCTATTGCATTTTTTATTTTTATTGTGAGTGTTTTATGTTTTTTTGTTTGGGGGTATAATTATATTCCTAATAATTCCATGATATTATTTATCCTTGCTAGTATATTTGGTATTTTCATGGCCTTTAATGTTGGTGGTAATGATGTTGCAAATTCATTTGGCACTAGCGTAGGCGCTAAAACTGTTACTATAAAACAAGCTTTGATAATCGCTGCTGTATTTGAATTAAGCGGGGCTGTGTTTGCAGGAGGAGAAGTAACAAATACCATAAGAAGTGGTATAGTGGTTTTGCCTGATGGGGTTAATCCTATGGTATTTGTATGTGTAATGCTCTCGGCTTTATTAAGCTCTGGAATTTGGCTTTTTGTGGCGACTAAAAAAGGACTTCCAGTTTCTACTACTCATAGTATTATAGGAGGTATTGTAGGTTCAAGTATTGCTATGGGGTTTGTATTTTTTGATCAAGATCAAGCATTATCTATGGTAAATTGGAATGGTATTTATAAAATAGCTATGAGTTGGGTTATTTCTCCTTTGCTTGGCGGGCTTGTGGCGTATTTAATTTATGCTTATATTTATAAAAAAATCTTAAAGCCATCAGAAGAAATAACTCTTGTAGTAAAAGAAATTAAAAAAGAAAAAAAAGCATTTAAAGAAGAATATTTTAAAAATTTAAAAAACAAAAGCCAAGAGGAGCAAATCAAAGAACTTAGTGCTATTGTTTTAGATGATGATGAAAAAAGAAGTGAATATAAGTTAAAAATCAAAGAGTTAAAAGAAAAAGAAAAAAACATAGATGTTTTCTCAAGAATGAAATTTCATGTTCCTTTAATAGCAGGTGTAGGTGCATTGACTATTGCTTCTATGTTTTTATTTAAGGGCTTAAATAAGGTTTCTACTTTAGATGTAATGCAAAATTTATGGATAGTTTCGATTATTTCTATTTTTGCTTATATTGTTACTTTAGCGGTTGTGAGATTGATGAAAAAAACTCAGGTTAATAAAACCATAGAAAAGATTTTTTCTTGGTTTCAAATTTTTACTGCTTCAAGTTTTGCTTTTTCGCACGGAGCTAATGATATAGCTAATGCTCTTGGGCCATTTGCTGCAATTTTAAATGTGCTTAAAAACAACACTATCAATCCAAGTTCGCCAGTGCCATTTGCTGTAATGCTTATGTTTGGTATAGCTTTAGTTATTGGGCTTTGGTTTTTGGGTAAAGAAGTTATTCAAACTGTGGGTTCAAAACTAGCAGAAATTAAGCCAACAACAGGCTTTAGTGCTGAACTTGGCGCAAGTATTGTTATACTTTTAGCTACCCAACTTGGAATTCCAGTTAGCTCAACCCATATTTTAATCGGTGCAATTTTGGGTATAGGGGTATTTAATAAAGATGCTAAATGGGCTATGATGAAGCCTATTGGCTTGGCATGGGTGATTACTTTACCAGTTGCTGGAATTCTTTCAAGTATTATTTTTATTATCTTTGTAAATACAATCTTATGAGTTTAAACTCATAAGATGTTTTTTAGCTTCATCTAAATTAGAACTATTGATAAAATAATCAATTTTTGTAGGTTTTTTATATACTTTATCATAATATTCAAAAAGCATTTTTACACAAAGTTCTAAATTATTTTCTTCATAATTTTGACAAAGTTTTAGTTTAAAATCCTTGCTGATATAAGGTGATATTTTTTCAACACATTGATAAAATACTTTTTTATCCATTGGAGTGTAGTTTTTTAAAACTCTTTGAATACGCAAGTCTGTGTCGCATTCACACCAAATTTTCTTAGCTTTTTGCATACTATTGTATAAATTTAGCGGGATGATTAAATTTCCAATTTGTCTGCTTTCAGCTTCTATAAAACAAGTTTTATGGCTATAATCTTTTAAAAAATAAAACAATTCATCTTCAAAAGCTTTTTGGCTTGGTTGTTCTCCATAAATTTTACCAAAACTTGATCCTTGATGGTTGGCTAGTTTTTCTAAATTTAAAGCATTATCTAAAGTTTGGATTAAATCACTTTTGCCACTTGCTGTATTACCACAAAGGCATAAAAACTCAATATTTAAATCTTTTCTAAAAAACTCACTCACATAACTTCTATAAGCTTTATATCCACCTTCTAATCTTACAACCCTATAACCAAGTTCAGCTAAGATTAAAGCAATAGCTTTTGATCTTTTACCACCTCTTGCACAATAAATTCCCACCAAAGAGCCTATTTTATAACTTTGATAAATTTTATTAATATGCTCACTCATATTTTTACAAATATAACTTGCGCCTTTTGCTTTAGCTAAGCCTTTGTTTTTCTTATAAAGTGTGCCTATTTCTTCAAATTCATTATCACTTAGTGCATAGTAATTTTGCGCAGATTTTATATGAGCATGGCTGTATTCTTTGGGACTTCTTGCATCAATTAAAAGATCAAAATTAAATTTTAAAAAATTTTCAAAATCAACTTCTTTATACATAGTCTTTAAAAGCTTTACATAAGGTGGTATAAATTTTTTCTAAATCACTCCCACAAACTCTAGTTTGTCCTATGGTAGTGATAAAATTTGTATCACCTTGCCATCTTGGGATTAAATGATAATGACAATGCGGCGCTATACCAGCTCCTGCTGCACTACCCAAATTCATACCTATATTAACACCCTTAGCATGAAAGTTCTCTTTTAAAATTTTAACTCCAATACGCACAAAATGGCTAATTTCTAGCCATGTATCATCACTTAAATCTTCTATATTTTCTAAATGCTCATAAGGGATAATCATAAAATGACCCGGACTATAAGGGTATTTATTCATAATGCCAAAGCATTCTTTAGCTCTAAAAATTACCCCAAGTTTTTTATCTTCATTAAGTTCATGCTTACAATGACAAAAAGGGCAAAAATTTTTATCTTTATTATTAAAATAAACATCCCTCCAAGGCGCGTATAAATACTCCATCAACTCTCCTTTATGCAAGCATGTAAATTTTTGATATTTTTACTTATAAGAGCTTTATTTTTTGGTATCAAAGATAATAGCTTTTCATCTTCCAATAAAAAAATTCTAGCTCCTGCTAAAATAGCGTTATTAAGATCACTTTTGCTTTCAAGGTAAAAAATGGCTTCTAAACCAAGATGTATTGCAAAATTATAAAGTTTTTTTAGTTGCTTAGTTTTTAGCATTTTAGGAAATACAATAAACGCATCAGCCCCATATACTAAGCTTTCTAAAATTTGATATTCATCAAAAATAAAATCAAATTGCACAATAGGTTTTTCATGGTAGCGTCTAAAAAGACTTAAATTTTGTATGTCTTGATTAAGCAAAGGGCTTGTTGGTAAGATGATGGCATCAAAATTTTCATGATTAAAATTTAAATCTTTAGAATATAAAAAATGTGAAAGTTTTCTTTCATGTAAAAGTGTATAAATATCTTTAGGATAAAAGGCATTGGAAGCTAGGCTTCTACCTAGCATATCATAAGGAAAAATTTCTTTTTTACTTTCCAGAATTTTTTGTGTTTTTGAAAAATGATTTTTTAAATCTATTGTTTTAAACATTTTTCAATGGCCTTTAAATGCTCTTTACTTTCATCTGAACTTGAAAATTCTTTATCATGCAGTGTTTTTTGTAAAATTTCATAAGCCTTTTTACAATCTTTAAGTTTATAATACCCCCAAGCTAAAGAGTCAAGATAATAAAGATTTTGCGGTTCTTGTTCAAGCGCCCAGCCTACTAGCTCCATACCTTTGGCTATATCAATATCATATTCAATCAAGGCATAGCCATAATAGTTTTGATATAAAGCATCGCTGCGTATATCTACGCTTTGCTCAAATTTTTTCATGATAGAAGCTAGAATTTTTGGGTCCGTGACTTTTTTACTTTTAGGATCCATATGAATTTCAAATTCCAAAACGCCTGCCATGGAAAGATATTTTTTATCTTTACTAAGTTCATAATGTTTTAAAGCTATTTCGTAAGCTTTTTTATAATCTTTTGTTTGCGTGTATAAGAAAATTTTAGTATCAGGATCTATGTTATATTTTTGGGTTAAATTTAGAGCCTGAGTGTAGTTTTTTTCTTGTGCTAGTAGTTCTATCATAGCGTAGATGTATTTAATATCATTGTTGAGTTTATATAGTTTTTCAAGGGTTTGGATACTTGCTTTGTGATCTTTTTGTTCTTGATAAATTTTTAAAAGTAGGGTGCATGTTTTAAGGGTACATTGTGAACTTTTTACAAATTCTTCTAAGGCCTTTTTAGCTTGGTTGATATTTTTATTTTTGATATTAATTTCAACTATTTTAAGTAATAAATTTTCATGCTCAAAAAGCTTATAGGCAAGATTGTATTGCTCTAAAGCTTTGGTATATAAAGCTTTTTTGGCAAAAATATCGCCTAATATTTCATAATTTCTATAATCTTGTTCTTCTTTAATGAGTTTATAAAGTATAGCTTCGGCTTGTTTATAATCTCCTATTTCAAAAAAATACAAAGCATTTAATCTTGCAATAGCTGTGTGTTCTAAAAAGTCTTTAGAAGCTTTTAAAAGCTCATCTTTTTGTTTTAAATTAGCACTTAAAGCTAAAAGTAAAGCCTTTTGCAAATAAATACTTTCATTATTTTCATGAAATAAATTTGTATAAATATCACATGCTTTTTGAAATTGTCCATGTTCTTCATAAATAAGTGCTTGTAGGATTTTATCTTCACCTTTAGCTAAAGCAAGGCTTGTTAGGATAAAAACTATAATTAGTGAAAGCAAACCCCTATACATTCTTTTTTTAACTCCTCTTTGTGCGTTTTAAAATACTCCCAAAACGGAAAAGTTCTACATTGTTTTGGTCTATGCTTGTAAATTAAACATTTTTTATACATTGTATCAAAAAAAATACAACGATAGCCATTTTCATACTTTACTTCTTTAAAGCTATATTTAAACCCAACTTTGATGAGGTATTGCTCTTTAAAGGCTTCAAAGCCTAAATTTAAAAAACTAGCAATAGCTTCTAGTTCTTCTTTGCTAGCATAGATATACCCACTTTCTCCAGTGCAACATTTCCCGCCGCATTTTTCACAAGCACTTTCATCAAAAGAAAAATCAAAACCTTTTTCACACATCATAGCTTATAGTTCCTGTATTTTCATAAATTTCACTAATTTTTGGATTTAAAACATCATTTTCATACATAAAAAGTGTAGGCATTATAGTGCAAGGACTTTTGCTATTTTTTTTAATATGCATTAAAACAAGTCTTGCATTAGTTTGTGCATTGGTATGAATACATTGAAGTGAAACTAGTTTTAATTTAAATTGTTTTAAATAAGCACAAATTTCATCTAAAAAACTAGCCTCATAACACATAAAAAAACTACCATTTGGCTTGATTAAAGAATTTATTTTAAAAAGCATTTTTTCAAGTGGCATAAATTCTTGATATCTTGATATGCATAAATGCAAATCTTGACTTTTTTGTGTATTTTTTTTATAAAATGGAGGATTAGAGATCAAAAAATCAAATTTTATATCACTTTTATAGTTTAAAAAGTCTTCACAAATGCCTTGAATTTCAAGTTTATTTTCTTTGGCGTTTTTATAACTTAGTTTGATATTTTGCTCTTGGATATCTAGTAGATAAACTTTTGAATTTGGAAATTTTTGTTTTATCAAAAGTCCTAAAATTCCACAGCCACATCCTATATCAAGGATATTTCCTTTTAAATTATATTTAGATAAAAAGTCAAAAAGTAAAAGACTATCGTTATTATAGCGATAGCCTTTTGAGTATTGAAAGAGTTTTAGCATTTATAAAGATGATCGCAGATTTTAAACGAATCATTTAAACCCACTACAATAGAAGCTCCATTTTTGCTCGCTATATCACCTGCTACAAATAATCCTTTTACATTGCTTTCTTTATTTTCATCAAAACTTGGCACGCCTTTTTCGTCAACTTCTATAGAGCATTTTTGTAAGAAATCAAGTGGAGTTGAACCACCAATAGCATAAATAATACGATCATAAATTTCATTTGTGTCATTAGTGAAATTTACTTTAGCTTTACCGCCTTCATCTTCAATGCTAGTTATATCTATGCCAAGTTTTGCTTTTACACTGCCTTGTTCAAAAGCTTTTTGAATATCTTCTAGATTAATATCGTTTAATCTTGAGAAAGTTTCTCTTCTATAGCAAAGCGTTACATCATTATTTTTAGCTAAATCTATAGCGTATTCTGCTGCCGAATTTCCACCACCTACAACTAAGATTTTTTCACCTTGGCTTGCTGAATTTGCATTAAAATTGATGATTTTTGTTAAAGTTATAGGTAAAGTATAGCTTGGTTTATTCGGTTTACCCATTCTACCTATGGCAATAACTGCATTTTTGCAAATATAATTTTCATTTGCGGTGCTAACGATGAAATTTTCCCCATCTTTTTTAATACTTTCAACTTCACTAGAAAGTTTTACTTCAAGATTATGCTCTTTGATAGCATTTTGGAAAGTTTCTATCGTGCTTTCTCTAGTTCCATCTTCAAAATTTATATGCCCGTGATTTGTGCTATCACAACCTTTATAAGCTTTATCTACTCTTTTGCCTTCTTTGTAAAATTTTACTAAGGTTTGACAAACCGCATCAGCTTTTTCTAAAACAATAACTTCTTTATTTTTTATTTTAGCTTCTACTCCCGCTGCAATACCTGCAGGGCCAGCGCCAATAACCACCATATCAAAAATTTTCATTATTTCCCTTTTTAGTATTTTTAGTGTGTAAATGTATCAAAAAAATGATAATGAAATATAAAAAATCAAAAATATTTTAGTAAAATTCATTAATAAAATTCGAAAAAGACCTATCTTACATATAAGATAAATAAATTAGAAAATTCTATTACAAAATTACCAGAAAAAAGCTTTAAAGATTTAAAATTTACAAAAACTAGAAAAAAGCATGAAAGAAATCATTCGCAAGATTAATTTAGAATTAAAATAAGCCAAAGGCTTATTTTAATGAGTTTGCAAGATTTTAGCTAAATCTTTAGCACCTTTTAAATCCACTTTACCAGAACCTAAAAGTGGAATTTGTTCTACTTTAAAATATTTACTTGGTTTAAAAATAGCAGGCATAGTAGAGTTTTTAATCACTTCACAAATTCCTTCAAAGTCTTGCTCTTGGCATTCTACTAATAAGCATACCATTTCACCTTTTTTATCATCATCTAGTGCAACTGCGCAAAATTTTACTATATCTGTATTGATAAATTTAGCAATTTCTTCCTCTAAAGCTCCTAAAGATATCATCTCACCGCCAATTTTTGCAAAACGAGAATAACGATCCACTATATATAAAAAGCCATCCTCATCTACATGGCCTTTATCGCCGGTATTGTACCAGCGTATGCCATCGATTTCTTTGATAACTTCATCGGTTTTTTCTTTATTGTTTAAATAACCCACCATAACCTGATGACCACCAATGAGTATTAATCCATCTTCTCCATGATTTAAACTTTCATAAGTAGATGGATCTACTATGCGTATAGCGCTTCCTGGTAAAGGCATACCTACACTACCTTCTTTATTTGCACGGTGTAAAATCCAATAATCAGGATCAAATTTATTTGGCAAATTCACACTTGCAACCGGAGTGGTTTCAGTGGCTCCATAGCCTTCAAAAATAGGTTTTTTAAATTTCATTTCAAAGGCAGTTCTTACTTCGCTTTTGAGTTTTTCAGCACCTGAGACGATAATCCTTAAACTTTCAAACATAATCGCATCAAGTTTTTTATTTCTTGCATAAATACCCAAAAAAGTAGAAGTAGCACACATAATGCTAACATTATTTTTTACTATAGCTTTTGCTACACCTAGTGCATCTGTTGGATCAGCATGTGTTATGCTTTTAATCCCTTCTAATAAAGGCATAAAAGTAGTTACAGTTAATCCAAAAGCATGAAAAGGTGGTAAAGAAGATAAGACAACATCTTCGTTTTTTGCACATAATACATCTGAAATTTGAGCTATATTGCTTAAAATATTACGATTATTTAGCATTACTCCTTTTGGTGTTCCCTCACTACCACTACTAAATAATATAGCAGCTATGGCAAGGTTTTGTTTATTAGGTGCAAATAATGCTTTTATTAAACAAGTAGGTAAGATACTTACTAAAGCAAGCATAGAAAAGATTTTGAGTTTTTGTCTTTTAAAGCTTGCGATAACATCTTCTATGAAAATAATTCTAACATGCTCTTCAAATTCTAGTTTTATACCTTTATTTTCTAATTTTTCCATAAATTTTCTAGAGGTATAAATTTGTTGAATTTGAGAACTTTGAATGGCTTGATTAATCGCCTTTATACCTGCTGTGAAGTTTAAATTCACTACGATTTTATTTGCAAGCAATACAGCTAGATTACAAAGAGAACTAGCCATAGAAGCAGGAAGCAAAATTCCCACACATTCTTCTTTTGGAGCATAGCTTCCTTGGGTAGGTTGTATATTTAACTCATGCGATCTATTTTTTATGAAAGAGCTAAAAACCAAACTTAAAGCAAGCATTTTTCTATAGGTAATACCACCTATTAAAGGATCAACAATAGCTATTTGACTTAAATTTCTCTTAGCACTATCTATCCAAGCTCTGGCTATAGTATGCATGCTTTCACATTGGGATTTCCAAGCAATAAAAGAAAGTTCAAAAACTTTTGCTTTAACCACTTCTTTTTTAGTGTGTATTGGCAAGCTTTTTCCAAAAGCAATAGCGATTTTTCTTTTGCTTATTTTACGATTTCTTGCTGAAAATTCTTCATCACTTCTTGAAAAAGCACTCCCCCAAAGTCCTCTAATATAAAAAGGCAAAATCACTCCATCTTGTTCTTCTAATTTTGAGCAAACTAACTCAAATCCTCCTTTAAATTCATTAAGCTGTCCATGGCGTGAGAGTACTCCTTCTGGGAAAAGACAAACTAAATTTCCGTTTTTAATATGCATAGCAATAAGCTCTAAGCTTGATTTGCTAGAAGCACTTGAAACAGGAATAACTCCAAATTTATCAAGAAAAATTTTAATATACCACTTAGAATAAATGCTTTTTTCCATAACAAAATAAATTTTTCTTGGTATGGCCATTTGCACTATAGCCCAATCTATAAAAGATATATGATTACCAAGCAATAATGCTCCACCTTTTTCAGGAATATTCTCAAAACCTTCTACCAATAAACGGTAGCGTTGAAAAAACGCTATGCTCATTAATAAACGCACTAAAGAAAAAGGCAGTTTACTTAGCACATAAACGCTTCCAAAAAATGCCACAGCGATGATAAAATAAAACAAATTTATCACTTCAAATTCAGCATAAGCAGCAAAAGTAGCTAGTGCTAAAAAGCCTAACATGAAAATATTTTGTATAAAATTATTACCTGCTAAGACTTTTCCTAGTTCATTTTCTTTTGCATGAAATTGTATGAGAGAATTTAAAGGTATGATAAAAAATGCCCCGCTTAAACCAAAAATAAAAAACACCACACTATAGCTTAGCAAGTTTTCTAAAAATGGCATTAAAATGCTCATTAGAAAAACCCCTAAAGCACCTAGTGGTATAAGGCCTAATTCGATGTAATTTTTAGAAAACTTACCACTAATAAGTGATCCTATAATCACTCCTATACCAGAAAAAGCTAAAGAGCATTGTACGTAAAAGGTGTTTTCTATAAAAAGATCGTTTTTTGCATATACAGGAAAACTCACTAAATAAAGCTGCGATATGGCCCAAAAAAGTGAAATTCCTACAATACAAAGCCAAATGATTTTATGAGAAAATATAGTTTTTAAATTAGAGGCTAAAAGCTTTCCTTGGAAATATTGTTTTTTATCAAAACTTAAATTTTTATCTTCTTCTTTTAAGTTAGGGAGTTTATAAGCTAAAAAAAGTTCTAATACAGCAAAAGCTATTAATACAAAACCCAAAGGTGCAATTTGTGTTAAAATATCTGAAGGAGTGTTAAAATTTGACTCAAAAAGCATTTCAAAGCTTAGAGAAAATACCGCCATACCCGCTAAAA
Organism: Campylobacter lari subsp. lari; assembly: GCF_013372185.1. Lineage (NCBI taxonomy): Bacteria > Pseudomonadati > Campylobacterota > Epsilonproteobacteria > Campylobacterales > Campylobacteraceae > Campylobacter > Campylobacter lari. The sequence continues at coordinate 874,667 of NZ_CP053830.1, read as the reverse complement.
TAGCCACGATACTTACCGCATTGACAGCTCCATTTCCCATAGCTAAAAGCTCTTTTCCTACTAATTCTTTTATAAAACCATATTTTGCAGGAGAGTATAAGGCAGATTGTACTCCCATGATAAAAGTCATTACAAATGCAAGCCAAAATGCTCCAAGATAATAACACAAACAAATAATACAAGTTAATATTACTGAAAATAATGCAGATATTTTCATGATTTTATTTTTAGGAAATTTATCTGCTAAAAATCCAGAAGGTGAAAGCATAAGGATAAAAGGTAAAAGCATCAAAGCATTGATAATAGCGGTTAAAAAAAGTTGAGTGCTATCTTCATAAAATTTATAGATAGTGTTTTGTATAATGATTTTGTGTCCTAAATCCACAAAAGCGTTAATAAAAGCTACTGCTAAAAATGGCAATACGCCAAAAGTCTTTAAGAAATTTCCTTGCATTAAAAACTCCATTTTATTTTAAAAATATTATTCTATTATATAAAATTTAAATGGAGTTTTGATATTTGATTAATCTTTAAATTCTACTACTTCATCAAATGCAAAACGAGCTTTTCCTACGCTAGTATTTTCTTGGGTATGTCCTAAAGTAATGAGCATGGATACTCTTTGTTTGGTAGTGTCTAAATTTAAATATTGATTGATTTTATCTTTATCAAAGCCACCGATAATACATGAGCCCAAATTTAAACTATAAGCAGCATTGATAATATTTGCAATAGCAAGATAGCTTTGTTCTTTGGCATAAATAAAACTTTGCTCTAAATCCATTGCGTCTAAAAATGGCTTATAAGTTTGCAAGCGTTTGTTTAACTCTTCTTGGCTTAAACCCCTCTTTTTTAGTTTTTCTTCAAAATAATCTTTAAAATCAGCTCTTGAAATTACAACTATAATAGCAGCGCAATTTGCTACATGACTTTGATTATTAGCTATTTTAGCAATTTCTTTTTTATGTTCATCTTTTTGAAAAACTAAGAATTTCCAAGGTTCAAGTCCTAAGGAGCTAGGAGATAATCTAGCACATTCTAAGATATATTCTAAATTCTCTTTAGAAATTTTTTCTTGGGTGTAAGCTCTAATCGAAGAGCGATTTTGCATTAAATTTAAATAATCTTGCATTATTTTTCCTTTTTTTGATTTATCTTATATCTTATAAGCTTTAAAATTGTTAAAATTATATTTTATTGTTACAATTTTATTTTTACTTCATACAAATGTTTTATTATATGGTTTTTAAAGGATTAAAATGAAAAAAATAATTTATTTAAGTATGTTTTTGATTATACTTATTATAGGGGTGTATTTTTTCTTTTTTGCAAATAAGGAAGAATATAATTATCTAACCTATGAAGCTAAAAAACAAGACATCACTCAAAGTATAGAAGCAATTGGCGAGGTTTATGCAAAAACCCAGGTTGATGTTGGTGCGCAAGTTAGTGGGCAAATAACAAAGCTTCATGTAAAATTAGGTGATCATGTTAATGAGGGTGATTTAATCGCACAAATTGACAAAGATAAACAACAAAATGATTTAGATATTACTAAAGCTCAGCTTGAAAGTGCAAAGGCAAATTTAGAAAGTAAAAAAATCGCTCTTGATATAGCTACTAAACAATACCAAAGAGAGCAAAAACTTTATGCTAAAAAGGCTACCTCTTTAGAAAATCTTGAAAATCTTAAAAATACTTTTTATGCCTTAAGAGCAAATGTTGCTGATTTAAAAGCTCAAACTACTCAACTTGAAATTTCTTTAAAAAATGCTCAAAAAGATTTAGCTTTTACCACTATAACTGCACCTAGCAAGGGTGAGATTATCAATGTAGCAGTTGAAGAGGGGCAAACTGTAAATGCAAATCAAAACACACCAAGTATAGTGCGTTTGGCTGATTTAAGTGAAATGGAAATTCGTATGCAAATAGCTGAAGCTGATATTAATAAAATCAGTGTTGGAAAAAAGGTTAAATTTAGCATTTTAAACGAACCTGATAAAAAATATGAAGCAGTGATTTCTAGTATAGATCCAGCTAATACCACTATAAGTGATGCAACAAGCAATACAAATTTAAATTCAAGCTCAAGTGCTAGCACTAATGCTGTGTATTATTATGCAAGGGTTTTTGTAAAAAATGATAATAATTTTTTACGCATAGGTATGAGTACAGAAAATGAAATTGCTATTAAAACAGAAAATAATACTTTAGTTATACCAACTTTGGCTATAAAAAGTGATACAAAGGGGTATTATGTAGAAATTTTAAAAGCCAATAATATAAGTGTAAAAACACCTGTTAAATTAGGTATTAAAGATAGTTTAAATACTCAAATTTTAGATGGTATTAATGAGGGTGATTTAGTTATCATAGGTAAAAATAAAAAATGATACGCTTAGAAAATATACAAAAAAAGATTAATAATACAACTATTTTAGAAAATATTAATCTTTATATTCAAAAGGGAGAATTTGTAGCCATTATAGGACAATCAGGAAGTGGAAAAACATCTCTTTTAAATATTATAGGAACGCTTGATGAGCCAAGTAGTGGAAAATATTTTTTAGATGCATATGAAGTTACAAATTTAAACAAAGATGAAAAAGCAAGGATTAGACGCGAAAAAATTGGTTTTATTTTCCAAAGATATAATCTACTTAGTCTTTTAAATGCTAAAGATAATGTAGCATTGCCTGCTGTGTATGCGGGTAAAAACAAACATGAAAGATCGCAAAAGGCTAAAGAATTACTTTCTTTTTTAGAGCTTGATCATAAAGAACTTTCTAAGCCAAATGAGTTAAGTGGCGGCCAACAACAAAGAGTTTCTATAGCAAGGGCTTTGATGAATGGTGGTGAGCTTATTTTAGCAGATGAGCCAACGGGTGCGCTTGATTCTAAAAGTGGAAAAATAGTTTTAGAAATTTTAAATAAACTCAATGAGCAAGGACACACCGTAGTTTTAGTCACTCATGATAGAGAAATAGCTGCTAGAGCAAAAAGAGTTATAGAAATTAAAGATGGTAAGATCATAAGTGATAATGGTACAAAAAAAGCAGATGAAATAAAAGCTAAGTTAATGCCAAAAGAGAAAAAAAGCTTTAATTTGCTTAAAAATCAGCTTTTTGAAAGTTTAAAAATGTCTGTAGCTTCCATCATAGCACATAAGCTTCGTTCTTTGCTTACCATGCTTGGTATTATCATAGGTATAGCTTCAGTAGTTTGCGTGGTTGCTTTAGGACTTGGAGCTCAACAAAACATACTTGCTTCTATTAGCTCTATTGGGACAAATACCATAGAAGTTGTTTCAGGGCGTGGCTTGGGAGATATCCGATCAGGCAGAACAAGGCTGAATTTGAGTGATTTAAAAACCTTAAGCTCTTTGCCTTATTTAGAAGCAGTAGAAGCAGATGTGGGTAAAATAGGGGTGGTAACTTATAAGAATAATTCTTTGCAAGCTAGAATTTATGGAGTAGGGCCAAATCATCTAAGACTTAGAGGTTTTGTGATGGTAGATGGTAGATTTATTAACAATGAGGATATAAAAGATAATACTAATATTTGCATTATAGATGAAAATGCTTTAAGAATTTTATTTGATAATATCAGCGCTAAAGATGTTTTAGGTAAAAGTGTGATTTTTAATAAGCAACCTTTAACTATAGTTGGTGTTTTAAAAAAAGAAAGAGATAACAAAGGCTTTAGAGCTGATGAAAATACCATTAAAATTTATACCCCTTATACTACTTTAATGAATAAAATCACAGGAGATAAGCAAATAAGAGCCATAGTAACTAAGGTAAAAGATGAGGTAAATCCTACTTTAGCTGAAGAGGCTATGGTAAAAATTTTAGAGATTAAACGCGGAAAAAAAGATTTTTTCACCATAAATTCAGACGCAATTAAAAATGCTATCGAGGAAAATACTGCTACTTTGACTTTACTCATTTCTTCTATTGCGGTGGTATCTTTGATAGTAGGTGGTATTGGTGTGATGAATATCATGCTTGTTTCGGTAAGTGAGCGCACAAGAGAAATTGGAGTTAGAATGGCTATTGGAGCTAGAAAAGAAGATATTTTAATGCAGTTTTTAATCGAAGCTGTGTTGATTTGCTCTTTAGGGGCCATTTTTGGAGTAATGCTTTCTTTTATCATCATTGAAGTATTTAATTCTTTAAATTTTGGTTTTACGATGATACTTTCGTTAAATTCAGTATTTTTAGGGCTTTTAAGTTCGGTTTTAATAGGAGTGGTTTTTGGATTTTTCCCAGCAAAAAATGCAGCAAATTTAAATCCTATTAGTGCTTTATCAAAGGAATGAGATGAGAATATTTTTATTATTTTTTATAGCCTTTTTTTTAAATGCTTGTGTAGGTGTAAAATTAGAACAAGTATCTCAAGAGCAGATAAAAAAAGAATATTTTGAAGATTTTAATGCAAGCAAGGCTTGGTGGGAAAAATATAATAATCAAGATTTAAATAATATCTTAAAAGCTATTATTGATAATAATAAAGACTTAAATATAGCAAGAGTTAATTTTTTAAGCACTTTAGCTAGATATAAGCTTTTAAATTTAGATCTTTATCCTACTTTGAGTGGAAATTTAGGTGTAAATATAAGAAAAAATTTAAACAATGGCGCAGAAATGCATAGTTTTTCAAATGGCATTATGTTAAATTATGAGCTTGATATATATGGAAAAATTTCAGATCAAGTTGCTAGTTCTGAATTTTTAGCAAAAGCAAGCGAATATGAGTTACGCTCTTTAGAGCTTGATACGATTAATTTGGCGATTAATAGTATTTTTGAATTGATTTATTTTAATGATGTAGATCGCTTACTAAATAACCATTTAAAAAATCTTGAGCAAATGTTAGAAATTTATACTACTAAATTTGATTATGGTAAGGTTGAATATATTGATCTTTTAAATATCAAAAAGTCTTTATTAAATACTAAACAAAATATCATCACAAATTTGCAAAATAAAGACTTAACACTTAAAAATATAAAAGATTTGCTAGGTAAAGATGATGAGTTTTTGATTAATAAAATGCTAAATTATACTCTTGAAGATTTTTCTTTGCAAAAAATTAATTTTGATATAGAGTTAAAAATGCTTGCTTATAGACCACAAGTTCAAGCAAAGCTAAATCAACTTATGGCTTCTTACAAAGATTATGCAAGTGTGCAAAAAAGTATTTTGCCTAGTATAAAAATATTGGGAAATTTAGATGGGAGTGATAAAAATTTTGATGATAGTTTTAAATTTTTAATTTTAGGAGGTAATGTCGTTATTGATTTACCGTTTTTGGACTTTTATAGAGTAAGACAAAATGTAAAAATTTCTGAATTTGCATATCAAGCACGCTTATATGAGTATAAAGATGCATTGCAAAGAGCTATTCATGAGTTTAAACTTTGCTATGAAAACGATAAATATTACAATGATTTGTTAAATTTAGTAAAAGATATTAATACCAATCAAGCAAAAATTACACAATTATATTTTGAAAAATACGAATTAGGGCGTAATGAGTTAAAAGATTATCTTGATGCAGATGCTTTGCTTATTAATTCACTTCAAGAGCTTAGTAGAGCGAAACTGTCTTTGCTTAAAAATGTTAATTTGTATCATAATATAGTATTGATTTCAGAGTAAAATAGACTTAAAAATGTTTCATTTTGTAATATCTTAGTAAAGAGTAGTGTTTATTTGCGTTGTTTTTAAAGTCATTTAGATTACAATTGATAAGTAAATCAAACAAAGGAGAGGTATGAAATTTGATTTTTATGCAACGCTAGTTACTATGGTTATAGTATTGCTTTTAGGCGTTTTTGTCATTAAAAGGGTAAAATTTCTTCGTGATTATAATATCCCTGAGCCAGTTGTTGGTGGCGGAATAGCTGCGATTATTCTTTTAATCTTACATAGTTCTTTTTCATTAAACATTAAATTTGATGAATCTATGAAAGATCCGTTAATGCTTGCATTCTTTTCAAGTATTGGTTTGTTAGCTGATTTTGCTTCATTAAAAAAAGGTGGTAGAAAATTAGCGGTTTTTTTAGTGGTGGTTGTTGGCTTGCTTTTTGCACAAAATATAGTTGGTATAGGCGTAGCAACTGCCATGGGACAAAATCCACTTATGGGGCTTATAGCAGGTTCTGTTACAATGAGTGGTGGTCATGGTACAGGTGCAGCTTGGGCGGCTGAGTTTATTAAAGAACCTTATTTGTATTCTAGTGCAACTACTGTTGCTATTGCTTGTGCGACTTTTGGACTTATTTCAGGTGGTATCATAGGTGGGCCTGTTGCGAGATATTTGGTTAATAAACACAAATTAGTGGTTCCAAAACAAAATGATGATAAAGATGCGATTTTAAATTTCCAATCTCCAGAAAAAGAAAGATTGATCACTCCATCTTCTTTTATAGAATCTTTAGCATTGATTGCTTTATGTTTATTAATAGGTAGTGCTTTATCTACTTATATCAAAGCAAATACAGGTTTTACTTTACCAACTTTTGTGTATTGTCTTTTTGTGGGTGTTGTTTTAAGAAATGTTTTATCGGCTACAAAAATTCACCATGTGTTTGATAGAGAAGTATCAGTTTTAGGTAATGTAAGCTTGTCATTATTCTTAGCTTTAGCGTTAATGACTATTAATCTTTGGGATCTAGTAACCCTTGCGCTACCGATGCTAGTAATTTTAGTAGTACAAGTTGCTATGATGGCTGCTTTTGCTATATTTGTAACCTTTAGAGTATGTGGAAAAGACTATGATGCAGCAGTTTTAGCAGCAGGACATTGTGGTTTTGGTTTAGGCGCTACTCCAACAGCTATGGTAAATATGCAAACTGTAACAAATCACTATGGTATGAGCCATATGGCATTTATTATTGTGCCTTTAGTAGGTGCATTTTTCATAGATATAGTAAATGCTTTAGTGATTAATGCTTTCTTATATCTACCATTTTTTCATTAAAATCATCTAGCACTAATTTAGTGCTAGATTAACTTTTTATCTTTACTCTTACATAAATGATTTAAAAAGCATTCTTTGCATAAAGGATTTTTAGCCTTGCATGTATAGCGTCCAAAAAGCACCATAGCTTGATGAAGATAGTTTAGATTATCTTTAAAAATTTTAGTTAAATCTTTTTCGGTTTCTTCAGGAGTTTTAGCTTTGCTAAGATTAAGTCTGTGTGAAACTCTAAATACATGGGTATCTACAGCCATACAATTAGCCCCACACCATTCTATCATCACTACATGTGCAGTTTTTTGTCCTACTCCTGCTAGAGTTTTTAAATCTTGCTCATTCGTGGGGATTTCACCATTAAATTGCTCACAAACTGCTTGAGCCATTTTGATTAAATTTTGTGCTTTATTATTATAAAATGAACATGAGTTTATAAGTAATTTTAAACTACTAAGATTAGCATTAGCTAGATCTTGCACGCTAGGATAAGCTTCAAATAAAGCCGGTGTGATGAGATTAACCCTTTTATCAGTACATTGAGCTGAGAGCATAACACAAACTATGAGTTCATAAGCATTGCTAAAAACTAATTCTGTTTTTGCCTCTCCAAAATGCTCCAAAAATAATTTTTTAATTTCTAAATTTCTTTTCATAAACTTATTGTATGTTAATCGGCTTTAAATAAAGTTTAGATATAATAAAATTAACAAAACTATTTCAAAAGGAAAAACAATGAAAAAAATTTCTTTAGTTGCTGCGGCTTTATTAACAGGTTTAAGTTTAAATGCTGCGGTGGTTGCAACCCTTGATGGAAACAATATCAGCGATACAGAAGTGAATGAATTTTTTGCTCCTATGCTAAGAGGTGCTAAAATTACTGATTTACCAGCTGAACAAAAAAAAGCAATTATCGATCAATACATCGTTCAACAACTTGTATTAAAAGATGCTAAAGCTCAAAAAATAGAAAATGATCCTTCATATAAAGAAGAATTAGAGCGTGCTAAAGAAGCTATTTTGGTAAATATCTATCAAAAGAAAATTTTTGATTCAATTAAAAATGATGACGCTAAGGCTAAAAAATTCTATGAAGCAGATAAAGATAAATTCACTAAACCAGCTCAAGTGAAAGCTAAGCATATTTTGGTAACTAGCGAAAAAGAAGCTAAAGATATTATTGCCGAACTTAGTAAGCTAAGTGGAAAAGCTTTAAATGATAAATTTGCCCAACTTGCAAAAGAAAAATCAATCGACAAAGGTTCTTCAGCACAAGGTGGTGATCTTGGTTGGTTTGCTGAGTCAACTATGGTAAAACCATTTGCTGATGCAGCTTTTTCTATGAAAAAAGGTACTATTTCTAAAACACCAGTAAAAAGTGATTTTGGATATCATATTATCTTAAAAGAAGATGCTAGAGCAAAAAGTACTATGAGTTATAATGAAGTAAAAGCAGGTATTGAAAGTAATATCAAAATGGAAGAATTTAAAGAACTTATGAATAAAAAAGCTCAAGAACTTCTTCAAAAAGCAAAAGTGGAATACAAATAATGGGTGTATTAGATCTTGTTAAGCCAGGTGTTTTAAGTGGTGATGATCTAAATATCGTATATAATCATGCAAAAAAAGAAGGATTTGCTATCCCTGCGGTAAATGTCGTGGGGACAAATTCTATCAATGCGGTTTTAGAAAGTGCTAAAAAAGTTAATTCGCCTGTGATTATTCAGTTTTCAAATGGAGGAGCTAAATTTGTAGCAGGGAAAGCTTGCCCAAAAGCTGATGTGTTTGGTGCTATAAGTGGTGCAAGACATGTGCATTTAATGGCAAAAGCTTATGGGGTTCCGGTGATTTTACACACAGATCATGCTGCTAGAAAATTACTTCCTTGGATTGATGCTTTGATTGAAGCAAATATTGAGTTTAAAAAAGAAACAGGCAAGCCTTTATTTAGCTCACATATGATTGATTTAAGTGAAGAGGATTTAGAAAGTAATCTAAGCACTTGTGAAAATTATTTAAAACAAATGTCTGAACTTGGGATTTCTTTGGAGCTTGAGTTAGGTTGTACAGGTGGAGAAGAGGATGGAGTGGATAATACAAATATCGATAATGCAAAATTATACACTCAGCCTGAAGATGTAGCGCTAGCTTATGAGAGACTTTCTAAAATTAGTGATAGATTTTCAATCGCAGCTAGCTTTGGTAATGTACATGGAGTATATAAACCAGGAAATGTGATTTTAAGACCTGAAATTCTTAAAAACTCTCAAAATTATGTAAAAGAAAAATTCAATCTTGGTGAAGAAAAGCCAATCAATTTTGTTTTCCATGGTGGTAGTGGTAGTGATATAGAAGATATCAAAGCAGCACTTAGCTATGGTGTGATTAAGATGAATATTGATACAGATACACAATGGGCTTTTTGGGATGGTGTTAGAGAGTATGAACTTAAAAATAAAGCTTATTTGCAAGGACAAATTGGCAATCCTGAAGGCGATGATAAGCCAAATAAAAAATACTATGATCCAAGAGTATGGCTTAGAGCGGGCGAAGAAAGTATGATCAAACGCTTAGAGTGCGCTTTTAGTGATTTAAATTGTATCGATAGAAACTAAGAGTTTTATAACTCTTAGTTGATTTTCCTGTGAAGATTTCAAATTTTTAGAGTAAAATTAACAAAGGTTCATAAAATGGAAGTTAAAACAACTGATGATTTTTCTGATCTTGTATTGCCTGAGGGAAAAGGTAGTACGGGAATTGTTGCTTATTTAAAGATTATATTTATCCCTGCTATATTGTATGTTTTAGTGCTTTTAGGATATTTTGGAAAGATTGATTTTAAAATAGAATTACATAGTGTTGTAATGATAGGGATTATCTTTTTGGTGGCTTTGATCTTTGCTAGACATAGTGCTGATTATGCTTCAAGCATTTTTGAGCAACAAAAAGATGAATTTAAGCTTATATTAAAACGCTACATTATGAAGCATTTTTTAGTTATAGGTAAAGAAACAAAGTCAAACGCTAGTTTTGATGATTTTGCTTATGCTTATGTGAAAGATTTGAGAAATGAAAATTTTGCTTCTGTGGGTGCAGCTATTTTTCCTATGCTTGGTATTTTAGGAACTTTTATAAGTATAGCCATGTCTATGCCAAATTTTAATTCAAGCGACACAGCAGGTTTAGAACAAGAAATTTCAGTTTTATTAAATGGAGTAGGAACAGCATTTTATGTATCAATTTATGGAATTTTCTTAGCACTTTGGTGGATATTTTTTGAAAAATATGGCTCTAGTAAATTTCAAAAACTTCTAAATCGTCAAAAAAACGCAACAAGCGATTTTTTTTGGTCTAAAGAAGAAATTGATAGAAAATATCTTCAAGAAAGTTTGCAACATTTTGAAAAAATAGGCACGATTTTTGAGCATGTGAGTAATGAGGAATTTTTTAAAGAACTTGATAATACCATAGATAGAAAATTCAAAGTTTTTCAAGAGCTTGTAAATGCTGAAGAAAAAGCTGTAAGATTAAGCAGTGAGCATGTGAAACAAACTATGAGTGATTTATCTAAAACCCAAAGAGAACAAAAAGACATCGTGAAAACTTATAGTGAAATCGCAAATGCAGTAAATATGCTAAATTCAAACATAAAAGAATTAACTTTAAGAATTTCAGAACAATACAATAGGCTTTTAGATGCGAGTTCGGATAAAATTGTCCATCTAGATAAAAGCGTGAGTGCTTTAGATGAAAAGGTGAATAATTTTTCAAATAATATTGAAAAATATCAAAATCTTATGCTTGATAATCAAACTAAACTTTTTGAAGGTTTTAGGGCAAGTATTATAGAAGGTATGCATACTTTTAAAGAAGCTTATGAAGATGAAAAAAATATTGATGAAAAAATTTCACTAATGCAAGAATTTAAAGAAGAAAGCAAAGAATTAGATGAGCAAACCACACAAGTTATTGCAAAGCTTGAAAATCAAAAAGAAGATGAAAAAATAGATGATAAAAAATAATTCTAATAATGAAGAAAATAATTTTTGGATAGCTTATGCAGATTTAATGGCGGGCTTGCTTTTTATATTTATTTTGCTTATTGGAGCTATAGTTGTTAAGTATGTTTTAACTCAAAGTGATTTGCAAATCATAAAAGAAAATCTACAAAAACAAGAAGAGCGCTTAAGAGAGAACAAAGAAGAATTAAACCAAAAAGAAGATATTTTAAAAAATCTTAGTCAAAAACTAAATAATACTTCAAGTACACTTGATGATGTTAAAAAGCAAAAACAGGCTTTAGAGGCTAATATTACTAAACTCAATCAAGATTTAAATTCAAGTTTAGATGAAAAAGATCAGCAAATTTTTGCTTTGCTTGAGAGATTAAACAAAAAAGATGAAGAAATCAAGGAATTAGAAAGTAATTTTGAAGAAGCAAAAAGTAAAATCAAAGAACTAGGTTTAATCAAAGAAAATACCATCAAAAATCTTCAAGCAAAATTTGATACTAATATTACTCTAGATTCTAATACAGGGGCGATAGTTTTACCTTCTGAAGTACTTTTTGATACAAATTCTTTTACGCTAAAAGCTCAAGCAAAAGAGAATTTGAAAACGATTTTAACGCAGTATTTTGATAATATTTTAAAAGATGAAAATATCTTAAACAGCATAGAAAATATAGTCATAGAAGGGCATACAGATAGTGCTGGTTCTTACATATACAATCTTGATTTATCACAAAAAAGAGCTTATGCGGTGATGAGTTTTATACATTCATTTTATAAAGATCCAAGATTGCAAAAACTTTTAATGGCAAGTGGTAGGTCTTATTCTGATGTAATTACGAAAGATGGTAAAGAAGATAAAGAAGCAAGCCGTAGGATAGAGATTAAATTTAATATCAATACAAATAATGCCTTGGAAAAGGTTGAAAAATACCTTGATAGCAAGTAAAATTGATGTTTTAAAATACAAAGATTTTGAATTTTTACTCAAAAGAGATGATTTACTTGGCTATATTAATGGAAATAAGGCTAGAAAACTAGCCTTATTTGAAAAAAACAAACATTTATTTAAAAAAGGACAAAGATTTATTTCCTTTGGTTCTTCTCAAAGTAATGCCTTGGTTGCTTTAGCCAAATTTTGTCATGAAAATGATTTTTTGCTCATTTTTGTTTGTGAAAAAATGAGTTCTTTTTTAAAAGAAAATCCTCATGGAAATTTAGAATTTGCATTAAAATATAATGTGAAGTTGATAGAAAATATAAATTATCCTACAAGAAGATTGCAAGCTTTGGCTTTAAAAAAAGATGATGATATTTTTATTGAAGAGGGTGTGGCTATAAAAGAAGCTGAGTTTGGATATCAACAACTGGCTTTAGAGCTTAGTGAGCAACTAAATGAAAATGTAAGTATTTTTTTACCATCAGGTACAGGAACCTCTGCGGCTTTTTTGGCTAAACATAGTAAATTTAAAGTTTTTACATGTGCTTGTGTGGGCGATAGTGCATATTTAAAAGAGCAAATTTTAAGCTTAGAGCCAAATTATGATTTTGGTAATTTAACCATATTAAATTCACCTAAAAAATATCATTTTGCTAAGCCTTATTTAGAATTTTATGAGCTTTATAAGGATTTAAAAAAAGAATGTGGAGTGGAGTTTGACTTGCTTTATGATATGGTGGGTTTTAAAACTTTATTAGCTCATAAAAAGCAACTTGATGGAAAAATCTTATATATCCACCAAGGAGGCCTTGAAGGAAATATAAGCATGTTAAAGCGCTATGGGTATAAATTAAAAAATACCAAAATAAAAAATCACTAAGATAATCAAAGGTATGATAAATTTAACATAATAATACCATAATTTAAAAATACTTCCTTTTAGAGTATTTTGATTGGAAAGTTCATAAATGGCATCTTTTTTAAGTACCCAACCTACATAAATACAACAAAAAAATGCGGTTAAAACAAAGAATATATTTCCACTAATAAAATCAAAACTATCAAAAATATTTTTCCCTTTAATGATGGTTATGTCTTTTAAAGGGCCATAAGTAAGTATACATGGTAAATTTCCCAAAACAAAAATACTTCCAAGTGTTAGATTGATAGCAGTATTTTTGGCTAGTTTAAATTTTTCCTCCAAAACACTAATGATTACTTGATAAATTGGCAAACTTGTAGTAAGTGCAGCGATGATTAAAAGTAAAAAGAAAAACACACAAATTATACTTCCAAAAGGTATATGTGAAAACGCAACAGGTAAGGTTTTAAAAACCAAAGATGGCCCGCTATCAGGGGTTAAACCTACGCTAAATAAAGCAGGAAAAATCATAAATCCAGCAAGCACTGCTATGAGGGTATTTAAAATACCTGTATAAATAGAAGTTTTGATTAAATTCTCATTTTTCTTAAGATGAGATGATAAGGTTATCATCACGCCAAAGCCCAAAGATAGAGCAAAAAACACTTGTCCTAAGACATCTATGAATAATTTAGGAGTAATTTTTGAAAGATCAGGAGTAAGGTAAAATTTCACACCCTCACTTGCCCCATCAAGTGTTAGATTGCGCCCAACAACAACCAAAAGACAGATAAACAAAAATGGCATAAGGTATTTTACTGACTTTTCTATACCATCAATCACACCTTTTTTTAAGATAATCCAGTTAATTATCACAAATATAGTAGTAAAAATTCCTATTAATAAAGGATTATTTTCTATAGTAGAGTTATAAAATTCGCTTGTATATTGAGCGTTAATGGGGCTTGAAAGGTTAAAATCACCTATGATGATTTTAAAAATATAGGCTAAAACCCATCCACCTATTACCATATAATAAGCCATAATTCCAAAACTACCTAAAAGCCCCATGTAGCCAACACCTTGCCAAGAATTCGATATTTTAACTCCATCACTTGTTTTTCCGCCAAAAGCATCGACTGAATTTGACATTTTGCGTCTTCCTATGACATTTTCAACCAAAATCACAGGAATTCCTATAAAAATCATAGCTATACAAAAGGCTAAAACATAAGCACCGCCTCCATTTTCACCTACTAAGTATGGAAAACGCCAAGTGGCCCCAAAGCCAATAGTTGCGCCAGCTACTGTAAGGATATAAGTTAGCGTATTACTCCATGTTTGTCTTTGCATGCTTTTTCCTTGCTAAATTTAAATAAAAAATATTTTAAGATAAAAAATAATACCATTATGCCAAATTTTTATTTATTTTTTTATCAAATCAAAGGAAAATCCATGCAAAAAAAGAAAATTTTGTTTTTAGGTGCAGGATATGCTACTTTATCGGCTATAAAAGCCTTACCTGATGAGTTTTTTGAAAAAGCACAGGTGAGCTTGATTAATAACAATTCTTATCATTATCATACGATTTTACTACACAAAGTAGCTTCAAATGAAGATATTTATAGTTCAAAATATAATCTTTTGCCTTTATTAAATCCAAAAATCAACTTTATCCAAGATGAAGTTTTAAAAATTTCTAAAGACAAAGTTTTTACTAAAAATAATGAATTTGATTTTGATATTTTAGTATGTGGACTTGGTTTTGCTAAAGAAACTTTTGGAATTAAAGGTATGCAAGAATATGCTTTGAGCATAGATAATTATGAAAATGCTTTAAAAATTAATGAAATAATATATGAGAAAATAAAAAATTACAAAATAAGTCAAAATAAAGATGATTTAAAAATCACAGTTTGTGGTGGGGGCTTAAGCGGGGTTGAATTTGTAGCTTCTTTAGCTAAAGAGCTTAAAACCTTTTGCCAAAAAGAGCAAATTGCTTACGAGAAATTAGAACTTTCTATTATTGAAGCTATGGATCAGATTTTACCTATGTTTGATAAAAGTTTGGCTTTAAAAGCAAGGCAAAGGCTAGAAGCACTTGGTGTGAAAGTATATGAAAAATCTAAAATCATAGAATGTGAAAAAAATGGTATAAGACTTGATGGGGGAGAATTTGTTAAAGCTAATACTATCATTTGGACTGCAGGGGTTAGGGGTAATAGCGTTATAGAAAATAGCTCAGATTTTCCAAGTACAAGATCGCGTATAGAAGTTGATGCTTTTATGCATCCATTAAATGTTGAAAATGCGTCAAAATACTTTTTTATAGGTGATAATAGTTTATTTAAAAATCCTAAAACCAATACCCCTTATCCTCCAACAGCCCAGCTTGCATTAAGAGAAGGAGCATATGTAGCCAAAGCTTTAATGGCTATGATTGATGAGAAAGAATTTAAGCAAGAATTTTCTTTTGTGAGTGGAAATACCGTTTGTTCAATCGGAAATGATTATGCAGTTGGCACAGTTTTGCATAAGCCAATTAGTGGTCTTTTAGCAATAAAACTTAAAATTTTTATAGAAAAACTATGGCAATATCAGCTTATAGGGATAAAGGGATTTTTTAAATAAACATATAAGAATTGTCATAAGTATGATTTAATCTAGCCTGAATACTCTCTTTCCATCCTTTTGCCAGGGTGGAAATTTTTTCTAATTTTTCTAAAGAACTTGAATTTTTAAAAGGATTGAAGAATAATTGATTTAACTCCATAATACTTAAATTAGCTTCATCTTTTTGTAAGATTTTGATTTTGTCATTTTTATTTATTATGCCTTCTTTTAAGACTCTATAATACCATCCAGTCCTTCCGCTTTTGAAAATTTCTTGAGTGAAATTTAAGTGATTGTGTATGCTAGAAATTTTAAAACAAGGCTTGCGCGGTTGACTTACTTGTAAAATACAAGTACCTATCTCATGTATATCTCCACAACAAACATTATTTTCATTTAAACCATCAATACTTAAATTCTCTCCCATTTCTCCAAAATTTAAGTACTTATTTAAATAATTATTCCATAAAGTATAGTTTTGTACACTATTTGCAAAAACAACTTTTTCTAAATTTCCATGATGAATTTTATCAGCTATTTCATTATCAAGAATATAATCTGTATAAATTTGCAAAGAATTTAAATAAATATCCTTGATAAATGCTGAATGAAATTTATTATAGTTTTTGATTTTACCAATTTGCAAAGATTTAATAGAACTCATCAAGGAACTTTACTTAAAAAATCATTTGCATCTACATAGCCTATAATGCGTCCTTTTTCTTCATTTTTATCAAAAAATATCATCACAGGAGGTCCAAAAACTCCAAATTCTTTCATAAGAGCTAAATCTTCTTGGCTATTGTGTGTCACATCTGCTTTTAAAAGCGTGTAGTTAGCAAGCAAATTTTGCACTTTCGTATCTGTAAAAGTATATTCTTCTAAAAGTTTGCAGTTTTCACACCAAGTAGCTGTAAATTCAAGCATAATGGGTTTGGTTGAATTTTGCAATTCTTGCTTAAGTTCTTTTAAGTTTTTAATGGTTTTAAAACTTAAACTAGAGCTATTTTCTTTAAAAGCAAGGTTAAACTCAAGAGGCTTTAGCATGCTTTTTGAACCCATTGAGCCGCCTAAAATTAAACTTATGCTATATACTAAAATCAAAATCATACTTGCTTTTTTAAACTTATCAAAATTAGTTTTTACTTCATCAAATAAACCCATAAAGCTAGTAAAAAATACCCCTATAATTCCATAAAGCATTAAAATGATATTTGCACTAAGTATTCTTTCTAGCATCCAAACTGCCATGATAAGCATGATAAAACCAAAAAAAATCTTTACTTTAAGCATCCAAGCCCCGCTTTTTAAAAAACTTCCTCCAAGTCCTATTAAAAGCAAAGGCATGCCCATACCAAAACTCATCACAAATAAAGAAAGTCCTCCTAAAAATACATCACCACTATTAGTAATGTAAAGCAAAGCTCCTGCTAAAGGTGCAGCCACGCAAGGTCCTACAATTAAAGCTGATAAAAAGCCCATAATAGCTACGCCAAAAATTCCACTTTTACCTTCTATTTTTTTATTAATAAAATTTTGAAATTTAAGTGGTAGTTGTAATTCATAAAGGCCAAACATAGAAAGTGAGAGCAATACAAAAATACCCGCAAAAGCAATGATAATCCAAGGTTGTTGTAATAAACCTTGCACATTAGCCCCTGCAAGGCCTACTAAAGCACCTGCTATAGCATAAGCTAAAGACATAAAAAAGACATAGATAAAAGATAAATAAAAACTATATTTTTTAGATGGTTTATCTTTGAGCTTCATTGCGATTAATGATGAAAGAATAGGTATCATTGGTAAAATACAAGGAGTAAGTGCTAATAATAAACCATATCCAAAGAAAGTTAAAAGCGTGATAAATATACTTTGTGTGCTTAAATCATTAGCAATTTGCTCATCTTCATTTTGCTTTTTAAATTGATCTTTAGTGGATTTTATAGTATAAATTCCATTTTGTTTATTAAGTTCATAATTTACATATACAGGACGATAACATAAACCTTCTTCTGAGCAACCCTGATAAGCTAGGGAAAGTTTTGCTTTGTTGTTTTTAATAAAATCATCTAATAATAATTGAGGTATAAAAAGTTCAAGTTGGCTAAAGATTACTTCTTTGTTTTCTCTAGTTTGAGTTTGTGGGAAATTTAACAAAGAAGTAATATCATTTGAATCTAATTCTACTTTGATTTGATCTTTGTAAAGATAAATTCTATCTGCAAGATTGATTTTTAAAAAAATTCCTTGATTGTTGCTGTGGGTATTGAGTTTAAAAGCTTCATTGAGTGATAATACTCCATTATTAGCAAAAGCTAAATTGAAAAAAATAAAAAATACCGCTAAAAAACGCATTTTTCTCCTTGAAACTAGAAGTTAAATTTGTTTTATTTTACTTATTTGTGGTAAATTTAAGTTAATAATTATCCTAAATTAAGGAGTTTGCTATAAACTAAAATTTCAATTTTAAACAATCTTATATTTAGTGAAATTTAGTTGCTATTTGCTATATTTGAAATCATAATAAAGGAACTTTTTGAATAATATTTTTTTAGTACACAATAAATTTAACGAGCATAAAAAAATTACTTTAAAAGCATATATGGTTAATGCTTTTTTGCTGGTTTTTTTATTGTTTTTATTTTTTTATTTATCTTTTTTAAGCGCTAGTTATAATTTTGATTTTATGGCAATTTATGAGTATAAAGACAAAATGATACATGGTTTTTTTACGAGTTTTTTTATTAGTGTTTTGTCTTTGGTTGTAGGTGTGATTTTTGCTTTGATTTTATGCTATATGAGTCTTTGTAAAATCGTGCTTTTTAATATGTTTGCAAGAGTTTTTATAGAACTTGTTAGAGGCACACCTTTGCTAGTACAAATTTTATTGATTTATTATATTTTTGCGGATAATTTGGGGCTTGACAATCGCTATGTTTGTGGAGTTTTGATTTTAGCTTTATTTGCTAGTGCTTATATTTGTGAAATATTTAGAGCGGGGATTTTAAGTGTTGACAAAATGCAATATGAAAGTGCTAAGGCTTTGGGTTTGAGTGAGTTTGAAATTTATAAAAGTGTGATTTTTCCTCAAGCTTTAAAAAATATCTTAGCACCACTAAGTGGACAACTTAGTAATTTGATCAAAGATAGCTCTCTTTTAAGTGTTATAGCTATTTCAGAACTTACCCAAAATGCTCAAGAAATCAACGCTTTTACCTTTTCTACTTTAGAAATTTATATCCCTTTAGCACTTTGCTATTTGGTTTTAACTTTACCTATTTCTATGTTTTCAAGAAAGCTTGAAAAGAGTTTTTCTTAGAAGAAAAACTCAAGCTTTTGTTCTTTGAAAACTTCTTGCATATCTTTGAGATATTTTTGACTTAGTTTATCAAAAAAACCATTTTCTTTAGATTTTAAAATAAACTCATTAAGCTCTTCTTTTAATTTAGTATTATTTTTATTTAAAGCTATGGCCCATTGCTCAGGTGTTTTTTCAAAAGGGGTAAAAATAGCTTTTGTTTGCTCAGGATGTTTTTGCCAAGCTTTATAAATACTCATTTGATCATAAATAAAAGCATCAGCTTTAGCTTGAATGACTTCTAAAATAGCTGCATTTTCTTTATCAAATACTAAAATTTTTGCGTTTTTAAGATTTTTTTGAGCATATAAATGCGCACTTGAACCTCTTTTTAAAGCAAGGATTTTCCCTTTTTGATTTAAATCTTCTATGGAATTAATATTTGATTTTTTAGCGCTTAATATCGCTAAATTTGCCTTAGCATAAGGTGAGGTAAAATCTATTACTTTTTTTCTTTGTTCGCTTATACTCATAGAAGACATGATGAGATCTATTTTTTGAGTTCTTAAAGCAGGTATAAGTCCATCCCAAGCTATGTTTTGAATTTTTAAATCATAGTTTTTTTCTTTAGCAAAGGCTTGTAAAAACTCTACACTAATGCCGCTTGGATTGCCTTTAGTGTCACTCATTTCAAAAGGCGGGTAGGCTAACTCCATACCTACAATTAATTCTTTTGCATTAAGTGTAAAAAATAAGCTTAGTAAAAAAAGTATTTTTTTCATTTTTTAACTCCAAATCTAGCCAAAGCTTTCTCGTAATCTTCTTTTGTATCTATACCTATGCTTTGGCTTTGTATTTTTAACATTTTGATTTTTTTGCCATTTTCTAAGGCTCTTAATTGTTCTAATTTTTCACATTCTTCTAAAGCTGAGTTTTTTAAAGTGCAAAATTCTTGCAAATTTTTCACTTTATATGCATAAATTCCAAGATGAGCTTTGAAATTTTGCTTGTAATTTGCTCTTTCATAAGGAATTTTAGATCTTGAAAAATATAAAGCATAATCATTACTATCAGTAACTACTTTAACTAAATTTGGATCCTCGCAAGTTTTCGCATCTACTTCTTTATAACAACTACTCATAAAACAAAACTCATCTTCAAAGGCAATTTGACTAAATTCTTTAAATTTTTTGATATTTTGAATTTCTATAAAAGGCTCATCAGCTTGAACATTGATGATTAGCTCATTGTCATTTAGTTTTAAAATTTGACAAGCTTCATTAATCCTATCTGTGCCACTTTCGTGATTTTTACTTGTTAAGATAGCTTTTATATTGTGTTTTTGTGCTATTTTTAAAACCTCTTCATCATCAAGTGCCACGCAAACTTCATCAACTTCTTGCATTTTTTTAGCTGTATAAACAAACATAGGCAAATTATCAATTTCACATAAAATTTTATTTTCAAAACGACTTGATTTTAATCTTGCAGGTATAATAATCATTGTTTTATCCATTCTATAATAGTTTGTTTTAGATTTTTGAGTTTGCAAACTTGATCTTGCTTTTGTGTGCTTGTAAATAAGCTTGCGATATTTGGATGAATTTCTTGCTTAAATTCTTTTGCAAGTTCTTGCATACAAGCTTGTTCATCTTGGCATTCTTTATTATAAATTGCTTGATACATGCTTGGGGTAAATTTACTCCATTGTGCTGTGGAAGTAATAAGCGTAGTAGTGTTAGAATCAAGCATTTTAAAGCAAGTGCAAGTGTGAGGGTCTAAAAGTCCTAAGTGGCTGTATTGTTTGATATATTGCATACACTCATCATCATTGCAAAAATCAGCTTCAAAGTCTTCTTGTAAAAGTTCTAGTTCTTCTTGGCTAAGCTCATAATATTTTTCGTTTTTTAAAGCTTGCATAAGTTCTTTGGTGCGCTCATCTTTAAATTTATCAAAAAGCAAGCGTTCTATATTTGATGATATAAGTATATCCATAGCAGGAGAAATAGTCTTTTGCAAGCTTTTATTTCTTAAATCATATTTGCCTGTATTAAAAAACTCACTTAAGATGTTATTAGAATTTGAGGCAATTTTAATTTTACCTATATTTGCTCCCATTTTTTTAGCATAATAAGCTCCCAAAGCATCGCCAAAATTTCCACTTGGAATGATGATATCTATTGTTCTATCGATTTTTAAACTAGCATAGTAATGATAGATGATTTGAAAAAGTATTCTTCCAAAATTAACCGAATTTGCGGCACTTAGACTTAACTTTTCTTCTTTTAAAGTATTTTTAAAATCCTCATCATTTAAAAGTGTTTTTAAGGCATTTTGTGCATCATCAAAATTACCTTCAATGGCTATGGATTTTAAATTGCTTGCATTTGAATGCGTCATTTGTAAGGCTTGAGTTTTACTTGTACCTTCATTTGGGTAAATACAAACTACTTTTATACCTTTTTTATTTTCAAAGCTTTTTAGTGTAGCAGGCCCTGTATCACCACTTGTAGCGCACATGATTAAAAAATCATCATCTTTTTTTAAGTATTCTAAAAGCACGCCAAAAGGCTGTAAAGCCATATCTTTAAAAGCCCTTGTTGGCCCATGGAATAATTCATTAATGTAAAGCTTATCATTAATTTTTCTTAAATTAATAGGGCAGGTTTTATCATCAAAATCCTCATAAGTTTTCAAAGCTTTTTCAAAAACTTCAAGTTCTAAATCAAAATCAAAAGCCGCGATGATTTTTAAAGCTAATTCTTTGTAGTTTAAATTTTTTAAAGCTTCATTATCAAGTTTTGGTAGATTAAGTGGCGCATATAAAGCATTATTAGGTGCGCTAGGGCTAAGTAAGGCTTTTGAAAAGCTTACTTGGTGATTTTTATCTTGGGTTGAGTGTAGTAACATTTTCTTCCTTTTTGTTAAATTTATAAATATAATCTTGCAAAACTTGCTTAAAGCTATCTTTTAAAACAATATCAAGATGAATAAGTTCAGTTTTAAAGCCAAAATCTTTTACTTTTACATAGTCTTTAAAGGTAAGCATTAAGGTGTCGCAATTGTGTTTTTTTAAAAGTTTTTCTAATTCTTCTTTTTTGAAAGTATAATGATCAGCAAAAAAATAACAAGCCCTAGCTTTGATAAAATGCTCATATAATCTAAAAGGCTTTGCAATAGAGCTTATTAAAATGGCTTTTTGATTTTCTTTTACATGAGAATAACGCACAAAATCTTCATTTTCTTTAGCTATAAAATCAGCCCTTTTAGTAAAAGATTTTGGCAAACGATAAGCCCCGCTAGGTAGGGTAAAATCAAAAAATGGCTCATCTTTACTTTGCAATAAAATATTAAGTTTTTTAATGTGAAATTTAGAAAAAGCATCATCTAAAAGTATAATCTTTGCTCCAAGCTCGATAGCTTTTTGAATGCCTTTTATTCTATCTTCACTTACTATCACTCCACTAATGTGCTTTGTAAGTGCATACTCCATAGCTTCATCACCACTTTCTTTAATATCGCATAAAATTTCATCTTTATGCTTAACGATGATTAAGCCTTTGCTTTGTCTTTTATAGCCTCTTAAGATGATAAAACAATTTTCAAATTCAGTTGCTATGGCTTTACAAATAGGAGTTTTTCCATTACCTCCTAGGGTTAGATTACCTATGCTTATAATGGGTAAATTAAAATCAAGTTCTTTTTTAAATTTAGTATTTAAAATCGCTATGATCATATATAAAAAACTGAAAGGCAAAAGTAAAAAAGCGAGAGTTTTTTGTAAAAAATTAGGTTTAAAAAAATAGCGATCAAGCCAAGTCATATGTATTCTTTAATGTTGTTGGAAGTTTTCTTTTAAAAGCATTATTTTGCACACGCTCTAAGACTAAATTTTTTAAATTCTCATCAAAATTTTCCAAACTTTGATTATTTTCTAAAGCTTTTAAAACTTCATCTAAAACTTCATATTTATAGCCAAGATCGCTCTCATCGCTTTGATTTGGCCAAAGATCAGCACTAGGAGCTTTTTGTATGAAATTTTCATGTACACCCATAAATTTAGCAAGTTTAAAAACTTCACTTTTATAAAGCGTAGCCAAAGGATTAAAAGCACAAGCTAAATCCCCATAAATAGTCCCATAACCAAGCATAAGCTCACTTTTATTAGAAGTACCTACTACCAATGCATTATGAAAAGCTGAATAATCATAAAGCAAACTCATACGCACTCTTGCGGCTAAGTTGCCAAAGCGTAAAGGGTTTAGATCTTGACAAATTTTTTCATAAGCACAAAGCACTTTATCAATATAAATGATTTTATGGTGAATTTGCAAATCTTCACAAAGTATTAATGCATCATCTAAATTTTCTTTTTTAGAATGTTTTGTAGGCATTAAAAGTACAAAAAGTTTTTCACCTACTGCTTTTTTGCAAAGATGAGCTACTAAAGCTGAGTCTATCCCACCGCTTAAACCTAAGATGAGATTTTTATCTCCTGCTTGTTCTTTTATAAAATTGATCAATAATTCTTGTAATTTTGTATAATTCATAAAAAATCTTTAAATATTAATTTTTTAAAATTATATTTGATTTAGTTAAAAGGAAGTTTATATGCGTATTTTAAAACAACCATGCGGAATGTATGAAACAAATTGTTATATTATAGATCACAATAATAAGCAAATTATCATCGATCCAGGTGAAAATTCTTATGAGTTTATCGAAGAAAATGCAGGCAAACCTTTGGCTATTTTAAATACTCATGGTCATTATGATCATGTTTATGATAATACTAAAGTTAAAATGGCTTATGAAATTCCACTTTTTATCCATAAAGATGATGCTTTTATGCTAAAAGATCCTTTTAATTATGGTTTTGAGCATTCAAATGCTGATGTGTTAATAGAAAATGAAAATGAATTTAGTATAGATGAGTTTAAGTTTAAATTTCATCATTTTCCAGGTCATACTCCAGGGTGTTGCATGATAGAACTTGTGGGTGAAGATGTGCTTTTTAGTGGGGATTTTTTATTTTATCGTAGTATTGGTAGATGGGATTTTCCTTACTCAGATGCAACTAAGATGAAAGAGAGTTTGCTTAAAGTTTTAGCTTATGAAAAAGATTTTAGATTACTTCCAGGGCATGGAGAAGAAAGCACTTTAAATGAAGAGCAAAAAGCAATTCCTGCTTGGTTAAGGTATTTTCACTAATGGATAAGGTTTTATATTTTTTAAGTTTTTTGCTGATTTTAAGTGCGGTTTTGAGTTTTTTTAAACCCAAAGAAGCAAAAAAGAAATTTTTTCACAAATGCCCATGTTTTAGAGCGGTGGAAAATGGTTTAATGAGTAGAATTTGCATTTATGCAGGAAGTTTTGGTTTTATGTATTCTGTGCTTTATATTGGTTTTGGAGTGTATGATAAAAAGCTTTTTATGATTTTGCTTTTATCTTTTGCGATATGGTATTTTGCTTGGGTTTTAAAAAAAGAGTAAAAAACTATCATTAAAAATGTTAAAATACTTTTTTAATTATCAAAAAGGGTATCAAAATGAGAAAAAGCATAGCAGAATGGCAAAAACAAGAGCTACTTTTACTTTCCTTGCCTCATGAAAATAGCGATTGGAAGCCTTATTTAGAAGAGATTTTGCAAAGCTATGAAGAATTTGTTAAAGCTGTGGCAAATTTTCAAAAAGTTTTATTCATAGCGCCAAGTGAAAAAGATTTTCAAAGATTTAAGCATATAAAAAATGTAGATTTTTTTAAATGCGATACAAATGATACTTGGATAAGAGATTTTGGTGCAATTGATGTATGTGAAGATGATAAACTCATAGGGCTTGATTTTACTTTTAATGCTTGGGGAGATAAATTTCAAAGCACATTAGATAATGCAGTCAATTCAAAGCTTTTTTCACAAAAATTATCTGGAAAATTAGAAAAAATTGATTTTATCTTAGAAGGTGGGAGTATTGATTTTAATGGGCAAGGAGTAATGCTTACAACGAGTGCTTGTTTGTTAAATGAAAATAGAAATTCACATTTAAATAAAGAGCAAATTGAAGCTAAGTTAAAAGAGATTTTTGGTTTAAAAGAGATCATATGGCTTGAAAATGGCTTTATAAAGGGTGATGATACTGATTCTCATGTGGATACTTTAGCAAGATTTATCAATGAAAAAACCATTGCTTATTGTGTGTGTAAAGATGAAAATGATGAGCATTATGCACCTTTAAAAGCTATGGAAGAGGAGCTTAAAAAAACAGGATTTGATTTATTAGAGCTCCCTTTACCTAAGCCTTTGTATTTTGAAGGTAAAAGGCTTGGTGCTACTTATGCAAATTTTGTTTTTGTCAATGGTGGCTTGATAGTGCCAACTTATAATGATGAAAATGATGCTTTGGTATTAGAAAATTTACAAAAAGCATGCAAAGATAGAAAAGTAGTAGGGGTTGATGCAAGAGTGTTTTTAAGAGAGAATGGTTCTTTGCATTGTTCTTGTCAAAACCGCTATGAAGGTCAAAGATGAATTTGCAAAAAAGCGCAACCATCATCGCAAGTGTATGTGCTATTTTTTTAGCTATTGTTAAATTTATAGTAGGTTTAGCTTCAGGTTCTGTTGCGGTGCTTTCTAGTGCGATTGATTCTTTACTTGATTGTGTGATTTCGGGTTTAAATTTTTTAGCTTTGAAAAAAAGTTCTCAAGGATCTAGTAAAGAATATAATTTTGGCCTTAGTAAAATTGAAGCTTTAATGGGGCTTTTTGAAGGTCTTGTTATTAGTGGGGTTGGGGTTTATATTTTTTATGAGAGTGTTTTGAAAATTCACAATCAAGAAAGTGTAGAAAAACTTGATCTTGGAATTTTTGTCATGGCTTTTGCTATGGCTGTGACTTTGTGTTTGGTGATTTTTTTAAATTATGTTGCTAAAAAAACAAAAAGCTTGATTATAAAAGCCGATAGCTTGCACTATAAAATAGACTTTTTAACTAATGCTCTAACGCTTTTAGCGCTTGTGATTATAGCTTTTACAAATTATCATTTTATTGATGGTTTATTTGGTATAGCTATAAGCTTATATACGATTTTTTCAGCTTTTAAAATCATAAAAGAAAGTTCTAAAATTTTATTAGATGTGGCAATTGATAAAGAACAAGTTGAAGTGATTAAACAAATTATAAGTGCAAATAAAGAAGTCAAAAGCTTTCATCATTTAAAAACTAGAACAAGTCCTGATATACTTTATGTTAGTGTGCATTTAGTTTTTGAACCTACAATATCACTTTTAAAAGCTCATAAAATCGGTGATGAGATTGAAGATAGCATAAGAGAGCATTTTAAAGATGATTTTTGGAATATCCATATACACTTAGACCCTTATGATGATTCAGAAGAAGAAAGGAGTAAAAATGAAATTAGCACTCATACAGCAAGAATTTAAACAAAATAAAGAAAAAACTATAGAAAAAACATGCGAACTTATCAAACAAGCAGCAAAGGAAAAGGCTGAGCTTGTATGCTTACAAGAGCTTCATCAAACGCAGTATTTTTGTCAAAGTGAAAACACAGACTTTTTTGATTTAGCAAATGATTATGAAAAAGATATCAATTTTTGGTCAAATGTAGCCAAAGAAAATAAAGTTGTTTTGGTAACTTCTTTATTTGAAAAAAGAAGCGCAGGGCTTTATCATAATACTAGTGTGGTATTTGAAAAAGATGGCTCTATAGCAGGCAAATACCGTAAAATGCATATTCCTGATGATCCTTGTTTTTATGAAAAATTTTATTTTACCCCAGGTGATTTAGGTTTTGAACCTATACAAACAAGCGTTGGAAAGCTTGGAGTTTTAATATGCTGGGATCAATGGTACCCTGAGGCTGCTAGGTTAATGGCTTTAAAAGGAGCTCAAATTTTGATTTATCCTACTGCTATAGGTTGGTTTGATAAAGATAGCAAAGAAGAAAAACAAAGACAGCTTGAAGCTTGGATAGGCGTGCAAAGAGGTCATGCTATAGCTAATGGCTTACCTGTTGTGAGTATAAATAGAGTGGGTTTTGAAAAAGATGAAAGCGGCGTGGAAGATGGCATAAGATTTTGGGGGAATTCTTTTGTTTTTGGGGCTCAAGGCGAAGAGCTTTTTAGGGCTGATGATAAACAAGAGCTTTGTAAAATCGTTGAAATTGACATGCAAAGATGTGAAAATGTGCGTAGATGGTGGCCATTTTTACGCGATAGACGCATAGAGTATTTTCATGAATTAAATAAAAGATTTATCGACTAAAAGGAGAAAAAATGAAAAAAGTTTTAGTGCCTTTGGCAAAGGGTTTTGAAGAGGCTGAATTTATAGGTATAGCTGATGTTTTAAAAAGAGCAGGGGAAGCTAGTGGGAATTTAGAAGTGATTATAGCTTCGCTTGATGATGAGCTTTTAGTACAAGGTGCTAATGGAATTTGCATAAAGGCTGATGTGAGCTTAGCTAGTATTGATCAAGAAAATTTAGATGCAATCGCTTTAGCAGGTGGATTTGAAGGTATGATGAATCTTAAAAACAATCCAACCATCATAAAAATCATACAAGATTTACACGCAAAACAAAAAATCGTAGCTGCTATTTGTGCTTCACCTATGGTGTTAGCAAAAGCAGGGGTGATTAAGGGTGAGTTTTCTTGCTATCCTGGTTGTGAAGTAGGCATTGAGGGCACAAGAATAAATAAAGCAGTCATAGTAAATGAAAATGTCATCACTGCAGCTGGACCTGCTACGGCTATTTTGTTTGGTTTAGAACTTGTTAAGCATTTATGCTCAGAAGAAATTTATCAAAAACTTTATGAAGGTATGCTTGTTCCTTTAACAAAATAAACCCCCATTAATGAGGGTTTAGCTTACATTTGTTTCATAAGCTTGGTGATTTCACCCTCATGAGGAAATCTATCTACTTCGCAGTTAAATAAGTCTTTTTTAGAGTAAATAATCTTACCATTTACTTCTACTA
Source organism: Campylobacter lari subsp. lari (assembly GCF_013372185.1). Classification (NCBI taxonomy): domain Bacteria; kingdom Pseudomonadati; phylum Campylobacterota; class Epsilonproteobacteria; order Campylobacterales; family Campylobacteraceae; genus Campylobacter; species Campylobacter lari. The sequence continues at coordinate 846,974 of NZ_CP053830.1, read as the reverse complement.
TAAAATGCCCACCACCTTTTTCTATGGTAGAAATTTGCACATCTTTGAATTCATTTTGTATTTCTTCTGCAACCCTTGCAGCTTGTGGTTTGTAATTTCAAAGATTACAATAATAAATTTTTACTTCCATTTTTTACTCCTTTTTTGAAAGTAAGCTATTATACATTTTTTATGCTTGTAAGTTTTAAATTTAAGGTTTTTTTTTATAATAATAAAAAAATACAAGGGAAAATATGAGCCAATTTACACATTTACATTTACACACAGAATATTCTTTACTTGATGGAGCAAACAAACTCAAAGAGCTTGCTAAAACGCTAAAAGCTCAAGGTGCAAGTAGTGTTGCTATGACAGATCATGGAAATATGTTTGGCGCGATTGATTTTTATAAAACGATGAGAGCTGAGGGGATAAAGCCTATCATAGGGCTTGAAGCATATTTGCACAATCACGATGATATAAGTGATAAAAGCTCAAGACAACGCTTTCATGTTTGTTTATTTGCTAAAAATGAAATTGGCTATAAAAATTTAATGTATTTAAGCTCGCAAAGTTATATACATGGTTTGTATTATTACCCAAGGATTAACAAAAAGCTTTTGCAAAAACATAGTGAGGGTTTGATTTGCTCTTCTGCGTGTTTGCAAGGAGAGGTTAATTGGCATTTAAATACCAAAAGTGAAAGAAATTTAAAATTTGGCGCAAAGGGTTATGAGGGTGCAAAGGAAGCTGCGCTTTGGTATAAAAAGGTTTTTGGAGATGATTTTTACCTTGAAATTATGCGTCATGGTATTGAGGATCAAAAATTTATTGATGAGTCTATTATAAAACTTGCTAAAGAACTTGATATAAAAATCATAGCTACTAATGATACGCATTATACTTTTAAAGAAAGAGCAGCTGCACATGAAGTATTTATGTGTATAGCTATGGGGGTTAAGCTTGATGATCCTGGGCGTTTAAGACATGAAGTGCATGAGTTTTATGTAAAAACACCAGAGCAAATGAGTGAGCTTTTTGCTGATATTCCTGAAGCTATTGAAAATACCCAAGAAATAGCTAATAAATGCAATCTTGAATTAAAACTAGGCGATCCTACCCCACCAAATTTTAAATTTACCCGTGAATATGCGAAAAAATATGGCTTAAGTTTAAGTCAAGAAGATCAAGAATTTAGCTTTGATAATGATGATATAGTCTTTGAGTATCTTTGTAAAAAGGGCTTAGAAGAAAGACTTCAATTTATCGATGAGAGTAAACACCAAGAGTATAAAGATAGACTTGATTTAGAAATTAGTATTATTAAAAATATGAAATTTTCAGGTTATATGTTAATTGTTCATGATTTTATTGCTGCAGCTAAGGAAAAAGATATACCAGTTGGCCCAGGGCGTGGGAGTGCTGCAGGGAGTTTGGTTTCGTATTGTTTGAAAATTACAGATTTAGATCCTATACCTTATAATCTTCTTTTTGAGAGATTTTTAAATCCTGAGCGTGTATCAATGCCCGATATTGACGTGGATTTTTGCCAAGATAGAAGAGGGGAAGTGATTGATTATGTTATTGATAAATACGGAGCTGAAAAGGTTGCACAAGTCATTACCTTTGGTAAGCTTTTAGCAAAGGGAGTAATCCGTGATGTAGCTAGGGTTTGTGATATGAGCATACCTGATGCAGATGCTTTGGCAAAATTAGTTCCTGAAGAGCTAAAAATTACTTTAGAAAAAGCCTATGAGCAAGAACCAAAAATAGCTGAATTTGTAAATTCTCATCCAAAAGGACGTCAAGTTTGGGACTTTGCTAAGGCATTAGAGGGTTTAAATAGAAACGCAGGTATGCACGCAGCCGGAGTTGTGATATCTAATGAAGCTTTGTGGAATAAAGCTCCACTTTTTAGACAAAGCAAAAACGATGAGCGTCATTTAGTTACGCAGTATTCTAAAGAATATCTTGAAGATGTGGATTTAATCAAATTTGACTTTTTGGGTTTAAAAACTCTTACGGTGATTGATAATGCGATTAAGCTAGTAAAAAAGCGTTATGGTAAAGATGTGATTTGGGAAAAGATTGATATGAATGATCCTAAGGTTTATAAAACCATACAAAGTGGTAATACCTTGGGCATTTTCCAAATAGAATCAGGCGGTATGCAAAGTTTAAATGCTAGGTTAAAGCCTGAAAGATTTGAAGATTTAATCGCGGTTTTAGCTTTATATAGACCAGGGCCACTTGATAGTGGGATGGTGGATGATTTTATCGATATCAAGCATGGTAGAAAAGCTGCTACTTATGCATTTGAAGATTTAAAACCTATACTTGAAAACACTTATGGGGTTATAGTTTATCAAGAGCAGGTTATGCAAATAGTGCAAAAAATTGGTGGTTTTTCTTTGGGTGGAGCTGATAATGTGCGTCGTGCTATGGGTAAGAAAAAAAGAGAAATTTTGGACAATCTTAAAGCAGAGTATTTAGAAGGAGCTAAAAAACAAGGCTATGATGAGAAAAAGGCTGATGATTTATTTGAGCTTATTTTAAAATTTGCTGAATATGGCTTTAACAAATCCCACTCTGCAGCATATGCACTTATAACTTTTCAAACAGCGTATTTAAAGACTTATTATCCAAGTGAGTTTATGGCTGCGCTTTTAACAAGTGAAGAAAGCAATGTAGACAAGGTTGCAAAATACATTGAAGAGATGAAAAGAATGAATATCAAGCTTTTGCCACCAAGTATCAATAAAGCCCAAAGAGAATTTAGTGCAACTAAGCTTGAAGATGGTTCTGAAGCTATTATTTATGGGCTTGGAGCGATTAAAAGTGTGGGAATTCCTGCGATAGAAAATATCATGGCTATTCGCAAAGAAGAGGGCTTTAGTGATTTTGATGATTTTATAAGCTCGATTGACCCAACTAAGATTAATAAAAAAACCATAGAAAATTTAGCTAAATCAGGTGCTTTTGATGAGTTTGGCTATACTAGAAAATGTTTGGTAGATAATCTTGAGCTTATTTCAGAAACAAGTAGAAAAATCGCTGAAGTTAAAAGAAACTCTACTGCTTCACTTTTTGGAGAAGAGGAAATAGCTGCAGATATCAAAGTAGGGCTTCATGATAGCAAGGTAGAATTTGAACTAATGGAAAAACTAGGCTATGAAAAGGAAATCTTAGGAATTTATGTATCAGGCCACCCTTTAGATAAATTTGCAAGTCAAATAGAAGGCATAGAGTATTTTAAAAGTATGGATTTTGAAACACTCAAAGGCGAAGGCGAGCTTTTGGTTGTAGGAAAGATTGAAGATTTTAAATCGATGATGAGTAAAAGTGGTAAAAGGTATGCTAAGGCCGTGGTTTTAGACTTTTATTCTACTTTTGATATGATTATTTTTGAAGCTCAAGTAGAAAAAGTTGAAGCACTTTTTAAAGAAAGCAAAGATGAAGCCTTTGCTTTTTTACTAAGATATAAAAACAATGACAATGACTTAAGCTTTAGTTTAAATGAAATTTACACCCTAGAAGAAGCAAAGGAAAATGAGCTAAAATCTTTTAGTAAGAAAAAAAGCTTTGTAAAAAAAGAAAACAAAGAAGAATTCACGCAAGAGCCTATGAAATTTGAAGAAAATATCATAGAACTTGATATTAACAAGCTTAGTAAAGATATGGTGTATGAAATTTATGATCTAGCTAATACAAGGCACAATCCAAAAGATACTAATAATAAAAAGCTTGTACTAAAAGTACTTGATATGGGTAGTTGCTTGCTTTATCATACAAATTTTGTTCTCTCACAAGAAGCTATGGATGTGATAGCTCAAAAATGTAAAGGTTAAATATTAATTTAAGCTATGATAATCATAGCTTAAATTGATAATATGTTTGAAATTTTTTCTATTAAATCTTTCTCTCTTTTTTCAAGAGACTTTACATTCCACTCAGCATAATTATGTATTATATCTTGAGTTATTGTATAGCAAGTTAAAACCTCTTTGTTTGCATAAATTTCTTTTTTTCTAGTAAAATCATAATTTAACGCTTGAACATTTTTTCTCATAGATATTAATGTTAAATTTGCTAACGCATTAGTCCAATCTTCTCTTTCATCTTCTGTAAATATTTTATCCCAGTTATATTCTTTGTATTTTATAGGTAATACATGTTCTATTTGTATATCTGCATTTAAAGGTATAAATTTATGATGATTATTATCTGTGGCAAAATATTCAAGCATTAGTAAGATAGGTTTATCCCATTTTTTACCATAAACATAATGATATTTTAGGTTTTCCATATAATTTTCTTCTGTGTTATTATTTTTTATATTTTCTAATATTTCGCTTCTTATTTCCTGAATATCGGATTTTTCTTTTACTAATTTTAAAATTCTAAAACTTGTTTGTTTTATTGTAGCAACTGTATTTCCAGCAACCCAATTTTTATAATAATAAGATAATAGTAATTTTTTAAGTTCATTAAAATACTCATAATTATTAAATAAAGCTGTTGTTAATATGCTAGTCCAATATATTTCATGTCTTAAATATTTTAATAAATAAATATACTTATCTTCCATTTTTAATAAATCTATATATGATTTTGAAAAATTTTGTATATCATTAATTATTTCTAGTGAATTTTTATTATTTTTTTTAAAATTATCTAATAATTCTTTATCTAGTCTAGTTTTAGGATTTGAAGTTATGGTGTAATATAAATATACATTTAATAAAGAAAATAACTCTAAACCATTATTTTCAACATTATCATTTATGGAATTCCAAGTAGCTTTAAATATTTTTCTATCTTCATCATCTAAATTATACATCAATGATGATTTTAAAATATCAACAGGACTTAGTGGCATACCTCTATCATTTAAAACATTAAATATTTTAATAGCACTATCTTGAGATGGACAAATTATAACTGTTAATACTACTTTTTCATATATCCAAACTATAAAATCATTTATATTTATTTCTTTATATTCATTTAATTTATTTTGTAAAAGATTTTTAAAATAATAAGCATTTATAATATATTTATTATTTTTTAAATCATTTTCCATTTCTCTGATATTTTTAAATTCTTTAAAATTTATACCTTGTAAAACATTTTGCTCAAAACTATTTTGATTATATTCATTTGTTAGAAATCTTAACTTTCTTTTTGTTTCTTCATATCTATCTTGAATAGATTTTAATATAAAATCTTTTGCTTTATCATTTATTTGTTCCCAATATAAAGCTTTGAAAACACAAGATAAAATTATAAAAGTGGTCATTCTTTGTTGCCCATCTATAATATCAAATCTTTGGTCTTTTTCATTATTTACTAAAACTAAAGAACCGCAAAAATAATTTTCGTCTTTATTGTCAATATATGCATTAAATAAATCGTCAATTAAATCCGATAGATTTTCTTTATCCCAAGAATATGGTCTTTGATAGTCTGGTATTTGATAGAATTTTCTATTATCAGCTAATATATCCTCCAAACTACTTATGCTAGCTTTTATTTCCATTTTTACTCCTTTTAAAAAATTTATTTATTATAGTTAAAATTTAATTTTTATTTGCTTAAAATAAAATTCCTGTTATTATTACTACTAATATAAGGATTATATCAAATAAATTATTTTTTATATAAGCGTAAATTCTTTTCATAAAAATCCCATGTTGATTTTTTCATCATCTGATTTGAGTTTTGATTCTTTTTCTAATTTTTCTAAAAACTCATCGGCGTTTTTGATTTTAAAAATTTTATTTTGTCTAAGGATTAGCGCAAAATCGCCCAAACAAATGTTTTGAAGTCTTAAGAGTCTTTTTGCAATTTGCTTTTTATCAAAGCTTAAATTTAATTCTTTAGCAAAAAATTCAAAAGCCTTTAAAAGCTTTTCTTGTTTTAGTGCCTGAAATTCTATCTTTAGATCAAATCTTCTTATGCTAGCTTTATCAAGGTTTTGTAGGTAGTTTGTAGAAGCTATGAAAATACCTTCAAAATTTTCCATTTGCATAAGCATTTCATTGACTAAGCTTTTTTCCCAGCTTTTATTTGCTTCGTCTCTACTATAAATTAACGCATCGATTTCATCAAGCTGTAAGATAGCATTATCATTAGAAGCTTTTTTGAAAATGTTTGCGATATTTTTTTCATTATTTCCCACAAAAGGATCTAAAATATCACTAAGCTTATAAGAATGTAAAGTTTTGTTTAAAACATTAGCTAATTCTTTGCCAAACTCGCTTTTTCCACTACCTGCTATACCATAGCTTAAAATTCTCAAATTTGAGTTTTCATTGATGTTATTTATCAGCTCTTGTAAATTTAAATCACATTCTATTAAATTTAAATTATATTTTTTATCTTTTTTTGGCATTGAAATTGTGCGAAGTGATCTTGCTTTTAAATTCTCATTGATCAACCTTACAAACACTTCTTGGCTTTTGTTTTTAAAGATCTTAGCATTGTTTGCACATTTTAATATCACGCCTTGAGAAAGTTCAGGGTGAGAAGCTATGCTTTCTATAATCGCCTCATCTATTTTTAATCTTTTTTTGGCAAATAAATTTTTTATATTTTGAATTTTCTTTTCTTTTGGCATGCATTCAAGCTCTAAAATCATATCAAAGCGTCTTAAATACGCCTCATCCATCTCATTAGAATTTGATAAAAACACACATATGCCATTTTCTTCATCTAAGATTTTATTAATTCTAATTTTTTCTTTTAAAGAATCATAGCAAAGACTATCTTCACACTCATCAAATATTATCATTTGCTTTTTTGGATTAATGATCTTTTTTAGTGCATAAAAATTTGAAATTCTATTTGATTTTTTTACATCTTCACAATCTTTAACGCACAATGCTTCTTTTCCAAGCTCTTTAGCTATGAGCGCGCTAAGCTCATTTTTACCTACACCTGCTTTTCCATATATAAAAATATTTCCCTTTTGGGATTTTTTTAAAAAAGTAGTGATGGTATTAAATTCCTCTTGTATATAGTCAAAATCACTCAAATTTAGTCTAGTTTTTGGTAAAAAATACGAAAATTCACTCATAAGTGTGGTTTTGCTAATATCTTGTGTAAAAATATTTTCAAAATTTTTTATATCTATACCAAATGCATCGCTATCATAATAACACAAAGCATCAAGCTTAAAAAGCATAGAATCATTACTTAAAGCTTTGTTGATATCTTTTGGGGTAAGGTTGAAAATTTTCTCTATAATTTTTTTACCCAAAGCAGCGCTATATCCTTGATGTAAGGCAAAACGACCTTTGTTCGCATAGTAAAAAAACACAAACACATCACATTCTGCTTGGCTAAAATTTAAATATTTTTTTAGATAATTTAAGTTTTTCTTTAAAAAATCAGGAAGAATAAATTTAGAATATTGTTTATAAATAAAACTAGGAATTTTACTATCTTTATTTAATATATCTTCAAATTCGCTATAAAAATCTTTTTTTATTTGCTTATTATGTGAGAACATTTGTGCATGAAGCGAGATAACCCTTATATTATGTGTATAATAATCCAAATCCACAATATGAGTAAGAGTAGAAGTATTTGTTTGCATTATAAACCTTTAAACTAAGATATATAATGCAATTATAAACAAAATAACTAGACTTTTATTGTCTAGTTATGAAAAATCATTAATATCATCATTATGTGTGTATCTATCATAAGCTAGTTTTGGTAAAAAGATTATGTGTTTTAAATTTAGACTTTGTTTTAAAGTATGGATAATGCTTTCCTTGCTAAGTGTTGGATTTTGGCTAAAAATTTTCTTACACATACATGAAATCTCTTAACCATATATCATTGCTTGGTATTTCTTTAAAAGTGATGTTTAATTTAGCAAAATTTTGCACAAGATTTTGATAAATTCTTTTATGTTTTGATGATAAAAGTGTAGAAATGGCTATCATTCATCGCTCTTTAGCATGCTTAAAACCAATAGATCATCATCATAAATAATGTCATATTGTAAGATATCTCCCCAAAGTTTTAATTTACCTTGCGAATTTTTATAATGTTTTATGGTAAGTTCTTTGAATTTTTGCATGATTTGTGTTTTATTAAGATAGAGTAAATCATTACTAATAGGAAATTTAAGCACACGCAAATGAGATAAAAACATCAAAACATGTAAAGGTTCGCTTTTGCGTTTAAAATTTGTTTTTATGATGGCTTTTGCTTCTTGTAATTTTATGTGTTTATCTTTTAATAAAATGCTTTGTTCTAAGGTTGAATTTAAAATTTCTTTATCTAAGATAAAATCAAATTTTTGTATAAATTCCAAAGAGGAATTTACCATATCATAATGTCCTTTTAAAAGCCATTCTTGTATGCTTTCACATTCTAAAAACAAAGTTTTTGTTTTGATAAATTTTTCTACATTGTTATAGCCAAATTTCTTTGCAAGTAAAGTCTCATCAGTGTGAGTTAGGATGTGTTTCATGGTTTGAAGCATTTTTAATCCTTTTTTTGAATGATTTGAAAAATCATAGCTAAAAAAAGAAGACAATGGTAGTCTATATTTTTGTAGTATAATTGTGAAAATATTTCAAGGAAAAAAATGAAAGTTTTTATTGAAGAATTATTAAGGGTTAATAATAAATTTGAAGAAAATACCAAAAAAGGTATGAGTGATATAAATATTTTCGAAGCTTTAAATGTGCAAGAAAGTGAAAATTATCATTCTAAATTTATAGCTTATTTGATAGATCCACATGATGATCATTATCAAGAGCTTTTTGCAAATGAGTTTTTAAAAAAGCTTGGAAGATACACAAAGGCTAAGAAATTTAAAAATCTTACAGCTTATGATATAGAAAGAGTAGAAACAGAAGCTCGTGCGAAAGATAATAGGAGGATCGATATACTCATAAGTTTAAAAGATAAAAGATATATCATTATCGAAAATAAACTTAACGCAAGAGATCAGCCAAATCAACTCAAAGATTATGTAAAATACATAAAAGAAAAAGTTGAAAACATGGATGATTTTCATGAAAATATACTTACTATTTATCTGCATAAAAATGAAGATACCGAGCCTAGCAAGTATAGCTTAGGCACAAGAAATGGATTTAAAATAAATGATGATCTTATCTATAATAACTCTAATAAAAAAATGAGTTATTATCTAAAAATGGATTATAAATGGATAAAAGAGTGGGTTAATGCTTGTATAGGTGTGTGTGAGAATAAAGTTAAAAACAATGAAATTGATAAAAAATTTAAAAATGATATGCAAAATGTGATTTTTACTTTAAATCAATATAAAACTATTTTAACTTGGTATGTAGCTATAGATGATTATGTGGTTAAAGATTATGTCTTGGAATTTTTGAAATCAAGTAAAGAAAATTTAAACAATTCTATAAAATTAAAAGACGAAAGTGATTCTAAAGATATAAAATATAAAAAAGCAAAAGAAATAGTAGAAGAGAAATGGGATGAAATTTGTGAAGAATTAGTAAGTGATTTTTTTAATGAACTTGAAAAAGAATTTGAAAAAGAACGAACTATATGTGGTATAAAATGGTTTGGATATAAGCTTAATGAGAAAAGATTTAATTGTGATTGGTTTGATTTTTATCCAAAAATTTATGAAGATGATGGTAATGATGTGTGGCCTAGTGTGGGTGTTTATTTTGGAAAAAGTGATTATAGTAATTTTGGATTGACTTTTAAAATAAATCATAATAAAAAGAATGATAAATATAAAGAATTCTTTCAAAACTCAAATATAAGAAATGACAATATTCGCAGAAGTGGCAATCATTATTACTATAATGAATTTGACAATTTTAACTTTAAAGAAAAATATGCTTTTGTGTATTGGTTAATAAATAATCATGGCAATTGGATGGTAGAATTTTCTAAAATTTTAGAAGAGTTTTTAAACAAAGAAACCATAAAAAACACTTTAAAAAAGATTAACAATAAATTAAAACCAAACAAATAAGCAATCATTTGCTTATGTGATCAAGGTATTGCTTAACTACTTCTTTGACTTTATTTGCTATAAAATCAGGTTCTAAAACCTTTACATAAGGTATGTAATAATACACCAAAGGTAAAATTTCCATTTCATGAGTTATCTCAAGCTCTATTTCTATGGAACCATCTTTATCTTTACCGGTGATGATTTGTGAATTTAGAGGCTTTCTTTCAAAGTATTTTCGTATTGGTTCTTCTACTAAAAGCCTTACTGTAAAAGGCTTATCAAGACTAAACCATATAGAATTTACTCTTTGAAGTTTTATTTCTAAACTTTCATCGGTTTGAAAATGTTCTTGGGTTAGGGTGATGTTTTGGATATTTTTTAAATAAAATTTTTTGAAAATATCTCGTTTTTTCATATCAAAAGCAAGTAAATACCAAAATCCACTAAAAAAAGCTAGTTTTAAAGGTTTTGCTTGGAAAAGTTTATTTTCATATTTAAAGACAATTTGTGTTTTAGTGTTAATAGCTTGTTCAAGAATTTGAAAATTGTTTAAATCTTTTTCTTCTAGTTTTTCTGCATCTAGGCTAGTATGGATGGGATTAGAAATGTTTTGAGAAAGTTTAGAAAGTAGGGGATGAGCCTTAGCATAAAAACTGTTTCCAGCGCTTTTTGCCATGGTATCAAGCACTTCAAGGATTATTTTTTCATCATCTTGCTCTTGAGTGTCTTTGCTTGTATCGATACGCCATTTTCTTCCATTTTTAATAAGTCCCATAGGCTCAAAAACCCCTTGCATGTCTCTTTTTATGGTTTTAGCGCTTACATTGAGTTCTTGGGCTAGTTCTTTTATGGTTATGCCATTTTCAGACTTTACTAATTTTTCATATAAAACTTCAAGGCGTGTTAGTTTGGAATTTGCAATGTATTTTTTAAGATCTTTCATGGTTTTTCTCTAAATTTTTTAAAAATATTAACAACAATTGCTTTATAAACAAATAAAGTCTAGTTTATGAATGCTATAAAGCTTATAGTTTGGAAATGAAAATTTGTTTATAAAACAATATTTGAGAGTAAAAGATGATAAGTATATAATTATTAGAATACAAAAGGTTGTATTTTACTAGGTTTAACTAAGAGTGATGAAAGTATAGGACAAAGCAGACAAGCTTGTAAAGAATTATATGACTTGTTATATCAGCAAGATTTATCAAATATAAAATTAGAAATCACAAACGAATTTTAGAAAGGAGATAAAAGTTTAAGTAGGCCAAAGGTGGTATTCTAGCTCCCCTTTTTAAAGGGGAAATCAAAGCTAATAAGCCTTGACTATAATTATGCAAAGTAGTATAATTATTACTAGAATTTTATGGTTCAATTTAATCACCACCTAACTGAGTGTTGATTAACACCAAAGGCGGCCACCTTTGGTGTTCCACCCTTTTAGATTATATTCAAATCTTACTTAAACTTCTAAAATAAGAAATGATAAATCTTTTATTTAAAAACACAAAGCTTTATATTGCTTTAGCTCTAATGCTTATGCTTAATGTATTTTTATATCTTAAGCTAGATAGCGCAAACGCAAAATTAGAAAAAAGTCAAAGTGATTTAAAATTAGCTTTGGGTGTAAATAATGAACTAACAAGGATTACTCAGGAGCTTAAAATAAGACACGAACAAGAGCTAAAAGCACTCTTTCATACAAATACTCAAAAAAATCAAATTGAAGTATAAAAAATGTAGTTATAAATTTTTTAAATAGTGTTATGTCACATTATAACATACTACTTTCTTTTGGATTTATTGGTATGTGTAGAGCTTGGTGAATATTGCTCTAAAAAAATAAATTCATAGCTTGTATTCAGCATAAAAAAACACATTGTTGTTTTAATTCAAAATTAGCAAGAATATTTAATGAACAAGGACGCCCACAAATTAAAAGAGGTTGGGGTTCTCCAAAGAGTCCTGATTGTAGAGGATTTATTCCGGAAGAATTTCAAAAGTTAGATTTTAGCGAAATAGATTTAAGTGAGTTTATTGCTGATATTGTTGGAAGTATTGATGTAGATAAAATACAAGCTGATTCTATAAAAATACAAGAAAAGATTGAAAGCAATCTTGAGAATTTAACAAGAAAACCTACTAATTAAAAAGAAAAATAAATTTATAGAAAGGATATAGAGTTTAGCTAAAATTTGTTTGGTAAAAGCCAAAGGGATTATCCTAAACCCTGCAAAAGCAGGGGATACTCAATAAGCCTTGACATAGCAAAGCGTTAAGAGTATAATTATAAGGATAATTTTTGTTAGCATTAAGCTTCACCTCCCTTCTGGGTGGTAAATTAACGCTAAAGGGTTGCGCCCCTTTGGCGTTGCACCCTTAATACAATTATACCAAACAAACTCTTTAACTTCTTTAATACAATTGATGAAAAGATTTTACATTTTATTCCTTAGTGCTTTAATTTTTGCACCTTCTTCATTATTTGGTGCTACAAATATAGATGATAATCTATTATCTTTACTTGGGGTTATGGTGAAGTAGCAAATGATATTTTACAAGTTATAAAAGATGTTATATCTTTGCTTCAATTAACTAATAAAAGTAAAGAATCTTTTCATATCAATATCTTAATCAATAGTGATACACTTTATAAAAATCCTTTATTGCAATATAATATTAATAGAAAAATTTCTAAAGATGACAATATCATTTATGCTTTAAAAAATACTTCTAGTATAAATCAAGCTTTTAAAAACTTAAAACAATTACAAGAAGTATTATTAAAAGAAAATATATTTTTAAATTTTATAGACTTAAACAATAAAGAAAGCCTTTTAAGTTTTTATAATCAAATATTAAGTAATAATCATCTTAAAGATTATTTTTATATAAAAAATAATCAATTTTTTATTAAAGAAGATATAAAAAATAAAATTGTATTTAATAATATCAATTCTTCTTCTATTATAAGTAATTATCTTAGCTTGTTAAATGATTTTAATACTTTAAGCAAGATAGAACTTATAAAATATATTAGAAAGTTTAAGTTTATACAATCTTTCAACTTTAATGCAAGATATACAAAAAAGATATTTAAAACTAGAATATAACTTAAAAAGCTTTGATAAAGATAATATCTTTTTATCTAATATGATTATGAATGTGAGATTGAAGTAGGTAAATGATAGATTTAGCAGGTGTGATTTGTTAATGAAAATAAAAACTCTTTTTTAATATTTTGAATATAATTTGCCAAAAAATAACATTTGGGAGTAAAAAACAAATGGTGCCCAAGGTCGGACTTGAACCGACACAAGGTTGCCCTTACCAGATTTTGAGTCTGGCGCGTCTACCAGTTTCACCACTTGGGCTTTTATCAAGAATTTAATTTTATTTAAGAGTTGAGATTATACTAAAAAAAAATTAAAACAATATAAAAATATTTATATAGAAAATTAAAATATCTTTAAAAATTGGAACTTTTTTTGCTTGTAATATTTGTAAAAATCTACTTGCGGAGCAAAATAATGAGAATTAGCAATCAGTATAATTACTACACTTCTATACAAAATTACACAGACGGACAGTCTTTACTTAATAAATATAATTTGCAATTGCAAACTGGGCAAATCATCCAACATTCCTTTGAAAATGCAAATATCTACATAAACGGCTCAAGGTTAGAGTATGAATTGGCTAACATAGGACAGGTTATCCAAGGTACTCAATCTGCTATGGAAATGGCTAAAAATACTGATACAGCGATAAAAAACATAACTGAGCTTTTAGAAAAATTTAAAACGCTTTTAACAAAAGCAGCAAGTGATGGAAATTCTCAAACCTCAAGGGAGGCTATAGCAAAAGAGCTTAAACTTATAAGAGATTCTATAGTAAATATTGCTAATACTAGCATTAATGGTCAGTATTTATTTGCAGGTTCTAATACGGCCACAAAACCTTTTGATAAATTTGGAAATTATACTGGTAATAAAGATAATATTTTTGTAGTAAGTGGTGCTGGTACACAAATTCCTTATAATGTTCCTGGTTGGGATTTATTTTTTAAACCCGATACCAATGAGCATAAATTAATATCAACAAATGTTTCTATGATAGATAATAGATTTGATGTTAATAAAAACCCTGATCAAAAGAAATTTTTAGATGAAGAGTCTAAATTTTCTTATCTTATAGGACAAAATTATGTTCAAGGTGGTGGGCTTGATACGGATAAGGATTTTGACTATGAAGATTCAAAACTTGATTTTCCAAAATCATCTATGTATATACAAGGTGTAAAACCTGATGGAACAAGTTTTAAAGCTACTATAAATATAGGTCCTGAAGATAAGCTGGGAGATGTTTTAGAAAATATCGGAAAACTTTATGGTAATACAGATACAAATAAAGTTGTTGAAGTGAGTATGAATGATAGCGGACAAATCGAAATTAAAAATTTAAAAGAAGGAAATAGTTCTTTAGATTTTCACGCAATTGCTTTGACCCCACAAGCACAAAATAAAGAACAAATTACAACATTAAAAGAAGCAGCTGAAGCAGAGGGTATAACCATGGATCAGTTAACTGATCGTATTATGCAAGCAGCTCACAATGGGAATTTAAATAATGTTACAAGTCCTGTAACTGTGCGTGTTAATAATCAAGATTTTCAATTAAACATACACCAAACAGACTTTATTAAAAGTAATATTAATGGCAATAAAACAAACGGAAAAGAATTTGATGTGCCTTTTGAAAAAGATGGAAATACTGTATATGGCAATGTTTCTCAAATTATAAAAGGAACTAGCGAGTATGCCACTGATAGTACAAAATTAAGCGAAGTAATCGCTAATGCCAATGGAGATATGACAGGGCAAGAGCTTCAAATGAGCATTACTTCTAAGAGTGGTCAAACTTATAATGTTACCATTGATTTAGAAAATTCAAGAGTAAGTTATCCTGATCCAAATAATCCAGGTCAAACCATAAGTTTTCCTATTACTCATTCTCAGTATAATGAAGCAACAGGAACTTCAGTGGGTATGCAAACAAGACCTGAAGATATTACTTATGGTCAGCTAAATGATATTATAGGTATGTTTGCAAGCGATAATGTTCCTACGGCAACTATTAACGCAAATCAAAACGGAACTATTAATAATAATGATTTTCAAACTATTCAACAAAATATTGATAATTCTAAAGATTTTGTTGAAGTAAATATGGACTATAAGGGTCGTATTAGTATAACTGATAAATTTTCTACAAATACAAATATAGGTGTAAGTATAAAAGATGGAAATTCAAATACTGGTTTTCCAACTGTAGGTGGCCAAACAGTACAAGGATCAAATTTTGTATTTAGCGCTAATAATTCTTTGACTATTGATGATCCAAATGTGGATTTGATTAAAGACTTAGATGAAATGATAGATGCTGTGTTAAATGGAAATATGAGAGCTGATTCTGAAGGTAAAGATCCTAGAAATACAGGTTTACAAGGGGCTTTAGAAAGAATTGATCATTTGCAAGATCATGTTAGAAAAATGCATACAACCATAGGAGCTTATACTAATAACATAGAAGAGACAAATAAAAGAATGACTTTTTTAAATGTTAATGTTGCTTCTATAAAAAGCGGTGTGACTGATGCTGATTATGGGCAAACATATATGCAGTTTATGCAAACTATGGTTTCTTATCAAGCTATGCTTTCAGCCACTTCTAAAATTTCTCAAATGAGTTTGTTAAACTACATGTAATTTTTGATATAATAGCTTTTTTCTTTATAAAGGATATATTATAAAAAAAGAAGCTATTTTTATTATTTCTAATATTTTTATTTTTTATTTTTGTTTAAGTGCTTTGATACCTGATCAAACTTTGGTGAGTATTATAGGATACTCTTTAGCAAAACTTAGTTATTTTTTATTTGGTTCATTGACTAAATTTTATCCTTTTGTCTTTTTTTGGTTTAATTATCTTTTGTATAAAAATGATTATAATTTAGAACTTATTGAGCGTAGATTTAGTGTAGCTATTTTTACTTGCATTCTTACTTCGCTTATTTTTGCTTCAGCGTTTTTACAAGATAAAGGTTATATAGCTTCTGCTATGTTTGTAATTTTAGATGGGCTTTTTGGAAAAATAGGTAGCTTGATTTTGATAATTTTGCTTTTAGCTTTTGCTTTTAGTATTTCTTTTCCAAAATTTATCAAAGAAGTGTTTAAAGTAGAGCTTGATTTTGATTTTTATTTAAAACTTGAAACTTTGATAAAAAATAAAATTTTTGGATTTTTTGGTGGTGATAAGTATGAAAATGAAACCAAAGAAGAGCAAGAAAAGCTTAAGCAAGAGCTTTTAATCAAAGAGAAAAAAGAAGAACCTATTAAAAATGAAGAACTACCAAAACAAGAGACTCAAGAAAATAAAAAATTCAATCTTGAAGATTTAAAAAATCAAGAATTAGAAGAAGTGATAATTAGTGAAGAGGATAAAAAATTAAGCTCAAGTTATATTCATGAACTTTCAGAGCCTATCGCAAGTTTTGCTCAAAAAGCCAGTCAAATAAATATAAAGGAAGATGAGATGACCCCTGAAGAGTATTTGTCAAAATATAAAAACAATAGTGAAGATATTTATACTCAAACTTTAAAAAGTAAAAATTTAGATGAGCCAAGCTATAAAAGACGCAATATGGATTTAAATGAAAATAAAGAAGAAA
The DNA here is from genome assembly GCF_013372185.1 of Campylobacter lari subsp. lari. NCBI lineage: Bacteria > Pseudomonadati > Campylobacterota > Epsilonproteobacteria > Campylobacterales > Campylobacteraceae > Campylobacter > Campylobacter lari. The sequence continues at coordinate 830,283 of NZ_CP053830.1, read as the reverse complement.
TAATAGAAGAAAATTCTTTGTTTGCTAAAGAGCTTAAAGAGCGTGAGCAAATGTTACAAAAAGCTAAATTACTAGAAGAGTATAAAGCCTTACAAAAAGAAAAAATTTTAGAAGAGCTTAATGAGGATTTTAAAAAAATTGAAGAATTAAACGCTATAGAAGCACAAAAAGAAGCCGAGTTTAAAAAAATTCAAAACAAAACTAGTTTTTTAGGGGTGAAAGATTTTAAAGATGAGGATTTTATCCCGCAAAATGAAGTGAAAGAACTAGATTTTAGTGAAGATGATTTCACAAAGCCTCTTAGTATAGAAGAATTAAGAAGTAAAAAAGAACTTCAAAATCCTTTTATAGTAGAGGAAATTCAAAATGAAGTTAAAGAAGAAAACAATGCCTTTGAAATAAAAGAGATTAAAAATGAAGAATTAGAAAATAAAACTCATCATTCTATCACTAGTGAAGTTAGTGAAAATAAAGCTTTATTGAAAGATCTTGACTTTGGAAATTTTGAAAAACCAAAAGATTTTATCTTGCCACCACTAGATTTTTTATCTATGCCAAAAGAGGGAAAAAATGAGATCAATGAAGAAGAAATCGATAGAAAAATATATGATTTATTGGAAAAATTAAGACGCTTTAAAATAGGTGGAGATGTAGTTAGAACTTACACAGGTCCTGTAGTGACTACATTTGAATTTCGTCCAGCTGCAGATGTGAAAGTGAGTAAGATTTTATCTTTACAAGATGATTTAGCTATGGCATTAAAAGCTCAAACTATAAGAATTCAAGCTCCAATACCAGGCAAAGATGTAGTAGGTATTGAAGTACCAAATGAAAAAATTGATACTATATATTTAAGAGAAATTTTAGAAAGTGATGTATTTAAAAACTCAAGTTCACCTTTAACTATAGCTTTAGGTAAAGATATAGTAGGGGATCCTTTCATAACAGATCTTAAAAAACTTCCTCATCTTTTAATAGCAGGAACTACAGGAAGCGGTAAAAGTGTGGGGATAAATTCCATGCTTTTATCTTTGCTTTATAGAAATTCGCCAAAAACACTAAGACTTATGATGATAGATCCAAAAATGCTTGAATTTAGTATTTATAATGACATACCTCATTTATTAACTCCGGTGATTACTGATCCTAAAAAGGCTGTTAATGCTTTATCAAATATGGTTGCTGAAATGGAGCGAAGATACCGCTTAATGGCTGAAGCAAAGACTAAAAATATAGAAAATTACAATGAAAAAATCAAAGATCAAGGCGGAGAAATCTTACCTTTTATAGTTGTGATTATCGATGAACTTGCGGATTTAATGATGACAGCGGGAAAAGATGTGGAATTTTACATAGGTCGCTTAGCTCAAATGGCAAGAGCAAGTGGAATACACCTTATAGTTGCCACCCAAAGACCTTCGGTTGATGTTGTAACGGGAGTTGTAAAGGCAAATTTACCAAGTAGAATTTCTTATAAAGTAGGACAAAAAATAGACTCTAAGGTAATTTTAGATGCTATGGGGGCTGAGAGTTTGTTAGGAAGAGGAGATTGTTTATTTACTCCCCCTGGTATGAGTTCTTTAGTGCGTTTGCATGCCCCATTTGCAAGTGAAAATGAAATAGAAAATATAGTTGAGTTTTTAAAAGAACAACAAGTTGTAGAATATGATGAGAGTTTTTTAAAGGATGAAAATTCTGATTTTAATGCAAGAAGAAATGACTTTAGCGATGGTGATTTAGATGAGTTATATGAAGAGGCTAAAGCTATAGTTTTAGAGGATAGAAAAACAAGTATTTCTTATATACAAAGACGCTTAAAAATAGGCTATAACCGCGCTGCAAATATAGTAGAGCAGCTCACGCAAATGGGAGTTTTAAGCGAACCTGATGCAAAAGGCCAAAGAGAAATTTTATAATTAATTTCTTATTGCCTTGTTGTGATCTTTTAAAGTAGAGGTAAAAATATGCTTATTAGTTTTTTTATCTCTTACAAAGTATAAATAATCTGTCTTTGCAGGAAAAATAGCTGCCTTGATAGCTTCAAATGAAACATTACAGACAGCTTCTTTTGGAATTCCACTAAATTTATAAGTATTATAAGAACTATTATCTGATCTTATTCTTTGTGGAGTGATTTTTTCATGAGAGTATTTTCCATAATTTAGCGTCCCATCCATTTGAAGCTTCATGCCTTTTCTTAAGCGATTTCTAATTACAGATGAAACTATAGGCATTTCTTCATTACTTGCTGCTTCTTTTTGTATAATGGAAGCTATGATGATATACTCATGCCATTTTTTTTCATTATATTCTCTAAAAATTTTATAAGAAAGTTTTTTAAATTCACTTGCAGAATAAGCCAAAAGATATTTCACTAAAAGTTCTTCTGTGATACCTTTTGGAATTTTATAAGTTTCAGGAAAAAGCATACCTTCTTTAAAAGGGCTTTGTTTGTAAAATTCTTGCATTAAGGTTTTGGTATTTAAATTTAACTTTGGCGCTAATTCTTCAAAGAAAATTTCAGTCGTTTCTCCGGGAATTAAAGTAATAGTTTCAAGTGCTGCTTTAGCAACGGTAAGTTTATGTAAAAATTCAGCTCTATTTAATTCTTTTGTACCTATATTTATCCAGCCAGATTGTGGATGACCTAAGAAATATAAAGTATATTTATCAATACTGCTCATTTTATAGTTATTTTTATCTAATTGCGTTATAATCTTGCTAACAGAACCTTGTGGTATAAAAACTACAGAGTTTGTTTTTATAGGTAAAAGTAGATAATAAAAAATGGATAAAAGAAAAATTAAAATTAAATCACAACATATTAAAAAAATTCTTAAATTTTTAGCATTACCTATGATACTTTTCATTGCTTTGTTTATTTACCTCAAAAATGGAATTTACATAGAAAAATTAGAATTTTCTTCTATTAATTTAGAGAAATTATATATTAAATTAGATAAAAAACTCATTTTAAATGCTAAAAAAGTTATAGTAAATTCTCAAAGTCAAAGTACTCAAAATGAAACTAGTGCAAGTAAAGCTGTGCAGCTTATTAAAGATGTAAAATATATTTATTGGTTTTTTCAAGAAATCAATATTGATGAAATGTTTGTCAATAACTATCCCGTGGAGTTAATTTATAAAAATAATTTATTTTTTGTGAATAGTAAAAATCTTTTAGTGAAAGTAAATTTAAAAATTAGTGATAAAAATATACAAGCTAATATTGATAATTTTATTTTAAAAGATCATAATCTTAGTATAGTCGGATCTTTGCTTATTAATCCTAAGACAAAATTTTATACTTTTAAAGGAGAAATTGATAGTAATTTTTTAAAAAGTGATATCAAATTCTCACTTAAAAGAGAAGAGATTGCTTATGAATTAGAAAATATAAGCTCAAATAATATTTCAAAAATCTTTGATGTTTTAGTAGAAAATGGAGTGCACTTGCCTTCTGATCTTCCTCTTTGGGTGGGTGGCAAGGTAAAGGCTGATTTTTATTTTATAGAAAAATTAACCGGTTTTGCAGACTTTGGAAAACATAGATATTACTTAAATGATATCAGTGCCAAAGGTTATGTAAATAATTTAAAAGTAGTTTTAGATAAAGGAATAGATCCTATCGTAAGTCCTTTTGTGAGGCTTGAATTTGCCAAACAAAGACTTGATTTTATTTATGATGAATTGCGTTTTAATAATTATGATTTAGCTCAAAGCCAAATTTATATAGATAATATGTTAAATGAAAAAGCAGGAATTTATATACACATTAAAAGTGATAATGCTAGAGCTGACTATAGGGTTAATAAAATTTTGCTTTTATATGATATAAAATTACCATTTTTACAAAATAATGGTATTACAAAGACTGATTTAATATTGAAAATTCCTTTTGAACATCCTGAGAAAATTGCTTATAATGGAAGTTTTAATATCATTAATTCAAATATAAATATAAGTGATTTTAAGATAGTTCAAGCAAATCTTATTTTAAAAAAAGATAAGCTAGATATACAAAATGCAAGCGTGCAAGGTAGTATGATTAATGGTGATCTTAATGCAAGTGTTGATTTGAAGCAAAAAAAAGGTGATTTTAAAACCTTTATAACAAACTTAAAACTACCACAAGAGAGCTTAAAAATAGAAAATAAATTTCTTGATCTAAGCCTTGATTTTGATAAAAATATTAGTTTATATAATAAAGAATTTACTACAACCTTAAATTTTGATCAAGGTATGTCTGTTTATGTTGAAAAACTTGCAAAATATAAAAATTATTCCAAATTAATGCAAAAAAATAAAGTACATGATGGGGAATTAACTTTAAATACTCTAAATTTTCAAGATTTTAATGTAGATATTAATAATACTACTTTTGAATCATTTTTACTTTATAAAGACAACAATCCTTATGAATATGATAGTTTTAGTATAAAAATAAAAGGTGATGATTTTAATTTAACCAGTGCAAGCGGTAGTGTTTTTGCTCAAAAAGACAATGATGATGTAAATATCACTTTAAATAATATTAATTTATTGATTTCTCAGCAAGATACGGAAAACACCCTGGATACTCTTGAAAATTCAACTTATAATATTAGTGGTAAAAATATAGATTTAATTTTGAAAGATTTTAATAAAACCTTAGATTTTGATCAATTTGACGCTAAAATTAAAAAAGATTATGTAAAAGCTTGGGCAAATAGAAATGAATCTAAATTTGACTTTTTGCTTAAAGAAAATCAAATGCAAATTAGGGCTTTAAAAATGGATGATGATTTTTTAAACACCTTTATGCGTCAAAATGTTTTTGAAAAAGGCGAGTTTAATCTTTATGTAGATGGTAATAGCACTGATTTTTTCAAAGGTAAGTTCTTATTTAAAGATACATATTTAAAAGATTTAAAATTTCATCAACAGCTTTTAAGTTTTATTGATACCATACCTAGTTTAATTTTATTTAAAGCCCCTACCTTTAATGAAAAAGGATTTAGTGTTGAAAATGCTGGTATAAGTTTTAACCGTAAAAAAGATCTTTTTGAAATTGACGCACTTAATTTTAATGGTGATAGCGCAGATGTGCTAGGTCAAGTTAAAATCAATTTAAGAAGTAATCAAGTAGATGGTTTATTAGAACTTAGAACGCTAAAATCAGCTAGTTCGGTTATTTCCAAAGTTCCAATTATCAATCAAATTATATTAGGTAAAGATAGACAAATTAGCACACAAATTAAATTAAGTGGAACAGTGGATGAACCTGAATTTAAAACCCAGCTTATTGCGCAAAGCTTGCAACTTCCTTATCATTTAATTAAAAATATTTTTGAATTACCAGCTAATTTAGTTAAATAAACATAAAAAGGAGAAAAAATGAAAATCACCATCATAGGCGCAGGAAATGTTGGAGTAAGCACTGCTTATGCTTTGATTTTAAGAGAGTTGGTTGATGAACTTGTTTTAATTGATATTAATAAAGATTTACTTTTTGCTAGAGAATTAGAATTAAGTCAGAGTATAGCTGCTTTTAATTTTGATATCAAAATAACTTGTACAGATGATTATGCACACTCAAAAGATTCCCAAGTAGTTATTTTTAGTGCGGGAGTAGCTAGAAAAGAAGGTCAAAGCAGGGATGAGCTTTTTGCTATTAATGCTAAAATTATGCTTGAGTGTGCTAATAATATTAAAAAATTTAACAACGATCCTTTATTTATCATAGTAAGTAACCCTGTAGATTTTTTACTCAATGCTCTTTATGAAAGTAAATTATTCTCATCAAAGAAAATCATTGCTATGGCAGGTGTTTTAGATAATGCTAGATTTAAATATGAAGTCGGTAAAAAATTAGATATAAAAACTTCTTGTATAGATACTAAACTTATAGGTTTTCACAATGATAGCATGGTTTTAGTAAAATCTCAAAGTAAAGTTCAAAACAAAGCATTAAATAAAGTTTTAAATGAATGTGAACTTACTCAAATAGAACAAGAAGTTAAAACAGGTGGTGCTAAAATCATAAAATATTTAAAAACTTCAGCATATTTAGCTCCTGCAAGTGCTTGTGTGAGGATGATAGAAGCTTTAAAAAGTGGAGAATTTTTACCAATATGTGCGATTTTAGATGGAGAATATGGCATAAAAGAAAAAGCTTTTGGTGTTATGGCAAGAATTAGTCTTGATGGAGTGCTTGAAATTTTGGAGTTAAAATTAGACAATCAAGAACAAATCGCATTAGAAAATTCTCTCTCTCAGTATAATTATAAGTAATTTTTAGGAGTTTTTAACTCCTAATGTTACTTTGCGTTATAAATACCTATTTGTTTTACCTTATATTTTAAATAATATTTACTCATGCCATAAATTCGCTATAATAAAAAGTTTGTTTAAAAATAATTTTTGATAAAAAATCATTAAAAATAACAATAAATTGGAAAGGAATTTTAATGGTAGCCCCAGAAAATACACCGGTTTGGGTTGATGAAGCAAGATGTAAAGCTTGCAATATCTGTGTTAGTTATTGTCCAGCTGGAGTTTTAGCAATGAGAGATGAAATCAGTGCAGTTTTAGGACAGATGATAGAAGTGGTTCATCCTGATTCTTGTATAGGCTGTAGTGAATGCGAAAGCCATTGTCCTGATTTTGCAATTTTCGTTGCTAAAAGAGATGAATTTAAATTTGCAAAACTTACACCAGAAGCTAAAGAAAGAGCACAAGCTGTTAAAGAAAATAAATATAAAAAATTAAACGCATAGGAAAAACAATGAGAGAAGTGATATCAACAGGTAATGTTTTAGTAGCCAAAGCTGCGATTGATTGTGGCTGTAAATTTTTTGGTGGTTATCCAATTACCCCAAGTTCTGAAATAGCACACGAACTAAGTCATATGTTACCAAAAAATGATGGTACTTTTATACAGATGGAAGATGAAATTTCAGGTATTAGTGTGGCTTTGGGTGCTTCTATGAGTGGTGTTAAGTCTATGACAGCAAGTAGCGGGCCTGGGATTTCTTTAAAAGCTGAGCAAATTGGCTTGGGTTTTATAGCTGAAATTCCACTTGTGATTGTAAATGTTATGAGAGGTGGTCCATCCACTGGTCTTCCTACAAGGGTTGCACAAGGTGATTTGTTTCAGGCTAAAGCTCCAACGCATGGAGATTATGCGAGTATAGCTTTAGCTCCTGCTTCATTAGAAGAAGCTTATACTGAAACCATTAGAGCTTTTAATCTAGCTGAAAAATATATGACTCCGGTATTTTTACTTTTAGATGAAACCATAGGACATATGAATGGTAAGGCAAAATTGCCTGATTTAGAAGAATTAGAAATTATTAACCGTAAAAAATTTAGCGGCGATAAAAAAGATTATAAACCTTATGCAGCAGGGGAAAATGAAGCTGCTACGCTAAATCCTTTCTTTGAAGGTTATCGTTATCATATCACAGGACTTCATCATGGAGATATAGGTTTTCCAACTGAAGATGGAGCGATTGTAGATAAAAATATAAAAAGATTGTTTGGTAAGATTAAAAATAATACTGATGAAATTTGCACTTATGAAGAGTTTATGTGTGATGATGCGCAGTTTTTAATCATTGCTTATGGTAGTGTTGCAAGATCTGCTAAAGAAGCTATTTTAAGACTTAGAGAAGAAGGTTTTAAAGTAGGGCTTTTTAGACCTATTACTTTATATCCAGTAGCTGAGAAAAAAATAGCTCAAGTGGTATCTAAATTTGAAAAAGTTATGGTTAGCGAGCTAAATATGGGGCAATATTTAGAAGAAATTCAAAGAGTAAGCAAAAGAGATGATTTTATTAGCTTGCACCGTGCAAATGGTCGCCCTATAACCCCAAGTGAAATTATTGCTAAAGTAAAGGAGAATATGTAAAATGGCTTTTAATTATGATGAGTATTTAAGAGTAGATAAACTTCCAACACAATGGTGCTGGGGTTGTGGTGATGGTGTTGTTTTAAAAGCTATTATTAGAGCTATACAAAAACTTGGCTGGAATATGGATGATGTTTGTTTGGTTTCTGGTATAGGTTGTAGTGGTAGAATGAGTTCTTATGTAAATTGCAACACGGTTCATACAACTCATGGTAGAGCTATAGCTTATGCAACAGGAATTAAACTAGCAAATCCTAAAAAACATGTAATCGTAGTAAGCGGGGATGGTGATACTTTGGCAATTGGTGGAAATCACACTATTCATGGTTGCAGAAGAAATATAGATTTAACTCATATTTTAATCAATAATTTTATTTATGGTCTTACAAATTCTCAAACTTCTCCAACTACCCCACAAGGCTTTTACACTGTTACAGCTCAAGCAGGTAATATAGACCCAAATTTTGATGCTTGTGAGCTTACTAAAGCCGCTGGGGCTTCTTTTGTAGCAAGAACAAATGTTATTGAGGCAAATAAACTTGAAAATATCATTTTTAAAGCTTTGTCACACAAAGGTTATAGCTTTGTGGATGTATTTTCAAACTGCCATATTAATCTTGGTAGAAAAAATAAAATGGGTGAAGCTGTAAGCATGCTTGATTGGATTAAAAATCGTTGTGTTGAAAAAAATAAATTTGAACAATTAGACTATGAGCAAAGAGCAGATAAATTCCCTACAGGAATTTTACATCAAGATGAAAGCAAGGCAGAATATTGCGAAGCTTATGAAGAAGTTAGAAGAGCCTTGAAAGAAAAAAGAATGGTTGATTTAGGAGCATTAAAATGAAATATCAATTAAGATTTTGCGGTGAAGGTGGACAAGGGGTTATCACTGCAGGTGAAATTTTAGCTAAAGCTGCCATTAAAGAAGGGCGCAATGCTTTTAAAGCTTCTACTTATACTTCTCAAGTTAGAGGTGGACCAACTAAGGTTGATATCATCATTGATGAAAGTGAAATCTTTTTTCCTTATGCAGTAGAAGGTGAAGTGAGTTTTATGCTTTCAACTGCTGATAAGGGTTATCATAGTTTTAAAGATGGTGTTTGTGAAGGTGGTGTTATAGTTGTAGAGCCAAATTTAGTTCATCCAAGCAAAGAAGATTATGTAAGATGGAAAATTTTTGAAATTCCTATTATTACTATAGCTAAAGAAGAAGTAGGCAATGTAGCCACTCAATCAGTTGTTGCTTTGGCTATAGCTGCTTATATGAGTAAATGTATTGATATTGATGCATTAAAACAAACTATGCTTGATATGGTACCTGCAAAAACTAAAGAAGCAAATGCAAAAGCTTTTGATTTAGGTATAGAATACGCTAAAAAAGCACAAGTAGTTTCTTGATTTTTCAAGAAACTCTCCTTATAAAATAATATTTATTAAATTATCGTTATAATATTTTCCATTTTAGGCAAAAAGGTAAAATAATGAAAGAGCTAAATGGCTCGCAAATGATTTGTGAAGCATTAAAAGAAGAAAATGTTAAAGTAGTTTTTGGTTATCCTGGTGGTGCTGCTTTAAATATTTATGATGAAATTTATAAGCAAACTCATTTTAAACATATCCTAGTTAGACACGAGCAAGCAGCCTTACATAGTGCTGATGCTTATGCTAGAATGAGTGGTGAGGTTGGCGTGGCGGTAGTTACAAGTGGACCTGGTTTTACCAATACAGTTACAGGTTTAGCTACTGCTTATAGTGATTCTATACCTTTGGTTTTAATTTCAGCTCAAGTTGCAAATTCTTTAATAGGAACCGATGCCTTTCAAGAAATCGATGCTATAGGTATTTCAAGACCTTGTGTAAAACATAATTATTTAGTAAAAAATATTGAAGAATTACCTAAAATTTTAAAAGAAGCTTTTTATATTGCTACAACAGGTAGAAAAGGGCCTGTGCATATTGATATACCTAAGGATATTACTGCTGCTATAGGTAAATGGCACTATCCTAAAGAAATTTCTATGAAAACTTACAAGCCAACCTATAAAGGAAATATCAAGCAAATTAAAAAATTAGTAAGTTTGATTAAAAATGCTCAAAAACCTTTATTTTATCTAGGTGGAGGTTGTGTAGCTTCTAATGCTAGTGATGAATTAAGAGAATTAATTCATTTTTGTCAAATTCCTGCAGTTGAAACCTTGATGGCTCTAGGGACTTTAAGAAGTGATGATGAGCTTAATTTAAAAATGGCAGGTATGCATGGGAGCTATTGTGCAAATATTGCTTTAAGTGAGTGTGATTTGCTCATTGCTGTGGGTGCTAGGTTTGATGATAGGATTACTGGTAAAACAAGTGAGTTTGCTAAGGGTGCAAAAATCGTTCATATTGATATAGATCCAAGTTCTATTTCTAAAATCATTGAAGCGCATTTTCCTATAGTTGGGGATATTAAAAGTGTTATTTTAGATACCTTAGAAGAATTAAAAAAAGAAAGCTTTGATAATACAAAATACCAAGAATGGTTTAAAACTTTACAAAGATATCAGCAATTATATCCTTTAATCTATGAAGATAGTGATGAAGTTTTAAAACCTCAATGGGTTATAGAAGAATGCGCTAGATTAGCTCCTGATGCAAGGATAATTACTGATGTAGGACAGCATCAAATGTGGGTAGCGCAATTTTATCCTTTTAATTATGCAAGACAACTTGCAACAAGTGGTGGACAAGGAACTATGGGTTATTCTTTACCGGCTGCACTTGGAGCTAAATTAGCTGTAGGTGAAGAAGTGGTGGTAAATTTTGTAGGTGATGGTTCTTTTTTAATGAATATACAAGAGTTAATGACTGCAAGTGCTTATAAAATCAAAGTGATTAATATCATTTTAAATAATTCTTTTTTAGGCATGGTAAGACAATGGCAAAGTATGTTTTATAAAGAAAGATTTTCTAATACAGATTTAACAAGTCAACCTGATTTTATTACTATTGCTAAAGGTTTTCATTGTGAGGGTTATAATGTTTGCAATAAAGAAGAATTTCAAAAAGCTTTCAAAGCAGCCTTAGAATCTAAAAAAACTTGTGTTTTAAATGTGGCTATAGATCGTTATGAAGATGTATTACCTATGGTACCTGCAGGGGGAGCTATTTATAATATGATTTTACCTAGCTATAAAAACAAGGATAAAAAATGAAAAGAAGAGTAATTTCTGTCATTGTATTAAATGAGCATGGGGTATTATCACGCGTTGTTGGGCTTTTTTCAGGGCGTGGTTATAATATAGAATCACTTACTGTTGCACCACTTGATGATAAAGAATTCTCAAGGATAAACATCGTTACTTTAGGTGATGAAAAAGTTTTTGAGCAAATCATAAAACAACTTCATAAACTCATACCTACTTATAAGGTGATTGATTCTAGTGATTTTATAGAAAAAGAAACAGCTTTGGTAAAGATTGCTTTAAATGAAAATTTTGCAGGCTTAGATGCTATATTAAAAGCTTATAATGGCAGTGTAACTTATAGTGATGATGAGTTTATTGTAGTAATGGCAAGTGATGATGCGAAAAATATCGATAACTTTTTAAAAACTATGAAAAAGTATAATCCTATTAGTGTAGTTAGAAGTGGTTCTATTTTAATGGAGGTAAAATGAAAATTAGTGAAATTGCTAAATTTTTAGGTATAGAATATTATGGAGATGATATAGAAATTACAGCTTTAAATTCATTAAATAACGCAAGTTTTAGTGAACTTAGTTATTGCGATGGAGAAAAAAACTCTAAAAAAATCGCAAGTAGTGGAGCTGGGGCTATATTAATCTCAAAAGAATTTGAAAATTTAGTTTCAAAAGATTGCGTTAAGCTAGTTGTTGATAATCCACATTTATCTTTTGCGCTTTTAAGTAAGCTTTTTGCTAAACCTTTGATCTCTAGTGAAAAAAAACAATCTAATATTGCCAAAAGTGCTAAGATTATGCCAAATGTTTATATAGGTGAAAATGTCCAAATAGCTGATCATGTAGTGATAATGGCAGGCGCTTATATAGGCGATAATGTAAGTATAGGTGAATATACTATAATTCATCCAAATGCTGTGATTTATAATGACACTAAAATAGGTAAAAAATGTCATTTGCTGGCAAATTGTGTTATAGGTAGTGATGGTTTTGGTTATGCACATACAAAAAATGGCGAGCATTATAAGATTTATCACAATGGAAATGTTATTTTAGAAGATTTTGTAGAAGTTGGAGCTTGTACTACTATAGATAGAGCAGTTTTTGAAAGTACTATCATAAAGCAAGGCACAAAGATTGATAATTTGGTTCAAGTAGGACATAATTGTGAAATAGGGGAGAACTGCCTTATAGTAGCTCAAAGTGGAATTTCAGGCTCAAGCATTTTAGGTAAAAATGTCACTATGGGTGGACAAAGTGCTACAAGCGGGCATTTGGAAATAGGGGATTTTGCTACCATAGCCGCAAGAGGTGGGGTCACTAAAAATTTAGAAGGTGCTAGGGTTTATGGTGGTTTTCCTATCATGCTTCAAAAAGATTGGTTAAAATTTCAAGCAAAAATTATCACAGCATTTAGGGATAAACATGAGTAAAAAAATATTTAAAACTATAGAATTACATGGTAGTAAAAGTGGAGAAATAAGCCTTTGTAATCTTTCTAATCCTTATGGTGTAGGAAGTAATGATATCTTAAGTATAGGTGTGGCTTTAAAAAAGGAAAATGGAATAGATTGGAAAGTTCATATTCCTTATGAAAATTTAAAAGATCTTATCCTAGCACTTCAAGAAATAGAAAAAAGCAAAGCCTAGTTTAAAAACTAGGCGTATTTAAATCCCGTTTTCTTCCTGCACTAATAATTAAAATAAAATTAAGCGCGATTAAAATATACACAAAAGTTGGTATAGGAAAAGCATCGCCATTTGCATAAGAATGAAGCCCAGAAAGGTAAAAATTTACTCCAAAATAAGTCATTAATATACTATAAAAAGCTAAAACACTAGCACTTGCAAAAACAAAAATAAAATAAGTTTTGAAAATAAATCTTAAATGTAATACCATGGTATAAACTACAATAGAAATCAAAGCCCAAGTTTCTTTTGGATCCCAACCCCAATATCTTCCCCAGCTTTCATTGGCCCAAACTCCGCCTAAAAAATTTCCTATCGTAAGCATTGCAAGTCCTATTATCATAGACATTTCATTAACGCAGTGTAGTTTGGTGATGTTTAAATCTATATTTTTATTCTTACCTCTTAAGGTAAAAAGAATTAAACTCAAAATTCCTACAATAAAACAAAGTGCTAAAAATCCATAGCTTGCTGTTATAATCGATACATGAATATTAAGCCAATAAGATTTTAAAACAGGTATTAAATTTCCAATTTGAGGATCCATAAAGCCAAGATGAGCTACAAAAAGTGAAATACCTGCTAAAAAACTCGCACCGCATAAGGCTAAGAGTGATTTTTTAAAAAATATCACAGCGCTTATCGCACAAGCAAAAGCTATATAAATCATACTTTCATAAGCATTACTCCAAGGAGCATGCTCGCCTACATACCAACGAATGATTAAAGCTAATGCATGTATGATTACACACATACTTAAAATGATGTAAAAAAATCTATATACAAAGGTAGATAAAGAAATATTTTTTAATATAGTATAAAAACTTAAAAAGAAAAACACTAACGCAAAGCTAATATAAACAAAAGTTAGATTATCAAAGATATTATAATGATTAAGCAGTATTTCAAGGTCTAATCTTTCCTTTGGCGGTAAAACATTACTTCCATAGTGATTTTGAAAATCTTTTAGAGATTGTAAAATTTCATTTGCATCTTGCCATTGATTGTTTTCAACACCATTGCGAACTTGTAAAAAATAGCTGACTAAAAGCATTTGTAAACGCTCTACATCTTCTTTTGCAAAGGGTAAAATTTGTACTGGAGAATACCACTTTAAACTTTGTTCGTTAATATCAGGAAAAATAGTTAAAGCTTGACCGCTATAAATATAATATGCGTGATTTATTTTTTCATCTAAGGCTAGTAAATCTTTATCAAAGCTAGTTCTTAGTGAGGGCTTTTTGCGGTTAGCTTCCTCAACATAATTACTCAGTTTATATACCCCATTATCAAACACATCATCAAATGCTATGTATTTTTCATTTATATCTGCGCCTATTAATTCTCTTAGCTTGCTTGTTTTTGTAGCTATCATTTTGATTTTTCTAAATTCTTTAGGATAAATCATCATTGCTAGAAAAATTTGATCATAGTGAAGATTTAAAAATTTTTCTTTTTGAGTGATTTTATAAACAAATTCCATTGCCAAAGTATCTAAAGGCTTGATTCTACCATTATGATCTTGCACGAGTAGTTTTGCAAAATTTAAAGAATGATCATAGGAATTTTTTTGCAAATTTGAGATTAAATTTAAAATTTCATTTTTATTTTCTTGTGCAAAAAGTGGAGTTTGTAAATTTGCAAAAAGTAAAATGAACAACACAAAGCTTTGGCTTTTTTTTAAATAAACACTTAAACGATGAAATCTTGAGTTTTTGTCAAATAAAACCCATAAAAATCCTAAAATCAACAAAGTATAACCTATATATGTAGGGATTTTACCAGGATCTTTATTAACTGAAAGTATAGTACCTTGTTCATCTTGATCATAAGAACTTTGAAAAAATCTATATCCACCATAATCAAGAACATTATTCATAAAAATATCATAATCTAAGTTAATATTATTTTGCTCATCTATGATTTGAATTTTTGAAGTATAAGAAGATGGGCTCATAGAACCTAAATAACGCTCTAGTATAAAATCTTTTAAGTGTAATGCAAAAGGAAGCTTAATTTCTCTTGGCCCCCAATTGATAGTAAAATTTTTTCCCTGTAAGTTAAAATACACCACTTGTTTATTTGTAAAATTTGGATTTAAGATTATTTGTGTATTTGCTTTTTGATAATTAATGTTTAATTTTAAGCTAGCAGGTGTGACAGAGTCTTTTTGTGAAGTGTATTTGATAGAGCTTATGGTTAATTTTTCGCCATTTAAGTCTATAGTTTTTTCAAAATGTTTTTGGGTTAGTGGGGTAAAGCTAATAGGAAATTCAAAACTAGCATTAGTATCAAAATCAGTAATTTTTATAAATTCTTCTCTAGTGACTATGGTGCTAGAGCTTTCATTTTCTCTTATATGTATTCCACCTTCTAAACCAAAATATCTAGTAAGTCCAGCACCGATTAAAATCACTATAAAGGATAAGTGCAAAAGTAAGATAGAGTATTTTTTCTTTTGAAAAAGCTTGTTGTAAAATATCACTCCGATTAAATTTAAACCTAGTAATAAATGCAACATATCAAACCAAGCATTATTATAAATTAAAGCTTTGGCTGCACTAATACCAAAATCATTTTCTATAAAGGTTGCCACAGCACAAGCTATGGTGTATATACTCATTAGCAAAAAACTCATCGCAAAAGAAAAAAAATACTGCATTTTTAACCCTTAAATATTATTTTCTTTATAAAAATGTATAAGTTTTTGCGCTATGGCTGCCTCGTCTAAATTTTGATTTTCTTTTTGGTTTAAAAACTCCATTGTAGCGCCTAATCTTTTTGCGCTAATAAAACCAGGATAATTTAACAAAGTTTGGCTGTTTTTGTTTAAAATTACAATAGTAGGGGTGGCTACTATATCATAAATACTAGAAAGTTCAGCTGTACTTAAGTCGCTTTTGTGGTTTTTATAAAATGTATGAATTTTTTTATAGCTTATATTTATATAATATGAGCTGTATTTTTCTTTTATAAAATCTTGTATTTTTTTATCATTTTTAATTTCTTCTTTTAATTTATCACAATATAAGCAGTGGTTTGCGCTAAAAATAATTAAAATGTTTTTATCATCACTTTTTATATTTGTATTGTCTTTAAATAAATGAGCTATTTCTTCATAAGATTTTTTATCTAAATCATTTGCTTTTTGTAAATTTTCTTTAGAAAATTGCGTGCCGCTTGAGATTAAATTAGCATCAAGTTTTTCTTCATTAGAACAAGCTGTAAAAAAAATACTTAAAAAACTAAGTGTGAGTATTGTTTTAAACATTTAAAATCCTTGAAAAAGTTAGGAAAAGTCCTTATTCGCTATTATAGCGAATAAGGTTATAAGATAGTGTTAAAGAAAGTATAAAGCATTAAAAATAAAAATACTAAGCCAGTGATTAGCATTGCAAATCCTGCAAGTTTAGCTAGCCATTGATATGCTTTGAAATTACTTTTATTTTCATATAAAGTGCTTAATTTTCCACTTTCTTTCAAGCGTTTATACCATACGCTTCTTTCTTGTTTAATCTCTTCTTCACTAACGCTTCCTGAGAAAATCACCATATCCATAGGGAAGCGATCTGCTCTAAAATGCGTATTAAAGAAATGAATTGCAAAAATAAATCCTGTAGCAAGTAAGGCTTCATCAGAGTGAAGTAGGGTTGCTAGGTTGATTGCTTCGCCTGGTAAAAATTTACCAAAGAAAGCAGGAAACCATAAAATAAGCCCTGAAATACCAATGATAAACATACCCCAAAATACTGCTAGATAGTCAAATTTTTCCCAATAAGTCCAGCGGTCAAATTGCGGTCTTGATCCAAAACCAAAGAACCATTTAAAATGATCTTTCATATCTTTAAAATCTTGCCAGTTTGGCATTAAAGAATCAGGTCCAAAAGTAGCTTTTAAAACTTTCATAAAGCTTATTTTACCAGTGATTGGATCCCTTGCTATATCACGGCGTTTCCAATTTACGATGATGATTTCTCCAATGTGAGAGAAAAATACTGCAAACATTACTATGGCTGAAATATGATGTATGGTTGCTGCGTTAATAATATCTCCACCCATTAAATCAATCATAGGTTTAGCCCACGCTGAATCATAGAATTTTTGCGGTAAGCCTGAGAATGCAAGACCTAAAAAGCTAGCTGCCATAAAGAAATGTTGAATTCTATGGAAAGTGCTAAATCTTCTTATTCTTACTTTATCTTCATGTGCTGCTTTTCTTGCTTCTTTCCATTCTTTAGGATATTTTATACGCATAGCAATCAAACGCAAGCACCAAAGTATAGTATGAGCTCCAAAGAAAACAAATACAGAAATTACTAAAATAGTCATAAATATATAAGCACCATGTAATCCAGGATATTTTTCGCCATCGCTATGATCAGCATGTGCCATCCAATTTGCGAAATTTTCATTTGCATTTGGATGACATGATTTACAAGTTTGAACACGGTTAATTGGCGAGAGAGTTGAACTTCTTTCACTTGATTTTAAAATATTGTGTTTACCATGACAATCAGAACAAGTAGCAACACTTGGAGTTTCACCTGGAGTGCTTAAAAACATACCTTTACCATGGAAAGTCATATGGAAAGTTGCACTTTTTTGTTTATGGCATTGTGCGCATTTTTGATCGACCAATTGTTTTTGTGAATAAATTCCTGAATGTTTTGGGGTAACATGAATAGAGTGACAAGTCGCACATGATGGTTTTTCTTTTTTCTTTTGCATATCTTGAGCAGGCAAGAACTCTTGTATCCCATGAGCACTTTTTGCTAAAGCATTACTTGCTTTTTCATGGCAAGTTGCACACTTTTGATTGATTAAGTTTTTACTTGCTGCAATATCAGCTCTAATGCCTTTACCTTTTTGAGCATGACAATCACGACAAGATGGAGTGTTGCTAAATTTAAATCTTGAGTGAATAGTATCTTTAAACTCGATAATTTCTTTAGCTTTTTCCCATTTAACGGTGTCTATTTTTTCAACTTTTCTACCCGAAGTTATCCATGATTCAATACCATCAAGCATTACAACAGAGTTCTTATAGCCGAGTTCTATAGCAACTGCAGCAGCTTGAGAAGCTTCAAATCTAAAACGATTTAAACCATAAAATACTAAATTTGCATTTTTATCTTGTGGCAATAAATTTTGCCAATTTTCCACATAGGTTGATATGGAATTAGGTATATAACCATTAGCTTGTCTATCTTGCTCTGAGTTGACATCAAAAAAATAAGTATTATTTTGATCTAGCATTTCTTGAGCTTGTGCTAAGCTAATGCTTTTTACACCTTCTATTGATCCTATTTCCCCATTAGCCTCAGCAAAAATAAATCCTGATGGCATAAAAAGAGTAAAAAGGATGATAAAAAGTCGAGTGATTAAATTTTTCAAGACTAGCTCCTTATTTGAAGGAAGAATTTTTCATTCTTCCTTTGTTTTTATTTACCATTTAGGATATTTTGTGCTTCTTGGATATAAATTAAAGCTTCTTCTATGATTTTCTTAGAATAAGCAGGTCCATGAACACCCCAAGAACCATCTTTTTCTAGTCTATCAGCTATGGCTTGAGCTTGATTAGTTAGGCTTAACACTTTTGATTTTTGCTCTACTGAAAGTTTGGTTTTTTCAGCAAAAGTTTTATCAATATTTGCTATGCCTTTTCTGATTTTCTCATAGCCTTCTTTAACAGGGTTTTGCCACTCCATTACCTTATCATAAATCATTTCTTGATTGCTAAAGTGAAGTTTTTCAGGTAAGGTTGATTGCACAGGACTATGACAACCACTTGCACCAGGCCCCATTAAATTAATATCGCTAAAACTAGTTCTACCACAACTCCACATTAAATCAAGGAAAAATCTACCTTCATCATCTCTAGCTATAGTCCAGCCACCAACTTTAGGCGATCTTTCTTTGCCTTCTGGCGGATTAAGTGTTTTTGCAGTTTTGTCTACTTTGATATTCCATATATGAGAGGCTCTAACATTATCAAATCCACCTTTATCAGGGTTTTGAACTGCTCCAAAATTTTCACAACTCATCATATTTGGCATGTGACAAGCTGTGCAGTTATCTTTTGCGTGAATTCCACCTTTTTTGAAAAAGCTTGCTTGGGTTTCATGACAATCTTTGCAAGTTTTTTTAAGTTTTGTTTTAGTGTAACCACTTTTCCAATCATTAAAAGTTACTTCATGTGGATCATGACAAGTATTACATCTCATACCCTTATCATAGTGAGCTGAAGAATACATTTGAGCACCTTCTGTTCCACACGCAGGACAACTTGATTTAAAATATGCGTTGAAAGGTTTTCTAGGATTGATTTTAGCATCGGTTTCATTATATGAAAATCTTTGATGACATCTTTCACAATTTGATGGCATACCCGCACCTCTTGCTCCATAAAGATGCGCTCCAGCCCCGTGGCATTCTTCGCAAGTAATACCTTTTGAAATGGTATGTTTTTGAAGTTCTTTTGGATTACCTAGTGCTTTGTAAAATTCTTCCTTGCTCTTAAAATCAAATTTAAAAGTATGACAGGTTTCACAATATGCAGTAGCAGGTTGGAAAACTGCTTTTTCTTTATAGCTTGCAGCATAAGAGTTTGTTCCCCACACTTGAGAACCATTTCCTCCAAAATCTTCCATTTTAGTAGGAAAACCAGGTGCAAAAGCAGCTATCTTTTGTGCCATTTCAGGAGTTAAAAACTCACTCCAAAGTCTTGAGAATTGATTACCTCCAGCGGTTAATTTACCACTTAAATCACTCAAATTTCCATCTTCAACATGGTAAGTTCCACGCACAAGCCATTTATCTATAAACCCATATTTTGTCCTTGGTGTTCCAATGAGAGCATAAACATCATTTGGATAAATTCCATCAGGCAAAATAGTAGCTTGAGAATTATACATAGGTTTTTTCAAACCTTCAGCTCCGCCAACTTCTTCCATTTCATGTGGAAAACGCACAGTTTTTGCATGGCGAGAGCGCTCCCAAGAAGCATATTGAGCAGGGTGACACTCACCACATTTTTTTGGGCCTACGAATTTGTTTGGAAAATCCAAAAAAGACTCATAAGGCAAACGATAAGTAATAGAAGCTTGTTTTAAATCATGCTCAGCGGCAAATTTGGCCCCATTTTGATTTAAAACCCAGTTTTCTGTTCTATCGCTATGAGTAAATTTACCCACCAAACGCCCTTCTTTTTCATATTTAAAAATAGGGTGATGTTTGTAAAGATAGTCAAAAAATGCATCCTCTTGAGCTACATAACCATCAAGAGTTCTAGGCTCTGAAGAAGCAAAAGCTTGTGAACTTAAACTTATACCTAAGGCTAAACAGGCGTAGGTAGCAACCTTAGCTAATTTGTGTTTCATAACTTCCCTTTCGCGCGTTTTGTTAAAAGATAGAAATACTCTTATTTATTATCTATTAACTATTAAAGTATAATTGTGACTATTTTTTAATAAAAAATAACTTAAAAATATATTTATATTTATTTTTTGTTAATTTAAATAATAAAAATTATTATATAGAAAAAGAAGTTATTTACTAAATACTAAATTCTACTTATAGTTCCTACTACCTTACCCACGATTAAAAAATCACCATTTTGATAATGAACATCTGCATAACTTAGATTAAAAGAGTGTAGATAAACTCCGCCTTTATTGCTTTTAAAAATTTGTTTGATAAACAAACCGTCTCGAGTATTTACCGCAAAAACCCCACCTTCTTTAAAGCTTTTATTTTTATCTATCAAACACAAAGATTCATCTTTGATTTCAGGCTCCATACTATCGCCTATACAAGGGATGATATCACAATCTTTAGAGCCAAAAAAATCACTTAATTTTTCATCTACTATCACTTCTGAAAAACTCACATTATCATTTAAAGCACCACCACCCATAGAAGCATTAACATCATAATATTTTAAGACATTATAATTTAGATCAAGCGCTGGAGTATTGCTCTCAAGAGAATCTTCGTAAAAAAACGCATTGATATTGATATTTCTTTCATTTAAAAAATGAAGTATTTGTTTATAAGGTATGGAATTTCTAAATTTCATACTATAAAATGTATCAGGATTGATATTTAGCATTTTAGCCACATCAGAATCTTTAGCGTTTTTTATGCCTTCTTTTTGGAGTATAAATTTAAGTTTATCGGTAATTTCATTCATTTGCATAAAAATCCTTTTAAATAAAAAGTATTTTAGCAAATTTACTTTTATTTTGCAAGAATTCTTTTAAATTAAAAGATATTTAGCCTCCAAATTTTTGTGGAGGCTAAAAAATTATTTATTAATTAAGCTTTTGATGTATTGATCTACCATGTATAAGCCATTGCCATTATCGCTTATGAGTTTGATTTTATCTACTATACCTCTAAAAAGTGCTTCTTCTTCGTGTTGTTCGCTTACATACCATTGCAAGAAATTAAAAGTTGAATAATCTTTGCTTGAAAGCATAAAATCAACAAGATTATTTATAGAAGCTGTGATACTTTGCTCATGCTCAAAAGTTTTTTCAAATACATCAAGCAATGATTTAAAATCACTATCAGGTTTTTTGACTTCTTTTAATTCCACTTTAGAATCAGTTTCATTTAAATAAGTGATGAGTTTTCTAGCATGATCACTTTCTTCTCTTGCATGCTCGAACAAAAACGCCCCCGCACCATCAAAACTATGCTCATAGCACCATGAACTCATACTCAAATACAAATTTGCTGCATACATTTCTTTATTGATTTGCTCGTTTAGTAAAGCTACTACTTCTTTTGAAAGCATTTTCTCTCCTTATGGAATATTTTTGTTATATTAGTTAGAACTATATTAAAAATACATTAATAAGTGTATTCATAAAAATTATAAATTAATACCAAAAGAAAAAGTGCTACCTTTTTGTGGGGTGGATTGGATTTTTAAAGAGCTTTTGTGTAAAGAAAGTATTTTTTTAACTAAAAACAATCCTAGTCCAAAAGAGTTATTTTGTGTTGAGTTTGCTTTGTAGAATTTTTTTGTTATAAATTTAAGGTGTTTTTCTTCTATGCCTATACCTTGATCTATGATAGTAAAATTTTGATTTTTTACAATGATTAATACTTCTTTTTTGCTGTATTTTAAGGCATTGTCTATTAGATTAATGATGACTTGTTCTATGAGAAATTTATCCGCCTTGACAAAGCTTGTTTGACCTTGAATTTTCAACCTATCTTCTCTAAAGCTTTCTAATAAATTTTCACTCAAAGCATATAAGTCAAATTTTTCTAAATTTAAAGAATTAAAATTAAGATTAAAAACAAAATTGAGTTTGTGTGTTAGTTGGTTGATTTTTATGCTTTGTTTGTGAATTTTTTCAAGTAAAAATAATTTCATATTTTCATCATTAGTTTCTTTTAAAGATTGTAAGCTCAAATCTATAACGCTTATAGGGTTTTTAATTTCATGCGATATAGCGCTGATTATATTGCTTAGTTGAGTATTTTTGGTTTGAATTTTTTTAGCTTGTTTTTTGTTTTTTAATTCTTGCTTGATGAGTAATTTTTTAATTTTTAATAAGCGTAAATTTAAATTTTTTAATTCATAAAAAAAATTATAACTTGTGGTGAAATTAGAATTTGATTTGATGTTTTTAACAAACAATAATAATTCTTGAAAATAAATTTTAAAAAAATTAAATACAATAAAATAAAACACAACAAGTATAAGCAAAAAGAAAGAAAAAATAATGATATTTTTAATCCAAAAATTTTGCACCAAAGAGTGTATTTTAGGATATACAATGATGATGTATTGATAGTTTTTATAAGTATAAGCTTTAAAGTAAATTTCTTTTTGCTTATAAAAATCATGGGTAAAATTAGACTTAAAATGATTTAAAAAATAAGAATAATCTTTTAACGATGAAAAAATTTCATCATCTTGTTTGATGATATAATCTGCTCTGGTGTTTTGAGCAAATTGCTTGATATTGTTAGAATTTAGTGTATCTAATAACTGAAATTGTAAAACATCATTGAGTGTTTTTAATTTTTGCTCATAAGTGTTTTTTACTGTAGTATTGATATAGCTTTCATTGAAAAAATAAAACAATACAAAAAAAACAATACAAAAAAATCCAAGCATAAAAAGGAAAAATGTTTTTATTTTTAGCACAATTTATAACCCACCGAGCGCACTGAAATGATATTTTCTTTAATTTGTGGAATTTTTTGTTTTAATCTTAAAATAGCCGTATTGATTGTCTTGTCGCTTGTTGTGTCATTTTTCCATACTTGCTCACTTAAAAATTGACGACTTAGAAGTTGATTTTTGTGATTAAAAAAACACTTGAGTAGTTCTACATCTAAGGTTGATAAATTTTCAAAAGTATTTGTTTTATAGGTTAGTTTTCTCTCTTCTAAGTATAAGGTAAAATCTTGATAAGAAATTTGTTCTTTTGGAGTTTTATTTCTTTTAGTTACAGCTTTAATTCTAAATAAAAGCTCATTAAAATCAAAAGGTTTGCATATATAATCATCACAGCCTTGTTTAAAACCTTCTAAAATATCTTTTTGTAAAGTCTTTGCACTAAGAAAAATCACAGGCTCCATATAGCCTTTTTTTCTTAATTGTTTTATCATCTCAACACTATCGCCACTTGGCAAATTTCTATCCATGATGATTAAATCTATTTCGTTGGTATCTAGAAAATTTTCTAAGTCAAAAGAATCAAAATAACTATAAATTT
Organism: Campylobacter lari subsp. lari; assembly: GCF_013372185.1. Classification (NCBI taxonomy): domain Bacteria; kingdom Pseudomonadati; phylum Campylobacterota; class Epsilonproteobacteria; order Campylobacterales; family Campylobacteraceae; genus Campylobacter; species Campylobacter lari. The sequence goes on along the minus strand of NZ_CP053830.1, from coordinate 806,780 downwards.
TTATATTTTCTTGGCTAAGTCTTAGTGTGATTAATTCATTTAAGTCTTTATCATCTTCTATCAAAATAACATTTAGCATATAAAATTATATCAAAAAATATATGTATCCAAAATGTTTCCAAGTTTTTTTAAATTTTCATTACTTTTTAACTAAGGAGAAAAAATGAAAAAACTTTTGGCTTTAAGTGTGGCTTGCTTTGTTAGTTTAAACGCAGCAGAATTAAAAATAGCAGGTTCATCAACGGTGTATCCTTTTACTTCTTTTGTTGCTGAAGAGTATGCTTCTATAAAAAATACAAAAACACCTATAGTTGAAAGTCTTGGCACAGGTGGTGGTTTTAAAGTTTTTTGCGAGGGAATTACTGATATTTCAAATGCTTCAAGAGCTATCAAGCCAAGTGAATTTGAAACTTGTAAAAAATCAGGCGTGAGTGATATAGTCGGGATTATGATAGGTTATGATGGTATAGTTTTAGCACAAAATAAAATCAATGCCCCGTTAAATATAAGCATGCAAGAGTTATTTTTGGCTTTGGCTAAAGAAATTCCACAAGATGGAAAATTAATTCCAAATCCTTATACAAATTGGCAACAAATCAATAAAAATCTACCAAATAGAAAAATTACAATCTATGGACCACCATCGAGTTCAGGAACAAGAGATAGCATAGAAGAGCTTGTAATGGTAGATATTTCTAAAAAAATTCCTGAATATAAAGGTGTGTATAAAACTATACGCCAAGATGGAGCATTTATACCAAGCGGAGAAAATGATAATTTAATCGTTTCAAAACTTTCTGTTGATAAAGAATCTTTTGGGCTTTTTGGATACGGATTTTTAGCTAGTAATGATGATAAGATTAATGCTGCCTACATTGATGGTGTAAAAGCTGATGAAAAAAATATATCTGAGGGAAAATATAAACTAGCTCGTTCTTTGTTTATATACATGAATGCTAAGAAAAATCCAGAAGTATTTGAATTTGCAAAAATTTATATGAGTGATGATTTAGCTAAAAGCGGAGCAGAATTAGAAAAAATAGGATTAGTTCCTTTAGATGAAAAAACTTTAAAACAAACCCAAAAACATATAGAAGAAAAAGGTTTATTAACTGATGAGCTTGTTAAAGCAGGGAAAGTTTTTTGATTTAGGATGAAAAATTGATAAAAGAAAAAATAATAAAATTAACGCTTTTTCTTTGTGCTTTTGTTAGCGTAGTAGTAAGCTTTGCTATTATGCTAACAATTTTAATCGAGGCTTTAAAATTTTTTCAAAAAGAAAGCGTATTTACTTTTTTGTTTTCAAGCCAGTGGGCAGCAGATGCTGCATTTGTAGGTGCTGATGGAAGTAGTAAGCATGGTGTTTTTGGTGCTTTGAGTTTATTTTGGGGAACTTTTTATATTTCACTAATAGCAATGCTAACAGCCTTACCTTTAGGTGTAATGTGTGCTATTTATCTTGGAGTATTTGCAGGTAAAAAATCTAAAAACTATTTAAAACCTATTTTAGAAATCATAGCAGGAATTCCTACTGTAGTTTTTGGATTTTTCGCAGCCATAGTTGTAGCTCCTTTTATAGTGTGGTTTTTTTCTCTTTTTGGTATCAAAGCTAGTTTTCAAAGTGCTTTGGGTGCAGGTTTTATCATGGGTATTATGATAGTTCCTATAGTGGCTTCACTCTCGCAAGATTGCATTGAAGCTGTAAGTTCAAAAAGGATAAATGGAGCTTATGCTTTAGGTATGACTAAAAAAGAAGTTGTATTTGCAGTAATTTTACCAGAAGCAATGCCAGGCATAGTTGCAGCTTGTCTCTTAGGGCTTTCAAGAGCTTTAGGTGAAACGATGATTGTTGTCATGGCTGCTTCATTGCGTCCAAATTTAACAATGAATTTTTTAGAAGATATGACAACGGTTACTGTTAAGATAGTAGAGGCATTAAGTGGTGATCAAGCTTTTGATAGTTCTTTAGCTTTAAGTGCATTTTCTTTAGGGCTTGTGCTTTTTATTATTACATTAATCATTAATATTTTTAGCGTTTATTTGATAAATCGCTTCCATAAAAGGAAAAATTTATGAAAAAACTTTTTAAACAAAGAAAAAAAGCTTCAAAAAATTTCAAAAGATTTTGTAAAATAGGGCTTTATATAAACCTTATTTTTCTTTGTGTTTTTTTATCAAGTGTAGGGTATCTTGGGATAGGAGCTTTTAAGCAAACTTACATTTATACTCAAGCTGATAGAAATAGCCCTTCATATGAGCTTTTATCACGCGCTGAACAGAGGAAAATAAGAACGGGTCAAATAAAAGAAAAATCTTGGCTTTTAGCAAATTCTGAAGTTGATCAATATATGAAAAAAAACTACAATAAACTAAGCGATGAGCAAAAAAAATTAGTTGATGAATTAGTTCAAAAGCAAGAAATCAAACTAAGTTTTAATACAAATTTTTTTCTTAATGGAGACTCTAAATCACCTGAAAATTCAGGAATCTTTGCTTCTGTGATTGGAACTTTGCTTGTAATGTTAGTATGTATGGCCGTTAGTATCCCAATAGGAGTTGGAGCTGCTATTTATTTAGAAGAATTTGCCCCGCAAAATGTATTTACGCATTTTATAGAAGTATGCATAAATAATCTAGCTAGCATTCCTAGTATTTTATTTGGACTTTTAGGTCTTGGAGTGTTTATTAATCTTTTTGGCATGCCTCGTTCTAGTGCTTTGGTTGGGGGACTTACTTTGGCTATTATGAGTTTGCCTATTATTATTGTTTCAACTAAAGCTGCCTTAAAAAGTGTAGATATTAATATGAAAAATGCTGCATATGCTTTAGGTATGACTAAAATTCAAATGATAAAAGGCATTATGCTGCCTTTGGCAATGCCTATGATATTAACAGGTTCTATTTTAACTCTAGCGGGGGCTATTGGCGAAACTGCACCTTTGATGATTATAGGTATGATAGCTTTTATACCCGATGTGGCAAATAGTGTTTTTGCGCCAACAAGTGTTTTACCTGCTCAAATTTTTTCATGGTCAGCTATGCCAGAGCGTGCATTTTTAGAAAGAACAGCAGCAGGGATTATAGTGCTTTTATCTCTTTTGGTGATTTTAAATTTAGCAGCAATACTTTTAAGAAGATATTTTCAAGGAAAATTAAAATGATAGCAAAAACAACAAATTTAAATTTATTTTATGGTAAAAAACAGGCTTTGTTTGATATAAATATGGAAATTCAAAAAAATAAAATCACAGCTTTAATAGGTGCTTCAGGTTGCGGAAAATCCACATTTTTGCGTTGCTTTAATCGCATGAATGACAAAATAGCAAAAATCGATGGTCTTGTTGAGATTGATGGAAAAGATGTTAAAAATCAAGATTTAGTTGTGCTTAGAAAAAAAGTTGGAATGGTATTTCAACAACCAAATGTTTTTGTAAAAAGCATTTATGATAATATTTCTTATGCTCCAAAACTCCATGGGATGATTAAAAATAAAGATGAAGAAGATGCTTTAGTAGAAGATTGTCTTAAAAAAGTGGGTCTTTTTGAAGAAGTAAAAGATAAACTAAAACAAAATGCTCTAGCACTTTCAGGTGGCCAGCAACAACGCCTTTGCATAGCAAGAGCTTTGGCCATAAAGCCAAAATTATTACTTTTAGATGAACCAACTTCTGCACTTGATCCTATATCTTCTGGAGTCATAGAAGAACTTATTAAAGAACTAAGTCATAATTTATCTATGATAATGGTAACACATAATATGCAACAAGGTAAGCGCGTGGCTGATTACACTGCGTTTTTTCATTTAGGAGAGCTTGTGGAATTTGGAGAGAGTAAAGAATTTTTTGAAAATCCTAAAGAAGAAAAAACAAAAGCTTATTTGAGTGGAGCTTTTGGGTGATTTATTTTTAAAAATTTAACGATATAATGTCGTTAAATTTTTATTTTGGAAAATAAATGCTCAAAAATGAAACTTATTTTATTGATTCTTGTGATGATGTAGAACTTGGTATAAAAAGAGAAAGTAAATTAGAATACAGAATCACTTATGATGATAGTAAGCAAATGAAAGCTATTGTTTGTATTATCTCTGGATTTGGAGATGATGCAAATAGCGATTATAGAAGACATTTAGCTGAAACCATTTGTAATAATTTTGATGTAATTGTACTTAGTGTTGAGTATCATTGTATTGGTTCAAGATTAAATAATGGTGCAAAAATAGTATTTGATGATATAGATGAATTTATACTAGAGCATTCATGCAAAGCTTTTGGTATAAAATGGAAAGATTTTTCTTATGATGATTTAAAATACATAGACCAACAGATGATTGAATTAAAATCAACAAATAAAATTCGCAATCAAAATAAAATTCAACTTAGTGCCACTTTAAAACCAACTAAAAATGAGTATCAAAATTTTGGCATCATGCAAGCAATAGATATATCTAATGCTATATTGCATGTAGAAAAAAATATGGGGGGGGGTATACCAGTAATTTTAGTTGGCAGTTCTCATGGAGGATATTTAGCAAATTTATGCGCTAAAATAAGTCCTTGGATTGTAGATGGTATAATAGATAATTCCTCTTATGCTTTAACACCTCTTGCATATTTGGGTTTTGCTAAAGAAATCGATTATACCAAGAACTGCGAATTTTATATAAATTATTCTAAAAATATTGATTTGTTTTTATTTACTAAAAGTTTTTGGACATCTAATCAATACTCTTCTTGCTATTTTTCTAATGCAAGAAAAAGTATTAGAGATATTTTAAACTATGAACATTTAAAACTTCAATCAAGTTATAGAAAAATTCCTTATATTAGTTATCACAGTATATATGATACCATAGCGCCATTTAAAGATAAAAAAGAATTATATGGGTTTTTAGATAAATTAGGATTTGATGTTTATTTATATGAAATTAATTGTGAAAAGCAAATAGATGGTAGATTGATTAAAGATTTAAATCATGGATTAGGAATGTCGATAAAAACTTTAACCAAAAAACACTTGCCACAAATTCTACAAAAATCTTTAAAAGATAAAACTTGCAAAAAAGAAATTTCTTATAAATGCGATGATTTAGTATATGCTTTTAAAGAAGATAACAATCAGATTATTTTAAGTATAGTAAATTCAAACTAACATTATTTATTTTATAAAAAGTAATTTTTAAGTAAAATTACTTTTTACTTTCAAAAAAAATATTAATAAAAAGAGCATTTATGGCAAGCAAACAACTTTCACTTAAACATCTTAGTATGCCTATATTACTTGAAATGTTTTTAAGGTATTTTTCTTTGATTATTAATACCGTGATGGTTTCGCAGTATTCTAACTTTTTAGTTGGAGCTATGGGTGCGGGTAATCAAGTAGCAGATTTATTTATCATTATTTTTAGTTTTCTAAGTGTGGGTTGTAGTGTAGTGATCGCTCAAGCTTTAGGGGCTAAAGATTACACTCTAGCAAGAAAGGCAATTCACCAAAGTCTATTTTTAAATGCCTTGCTTGGTTTTATGTGTGGAAGTTTGATTTTATGGCATGGAGAGTTTTTACTCTATCTTTTACAAATTCCAAATGAGCTTTTAAAAGATAGTGCAATTTACTTACATATGCTTGGAATTTGTTTGTTTTTTGATGCTATGGGCATAGTTTTGGCTGCTATTATTAGGGTGTATAATATGGCTTATTGGGTTATGTTTACTACCTTATTGATGAATATTGTGATATTTATAGGAAATTTTTATGTGTTGCATTTTACTAAGCTAGAACTTTTTGGAGTAGGGCTTAGTAATATACTTGGGCGCTTGGTAGCCTTTAGCATGCTTATAGCAATACTTAGTTTTAAGCTCAAAATTCATCTTAAAATTAAAGAGATGATAAACCTTGAAAAATCTGTGCTTAAAAAGATTTTTAATATCGGTGGTTTTGCAGCAGGAGAGCATTTGATATGGTTTATACAATACACCATAGCTTTTGCTTTTGTAGCAAGTTTGGGTAAAGAAAATTTAAGCGTTCAAACGATTTATTTTCAAATTTCTTTGCTTATCATGCTAGTAGGACAAGCCATAAGCGTAGCAAATGAAATCATCATAGGTAAGTTAGTCGGCGCTAAATACTTAAATGTGGCCTATAAACATACTTGGATAGCTTTGTATTTTAGCGTGGTAGCAAGTGCTTTTGTAGCTTTGCTTAATTATGTTTTACAAGATTTTACTATGGGTGTAGTAAAGCTTGAAGAGAGTTTAAAAGAACTTATGATACCACTTTTTACTCTTTCAATTTTCTTAGAAATTTCAAGAACTTTTAATATAGTCATGGTGAATTCACTAAGAGCAAGTGGTGATGCGAGATTTCCGTTTTTAAGTGGAGTGGTATTTATGCTTGGAGTTTCTTTACCAGTTGGTTATGTGCTTTGTTTTTATGCTGGACTTGGAATTTTAGGAGTTTGGATAGGTTTTTGTGCAGATGAGTTTTTACGCGGTATAGTAAATTCATATAGATGGAAAAGTAAAAAATGGCAAGGCAAAGCACTGGTATAAAAGGAATTTTAGAATTTAAAGAATTTCGTTTTGCTTTTGAAAAGAAAAAACTTAAATATCTAAGACTTAGGATAGATAGGGATTTGAATTTCAAGCTTAGTATACCGCTATATTATGAGCAAAGAGATGTTTTAAGATTTTTAGAAAAAAATGAAAGCTGGATTAGAGCCAAAGAAAAAGAACTTTCTTTAAAAAGGGTAGTTTTAGCAAATAATGAGTTGTATTTTTTAGGTAAAAAATATAAGCTAATTTTTAATGAAAATCATAAAAAAGTTCTCATAAAAAATGATAAAATTTTTGCAAAAAATCAAAAGTCCTTAGATCTTTTCTTAAGGCGTAGTGCTAGGGTGATTTTTGAGTATTTTATAAAAAAATGGCAATTTGTCTTCAAGAGAAAGGTACAAAGAATTTGTATTAAAGAAATGATTTCAAGATGGGGTTCTTGCAATCATCAAAAAGCATATATAAACTTAAATTTAAAACTCATACAAAAACCTATAAAAGCTATAGAATATGTGATTTTGCATGAACTTACACATTTAATCTACCCACATCATCAAAAAGAATTTTATGATTTTTTGCATAAATTAATGCCTGATTACAAAGCAAGAGAAGTTTTTCTAAAAAGTCTTATTTTTTAAGTATATTTTTAAGCTTTCCTTAGAATTAAAATTGTTATATTTATGCTTTAAAAAATTTAATTTTAAGGTTTTTAACTTGCTTTTAGAAATTACTTTTGATTATAAATCTAAAAACGATATTTTTGAATATTTGTTAGATTATTATGCCAAAGATTTTACTTATGATTATGAGCAAAAAGATGAAAAAATCATCATTAAAGTTAAAGGCGAAAAAGATGAAATTCAAGCCTTTTGTTCTAATTTAGAAAATATCAGTCACAGTGTTTTTTTAAACAAATTTGACTTAAAAGTTATAGAAGAAGATTTTACACCTATAAAAAAAGAAAAAACCTTCACTAAAAGAAGTTTTTTAACAAGACTCAATGCAAATGCTTATACTAATGGTGAATTTTTAGAAAATGAATGGGGTGTTTTTGTAGAAGAAGAGTTTAAAATAGAAGAAGATTTTATAAAAATTACTAAAGAAAATTTCTGCGATAATTTAAAAAAAGCCTTAGAAAAATTAAAAAACAAAGAAAAAATATATTTAAAAAACTCAAAAGGAATATATGCTTTTGAAATTTTCAATGAAGCATTAGATGATTTTTTAATGCCAAGTGACCCAAAGCATATCAATGCATTTTTTTCCTGTAATAACGAGCAGTTTAAAATCTTAGCAGGGGTTGAAAAACCTCTAATGAGGCTTAAATTTAATGCTATTTTTAGACAAAATCATCAATTAAATCATGAGTATTTTAAAATAAAAATATATGATAATCTTTTCTTGTTTGCCTTATGTTTTGAACTTGAAAAAGAAGGGATTAAGTTTTTAAATTTTAAAAAGCTAGAACATTTTGAAGATGATTTTGAAGTGACTTTAATCGAAAATGAGCTAGTAGTTTGCAGGGGTTATGATTATATTTTACCTGAGTTTAAAAATTTGATTTTTCAAAAAGAAGATAAAAATTTTGCAAGAATTTCTTGTATATTGTCTGATTTTAAAGACAAAAAGCCTTTACTTTTAGAACTTAGTAAAAAATATGATGATATTATTTTACTCGATAAAGAAATCAATCTTTTAAAACTAAATTTACCAAAAAGCTTTGATGAATTTTATGAAAATATAAGTCAAGATGATGTTGCTAAAAGATTACTAGCTAATTATGAAAAAGAATTTACCTTAGTGCGAAAAGAACTAAACACGGCTAATAATTTTTTTAATCTTTTTGGCATGGTAGGGATGATTTTAGAGCTTAGTAAAGACGAGCAAAAGGCCGCATTAGCGCTTTTGGCCTTAGCAGATGAGAGTAAAATGGCAAAAGGTGTTAGGATAGATTTTAAACTTAATGAACAAAAAGAATTTGATTATACTAAGACCTTAAGAAGCGTGATGAGCTTTAAGCTTGCTGGAGTAGAAAATCAAATCATAGCCTTGGGTGTTGTTGAGAGTTTGGCGTATTTTTTAAGAGATTTATTTGATGATTTAAAAGTTAAAGAGCAAGTTGATTGTGCCGTGCTTAGTGGAAGCTTGTTTGAGCATAAAAGCCTTAGTAAAAATGTATTTAAACACATACCATTTTTTAAGTTAAGTGATGTCCCACTTTGGATATGAAATTCATATTAAAGGGCTAGTGCAAGGCGTTGGCTTTCGCCCTTTTGTTTTTAATATAGCTAAAGAGCTTAATTTAAAAGGTGAGGTTTATAATAATAGCTTAGGTGTTGTTATAATACTTGAGTGTAGCAATGATGAATTAGAAATTTTTAAAGAAAAACTTTTTGCTAATTTACCACCTTTAGCTAGGATAGATGATTTTAATTTTTCTTATAAAAAACTTCAAAAAACTTATAATGAATTTAGCATAAGTACTTCACAAGATAGTGAAAAATTTAGCCCGATTTTAAGCGATTTTGCTCTTTGTGAGGATTGCTATAATGAATTTTATGATGAGAAAAATCCGCGTTTTAAATACCCTTTCATTACTTGTACAAATTGCGGGCCAAGATTTTCTATTATAAAAAAACTTCCATATGATAGAGTTAATACGACTATGAATGAGTTTAAAATGTGTTCTTTTTGTCAAAGTGAGTATGATGATCCTACTAATCGTCGATTTCATGCCCAGCCACTTTCATGCCCAAAATGTAAAATTACTATTTTTTTAAAAGATAAAAATCAAAATATTTTAGCCAAAGATGAAAAAGCTTTTATCTTGCTTGCAAAGCTTTTAGAAGAAGGTAAAATCATAGCTTTTAAAGGTATGGGTGGGTTTCATTTAATTTGTGATAGCACAAATAAAAATGCTATAAATGAACTTAGAATACGCAAAAATCGCCCTAAAAAGCCTTTTGCTATCATGGTAAAAGATCTTAAAATGGCTCAAGAATTAGCTTTTATCAATGAAGCTGAGGCAAAACTTTTAACTTCAAATTTAAAACCCATAGTTATTTTAAATAGCAAAAATATCCATAAAAGCTTAGCGCCAGATACTAATAAAATAGGTATTATGTTAGCTTATATGGGAACGCATTTAATGCTTTTTGAACATTTTAAAAAACCTATCATTGCAACAAGTGCTAATTTAAGCTCACAAAGCATTATTTATGAAGAAACAAAACTTTTAGAGCAACTTAGCGATGTGTTTGATTTTTATCTTGATTATGATAGAGCAATATATAACTCAAGCGATGATAGCATTGCTCAAGTTATTGGTAAAGAGGTAATGTTTTTAAGGACTTCAAGAGGTCTTAACCCACTTTATATCAATACAGCAGGTATTTTTAATGCAAAAGAAAATATTCTAGCTCTAGGAAGTGAGTTAAAAAACGAATTTGCATGTTTTTTTAAAAATCAAATTTTTATTTCTCCTTATATAGGTGATATGAAAAGTTTAGACATACAAGAGAGATTTTTTAAAATTTTAACTTTCTTTCAAAACTCTTATAAGTTAAATTTTGATCAAATTTTAAGCGATAAACACCCACAATTTAACTATGTAAAAGAATTTAAAGATTATAAAAATTTTCGCGTGCAACACCACTATGCGCATTTATGTGCTTGTTTATTTGAACATAAAATTTACAAAAATGATGTTTTAGCCTTTGTTTTTGATGGGACAGGTTATGGAGATGATGGAAAAATTTGGGGTGGGGAGATTTTTAGAGCAAATTTAAAAAGCTATGAAAGGCTAAATCATTTTAAAAATTTCAAACTAATTAATGCAGATATTAAAAACATTGCAAATTTAGCTTTGGCTTTGATTTTTGATTTTAATTTAGAAAGCAAAGCTAGCGAGTTTTTAGCTAAATTTTCTCAAGTAAAATTAAACAATCTTAAAAAAATTCACACTCAAAGCTCTTTATATACGAGTTCTCTTGGTAGGATTATTGATGCTTTTGGCGCTTTTGCTTTTGATATGCAAAAACTTGATTATGAAGCACAAATTGGACTTTTGATGGAAAAATATTATGATAAAAATCTTGATTATAATTACAAATTTGATATCTATGAAAAAGAAATTTGCTTTAAAAATGCCTTTTTGCAAGCTTTAGAAGATAAAGATAAGGTTAAAATTAGCACTGGTTTGCTTAATGGCATTGCAAATTTAATTATAGAATATTCAAAAGATTTTAAAGAAGAAGTGCTTTTATGTGGCGGGGTATTTCAAAATAAAACCTTGCTTGAAATTTTAGTTCGAAAAAATTTTGCTTATAAAACTTCCTTACAATTTCCTTGCAATGACAGCTCTATTGCGCTTGGACAACTTGTGCATTATTTATCTTTAAAAACTTAATAAAACTCATATTTTTTTAATGCTTTTTTATATACAATAAAATAAAAATATAAAGGAAAGATTATGTGTAAAGATTGCGGCTGTTCTATTAATGGACATGAACATCATCATGATCACCATCATGAAAATCCAGCTTTAAAAGATGAAAAAACTATTAATGTTATTAGCAAAATTTTATCAAAAAATGATCATCAAGCAGCTCATAATAGAGAGCATTTTAATGAGTATAATACTCTTTGTATTAATCTAATGAGTTCTCCAGGAAGCGGTAAAACAACACTTTTAGAAGAAACTATAAAAACTTTAAAAGATGATTTAAAAATAGCTGTGGTTGAAGGAGATTTAGAAACAAATAATGATGCAAATCGCATTATTAAAGCAGGAGGCTTAGCTCATCAAATTACTACAGGACAAACTTGTCATTTAGATGCTTTTATGGTGCATGAAGCTTTACATCATTTTAAACTTAGCGAACTTGATATAGTTTTTGTTGAAAATGTGGGAAATTTGGTATGTCCTGCAAGTTATGATTTGGGCGAGCATTTAAATGTAGTTTTACTCTCAGTAACAGAAGGTAGCGATAAGGTAGAAAAATATCCTGTGATGTTTAGAAAGGCTGATTTATTAATCATCACTAAAGCTGATTTGGCTAAGCATTTTGATTTTGATTTTAAAGCAGCTTCTATGGCAGCTAAAAGATTAAATCCTAAAATAGATATTATGATTTTAGATAGCAAAACAAAAACAGGATTTGATCTTTGGATAAATTATCTAAAAATGAAAAAGGAGCTTAGCTAATGTGCCTTTCTATACCTTCTAAAATTTTAGAAATTGATGAGCTAAATTCAGCCATAGTAGAAACTTTAGGGGTTAAAAGAAGAGTAAGTTTGGATTTAATAAGCGAGCCTTTAAAAGTAGGCGATTATGTGCTTATACATGTGGGTTTTGCTATGGAAAAAATCGACACTCAAGCTGCGCAAGAGAGTTTAAAAATTTATACAGATATAGCAGATAAAATGCAAAATGGGCAAATTGATGAAAATGAGGGTGATATGGGGCTAAAAAATGGATTTAATTAATGATTTTAGAGATAAAGAAAGAATTTTAGCCTTAAAAGAACTTATTGCTTCTAAAATTACTAAGTCTATTAATATCATGGAAATTTGTGGTGGACATACGCATAGTATTATGAAATTTGGCTTGCCTGATTTATTGCCAAAAGAAATTAATTTTGTTCATGGCCCAGGCTGTCCTGTGTGTGTTATGCCAAGAGAGCGTATTGATGTAGCTTTAAAACTTGCAAGTATACCAAATACTATCTTTTGTGTATTAGGCGATATGCTTAAAGTGCCAGGAAGCTATGAAAGCTTAATTGATCTTAGAGCTAAAGGTGCTGATATTAGAGCGCTTTATACACCTTTGGATGTGATAGATATAGCTTTAAAAAATCCTGAAAAAAATATAATCTTTTTTGCCATAGGTTTTGAGACTACAACCCCTATGAGCGGGGTGATTATAGAAAAAAGTATAGCCTTAAATTTAAAAAATTTATTTTTTCATATCAATCATGTATTAGTTCCACCTGCGGTAGAAGCTATCATGCAAGATGAAAATGTAAAAATTGATGCCTTTTTAGGGCCTTCTCATGTTAGTGTCATCACAGGATCAAACATTTATGAACCTATTGCTAAAAAATATAAAACCCCTATAGCAGTGAGTGGTTTTGAACCGGTTGATATAATGCTTAGCGTGTTAAATATAGTAGAGCAAATGAATGCAAATACTTTTGAAGTTTATAATGAATATCACAGAGTAGTTAGTAAAGAAGGAAATTTAAAAGCCAAAGCTTTAGTGGAAAAATACTTTAAACCTTGTGATTTTGAATTTAGAGGTCTTGGAGTGATTGTAAATGGCGGGCTTTGTTTAAAAGATGAATTTGCTCACTTAGATGCTAGCAAGGTGTTTGATTGTAAAGTACAAAGTAAAGATGAAAGTAAGGCTTGCATTTGTGGTCAAATTTTAAGAGGCTTAGCTAAGCCTTATGATTGTAAGGTGTTTGCAAAAGCTTGCACTCCAAAAAATCCCATAGGTAGCTGTATGGTTTCTAGTGAAGGAGCTTGTGCGGCTTATTATAAATACTATCAAGATAAGGCATAAAATGAAGCAAATTACTTTAGCCCATGGTGGCGGTGGCGAAGAAATGAATGCTTTGATAAATGAAATTTTTTCTATTTTTGAAAATGATGTTTTAAAAGAAGCAAATGACGCTGCTATTTTAGATGATCTAGCTTTTAGCACAGACTCTTTTGTACTAAACCCTATCTTTTTAAAAGATATAAATATAGGAAAATTAGCAGTTTGTGGGAGTGTTAATGATGTATTAATGGTGGGAGCAAAACCGCTATATTTATCACTAGCTTTGATTTTAGAAGAAGGTTTTGAGATAGAAAAATTAAAAATTATATTAAATTCCATTAAAGAAGAATGCGATAAAGCGGGAGTAAAGCTAGTTTGCGGGGATACCAAAGTTGTTCCTAAAAATAAAGGCGATGAAATATATATTAATACTTCATGTATAGGTAAAAATATACAAAAAATCAATACCAAAAACTTAAAAAGTGGTTGTAGTATCTTAGTTTCAAGGGATATTGGAGCTCATGGTTGTGCGGTTTTGGTTGAAAGAAATAATTTAGAGGCAAATATCCAAAGTGATTGCAAAAGCTTAAAAAATGAAGTTTTGGCACTTTTAAATGCAGGTATTTCTATAAAAGCAATGCGTGATGCTACGCGTGGTGGACTTAGTGCGGTTTTAAACGAATGGTCTAAATTAAGTAATTTAGAGCTTTTAATATATGAAGAAAAAATTCCAGTTTGTGATGAAGTTTTAGGGGTTTGTGAGCTTTTTGGGTATGAGCCTTATGAGCTTGCAAATGAAGGAACTTTTATTATTTGTGTAGATAAAAAAGATGAGCAAAAAGCATTAAAAATTTTAAAACAATTTAACGCTAATGCAGCCATTATAGGTGAAATCACACCAAATGAAAAAGCAAGAGTGGTTTTAGAAAATGCTTATGGAGCAAAACGCATTTTAGAAACTCCAAAAGGCGAACTTTTACCAAGAATTTGCTAATGCATGAGTTAAGTATTACAGAATCTTTACTAGAGCTTTGCGAAGAATATGCTCAAGGAAAAATTATTGAAGAAGTGCATGTTAAAATAGGGCGTTTAAGTGGGGTTGAACCTCCACTTTTACAAAGAAGCTTTGAAACTTTTAAAGAAAATAGTCCCTTGTGTAAAAATGCTAAATTTATTATGCATATTCAAGAAGTAGTAGTTGAGTGTCAAAAATGCCATTTTAGTGGAGTGCTTGAAAATAATATCTTTTGGTGCCCAAAATGTGAAGATAAAAATTTAAAGATTATAGATGGAGAAGAACTTTATCTTATGCAACTTGTTTTAAAAGAAAATGAGGATTTAGAAAATAATGACAAATAAAGAAATCATCTTAGGTGCGGGTTGCTTTTGGTGCACTCAAGCTGTGTTTGATGAAATTAAAGGCGTAGTTTATACAGAAGTAGGTTATAGCGGCGGTAAGCCAAATCCAAGTTATGAAAGCGTGATAAATGGCGATGAAAATATAGAAGTAGCTAAGATAATTTATGATGAAAAACAAATTTCATTAGAAAAAATCTTAGAAATTTTTCTCAAAATGCATGATCCAACAAGCCTAGATAAGCAAGGTGCTGATGAGGGGATGCAATATAGATCAGTTATTTTTTATCAAACTAATGAGGAGTTAAAAATCATTAGTGATTTTTTACAAAAAGTACAAAAATATTATGCTAAAGCTATAGTTACGCAAGTTTTAAAATTAGAAAAATTTTATAAGGCTGAGGATTATCATCAAAAATATTTTAAAAATAATCCCAACCAAGCTTATTGTAGATTTGTCATTACACCAAAGCTAGAAAAATTAGCAAATCATTCCTAATTTTTCTTTTTAGAAATAGGGCAAACCCCAAGTGGACAAGCTTGTTTTCCACTAAGCACTCTTATAGGACAAACAGCAAAAAGACCTGTTAATAAAGGAATTAAACCCAATAACCCCCACCAAGTTGAAAAATAAACTCCTAAAGAAAACGCCACTATGGCTAAAGCTATTCTTAGCACTCTTTCTAATTTACTCATAATTTCTCCTTTTTTTGTTGATATTATAAATAAATTTTAAAAGTATTTCTGTGATAAAGTTACAAAGAAATTAGTATTATTTTAGATCTTTCAAGTTTGATTTTACCTTCTTTTTCCAATTCTTTTAAAATTCTTGAAACAGCTTCTCTGGCGCTTCCTAAGTGATTAGCTAAAGCTTCATGGGTAATTTTTAAAGTATTGTTGCTAGCATTTTCTTTCAAAAAATCACAAATTCTAGAAGATAAAGGCGCAAATAAAGCCTGTTCTAAAACTTTGATTAAAGTGTTAAAACGCTTAGTGATTAAACTTAAAACATAATTATTAATTTTTGGGTATTTTTCTTTTAAAATTTGAAAAATCGATGAGGGGATGATGGCTATACTTGTATTTTGAGTACTTTGTATAAAAACATCATAAGATATACCATCCATATTACACTCAGAGCAAATAACACATTCATCATTTTCTTTAAGGTGAAAAAGTGTTATTTCTTTTGCATTTGGGGTTAAAATAAAAGCTCTAAGCTCGCCTTTTAAAATTTTTATAAATCCTAAACATTTATCATTAACCTTAAAGTCTTTTTCAATGTTTATTATTTGTAAGTGTTCTTGTATGAGTTTGAGATCTTGTTTTTCTATTTCAAAACGAGAAAGAAAATTTTCCATGTTTTTAAGTTTTAAAAGCCTATAAAAGGCTTTTAAATTTTAGTGGCAACCACAACCACCACATCCACAACTTTGACCAAAGAAGCTTTCTAAAGCTTGCATATTTGGAAGTTCTGTTACTTCATTTACTAATTCTTTATAAGCAACCACACCATCTTTAACTACAAACACTGCTCTAGCTAAAATTCCCTCAAGTGGACCATCAGCCATTAAAACACCATACTTTTCACCAAATTCTTTAGAAACAAAATCACTTGCAACAGTTAAATTATCTATACCTTCAGTTGAACAAAAACGACCCATAGCAAATGGTAAGTCCATACTAACTACGATTACTTCTACACCACTTGCTGCTGCTTTTTTATTAAATTCTCTAGCTTCTGTTGCACATACTGGAGTATCAAGGCTTGGCACGCTGATAATAATTTGAGTTTTACCTTTTGGAGCAATTTCAACACCTGAAAGATCTTTAGCTTTTAAAGTGATATTTGGAGCCATATCGCCAACTTGGATGTTATTTCCTTTTAAATTTACTTTATTTCCTTTGAATAATACACTATTCATTTTTTCTCCTTGAATGATTTTTATTAATCATAATATAAAAAGATTAATAAAGTCTTATTTTTGTTCTTCTTTACACATACCTGCTTCGATTAGAAAACACGATGGTTGATAATTACTTTTTTTAATCTTGTCATATTTTGCATAGCTTAGATATAAAGTATCTTTGGCCCTAGTAACTGCTACATAAAATAATCTTCTTTCTTCTTCTAAACTACCACCCATGCTCATGAGTTTTTGGTTTGGAAATCTACCTTGTGCAAGATCTATCACAAATACAAGTTCAAATTCAAGCCCTTTGCTAGCGTGTATGCTTAAAAGATTTACCCCATTTCCATTACTCATTTCACTTGCGCCAAGGGTTAGAAAATTATAGTATTTGTAATTATCGCTATAATTTTTTGCAAGTTCTTTTAAGACAAACATTTTTGCGCTGATTTTTTCTAAAATTTCATTTTTTTTGTTTAAATCGACATTAGAGTTTTTATTAGTTGCTCTTTTTGTGGCTAAAATATCACAAATTTCTTTAAAATAATCATTTTCTAAAATCAAATTTACAAGTTGGGTTGAAATTTTGCACTCACTTGCTTTTTTGATAAATAAATACAATTTTTCTAAATTTTTTGCACAAGTTTCGTTGATTTTAGGCAAACTTAAAATAGGGTGGGTATTAAACTCACTTTCTAAATTAAATCTTGAAGGAGAAGCTAATTCTTCGATATCATCAAAAAGTCCAAGTTGATAGCTTTGCTTTTTGTATTTTTTCAAATTTATGCTAGTATCAGGCTCTAAAAAGCCTTTGATTAAATTAGCATGGCCAAGCTTTAAAAGAGAATCAAAAATATCCTTAGCCAAAACTCCGCCAACGCCTTTTGTGTATTCAAGTAAATGTATAAAAGCCATGATATCTTTTGGGTTTAAAATAATCGCTAGCATAGAGCAAAATGCTTTTACTTCCAAGCTTTCAAAAAAGCTTCCACTACCTTTTCTTTTGCTTGATATACCAAGTTCTCTTAAGGCTACTTCTATGCCATCTGCGCTTGAGTTATTTCTAAAAATAACTGCTATTTCATTTAAATCAACCCCGCTTTGTAAGATGATTTTAGCAATGGTAGAATATTGATCAAATAATTCATTAAAAGTAAGCAAACTTGGTGCTTTAAAATCGCCTTCTCTAGTAACAATTAATTCTTTAGGATATAATCTTTCATTATTTAAAATGACTTTATTAGCCAAGGCAAGTATGTTTTTACTTGAGCGATAGTTTTTATTGAGTGTGAAAATTTTAGCATCTAAAAATCTATCTTTAAAACTTCCTATAATGGAAATATCAGCTCCATTAAAAGCATAAATACTTTGATCATAATCGCCCACGCAAAATAAACTTTTGCTTTTAAATGCATCAATTAACGAGCCTTGCAAAGTATTTGTATCTTGATACTCATCTACTAAAATTTCATCAAATTCAAAATGATGTTCTTTTAAAGCATGTTTTAGTTTAATTAGCAAATCATTAAAATCAACATAATTAAAACGCGCTTTTTCTTCTTCGTATTCTTTTAAAATATCTTCATAAATTTCAGCATATACGGCTTGTTCATCGTAATTTTGACAAAACCATTCATAAAAATTATCTAAATTTGAATTTGTATTTTGAAATAAAGAATACACATCGTATAAATAACTTGCCATGTAAGGTTTGACATCACTTAAATGATGAAAAGTTCTTTTTTCAAAAATAGATCGCAAAAGAACCTTTAGCTCGCTTGCTTGTTTTAAAATGATCTCATGATTTAGTTGTTTTAAAAGCGTATAGGCAGTGCTGTGAAAAGTCCCTGCTGTGATTTTTGAAGTGATATTTTTATCAAAATATCTTCCAAGTCTTTCTATCATTTCTTTGCTAGCTTTATTGGTAAAGGTTAAAAGCATGATTTTTTCAGGATTTGTGCCATTTTGAAGTAAAAAGGCTATCCTTGCAACTATGGTTGAAGTTTTGCCTGTGCCTGCACTTGCTATGATGAGATTGTGCCCAAAAGGAGCACAAGCTGCTTTGTATTGTTCTTCGTTTAAGCGTGATAGGGGCATATTTTTCCTAAGCTAAGGTAATATTTTCTAAATTTTTAAAATAAAAATAATTATAACCATCTTTGTATTCATAAAAAAGTTTTAATTTATGTGCATCAAGTATGGTTTTTACTATGTATAATCCAAGTCCAAAACTATCTTTGTTTTTCTTTCCTTGTGTGAAAGCTTGAGTGTAGTATTTTAAGTCTTTATCTAAGGCTTTTCCTTGATTTTTAAAACAAAGATAATCTTTAGTGATTATTATAGTTACAATATTTTCATCAGAATATTTTATAGCATTATCTATCATATTTTTCATAGCAGTGGTAAATAATTTAAAATCCACATTCACACTAAAGCTTTCTTTAATGCTAGTTTTGATTTTATTTTCATCATCATTCATTGCTATATCTTTTGCTTCATCTAATAAATCTAAAATGTTGTATTTTTTTAAATTTATCAAACCAGCACCTGATGTGATTTGCTCAATGGCTGCAAATTCGTTGATTAAAATTTCTAAGCGATTAAAAGCTCCTACTAATCTTTCTTTATACTTGCTATCTTCAAGCATTTCTAAGGTAATTAAGCCTTTAGTTATAGGGGTTTTTAACTCGTGCATGATATTTCTTAAAAAAAACTGCCTTGAAGTATTTAATTTTTGAATTCTTAAAATAGACTCATAAAATGCTGTTGCAACTTGAGAAATTTCATCATTTCCCTTGCTAACATTTTGAATTTCATTGAGTTTGTTTTCACCAAATTTATCTATTTGTCTTTTTAAGGCTCTTAATGGCTTTAATTTTCTTATGATAAAAATATATAAAATCAATAAAACCATTACTACTATACTAGCAATAAGCTTAATCACAAAATATCTATAACCTTGATATTCTAAATCTTTATACAAATAAAGCTTACCATCAAAAATGATTTTTAAATACACATTATCTTCTAAAGTAATGATTTCAACCACACCTGTACTAGTTTGAGCGCGTGCTATAGTTTCAGCTTTATAGATGATTTTTCTTATAGAAGATGGTGTGGTTAATTCTATCATCTTGTAATTTTTTGTTTGCTCATAAAATTCTTTTTCACTAATTACATGATTAAAATACAATAATCTTGCATTAGCTATAAAAGAATATTTCGCATTAAGCTCATTAGTGTAATTTTGCTGATCATATTTTATAAGCCATAAAAATGCTAAAATCACACTAACACTAGCAAGCAAAAAAACAAAAGTTATGGTATAAAAAATTGATGATTTATTCATTGGGTTAATTTATATCCTATACCTCTGATTGAATGAATGTATTTTGGGGTTTTAGGATCATCTCCGATTTTTTGCCTGATTCTACTTATGATTACATCTATACTTTTATTGCTTGAATCTTCGCTAATTGAACTACAATTATACACAAGCTCTTCTCTGCTTACCACTCCACCTTCTTTTTTGATTAAATAACTTAAGATATCAAACTCAGCATTAGTAAAACTGATTTCTTGATCTTTCATGGTAATAGTGTGTTTGTATTTATCATAAACAAGATCTTTTTTTACTTGAGTTTGTGCACTTTTGGTAGTTGAAATTCTTCTTAAATGGCTTTTAATTCTTGCTTGAAGCTCTTGAGGATTATATGGCTTTGGTAAATAATCATCAGCTCCTAAATCAAGAGCTGCAACCTTATCACTAATATCATGTCTTGCGCTTGAAATGATGATAGGAGTATCGTATTTTTTACGAATTTCTTCACACACTTCAAGACCATCAAGTCCAGGTAAGCTTAAATCTAAAATGATTAAATCATAAGGATTTAAAGCAAGTCTTGAAAGACCTATATAAGGCTCATGAGCAATATCCACTTTCATATCAAATTGCTCTAAATATTCAGCTATAATCTCAGCTAATTCTAAATCATCTTCTATCATTAAAATATTTGTCATTTTCTTCCTTTCTTAAAAAAGTAAAGCTCTAACCATGCCGCCTCTATTAATCCAAATTTTAACATATTCTTTGCCTTTATTTAATTCTAAAGCCTTAGATAATTCTTTAAAATTTGAAACTTCGTATTGATCAATACCTATAATGATATCACCTTGCTCAAAGCCTATTTTTTCTGCTTTTGATTTTGGAGTAACTTCAGTAATTAAAATACCACTAATATTTTCAGGTATGCGGTATTGTTGTTTATTTTTAGAATCAAGTTCTATTAATTTTAGACCATCAATATAACCTTTTTCATATTGTAGCGATTTTTCATCTGTTTTTAGCATAAATTTAACTGTTTTGATTTTATTATCTCTTTCATAAGTTACCTCTATAGCTTGTTTTGGATCAATACTTCCTATATAATTTTTTAAATCCATTGGACTTTTGATCAATGTTTTATCCACTTTTATGATCAAATCGCCTCTTTTTAAACCCGCATTATAAGCTGCTGAGTCTTTTTGAACTTCTGTTATTAAAGCTCCTTCTTGATTAGTATAAGCTTTTTTAATATCTTGAGTTAAAGCTCCTATAACCACACCCAAGTATCCTCTTTCTATTTTTCCATTTTCAATAAGTTTTTTAGCTATGGTTTTAGCCATATTTGAAGGTATTGCAAAGCCTATTCCATTATTTCCACCACTTCTTGAAAGTATAGCTGAGTTTATCCCGACTAAAGCTCCTCTGCTATCTACTAAAGCCCCGCCTGAATTTCCTGGATTAATTGAAGCATCAGTTTGTATAAAATTTTCATATTGATTTAAGCCGATATTGTTTTTATTTAAAGCTGAAATAATTCCACTTGTAACACTACTTCCAACTCCAAAAGGATTACCTAGAGCAAACACTACATCACCTTCTAATAATTTATCCGAATCAGCAAAAACCACAGCAGGTAAATTTTTTGCTTCTATTTTTATCACTGCTAAATCTGTTTTAGGATCAGCACCAATTAATTTAGCTTTATATTCAGTACTTGTATCAGGTAAATTTACAGTAATTTTTTCAGCACCTTCTATAACATGATTATTTGTTATAATATAACCATCACTTGAAATAATTACACCAGATCCAAGTGAACTTACTACTTCTTTTTTATTTTTTTTACTTTTTGGAGCTTGTGGAAAATCAAAACCAAAAAATTGTTTAAAATAAGGATCATTGAAAAAATCATCAATCCCAAAGGAATTACTTTGAACGGTTTTAGAAGTTGAGATATTAACAACTGAATTTTTAACTTTTTGTATAGAATCATGATATGAAAGTATAGTGTTTTGATTATCAGTTGGTAAAGATCTTTTTACATTATCATCTGCTTGTTTAAAATCAATACTAGCACTGAAAAGACTAGTTGCTAATGCTAAAGAAAGAACTATAGTTTTTTTCATATATTATCCTTTGTAAAATCAATTTATACAAGTATAAAATTTTATTTTTACGCAATTGTAAATAAAACCTTTAGTTTTAAAACTTATAAAAGTTGATTGACTTAGACTAAAGTTTATGATATAATCTTACAAAAAAATAAGGAATAAAAATGAGTAATAGTTTATATGAAACGCTTGGTGTTTCAAAAAATGCTAGTGCAGATGAAATAAAAAAAGCTTATAGAAAATTAGCAAGACAATACCACCCAGATATCAACAAAGAAGCAGGTGCTGAAGAAAAATTTAAAGAAATTAACGCTGCTTATGAAATTTTAAGTGATGAGAAAAAAAGAGCCCAATATGATCAATATGGTGATTCTATGTTTGGCGGCCAAAGTTTTCAGGATTTTTCAAGAAGCGCAGGTGGAGCAGACATTAATGATATATTAAGAAATATTTTTGGTGGTGGCTTTGGCGGAGGTGGCTTTAGCTCTAGTAATAATTTTAGAGGTGGCTTTGGGGGTTTTGGAGGCTTTGAAGAGGATTTAGACTTGCAAGCTAGTATAAAAATTCCTTTTGAAAAGGGAATTTTAGGCGGTGAGCACTCTATAATGATAAATAAAGAACAAGTTAAAATCAAAATTCCACACGGCATTAAAGATGGAGAAAAATTACGCATACGTAATAAAGGAAAAACATTTAATAATCAAAGAGGGGATTTGATCTTAAAAGTTGAGCTTGAAAAAAGCAATGAGTATGAAAGAGAAGATGATGATTTGTATAAAAAGGTTGAAATTAGCTTAAAAACAGCACTTTTTGGTGATAAAATTAGCGTTAATACCCCAAGAAAAGAAGTTAAAATCACCATACCACCAAATTCAAAAAATAATCAAAAAATCAGACTAAAAGGCTATGGGGTACAAAATAGAAAAACAGATATTTATGGGGATATGTATTTAATTTTAAATGTTAAATTACCAGATACAAGCACCCTAGATCCTGAATTTTTAAAAATTTTAGAAGAAAAATTACCATAAGGAGTGAATATGCAGCATAGTTATGATGAACCAGTTTATTTAATCAGTGTTGTAGCAAAAGTTTTAAGCATACATCCTCAAACCTTAAGACAATATGAAAAAGAAGGTTTAGTTGAACCAAGTAGAACAGATGGAAAAATGAGGCTTTATTCTCAAAAGGATATAGATAGAATCAAAATGATTTTACGCCTTACAAGAGATCTTGGTGTAAATTTAGCTGGGGTTGATGTGATATTAAAGCTAAAAACAAAAATGGATGAGTTTGAAAATATTATTGAAGAATTAAGATTAGAGCTTGATAAAAAAAACAATCCTTCAAAATCAAGAGCAGTAGTAAAACACAGAAGCAATTTTGACTTAATTTTTTTAGAAAAAATAAAATAATAAAACATTGTAAAAGGTTGGTGAGTGGATGCTTTTATAACTTTATTTTTAACTGCAGTAGCAGTTGCGGTTGTACTTAATGTTATACTTAAAAAATTTGGAATTCCAACTATTATAGGCTATATAGCCACAGGTTTGTTTGTGCGTGAATTTTATGGTTTTAGTACTAATGAAATCATTATCCATGTGGCTGAGTTTGGTATAGTTTTTTTAATGTTTACTATAGGACTTGAGTTTTCATTTAAACATCTTTTAGCTATGAAAAAAGAGGTGTTTTTAAATGGTAGTTTGCAAATGCTAACTTGTGGTTTGGTTTGTACTTTGCTTGTAACTTATATTTTAGGTATAGCAAGCCATATAGCAATGATAGCAGGTTTTGCCCTAGCTTTATCCTCCACGGCTATAGTTTTAAAAATACTTAATGATAGTGGCGATATCAATGAAGAATATGGCAGAAAAGCTTTGGGAATTTTGCTTTTTCAAGATATTGCCGTGATACCACTGCTGTTAATGATTGATATATTTAGTTCTCAAAATGCTGATATTTCAAAGCTTTTATTTACAACCTTAGTTAGTGCTGTGATTTTACTTGTTTTACTTTATTTTATAGGAAAATACCTTTTTACTTATGTTTTAAAATTTATTATCAAAACTAATGCAAATGAAATTTTTATCGCTACCATACTTTTTACCGTAATAGGAGCAAGCTTTTTAGCGCATTCATTTGGTTTTTCTTACTCGCTTGGAGCATTCATAGCTGGAGCTTTGATTGCTGAAACTAAATATAAACATAAAATAGAAGCAGATTTAGTTCCTTTTAGGGATTTGCTTTTAGGGTTTTTCTTTATCAGTGTTGGTTTGCAAATTGATTTTCATATAGTTTTTGAAAATTGGTTTTTGATTTTTGTTTTTGTAAGCTTAGTATTGTTGATAAAATTTGTAGTAATTTATGGTCTTTTAATCCTTTATACAAGAAAAAGAGTAGCTTTAAAAACTGCTTTGAGTATTTCTCAAATTGGAGAATTTGCTCTAGCGGTATTTTCGCTAATGCAAGTAAATTCACTTATAGATGAAAAAACGGCACAAATTTTCATTATAGTTTCTATCATCACTATGGTTGCAACACCTTTTATTTTAAACAATCTTAGAAAAATAGCCAATGCAGCTGAAGGTGAGCAAAGTGATATGGCTAAATTTTATCTATGTGATCAAAAAATGAAAGATCATTTTATCATTTTTGGTTATACAAGATTAGGACAAGAAGTGGTGCAAAAGATTAAAAAAACAGGTATTCCATATCTAGTTTTAGAAAGTGATTTAAATTTAGTTGAGCTTGGGCGTAGTAGAAATGAAAATGTATTTTTTGCAAATGTAGCCCAAGTAGAAACACTAAAGGTGGCCAATATAGAAGAATGCTCAGTTGCTATTATAACTATAAGCAATGAAGCTAAACTTGATATGCTCTATCAAGTACTTTCTAATTTCAATAAACCTATACAAACGGTTTTAAAAACAAGCGGTATGGGTGCTAAGATCATTTTTCCGCACACTGATAAACACTTACACATTGTAGATGCTGAAGCTTCAATAGCTAGAAATTTAGTGCAAGAAGCATTACAATGTAGAATCAATACAAGTGCAGCAGAATGAAAAATGATGAAAAAGCTTTGAGAATAAAATATGTAAGAGCTTTAGAAAAATTTACCAACTCCGCTGTAAGTGCTTTAAAAAGGGAGGATTTTGATTTAACACTTTTTAGAGAAAGAATGCAAAAAAATGCTAAAATCTTTGAAAAAGTTCAAGCGGTGTTTTTGGATTCTACCTATACCAAGGCTTTGGAGATTTTTGTAAATGAGTGCTTAGATGAGAGTTTAGATCAAAAAACCTTAACTTCAAAAGCCAATGCCTTATATAAGCTAAAAAATAATCAAAGTTATAAAAAAGACAAACATAAAATTAAATTTAAGGATGAATATTGATAAATGTAATTTTTGACATGGATGGAACGCTTATAGATAGTGCTAATGCTATAGTATGCGCGGTAAATGAAATAAGAGCGGATTTAAATTTAGAACCTTTAAAAAGAGAGTTTATTTTAGATACTATCAATACTCCTGGGCAAAATTATGCTAAGATTTTTTATGGGGTTGATACTTACTCTCATACTAGCTTTAAAGAAGGCTATGAAAAATATTTCATAAAACATTATGATCAAAGCGTGGTACTTTTTGATGGTGTGCTTGAGGTTTTGGAATTTTGTAAAAAAAATGATTGCTATTTAGCTATAGCTACTAATGCGCCTCAAGAAAGCTTGGTGCCTATTTTAAAAAAACAAAACATTCTTTCATATTTTGATAAAATATTAGGTGTTAGTTATGGTATAGAAGCTAAACCTGATCCTATGATGCTAAGATTAATCGCAGATGAAGCAAAATATGAAAAAAGTATTTTCATAGGCGATAGTTTAAAAGATAGACTTTGTGCTAAAAATGCTAAGATGGATTATATACATATTTCTTGGCAAAAAGAAATTAAAAACTTAGATGAAGCTAACGATAAAACTACTTTAATAGATAAAATTCAAATTCACATGAAAGGTTAGAAAATGGATATTTTTGATGAGATGTTTACAAAAACTCCTAAAGAAAAATTTATAGAAACTATAAAACATGCAAATTTGGGTGCTTTAGAAAATGTTTTAGAAAAGTTATTAGCTGATCATATAGCTATGATAGAACTTTTAGAAAAAAATAATTTAAATGAAAATGATGTAGCAAATTTTCAAATGGAAAATTCACTCTTAATAGATGAGAGAAAAAATGATTTTTACATAGGCTTAAGCGCTCAAATTTTAGGGCATGAGGGTTAAATTTGAAATTTATTTTTGCTTTACTTGTGAGTTTTTGTTTTTTAAAGGCTGAAGTATTTTTTGATTATACTTATAAATTTACACTCAAAAAAGATGAAAAAGCTAGGGTTTGGATAAAAGAGATTGATTATCCTGATGAGACATATTTTTTTGATTTTTCTTGGACTTTATTTGATCAAACTAATATAATAGTTCATTCAAGATACAAAAAATACCCTAGACAATTTGTTATGTCTTTAAGAAGAAATTTAAATTGGGTTGATCAAACCTTAGTACCTGATTATAAAAACCCTCATATTGATAGAGCAAGATTGATACTTGAATTTAGTGATTTTAAAAAGGATGAAGCTGTTTTTATTGTTTATATAGAAGATAGGGATAAAAAATTAGAAGTTAAATTTTTAGATCCAAGAAAACCGCCGCTTAACTAAAAATAAAGCATAATTTAATAAAATATTGTAAATAAAATAAGGGAAGCATAGTGCAAAAGATCGATCAATATATGCATGAATTTTTATCTGAATTAAACTACAAGCCTATTTTAATCATGAGTTCAAAACTTCAAGGTGGTAAAAAATTACGCTCAAAACTACTTTTAAAAATAGCTGGGGAAAGTGATATTAGCTATAAAATCTGTGCTATTATAGAGTTAATTCATGCTGCAAGCTTATTGCATGATGATGTGATTGATGAAGCAAAATTAAGAAGAGGTGTAAAGTCTATTAATGCACAATTTGGAGCCAAAAATGCTATCATGCTTGGAGATATTTTATACTCAAAAGCCTTTTATGAGCTTTCTTTGATTGATCTAAAATTAGCAAAAATCATTTCTAATGCTGTTGTTATGCTTTCTGTTGGTGAATTAATGGATGTAAATTTAAGTGAAACTTTCAATACTGATAAAAACGCTTATTTACAAATGATATATAACAAAACAGCCGTTTTAATCGAAGCTAGTGCAAGATGTGGGGCATTACTTGCTAATTTAAATGAAGATGATTTTGCTGAATATGGTAAAAATTTAGGTTTAGCTTTTCAAATTGTAGATGATATTTTAGATATTAAAGGTGATGAACAAACCTTAGGTAAACCTGCTATGAATGATTTTAAAGAAGGTAAAACCACTCTTGCTTATATGTATTTGCACGAAAAATTAGACTCACAAGATCAAAAAACACTTAAGTCTTACTACAAGAAAGATTTAAGTGTAGATGAGCTTGCTTGGATTAAAAATAAAATGCAAGAGCATGAAATTTTTAATCAAGTTGGCCAAGAACTAAACACTTATGCAAATAATGCGCTAAAAGCTATAAAAAAATACAATATAAAAGATTTAGAAGATATTATTAAAAGCATGATAGAAAGGGAATTTTAATGCATTATTATTGCATCAGTTTTACACATAAAAATACAGATATTGCTACTAGAGAAAAACTTTCCTTTTCTAATGAAGACAAAAAAAGAGAATTGCTAAAGCTAATCCATACTAATAATAAAATTTTAGAAAGCTTAGTACTTAGTACTTGCAATAGGGTTGAAATTTTTCTTTTTGTAGGAGATGTTGAAAGCATTAATGAGCATATTTTAAAAACACTTAGTTTGCTTTGTGGGGTTGATAGAGAAAATTTAAGCACCAAGGCTGATTTTTACGAAGATAGCGGAGCTATTCATCATTTATTTTCTGTAGCAAGCTCACTTGATAGCTTGGTTATTGGTGAAACGCAAATTGCTGGGCAATTAAAAGATGCTTATAAATTTGCCCTGCAAGAGCAAAGATGCGGTGTACATATAACTAGAGCAGTGCATTATGCTTTTAAATGTGCGGCAAATGTTAGAAATCAAACTGAAATTTCTAAAAATCCTATTTCAGTTGCTTCGGTGGCGGTGGCAAAAGCTAAAGAGCTTGTAAATTTAGAAAATAAAACTGCTGTTGTAGTAGGTGCAGGGGAAATGAGTGAGCTAGCCTGTAAGCATTTATTAAATGCTAAGGCTAAAGTATTGATATTAAATAGAGATATACAAAATGCCCAAAAACTTTGCGAAGATTTAGGTGAAAATGCAAGCTATGAAAGTATTGCAAATTTAAAAGAAGCACTAAATCAATATGAGATATTTTTTAGTGCCACAAACGCTCCACATGCTATCATAACCAATGATTTATTAGAAGAAAAAGATTATAGAAGATATTTTTTTGATATAGCAGTGCCTAGGGATATTGATGTAAAAGCAAATGAAAAAAATATAGTTTATGCTGTTGATGATTTAGAAGAAGTTGTAAGAAAAAATTTAACTCTAAGAGAACACCAAGCCCAAATTGCTTATTCTATAGTAGGTACTATGACAAATGAGTTTTTTCAACATCTAAGCAAACTAGCAACCTTGCCTTTAGTTAAGCAATTACGCTTACAAGCTGATGAAATCGCTAAAGAACAATTACAAAAGGCTATAGATAAAGGATATTTAAAACACTCAAACCATGAAGAAGCAAGAAAGCTTATAAGGCAAGTAATGAATGCATTTTTACATCATCCTAGTGTAAATTTAAAAAAACTAAGTGGAACTATGCAAAATGATTCAGTAATTAATGCCATGCGTTATGTGTTTGATTTAAAAAATGAAAAAATGGAAGGTTTAAACCTTTATAAATGTGAATTTAATTTGGAGAATAATCATGAAATTTAGTAAATTTTATGCCATAAGCACAAAAGAAAATCCAAAAGATGCTACCCTGCCAAGTCATATATTTTTAGTTAAAGGTGCCTTTGTAGAACAAATTGGAAGTGGCTTGTATAATTTTTTACCTTTGGGAAAAAGAGTTTTAGATAAGATTAAAAATATCATCAAAGAAGAAATGGATAAAGCAGGGGCTTTAGAAGTAAATTTAAGTTTTAATACTCCAGCCGAACTTTGGAAAGAAAGTGGGAGATTTAATGTTTTTGGTAAAGAGCTTTTACGCTTTAAAGATAGAAAAGAAAATGACTTTGTTTTAGGGCCAACCCATGAAGAAGCTATGGTAGCTTTAGTAAGAAATAAAATCACTTCTTACAAACAACTTCCTTTACATTTATATCAAATAGGACTTAAATTTAGAGATGAAGCTAGACCTAGATTTGGACTTTTAAGATGTAGGGAATTTTTAATGAAAGATGGCTATAGCTTTCATGCTAGCGAAGCTGATTTAGATAAAGAATTTAATCTTATGCATGAAACTTATAGTAAAATTCTTACAAGATTAGGGCTTGATTTTAGGGCTGTTGAAGCTGATAGTGGAGCTATTGGTGGTAGTGGTTCGAAAGAATTTATGGTTTTAGCTAAAAATGGCGAGGATGATATATTATTATGTGAGCATTGTGATTATGCTGCAAATATCGAAGCAGCAAAAAGAGCTAAAAAAACTTGTACTGATGAGAGACCAGAAGCTGATTTTGCTACACAATTTCACACTCCAAATGTAAAAACTATAGAAGAATTAGCTAATTTTTTTAAAATCAATCCTTACTATACTATCAAAGCAGTAGTAAAAAAAGCGATTTATGAAAATGAAGAAAAAATTATAGTATTTTTTATACGCGGTGATGATGAATTACAAGAAGTTAAAGCACTAAATGCAGCAAATGCATTAGAATTAGTTGATGTAAGTGAAGAAGAATTAGAAAAAGCAGGTTTAGTACCAGGATTTGTCGGCTTTATAGGATTAAATGGTGTTGATTTTTATATTGATCATGAGCTTGAAAACGAAACAAATATGATTATTGGAGCAAATAAAAAAGATTATCATTTAGTCGGAATCAATGTTGTAAATTTAAACAAAGAACGCTTTAAAGATCTTGCAGCAGTTAAAGAGCATGATCTTTGTCCAAAATGCCAGCATAAGCTTAAGCAAAGCAAGGGTATTGAAGTAGGGCATATTTTTAAACTTGGAAATAAATACTCAAAAGCAATGAATGCAAGCTATTTAGATGAAAATGGTAAAGCTCAATTTTTTACTATGGGTTGTTATGGCATGGGTGTTAGTCGTTTGGTTGCGGTTGCCATAGAAGCAAGCCATGATGAAAAAGGTTGTATTTGGAATAAAACTCTAGCTCCTTTTGTTTTAGATATCATCGTTTCTAATATAAAAGATACAAAAGCTATGGAATTTGCTGAGCAAATTTACACTCATTTTAAAGATAAAGAGATTTTATTTGATGATAGAAATGAGCGTTTTGGTGTGAAGATTAATGATTTTGAATTAATGGGCTTTCCTTATGCTTTAGTTATAGGTAAGAGTTTAGTAAATGATGAAGTAGAATTAATCCATAGAAATACCTTAGAAAAACAAGTTTTAAAAACCCAAGAAGTAATTTCGCACTTAGAGAAAATTCTATGATGATAAAAACAAATTTAAGTGCATTTTTAATTTTAGAATTAATTGCTAGTATTTTATTTATAACCTTTTTTGGATTTTTAAATTTTTTTATGATAGTTTTTGCAAGCATGTTTTTAGGAGCAATGTTTTTAGCAAAGACTTGGACCAATCTCATCACTATGCAAAATACTAATACTAATTTATTTGGTATGATTAAATTATTTTCTTTAACCATAGTAGGAATTTTACTTTTAATACCAGGAATTTTAAGCACATTTTTAGGAATTTTACTCTTATTTTTCATGATGGTGTTAAAACTTTTTACAAAACAAAAGAAAAAAAATCATCAAACAAATAATGAAGAAGAAATCATAGATGTAGAAATCATACAGGAGCATAAAAAATGCAATTAATCATCGCAACAAGAAAAAGCCAACTTGCATTATGGCAAAGCGAATATATAAAAAACAAATTATCCCAAACACATTCTGATTTAGAAATTTCTTTAGAGGGTTTTAAAACTAAAGGTGATGTTTTACTTGATTCACCTTTAGCTAAAATAGGCGGAAAAGGACTTTTCACAAAAGAACTTGAAGAAAGTATGCTAAGAGGTGATTCGCATTTAGCTGTACATAGCTTAAAAGATGTACCTAGTTTTTTCCCAAAAGGTTTAGTTTTGGCTGCTATTTCAAAAAGAGAAGAAGTAAATGATGCTTTTTTAAGTGAGTATTATGAGAGCTTAAATGCCCTCCCAAAAGGTGCAAAAGTAGGCACTACAAGCCTTAGAAGAAGAATGCAACTTTTAGCACTAAGACCTGATTTAAATATCATTTCTTTAAGAGGCAATATTAACTCGCGCTTAGAAAAACTTAAAGCAAAAGAATTTGATGCAATCATCTTGGCATTAGCTGGTATCAAACGTTTAGGTTTAGACAAAACAATTAAATATGTCAAAGCTTTTGAGCTTGATGAGATGATACCCGCAGCTTCCCAAGGAGCCTTAGGTATAGAAAGCATTGATGATAAACAAATTTTAAAATACCTTGAATGCTTAAATGACAAAAATGCCTTTATAGAAACTCATATAGAAAGAGACTTTATCAAAACCTTAGAAGGTGGTTGCCAAGTACCTATAGGTATTAATGCAAAAATCATTGATGAAAAAATAGAAATTCGCGCCATAGTAGGCCTACCTGATGCAAGTAAATTGCTAAAAGAAAAAAGAGTTATTAAAAAACAAGATTATGTTAATGCAGGTGAACTTTTGGCTAAAGAAATGATAGCAAAAGGGGCAAGAGAAATTTTAAAAGAAGCAGAGAGTATGATATAAATGCAAAAATTTATAGAACTTTTAGAAAAAAATCATCTATTAAAAATTATCAACGATCCTGTTGATGTTGATCTTGAAATGGCACATCTTGCCTATATAGAAGTTAAAAAAGAAGATTCCAAAGCCTTACTTTTTACCAATGCAGTTAAAGATGGTAGAAAATATGATTACCCTGTGCTTTTAAATACATTTTGCAATGAAAAAGCTTTAAATTTAGCTTTTACAAGATCTTATGAAGATGTAGCTAGTGAAATTAGTTCCTTGCTAAAAATGCACATACCACAAAGTTTTGGTGCAAAATTAAATTTTTTCAAAACCTTATTTGGCTTAAAAAATATCCCACCAAAGCGTATTAAAAAAGATGGAGAATTTAACTACAAAAGTTTAAATTCATTATATGATATACCTATTTTAAAAACTTGGGAAAAAGACGCTGCACCTTTTATCACCATGGGACAAGTTTACACTCAAAGTTTAGATGGTAAACAAAATAACCTTGGGATGTATCGCTTGCAAGTTGTTGATGATAAAACTTTGCTTATGCATTGGCAAATTCACAAAGATGCGAGTCATTTTTTTCATGAGTATAAAAAAGCAAATAAAAAAATGCCAGTAAGCATAGCAATAGGCGGGGATCCTTTATATATTTGGTGTGCTCAAGCACCTTTACCTAAAGGAATTTTTGAACTTTTACTTTATGGCTTTATCAAGAAAAAACCTGCGATTTTGGCAAAATGCAAAAGCAATGATCTTTTTGTGCCTTATGATAGTGATTTTGTTATCGAGGGTTTTGTAGATCCAAATGAATTTGCACCTGAGGGGCCTTTTGGAGATCACACAGGATTTTACACTCCGGTTGAGCTTTGCCCTGTATTAAAAGTAGAGAAAATCTTTGCTAAAAAAAATGCAATCTATCAAGCAACTGTTGTTGGAAAACCTCCATTAGAAGATAAATACATGGGACTTGGAACAGAAAGAGTTTTTTTACCTTTACTTCAGACAAATGCTCCTGATTTGATAGATTATAACATGCCTGAAAATGGGGTATTTCACAACTTAATCTTAGCCAAAATAGAAGCAAAATACCCAGCACATGCAAAACAAATCATGCATACATTTTGGGGGGTAGGGCAAATGAGCTTTGTTAAACATGCTATTTTTGTAGATGAAAACGCACCTTCATTAAAAGACTATGACAAACTCATACCTTATATACTCGATCGTTTTGATGAAGAAAAATTACTCATTAGTGAAGGAATTTGCGATCAATTAGATCATGCTTCAAGTACTTATTGTTATGGCGGGAAAGCAGGGCTTGATGCATGTGGTGATGAAAAAAAAGTAGAACTAGAAATTTTAAAAGATGAAACTTTGCTTCAATTATTTAAAGAAAAAGATTCAAGTATTTTAAATTTAAAACAATTCTACACTCAAACTTTCACACCAATTAGTGTGGTTTTGATTGATAAAAAAGAAAAAATTGCTCAAGTATTTGAAAAACTACAAATTTATAAAAAACACTTTAGAATTTTAGCCTTTTTAGATCAAGATGCTATTTTAGAAAACCCTTACATGCTAGTATGGCGTATCGTAAACAATATCGATGCAAAAAGAGACATTTTTATAAAAAAAGATTGTATTGGTATTGATGCGACAAATAAAGGTTTACTAGAAGATTATTATAAAGCATGGCCTTTAATGACTAATTGTTCTAAAGAGGTTATTAATAAGCTCATTGCAAAAAAATTACTCCCTAACGATGAAAAATTCTTCAAAAAGTTTGAAATTTTTTAATTTTAAACTTTTTGAGAACACTTTTTGCTTGTAAAAAATATAGATTTTTATCTAAATATTAAGTTTTTTAAAATTGTGTCGATAGAGTATTTTGAAGTCTTTTAAAAAGGAGTTTAAAATGGACATTGGTAACATTCAAAGAGATGCAAGTATCACTCATTTTAATACAAAGGGTGCAGAAAAAACATCTCAACAAGAAAGCAAGCAACAAATTGATTTAAAAGATCAAGATGAGAATTTAAACGATAAGTTGAAAAATGCAACAGAAAAGTTAAACCAGCAAATGGAAACTTTAGAAACAAATGTGCGTTTTGCGTACAATGATAAAATCAACGAAATGTATGTGAATGTGACCGAAAAAGATACTGGCAGGCTCATACGCAAAATTCCTAGTGAAGAGGTTATGAAGCTGATAGAGCATTTTAAAGGTGTTATTGGCACTATTTTTGATAAGGAGAGTTAATTATGGCAGTAGGTAGTTTAGGAAGTTTAGGGATAGGTTCAGGTGTTTTAACAAGTGATACTTTAAATAAACTCAAAGAAGCAGAAATGAATGCGCATTTAGGTCTTTATAACTCACAGCTTGAAACTAATACTTCAAGACAAAAAGACTTAGCAGAGCTTGAAGCGAAATTACTTGCTTTCCAAACTGCTGTTAATAGCCTAGGGGATACCTCTCAGTTTAACAAAAAGAAAGTATCTCCTAGTGTAAGTGGAGATAGTGCTGCTGCGAGCTTAGTAGTGGGATCCTTATCTAACCTTACCAATATGAAAGTAATCGTAGATCAATTAGCCCAAAAAGATGTGTATCAAAGTAATGGCTTTAGAGATAAAACCGCCACGGTTATGAGTAGTTTAGGTATAGAAGGCGGTAAAGATGGCAAAACTTCTTTTACTATCACCCAAGATGGAAAAGACTACAAGATCGACATAGACAAAAGCACAACTGTGGCTCAGCTTGCTGAAAAGATCAACGCAGCCACCGGTGGTAAAATAGAAGCTAAACTTGTCAATACCGGAGACAGAGACAATCCATACCGCTTAGTCGTACAAAGCACCGAAACAGGGGCAAAAAATAACATCTCTTTTTCAGGCGATGAAAAGCTTTTAGAGGGCCTAGGTTGGGGGCTTGATAAAAACAGCATTAGCGCGGGTGGTTTGTATGGGTTTAGACCTAGTGGACAAAGCGAAAAAAAAGACACTATAACAGGAAGCATCTCAGAATTATCACCTCTTAATATTGAAGATCTTAAAAAGCAAAAACTTTTAGGTGAAGGAGAAAAAACTTCTTTTACTTTTGTTATAAAAAATGGTGAAAGATATGATAGATTTACCATTAATATTGATGAAAATACCACCTATGAAAGTCTTGCTGAGGATTTAAGAAAACAAACCAATGGAAAAGTTGAACTTAAAATAGAAGATGGTGGCAAACTTTCCTTTAGAGCTACCAATGGTGGTGATTTGAGTATATTTGATGGGGGCTATGCGATTGATAAAGATGGTAATATCGACACAAGCAACTATCAAAGAGATCCTTTAGCTACAAGATTACTCAGCGATAAGTTTGGAATCACTTTAGATACAAGTACACCACAAGGTTACAATGTAAAAGCAGACAATGAAAATCACATTCAAAAAGGTATGGATGCTATCTTTAGTGTAGATGGTGTGAAGATGACAAGACCAACCAACACTATCACTGACATAGGTCCTGACATCACTTTGGAGTTAAAACAAAAAGGTGAGATTAGTTTCAATGTCACTCAAGATACAGAATCCATCGCGCAGTCTTTAGAAAGCCTAGCCACAGCTTATAATGACTTGATGATCAATCTTAATGCAGCAACAAAGTATGATCCAGATGCAGGAACAAAAGGAAATTTTGTTGGTGTTAGTGAAATTTATAATATCAAATCTCAAATCAACAACATCTTACTTCAAACCATCACCGTTGATGGGACAGTCATCGTTGGTGATAGCGACAGCTCAGAAGGGATTAAAGTTTCTTCAAAGGTAAGCTTGTCTTTGGCAGATTATGGTTTGACTTTAAATGATGGGGTTTTGACTTTTGATTCAGGTAAGTTTAACTCTAAATTTAATGAAGATCCGCAAATGGCTGAAAAATTTTTCGTAGGAAGCAATGGTTTTGAAGATATTGATCTAGTGGGCGATAGGGTGAGTGGACTTGGTGACGAAAATATAGAATTTAAAGAAGGTAATTTTACCATCACTTATAATGATGAAACGATTGATTTAAGCAAAACAGCAAATGGAGATCCTTTTACACTTACTGGTGCTGATGATATAGAAAAAGCTAAAAATCTAGTAGAACATATCAATAGTTTTGGCTTAGAAGGTTTAGAAGCTAGTTTTGAAATCATCAACCAAGGTAAAGATGGACAACAAATCCAATTTAAAATCAAAGGAACTTCAGGTAGCAACCTTGAAATCAAGGGCGATAGTGAATTTTTGAAAAAATTTGGCTTAAGCTCTAGAACTATTTACTCAGTTTATAAAGAAGAAACAGGAACCTTTGGGGTGCTAAAAAATACCATGGGTGAAATTATGGGTTCTGATGGCTCATTTGGTGGTTATAAAGAATCTCTAACAAAAGAATCTAAAAACCTAAATGAAACCATTGAATCAACTAAAAAAACTATAGAAGATAGATATGATACGATGTGGTCTAGATGGGCTGCTTATGATGGTATCATCGCGAAATTAAACAATCAAGCAAGCGTTATTGCAAATATGATTAATGCAGCAAATAATCAAAATTCTTAAAATAAAGAAAGGATTTAAATGCTAAATAGTGCAGTTTATAATGCATATTCACAAAACCAAACCGGAGTAGAATCTCAAGAAAAATTAATCGAGATGTTATATAGTGGGATTTTACGTTTTTCTAGTAGAATAAAAATAGCCATACAAAATGAAAATATAGAAGAAAGAGTATATTATGTAAAAAGAGCTAGTGCTATTTTTATCGAGCTACTTAACTGTCTTGATTATGAAAAAGGTGGTGAAGTAGCACACTACCTTAGTGGCTTGTATACTAGAGAATTACAACTTCTTTCCTTGGCAAATATTGAAAATAGCCAAGAAAGAGTAGATGAAGTGATAAATGTGGTTAAAGGCTTATTGGAAGCTTGGAGAGAAGTACATCAAAAATGAGTGAAAAAAAATGGATAGATGAGTTTAAACTAGCTGTTTATACTGAAGATTTAGAAAAAATAGTTAAACTCATAGAAAAACCTGATTTTAACGACTGTCCTAATGAAGCTTTGGCATTAACCAATGAAGCTATTGCTTTCATGAAAAAAAAGCAAGATGAATTAGCTGTTAATTTACAAAAACTCAAAAAAGCTTCTGCTTATATAAAGTAAAACATAGCTATAAGCCGAGTTTTGTCTTGAATGATCATTTATCTAATTTTGTTTTTGCAAACAAACTCAAGCGAAGGGTTATATTATAAGACAAAAACCACCCCTTCTTGCTGCAGATTGGGTTTACATAGCTAGCTTTGTTACCAAAGCTACTGGTAGGCTCTTACTCTACCGTTTCACCTTTTCCATATAAAATATGGTAGTTTTCTTTCTGTTGCACTTTCCCTTAGGTCACCCTAGCCATCCATTAGATGGAATCTTTGTCCTATTGCAGCTCGGACTTTCCTCTTCAAAAAATGAAGCGATCATTTGCTATGTTTGGATGAATTTTATCAAAAAAATCATTTTTATGCCAGAGCAAAAATAAGATTTAATGTAATTTTTAATTTATTTTCATATTTTACAAGTTCTAAATTTTTAACTTTTATACAAGGATCTAACTTTTGTAAAAACTGCGTTAAAAAAATAAAATCGCCAACAAAACTTAATCTTAATTCATAATAAGCAAAATATTCATCTTGACTTTTGTAACTTTGAATTTGTAAAGATTGAACCCCATTAAGATTTTTTTCTATGTTCTTTAAAATACTTTGATAATCTCTGTTTATATTAAAAAACGACTGTTCATTATAAGATATATTTTCATCTTCTTTTAAATCAGAAATCACTTCTTGTTTTTGCTCGTATTTTGTTTGCAAATTATATAGTTCATCTTTTGACAACTTCATTTGTTTTTCAAAATAGTCAAAAACACCCATATAGACCATGAAAAAACCAAAAACAAAAACAACTATCAAAGACAATATAAATTCACGCTCGGATAACTTAGCGAAGACATTTTCTAAATTTTTATAAAGATTTTTCAAAAACAAGAGTAATTTTTCCATTATTAACTTCTTTATTTTTTAATACAAAATGATGCTTTTTAAAATCTTCATAAAATTCATAGTCATTTTTAAGCTCTATAGTAAAATCATTATTTTTAACATACAAAGCCTCTATATAAGCTTGATGAGAATTTAAAACTTTTAAAAAATCATAAAAATCTTTATAGCAAAGTGTATTTGCATAAAATTTTTGTAATAAATCAACCTTTAACTCATTTTCTTCTTGTAATTTTTTGAACTCTTGATTTTGTTTTTGATTTATTTTTGCCTGTTCTAAAATATCATCTTGCTTTTTTATTAAATTTTCATATTTTATTTTCTCGTTTTCATAAAATGATTTTTGTGTATACAAATACAAAGGATAAACTAAAGCCAGTAAAACTCCACAGACAAAAGCCAATAAAATCTTAAAACTAAAAGATTTTAAATGATTTATTTTTTCTTTGTTGGTAAAATTAATCTTGACTTGATCGCAATTTTTTAACAATTTTTGATAGAAAATATTACTATTAAATTTATCAAAACTGCTAAGATTTTGAGTATCATCTATGCTTATAATGTGTTTATAAGTTTTTTTTAATTTTTCTTCATATATTTTATCATAGATGTTTAATGGTATAACTTTGCAATTTTGAAAATTACATCCTAAATACTCCACTAAAACTATGTATTTTTCCTTAAACGATAATGCAAGATTTTCACTATTTGTATTATTCTTAAAATACACTTCAAAAAGCAGGGGTTCTGGTATCACATAATCAATATCTAAAATATCTTCATACTTGCACAAGAATACATATGTAAAAGAATTATCTTGAAAATATTTTAACTTATAAGAAAAATCATCTTTAAGGCCAAGCTCTTCAAAGCTCTTTTTTAAAATTTCATCTTCGCTAATAGGATTTGCAAATTTAATATATAAAAGCTTTTCATAAGCGAGAAAATCTTTTAGAATAGTTTTCTTACTCATCATAAAGAATTTTCTTAAGGTTTTGCTCGTTTTTATGCCAATTTTTCTCAAGTTGAACAAATAATTTTAACATTACCTTTTTTTGCGCTAATTTTTCTATTTTAACCCTAGCTTCCTTACCTATACGCTTAATTGTAGCACCATCTTTACCTAATATCATTCCTTTGTGAGAATTAGTAGAGCTAATAATGGTTGCATTGATATAATAAATAGTTTTTAACTCTTTAATTTTATCAATTCTAACTTCAGTAGTATATGGAATTTCATCGCTTAAATTTTCATAGATTGCTTCAAGTATAAAATCTCTATAAATATCTTTTTCATTTGTAGTAGTAATAAATTCTGGATCAAAATAATATGGATGCTCGGGCAAATATTTAACAAGCTCATCAAGTAAAATTTTTTTATGAAATTTTTGCTTAATAGAATAGGGGATAATAGCGCTAAAATAAGAACTAAATTGATTATATTGAGCTAATTTTGAAAGCAAGGTTTTTTTATCTGCTAAATCAACTTTATTAATTAATACAATATGAGGAACTTTTGGATTTAATTTTAAAAAATTTTCATAATCAATAATATCATCATAAATACTTGCAACAAATAATATCACATCACAATCTGCAATACTTTTAATCGCTAAATCTATCATAAGCTGATTCATAGCCTTAGAGCTTGCATGTAAACCAGGTGTATCTATAAATATCACTTGGTTTTTTTCATGCATTATAATTGCATTGATTTTTCTCCTTGTTGCATTTTGCTTATGAGAAACCATTGCAATTTTTTCTTCTAATAAAGAATTTAAAATAGAACTTTTTCCAGCATTAGTTCTACCTACAATACTTACAAAGCCACTTTTCACAAAATATACCTAGCAAGATCTTTATTTTCTACGATATCTCCAAGTTTAACTTGCACTTTAAAATCATCTATTTTATATACTTTTCCAGCATATTCATCTGCTTCAAAGCTAATATCTTCTAAAAGTTTTTCCACGACAGTATGTAAGCGTCTAGCACCTATATCTTGCATTTCTTCATTTGCCTTGCTTGCGATTTTTGCAATTTCTTTAATTGCAGCATCTTCAAATACAAGTTCAACTTTTTCAGTTTTTAAAAGTTCTATATATTGAGTAAGTAAAGAATTTTTAGGTCTTGTTAAAATAGCATATAAAGCATCTTCATCAAGACTATCAAGTTCTACTCTTAATGGAAAACGCCCTTGAAGCTCAGGGATTAAATCGCTTGGTTTGCTCAAATGAAAAGCTCCAGCTGCTATAAATAAAATATGATCAGTTTTTAAAGGTCCAAATTTAGTTTGTATAGTGCTACCTTCAACTATAGGAAGTAAATCCCTTTGCACCCCTTCTTTGCTTGGATCTTGGCGGTTTGAATTTGAGCTTGAAACCGCTACTTTATCTATCTCATCGATAAAAATAATTCCTTCATTTTCAGCTCTTCTTAAAGCCTCGCTTTTAATGCTTTCCATATCAAGTATTTTTTCACTTGCTTCTTGAGCTAGAGCATTTTTAGCATCTTTAACTTTCATTTCTTTTTTAACTTTTTTACTACCAACACCAATTACTTTCACTATATCTTGCATAGCACCCATTTCAGGTGGTAAATTTGGGTTTGTATCAAATACACTTTGAGAAATTTCTACTTCGATAATACTATCATCTAAATCACCAGCTTTTAATTTTACGCGCATTTTTTCTAAAGAATTTTTATATTCTTGTTCTTTTTCTTCGCTAATACCTTTTGGTAAAGGCGGTAAAAGTTTTTCAAGTATTTTATTTTCTATATATTCATTAATTTTTTCTTGATTTTTTTCTTTTTCTTCTTGTTTTACTAAATTTAAAGCAGCATTTGCTAAATCCCTAACCATACTTTCAACATCGCGCCCAACAAACCCAACTTCAGTATATTTACTTGCTTCAACCTTAACAAATGGAAGCCCCATCATCTTAGCTAATCTTCTTGCAATTTCTGTTTTTCCCACACCAGTTGAGCCTATCATTAAAATATTTTTAGGCATGATATCATCTTGAAGTTCAGGGCTAAGTTGCATTCTTCTATAACGATTTCTCAAAGCAATTGCTATGATTTTTTTAGCGTTTTTTTGACCAATTACATAATCATCTAAAAAATTTACAATTTCTTTTGGGGTTAAATTCATTTATCATCCTCAATTACATAAGTTTTAATATTTGTATTAGTATAAATGCAAATTTCACCAGCTATTTGCAAGCTTTCTTTTACCAAATTTTCTTCATCTAATTTAGAATACTTAGCTAAAGCCCTAGCAGCAGAAAGTGCGTAATTTCCTCCACTTCCAATAGCAGCTATAGCACCATCTTCAGGCTCAACCACATCTCCAGTTCCAGAAAGCAAAAATATATGATTTCTATCTAATACTAGCATCATAGCTTCTAATTTTCTTAAATATTTATCTTTACGCCATTCTTTTGAAAAATCAATTGCAGCCTTTAATAAATCACCCTTAGAACTAGAAAGGAGTTTTTCAAACATATCAAAAAGATTAAAAGCATCAGCAGTGCTTCCTGCAAAACCTGCTAACACTTTTCCATTATTTAATTTTCTAATTTTCACTGCATTATTTTTTAAAACAGTATTTCCAAAGCTTACTTGACCATCACCACCAATAACTGATTTATTTTTGCCCTTATAAGCTAAAATAGTAGTTGCGTGAAACATTACTCCCCTTTAACCTCTAACTTAAATTTAGCATGAATTGCATGGCCTAATTTTATAGAAATTTCATGCATACCAAGTTCTTTTATGGTATCACACTCTAAAGATTTTTTATCAATTTCTATATTTTTTTGTTCTTTAAGTGCATGTGCAATTTCATCTTTAGTGATCCCACCAAATAAGCTTCCATTAGCCCCCACAGGCTTAGCTATACAAATAGTGATTTTAGATAATTCTTCTTTTAATTTTTCCAAATTTGCAAGCTCAAATCTTAAATTTTCTGCCTTTTTCTTTTGCTCTGCTTCATATTGTTTTAAAACTTCATGTGTAGCAGCTTTTGCAAAACCTTTTGCTATTAAAAAATTTTGTCCATACCCATCTTTTACTTCTTTTACTTCTCCAGCTTTTCCTAAACTTTTTACATCTTTAATTAACAATACTTTCATCTTTCTTCCTTAAAATTTTCTTCCATTTTTGCCTGCAATGATAAATCTTAAAGCATTTAGCTTGATAAAGCCTGCTGCATCTTTTTGATCATACACACTATCTTCTTCAAAAGTACAATAAGCCTCGCTAAATAAGCTATCATTCGCACTTTCTCTGCCTATTACCATAACATTACCTTTATACAATTCAAGTTTAACCTTGCCATTTACGTGTTTTTGTGATTCATCGATTAAAGCTTGAAGCATTAATCTCTCAGGCGAAAACCAATATCCATTATAAATTAAACTTGCATATTTTGGCATTAATTCATCTTTTAAATGCGCTGCTTCTCTATCAAGAGTAATGCTTTCTATAGCGCGGTGTGCTTTTAAAAGTATGCTCCCACCTGGGGTTTCATAACAACCTCTACTTTTCATACCCACATAGCGATTTTCTACTATATCAAGACGACCTATACCATGTTTTGCACCAAGCTCATTAAGTTTTGCTAAAAGCTGTGCAGGAGACATTTTTTCTCCATTTATAGCACATAAATCACCTTTGCTAAACTCAAGCTCTATCACTTCGCTTTCATTTGGAGTTTGTTTTAAATCCCTCACCCAGCGCCACATATCTGCCTCAGGTTTAGCCGCAGGATCTTCAAGCACTAAACCCTCATAGGAAATATGCAATAAATTTGCATCCATAGAATAAGGTGATTTACCTGGCTTTTTAGCTATATCAATACCATGTTTTTGTGCATAAGCTAAGAGTTTTTCACGACTATT
Organism: Campylobacter lari subsp. lari; assembly: GCF_013372185.1. Classification (NCBI taxonomy): domain Bacteria; kingdom Pseudomonadati; phylum Campylobacterota; class Epsilonproteobacteria; order Campylobacterales; family Campylobacteraceae; genus Campylobacter; species Campylobacter lari. The sequence goes on along the minus strand of NZ_CP053830.1, from coordinate 764,050 downwards.
TAAATCCCATTCTCTCCAAGGAGCAATGATAGCTAAATTTGGATTTAGTGCCAAAGCACCTAATTCAAAACGCACTTGATCATTTCCTTTACCTGTTGCTCCATGACTAATAGCATCTGCATTAGTTTTATTTGCTATTTCTACCAAAGCTTTTGCTATCAAAGGTCTTGCTATACTTGTACCTAGTAAATATTCTCCCTCATAAATAGCATTTGCTCTAAACATAGCAAATACATAATCTTTTACAAATTCATCTTTTAAATCTTTTATAAAAATATTTTCTTCTTTTACACCTAAAGAAAGTGCTTTTTTTCTAGCAGGCTCAAGTTCTTCACCTTGTCCAATATCTGCTGTGAAAGTTACCACTTCACTTTTATACTCATCTTGAAGCCATTTTAAAATTATACTTGTATCAAGCCCACCAGAATATGCTAAAACCACTTTTTTGATATCTTTTTTCATTGTCTTTCCTCTTTGTAAAAATAATTTTAAAATTTAACGAATTTAGCTTAATATAATGTAAAATATTTAGACATTTTATAACATTTTCTTGTATTTTTTGATAAAATATTTTTATGAGAATAGATAAGTTTTTAAATGTAGTAAATATAACAAAGCGTCGCGCTATTTCAGAAGATATGTGTAAAAGCGGGGTTGTAAGTATTAATAATCAAGTAGTTAAAGCTAGTAAAGATGTAAAAATTGGCGATGAAATTAGTATTAAATTTATAGAGCATACTGATACATACAAAGTACTTGATATACCAACTACCAAAAGCATACCCAAAGCTATGCAAGAAAAATATGTGGTAAAAATTAAATGAGAGAATTTGTTTTAGCACAAAATGAACTTGACAAACTTTGTGAAGTTTTACCTAAAAGTGGAGTTGTTTTATTGCAAGGTGATTTAGCAAGTGGTAAAACTACTTTGGTGCAAAATTATGCTCAATTTCTTGGAGTAGAAAAAACGCTTAATTCTCCTACATTTTCTATCATGCAAGAGTATGATTTTCAACAAGGTAAAATGTATCATTATGATATTTATCAAGAAGGTTTTGATGGACTTTTAAAAAATGGCTTGATTGAAAATTTTTTTGAAGAAGGTTTGCATTTAGTAGAGTGGGGTGATGAAAAATTAAAAAAATATTTAGATAAATATCAAATTTTTAATATAATTTTACAAATCATTCCTTATGAAAATAAAAGAAAGTATATAATACATGAGTAAGCTAGAAGCTAGAAATTTAGAAAAAATCATTAAAAAAACAAAAATCATACACGATGTTTCGCTAGAAGTGCAAAGTGGAGAAGTTGTAGGACTTTTAGGGCCTAATGGAGCAGGAAAAACTACGAGTTTTTATATGATATGTGGGCTTATTTTACCAACAAGCGGACAGGTGTTTTTAGACTCACAAGATATCACAAAAGAACCGCTTAATAAAAGAGCAAAGCTTGGCATTGGGTATTTGCCTCAAGAAAGTAGTGTTTTTAAAGACTTAAGCGTGGAAGATAATTTACTTTTAGCTGCTCAAATGCTCTATAAAGACAAAAAAATACTAGATCAAAAAATAGAGCAAATGTTAGAATTATTAAGCATAGAGCCTATTAGACACAGAAAAGGTTTAAGTTTAAGTGGGGGCGAGAGAAGGCGTTGTGAAATAGCAAGATCTCTGATGTGTGATCCTAAATTTTTACTTTTAGATGAGCCTTTTGCTGGGGTTGATCCTATAGCAGTGAGTGAAATTCAAAGTTTAATTAAAGACTTAAAAGCAATGAATATAGGTGTTTTAATAACAGATCACAATGTAAGAGAAACTCTAGCAATTTGTGATAGAGCATATGTTATTAGAAGTGGAAGATTGCTAGCTAGTGGTAATGCAAGCGAGATAGCAAACAATGAAGATGTTAAAAAATATTATCTTGGAAATGAATTTAGACTTGAATAATGCTTAGACAAAAAACTTCTTTAGCTCAAAAAGCAAAATTATCACAAACTTTAAGATCTTGGTTGCCAATTTTACAAGCTAATATAGAAGATTTAAAAGAAAACTTAGAAGAATTTGCCAAAGAAAATCCTTTTATAGAAATCAAAGAAAACTCAAACATTACCAATAATCAAAACAAATATTATCAAGAATATTTTAGCAAAAGCACAACAACTCAAATGATTGATGCCAAAAGCTTAGATAATAAAAATGTCTATGAGCTTTTAAACGAGCAAATCATACCACCATTATTTCCAACTAAAAAATCCCAACTCATAGCTGAAAAAATCATAGAATGTCTAAATCATGAGGGCTATTTTGAATACGATGAAGAACTTTTTGCACAATTTGATCCTTTAGAAGTTGAAAAAATAAGACAAAGATTTAAATTTCTTGATCCAATAGGAGTAGGAGCAAAAGATAATCAAGAAGCTTATATGTTTGCACTAGAACATTTTGATTTAGACGATGAGCTTTATGAATTTTGCAAAAGTTTAATACAAAATTTAGAAAATGCAAAAGAATTTACTAAAGATCCTTTATACAAAAACGCTATTTCTATTATTAAAAAAATTTCCATACCACCATTTTTAGAATATTTTGAAGAAAGCATGGCTATCATCCCTGATATTTATATTTATCAAGAAAATGGCGAGATTAAAATAAAAATTAATGATGAATATTATCCTGAAATTGCTTTTGAAGCAGATGGGCTTGATCATGAGTTTTTAAGTGCTTATTTAAAAGATGCTAAAAATTTAATCGATGCTTTAGCGATGAGAAAAGCTACTCTTTATAAACTAGGGCTTATGATTATAGAATATCAATATGATTTTTTCATGGGTGGAGATATTAAACCTATGCAACTTAAAGATTTAGCGCAAGATTTAGAAAGAAATGCTTCAACCATCTCAAGGGCTATTTCTAATAAATATCTAAGTTGCGATAGAGGCTTAATACCTTTAAAATCATTTTTCACAACAGCCGTTGATGATGGAGAAACATCTAATGCAACGATAAAAGATTTTCTAAGCAATCTAATCAAAAAAGAAAACCCTAAAAAGCCTTTGAGTGATTTAAAAATTCTTGAACTAACTCAAAAAGAATTTCCAAGCGTGCAATTAGGGCGTAGAACCATCACAAAATACCGCATGCAACTTGGTATAGGAAGTTCTAGTGAGCGTAAAAAATTATATGAATTGATGTAGGAAAATATGAAATTAGAAAGCATTTTTGAAAAAACTATAAAGCAAAATGTGCGTTTAATAGCAGCTAGCAAGTATGTTCAAGATGAACAAATTCGAGAGCTTTTTAAGCAAGGAATTTTTGAATTTGGTGAAAATCAAGTCCAAGCTTTAGCTTTAAAAAAAGAAAAACTTCAAGATTTAGAAATCAAATGGCATTTTATAGGCAATCTTCAAAGTAATAAAATCAATCTTTTAGTCAAACAAAAACCTGTGCTTTGGCAATCTTGCAATGGCATTAAAATAGCTAAAGCAGTAGATAAAAGATTAGAGTATAAACTTGATACCTTACTTGAAATAAACACAGCAAATGAAAGCTCTAAAAGTGGTATAGAGCAAAATAAAGCCATAGAAGAATACTTACAAATTCAAGAAGAATGTAAAAATTTAAATTTAGTAGGCATAATGTGCATAGGTGCTATGAATGAGGAAAAAGTTCAAGAGAGTTTTGAGCAAACTTTTAAAATTTATGAAAATTTACAAAAACATGGAGCAAAAATTTGTTCTATGGGTATGAGCGGGGATTTTGAGCTAGCTATTAAATGTGGTTCAAATATGGTTAGATTAGGAAGTATTTTATTTAAATAATTCCTAATTCTTTAGCCTTATAAAGCATAAAATCAGCTCCATTTTTATTTTCAATTTCACAAAGTCTTGATGAAATTTGTTTTAATGGAAAGTTATTAATTATATCTATAAAACCATCTTCGCGATCTTGAGTTAAAATCTCACACAAATTACGCTCTTTTAAATATAAAGCATTAAAATATTGATGATTTTTAGCTGCATAAGGGTAGGGGATAAATATGCAAGGAAGTTTGTTTGCGCTAAGTTCAAACAAAGAACTAGCTCCAGATCTTGACACAGCTAAATCAGCTTTTGAAATTTTTTCTATAATATTTTTATCAAAATCAAATAAATCAACTTTAATTTGCATACTCTCATAAGCACTCTTACATCTTTTATAATCACTCTTGCCACATTGATGAATGATATTTATACCTTTTTCTTTAAAATATAAAGCATTTTTTAAAGCAAGATCGTTAATAAATTTAGCCCCCTGTGAACCACCTAGAAAAATAATGCTTTTTAATTCTTGCCTAATTCTTGCTTTTTGGATAAAAACTTCATTAATAGGATAAGGACAAAAGAAAGTATTTTTTTTATCAATTTGATCATCAAATGCAGTAAAAAAAGCTTTAGAAAAAGGCTTTAAAAGTAAATTTAAACTTCCTATTTTAGAATTTTGCTCATGGATTAAAAGTGGGATATTTGCCATTAAAGCAGCAAAAGAAGCTGGCGCACTGCTGTATCCACCCACGCTAAAAACAGCTTTAACTTCATGTTTTTTAAGAATTTTTTTTACATTTAGTGCTAATTTTATAATATGCATAAATGAGCTAATTTTAGATAAACCTTTTTTATTTACCACGCCTGAACTACTTAAAAAATACCTTTGATGAAAAGCTAATTCTTGCTCAAACCAAAGTTTATCTTGACCATTTTCACTTCCTATATAAATACACTCTAAACCTTGTTTTTTAGCACTTTGTAATAAGCATCTTGCAATGGCTAAATGCCCACCTGTGCCTCCGCCTGTAATTGCTATCATTTATCCTCTTTATTTAGCTTTTCTTCTAAAATAGCAAGCTTTGCTTCTAATTTAGCGATTTTTTCTTCATAATCAATCTTACCATGTTCTTTAATATAAGCAGGTATACCAATAGCTGTTAAATTTGCCTCAACATCTTTTAATACAACTGCATTTGAACCTATTTTTGCATTTTTACCTATGGTAATATTGCCTAAAATTTTAGCACCAGATCCTATTACTACGCCATCTTCTATAGTAGGGTGTCTTTTGGTGTGTTTATCTAAACTTGTGCCACCTAAGGTTACTCCTTGATAAATAATCACATCATTACCAATTATAGCTGTTTCACCTACTACAACACCTATTGCATGATCTATAAATATTCTCCTACCTAGCTTAGCTCCAGGATGCAAATCAACCCCTGTTAAAAACTGAGAAATTCCACTAATCATTCTTGCTATGCGTTTATAGTTTTTTATATAAAAAAAATGCGCAAAGCGATAATTTACCACAGCCCAAACACCAGGATAGTTAAAAACTAATTCCACGCAAGATCTATATGCAGGATCTTTTTGCTTTGGCATAGAAAAATCTTCTTTGATTAGTTTGAAAATACTCATTTAGAACCTATGCTTTTTAAATATCCATTGTCATTTAAAAACAAATAAATTTCACCCAAAATATGCTTTTTTTGATTTTCATTAACAAGTTTTGAAGCATAAATTTTTTCATTAATATTATCCATAATCGCATGAATATCATAGTCAAGATCTTCTAAGGTATCTAAAATGGATTGAGCCTCTAGCACGCTTTCTACTTCAAAACCCTTTTCGTTAATACTTATACAAGCTTCGCTTGGATGAGTGAAAAGATTATGCTTCATACCAAGAACTTCTTGATAAGCACCCACTAAGAAAAATCCCAAAAAATAATCTTCAGCTTCTACATCAATATCATGTAAAAACAAAGGATTATCTTTAGAATAAGAAATTTCTCCATCGCTATCACAAGTTATATCCCATATACTTGCACTTCTAGTTGGTTTTTTATTGAGTCTATCTAAAGGCATGATAGGAAAATTTTGCTCTAAACCCCAAAAATCAGGTAAAGATTGAAACAAAGAAAAATTCACCAAATATTTTTCTTGCACTTCATTTTGCAAGCTTGATAAATCAGCTTGATCACCCACCAAAGAAATAGCCTTTCGCATGATTAAATGCACTAAAATTTCACTATTTGATCTATCTTGTAAATCCACATATCCTAAATCAAATAAAGTTAAAATGCTTTCCATATGATCAATACTATCGTGTAAGTATTCCAATGCATTAGAAGCTTTTATGCTTTTGTATAAATCATAAAGCTCATCAATTAATTTAGGATTTTTGTCTTTCAATAAAAGCTTGCTTTCTGTGTATTCTTGAGAAAAAAGCTCTAAAACAGGCGCTACTAAAACAGCATGATTAGCCGCTACAAAACGCCCACTTTCTATAAAAATATCAGGCTCAAGATCTTTTTTTTGCTCAGCAATGCTTTTTAATATAAAAACCACATCATTTGCATACTCACTTAAGGTGTAATTTCTGCTTGTTTCGTTTTTAAACTGAGAGTATTCTACTGCTAAACCCCCGCCAAGATTAATGGCTTTTAAATTTTTTGCTCCCATTTTTCTAAGCTCGGTGTAGATATTACCCGCTTCATTTAAAGCTTTTTTTAGAGGATGAATTTCAGTAATTTGCGAGCCAAGATGAAAATGTATCATAGTAAATTGATCTAAAAGTTTATTAGCTTTTAACAAATTTACAGCTTCTATTAATTCAGTAGAAGTAAGACCAAATTTTGAGTTTATACCACCGCTTTTTGCCCAAATTCCAACTCCAGCTGAGTGCAAACGTACTCTTAAGCCTATGTTTGGCTTTGGCTTGAAACGATTTTTAGCAATTTCTATCATCGCTTCAAGCTCGTTAAGTCCCTCCATAGTCAAAGTGATATTATGACCCATTTCACAGGCTATAAAGCCCATATTTATGAGTTCTTTATCTTTAAAACCATTAACCGTTATAGGAGCACCTTCATTATTATAAGCCATAGCTAGCAAAAGCTCAGCCTTACTTCCTGCCTCTAAGCCATAGTTATATTCTTTACCTAGATTAACTAAATTTTTTACAAAACCTGGATATTGATTAACTTTTAAAGGATACACAGCATTAAAAGAACCTTTATAGTTAAATTCTTTTTTAGCCTTAGCAAATTTTTCATAAATTTGTTCAATTTGCTTGTGGATTAAATGAGGAAAACGAAGTAATAATGGCCCCTTATAACCATCATCACGCAAGGTATTTACTATATCAATGATAGCTGGTTTTTTGCCATGATTTACACAAACTTTGCCACCTTCAATGATAAAATTATTTGCACCCCAAATATTAATACCATAATCAATCATAACTCATTCTCCAAATTTGCTATTTTTATATTTTTATTTTCTTTAGTATCTAAATTTTTATAAAAAATTTCTTCTTTTTGCATTTCATCTTCGCCTATACATAAAAATATTTTTGCATTAGCATTGTCTGCTTGATTTAGATGTTTTGCAAGTTTTTTTGCTTCATAATTTATAAAGACTTTATGTTTTTTTCTCAAAATAATTCCAAGCTTAAAAATAATATCTATAAAAGCTTCATCCATAGCACAAAGATAAATTCCATTTCTTTTTTTAATGTCTTGTTTTTGTTCTAAAATAGCCATAATCCTTTCTATACCCATGGCAAATCCTACGCCATAGCCACTTTTACCATCTAAATATTCTATCAATCTATCATATCTTCCACCACCTGCAACAGCAGCTTTTGCTCCTATTTCATCGCTTATAAATTCAAACGCACTTTTAGAATAATAATCAAGCCCGCGCACTAATTTCTCATCACATTCAAACTCAATGCCATTTTCACTTAATATTTTTTGCAATTTTTCATAATCTTTTTTACAACATGGGCATAAATTTTCACTAAGTTTTGGCGCATTTTTAATTAAATTTTGACAATGATCATTTTTACAATCAAGCACCCTAATAGGATTTAATTCTTTTCTTCTTAAACAATCTTCACAAAAGCCATCTTTAGAATTTAAAAAAGCTATGAGTTTTTCTTTATAAACACCCATGCATTCTTTACAACCTAAAGAATTAATTTTTAAGTTTGTATGAATTTTTAAGCGTTTAAAAATCTCATCTAGCATTAAAATAATACTAGCATCTTCATATACGCTTTCTACACCAAAGCTTTCTACACCAAATTGATGAAATTCGCGCAATCTTCCTTTTTGTGGCCTTTCATAGCGAAACATAGATCCATGATAAAACCACCTTTTTACGCTTTGATTTTTATCCATCTTAGCTTCTATATATGATCTTACCACCCCAGCTGTCCCTTCAGGCCTTAAACACACATCATTGCCTGCTTTATCAACAAATTCATACATTTCTTTGCCAACTATATCAGAGCTTTCTCCAACACTTCTTTTAAAAAGCCTAGTTAGCTCTAAATGCGGACAATTAATAAAAGTAAAACCATAGTTTTTAGCTACTTCTTCACAAGTTTTTACCACTTTTTCATAAAGTGCTGCTTGATAATCTTGTAAATCTTTCATACCTTTTAATGCATTAATCATTAATAAATTCCTTAATTTTTTCATGTAAATTTTCTATACTTAAAGACGCATCTAGTTTTAAAATTTTTATATCTATCTTAGTTTTTAAAATTTCTAAAGTTTCTTCTAGGGCATTTTGTATATTTAAAAAATACTCAACCCCTCTTTTTTCTATACTATCTAAGTTTTTTTTAGAAAGTCTTTGCTCAATAAGTTCTTTGGAGCCATGTAAAAAAACTATTTTTTGTGGGAAAAATCCACCAGTTGCAAAAGAATTTAAATCAAATAAAATATTTTGATCAAAATCAAATTTTGCATAAGCCATATTAGAAACAAAACTACGATCTGAAATGATAAGTTTGTTTTTATTTTGTACTAAATGTATGTCGATCAAATTTGCTCTATCAGCCAAAAAAAGCAAGAGTTCAGCCTTTTTGGAAAATTGCATTTTACTTTCTAATAAAATTTTTCTCAAATGCATACCAAGCTCACTCCCGCCTGGTTCTTTAGTGAAAATCGCATCTTTAAAGCATTTTTTTAAAAGTTCTATTTGCGTGCTTTTACCCACACAATCAACCCCTTCAAAAGCTATATACATCTTCCTTCCTTTAATAAAGATACAATTTCTTTTGGCGCAAGCTTACTCACATCGCCATTATGCACACAAATTGATCTTACAATAGAGCTTGAAATAAATGAATTTTTTAAATTTGGCATAAGATATATAGTCTCAAGATCTTCCCAAAGCATATGATTTGCGTAACCAAGTTGCAATTCATACTCAAAATCACTCACAGCCCTTAAGCCTCTTACTATGGTTTTAATGTTTAAATTTTTTGCAAAATCTACAAGCAAGTTATCAAAAGTTGTAATTTTAACATTTTTTAAGTCTTTTGTAGCAATTTTTACCATTTTTTCTCTATGTTCTAGGTTAAACATAGGCCTTTTACTTTCACTTTTAGCTATAGCAACAACTACTTCTTCAAACATCTTACTAGCTCGAATGATCACATCTAAATGCCCATTGGTAATAGGATCAAATGTCCCTGGGTATATACAACTATCCATCATTGCCACCTTTGGTATAAATTATGCTCAATATTTGCCAAATCAAGCCATTTTCCTATGATAAATTCATATAGTTTTTCTAAATTATCAATCTTAGCATAACTTGCTATTACAGGAGGAGCAATGATAACTCCATAGCTAGAAAGTTTAGCCATTTGTTCTAAATTCAAAGTAGAATAGGGCATTTCTCTAACACCAAGAATTATTTTTTTTCTTTCTTTTAACGCTACAGCAACGCTCCTTGTGATAAGATTATCACAAATTCCACAAGATATCTTAGCTAAAGTATTAATAGAACAAGGTGTGATAAAAGTCGTTTCTATGCCAAAAGATCCACTTGCAACGCATTGACTAATATCTTCATTATCTAAAAAATTTACATGTCCAAGCTCAAATTTATCTTTTATGTGTTGCAAAAAGTCTATATTTTCTAAAAGAGAATTTTCTTTTGCAAAACTTATTTTTGCATTTTTACTCACAATGGCATAAATTTGCCCTTTTTCTTTTAAATGTTTTAATAACAAAAAACCAAGCTCACAAGAACTAGCCCCGCTAATACCTACTAAAATTTTTCTCATTTTAGCTCCACATAATTTTTACTAATGACTTTACCATGCACGACTTTTCCATCTTTATTTTTAAGGCGAATTCTTTGGTTTAAATTCCCACTTTGTAAGGCTTTTAATTCTATTATCATGCTTAAATCCCCATCTTTGATAACCCCATAAACAGAATCATTTCTTTGTATAAGGGTTTTGGTTTTAAACATATTATATTTTAAAATCATATTTTCTCTTATATTGCTTTTGGCTATTAAATTTGCGATTTCATCTTTTTTTAATATACCTTGAGGGACTTTATCAAAAGGAATTTTTAAAATTTTAAAACTAGCAGGGCTTAAATTTTCATTACGCGAAATAGGGCGTGTGCTTTGTAAAACTTCTAACTTTGCTTTTAAAAAATATTTAAAAAAAACATTTTTTTTGTGTTGTTCTGGAGTTTTAAATTCAGCCTTGATAAATCCATCAGCTCTATCAAAATTATGATTACCTAGTTTTAAAAAAACATATTGATTAAAATCTTCTGGCAAACTTGATTGAGTATTAAGCTCTAAAGAGATGATTTCAATTTGTGGATAATTTGTCTTAAATTCTTTAATCAAAGCTAATTTTACTTCATCAAAATTCGAAGCAAAACTTAAAGTATAGAAAAATAAAAATAATATAATATTTCTCACAAACAATACAACCTTTGCACTAAATTCAAAAACTAACATATCATACATAAAAAAAGTTTGAATTTAGTTGAAAATTGCTAAAATAAATGGAATAAAATTTGCTTGTAAAAATGCAAGATTGAAGATTGAAGGCAAAATCTAAAATCTAAGGAATGCCTAATGAGTATATTTAGTATAAATGATAGTTCATCTTATGGTTCTATCATTTCACAAACAAAAGCAAATAAAGAAAATAAAACAAGTTCAAAAACAAATTTTGCAAATACTTTTATTAAGCAAAATGCTAGTAAATTAGTTGAAATTCAAAGTAATAATACTCAAACATTAGCACTTAATGAAGCAATGTCAAATAAAAATAATATAAAAAATGACTCCCCTAATTATCATATATCAAGTGATTTTAAAAATTCTATTTATACTTTAAAATATAAACAAACTAATAACCCTGTTTCTATGGCTTATGGTTATAGTGTAGATGCTAAAGGGTATATGGGAAGTGATTTTAATAAAGCTGCAGGATTACCTGAAGATTTTAAGATACATAAATCTACTTTAGATGAAATATATAGATATAATGAGGAAAATTATTTTAGTACATCAAGTAAAAATTCATTGGGTGTAACTGGTAGTTATTACACAAATATAGATATAGCTGATACCATAAGACAATATTATTCTAAATTTGATCAAATCATAAATCATAGTTTTGAAAATTCTAATAAGACTAGTTTTAGCATAGAAGATTTAAATTCTTTACCAAAAGGTTATAGCGTTTATAATACAAATAACAATTTTGCTTCTTTAGAAAATCTAGACAAACAAACTATAACAAATTTTTATGATACACAAGAGCAATACAATGCTATAGATAACATAGGAATGCAAAATTCTATCAATACAGGATTGAAAAAATTAGATTTTTCACCTGAAAGTATGGAAACTCAAAATTTAGATAGCGATATAGCAAAAGATACTTTTAATCCTGATATGTCTGTTTATCCAAAAAATGAAGATGGGAGTTATACTAAAGAAGCTTTATTTATGAGTTTTTTAAAGTCTAGTGGTGGAGAGGTTTTAGAAGGTGGAAGCACCAAAGTCAATCCTCAAATTCAAGCATTTAAAGACGCTATGGCAAAAGAAAGTTTTGATGGTTCTTTAGCCTCTTTAAATGATATTATGACAGGTAAAGTCGATTTTGCACAAATTTTAAAAGCACACGCTCAAGATGGCTGGCTTGATTCTAAAATTTATGCCAAAGAAAATAATATTGCTTGGCAAAATTCAAGCATAGGTTATGGCGGAGCTTGGTTTGATAATCAGTTTAATCAAGCTAAAGCTAGTGGCTACTCTCCCAGCAATGAAAGTATAAATTCTTATGTAAATTCTGTAATGGATAAATTAAATAATATTTTAAATCAAACTAGGGCGTAAAAAGTGGAGCGGGAAACGAGATTCGAACTCGCGACCCCAACCTTGGCAAGGTTGTGCTCTACCCCTGAGCTATTCCCGCACCTTTGAAAGTAGATTGTGATTTTATCAAAACTTTATTTTATTGTCAAGTTTTTAAAATTAAGGAATGTTTTTTGCTTGTAGTTATTAAATTTTAAAAAAGGAGTTCTCATGCAAGTAAATGATAAAAATAGTCCACTAGCCCTAAACAATATGACAAAAATCAAAGAAAAAAACACATCTTCAGATGAATTTCAAGCTGCACTTAATGCACTCAAAGACAAAGAAGAAAAAGAATATAAAAAAGATAGCAGCAATGCTTTTAGCAATACAGATTTAAATATAGGTTCGATTTCTAAAGATTATAGTGTATATGCTTGGGAGAAATTACGCCAAAGCAAATACCAAAAAAATGAAGAAAATATCTTAAATAATCTTTTTAAAACTTTAGATAAAGCAAGAAGTTAATCATTCAAAATAGGGTAGTGCAATACCCTATTAAATTTTTAAAACTTTAACTTCTTGATCTTTTACTAATTTTATATCATCAATTTTTGTGATTAAAATATGCGTATTTTCATACAAAGGTTTAATCATACCTGATCCAAATTTAGCTTTATTTGGTATAAAAGATTCTTGTGATATCTTTCCAAACACAAAATCATTTCTACCGCCTTTAAAATTTAAATCACATGCTAATTTTACTTCTAAAAATTCCAATAAATCTAATCCATAAAATAAATTTAAAATATTCTTAGCAAAAATATGCGTTGAGATTAAAGAGGCTAGGGGATTTCCTGGTAAGGCTAGAAAAAGCGTGTTGTTTTTATTAAAAACTTTTACATGCTTACAAAGCTTTGCATTAATTTTTTCAAAAATAGGGCTAAAACCACTCTCAAGTAAGGCTTGCCTTATAAAATCAGCCTCGCCCATACTAGCACCACCACTGCTAATTAACACATCAAAATCACTAGTGTTTAAAATTTTCTTATACGCATTTAAATCATCTTTTATAAGACCTAAATACTCAACATCTGCAAAATCTTGCAAAATAGCATAAATTCCAAAAGCATTAGCATTATATATACTATACTCATCTGCTTTTTCCCAAGGCTCAACTAACTCATCTCCGCTTGAAAAAATTCCAACACGAGATTTTTTTAGCACATTTAACTCATAAATTCCTTGTGCAGCAAGCATAGCTATCATAGCTTGGGTGATTTTTTGTCCTTTTTTAAATAAAAGCTCGCCAAATTTAGCTTCTTCTCCTTTAAAGCGGATGGCATTATTTTCTTTAGCATTTTTTGCGTTTAATTTTCCATTTTCAAGCAAAGCATCTTCAAACATTAAGATGGTATTTGCATTTTGTGGAATTTTAGCTCCTGTCATGATTTTATAACATTCATTTTTTTCTATGCTATATTCATGTTTATCGCCTGCTAAAATACTCCCTTTTATATCTAATAACTCATTTTTATCTGCATAATTTAGCGCATAGCCATCTAAGGCTGAATTATCAAAAGAGGGTAAGTTTTTTAAAACAAAAATATCTTCATATAAAATTCTTCCCAAGGCCTTGGTTAAATTTATTTTTTCAAATTTAGCACATGGTTTAATTTGTTCTTTTAAAAAATCTAAAGTTTCAAAAATATCTCTCATTCTTCAAGCCTTCTTATGCTCGCACCTAAATTTTTAAATTTTTCTTCCAAATTTTCATATCCTCTATCGAGATGATAAATTCTATGAATTTTACTCGTTCCCTTAGCTGCTAAAGCTGCTAAAATCAAAGCTGAAGATGCACGCAAATCAGTAGCCATAACATCAGCTCCAAAAAGCTCTTTTGTGCCATTTATAGTAGCAATATGCCCATTTAATCTTATATCAGCACCCATTCTTAAAAGCTCACTTACATGCATGAAGCGATTTTCAAACAATCTCTCATCTATAATGCTAACTCCATTTGCTCTTAAAGCCAAAGCCATAAATTGCGCTTGCATATCTGTTGGAAAACCTGGATACTCACTAGTTAAAATTTCAACTGGTTTGATTTCTTTAGCAGGGTTTATACTAATACTATCTTCACTTATATCAAAGCTAAAACCCATTTGCTCTAATTTTGCCAAAACCGCTCCAAGATGGTTTGCATTGACATTTTTTAAGGTAATTTTTGAATTTGTAATAGCTCCTGCGCACAAGTAAGTTCCTGCTTCAATGCGATCAGGAATGATTTTAAAAGGTTTAAATTCTAAAAGCTCTCCGCTTGTACCATAAATTTCAAGCTCATCACTTCCCACACCTTTTATATCAAGCCCAGCCTCAGCTAAAACCTCGCAAAGTTGCACCACTTCAGGCTCTTTAGCGACATTTAAAAGTCTTGTTTTACCATGAGCTAAGGCTGCTGCCATGATGATATTTTCACTGCCTGTAACAGTAATTTTATCAAACATCACATCAGCACCTTTGAGTTTTCCACTAGCTACCACATAACCTTGTTTTATTTCAATATTTGCCCCCATTTTTTCTAAAGCTAAAAGGTGTAAATCAATAGGACGTTGGCCTATAGCACAACCCCCTGGCAAAGATACTTCACAATTTCCAAATCTAGCTAGTAAAGGCCCTAATGTAAGTATAGAAGCGCGCATTTTGCGAACAATGTCGTATTTTGCTATGGTTTTATTTAAATCTTTAGTGTTTATTTTTGCAAAATTATTCTCAAAAGTATAACTTGCCCCTAAATTTTTAAGCAAAGAAAGTAGGGTGCAAATATCTGCAACATTAGGCAAATTTGAAATTTGAGCTTCATTTTTAGCTAAAATACTTGAAGCTATCAAAGGAAGTGCAGCATTTTTTGCACCACTTATTATCACTCCTCCGCTTAATTTTTCAACACCATCAATCTCTAAATAAGTCATTAATTTCCCTTAATTTTATAAAATAACATTATTTTACAACAAAAAATTATATATTTTTTAAGTTTTATCGTGAAGTTTTTTAGCTACTTCTGCTGCTAGTTTTAATTTTTCATTATCAAAATGTGTATAAATTCTTGAAGTATTTAAACTTGCATGACCCAATGCTTCTTGAACTAAAACCAAATCTTTTTGCTTTTTATAAAGTAGGGTGGCAAAAGTATGTCTTAGCATATGAGCTCCATTTTTTTGTTTGCGAATTCCTGCTTTAAATAAAATTTGCTCTACTATACGCGAAACATAAGCTTGAGTCAAAGCTTTGCCATTGCGATTGACAAATAAAAGCCCATCATAAGAGAGATAATTTACCCTAACATCTTTTAAAAGATGCTCTATAAGCTCTTTTTTTATCATCACAACGCGGTATTTATTACCTTTGGCTCTAATGCGTATAATATAAAGATCATTTTCTTCGCTTATATCTTTTAATTTTATATTAATAGCTTCACTTACACGCATTCCTGTAAAAATGATGATTTTAATAATCAAGCGATTGCGAATAGTGTTGCTTTTAAAATCTGTATTATCAATAGCATCTAAAAATTTACTCACTTCGTCTTCGCTCATATACTCAGGTAGCTTAACTCCCTTGGAACTACTTATACCCGCCCAGTTTTTAAGGTTGATATCAAAAATATGTGCTTTTTGTTCTTCTTCATTTTGTTTATCTAAAAATGCAAAAAAATTAATCACAGCTATGCGGTAATTTTTCTTACTAGCATCAGATAATGAAGCGCTAATGCTTGCTAAAATTTCCACCAAAAGCTCTTCATCTATTTGCTTTAATGAATAAAGTTTGTAAAAAAGTAAATATTCATAGAGTTTTTTTAAAGGATTAAAATAAGTATTAACCCCACTAAGTCCAGCATTTCTAGCCTTTTTTACATAAGCATCAAGCTCTTGTATATTTTTTACACCCTTACTTAAAGCTAAATTTACTACAGCTAAAGCTTGAGGATCTTTTAATTCCTTATTTGATAAAGAATTAAGCTTAAATTTAACATACCTACAAAGCCAAAACAAGAATGATTTTTCAAAATTTTCTTCACAATCTAGAGGATATTTCATCACTCATTCTCCAAAGCTTTCAAAGTAGCCATTTTTGCATGAATATATGCACTATCAAATAGCTTTTTAGAGCTCTCTTTTATAATCAAACCAAGTTCAGTACAACCCAAAATCACTCCTTGAACTTGTGGAAATTGAGCAATTAAATCACACAAGTATCTTTTTGATTTTTCATTTATAATACCTTTGCAAAGCTCATTAAAAATAATATCATTAAGCTTTAAAATATCATCATTTTTGGGAATAAAAACTTCAATCTTTGAGTTAATTAAAAGTTGTTTATAAAAATCTTCTTGCATAGTGTATTTTGTCCCTAATAACAATACTTTATCGATATTTTGCTCTTGAAGTTCTAAAAGCATAGCTTTGGCTAGATGTAAGATAGGAATTTGAATGTTTTTTTGTATATTTTCATAACATTTATGCATAGTATTGGTACAAATTAATATAAAATCAACTCCGCACTTTTGCAAAAGTAGGGCATGTTGGGTCAAAATTTCACTTGCTTTTTGCCAATCATTCTTTCGTTGGCATTCTTCTATTTCTTCAAAATCAACGCTAGTTAAAACTATCTTAGCACTATGTAATTTTCCTAATTTTTTATTTGTTAATTTATTGATAATTTCATAATAACTAAGTGTGCTTTCATAACTCATTCCACCTATTAAACCTATGGTTTTCAAACTTTTTCCTTTTAAATTTAATGTAAAAATTATAAAAAAATCTTACTTAAAAAATATCAAGCTATAATTATAAAAAACAAAATAGGGTAAAATAATATGTTTTTCAAGAAAAAAACCGCACAAAAGCAAGCAAACCAAAGCAATAACTCAAAACAAAATAATACTTCAAATAATGACTTTGCACAAGAAAAAAGACTTTATGAGTTTAGAGAAAATATGAAAAAACTTAGTAAAGATGAAAATAGTGCTAAACTTTTAGCAAAACAACTTTCAAGATTAATCCAAAAATCCAAATAAAACCAAAAATTCCTTACAAGTTAAACTTTTATATGTATTTTCCTTTTTACTCATCATTTTAGCTTTTTTAGTCTATAAAAATATTTTAATTTAAACTTAATATATATGTAAAATTATATGATAAATAGTAAAATCTTGAAATTGTATATATTTTGTATTGAAAACTATAATTTTCAAACTATTATATTTATCTGCACTTTCATAAGTAAAATATATTTAAAAATACCTATAATATAGTATTTTAAAGCATTTTAATTTTTGAGTGAAAATAACTTATCCATAAAAAAATAAGTATAATTTTTTGAAAAATATTATAAGTTATTTTATGTAGCTATGAAAGACTAAAGATGTATATTTTTTATTTCAACTAAATTTTAGTTTATATTTTTGCTTAAATAAATTTGAAGTTTAAAAATGTAGATTAGTTATTTTCTTGACTTTTAGGATAATCAAAAAACACAATTTCCCCGCTGTGTTCTTTTATATCTTTAAATTCTTTTATGTCAAATTGCATACATAAAATAGCAGAAGTTGGAAAGTTTTCTAAATCTATATGAGCTAAATATTCACAAAGTTCTTGCAATAAAGGATTATGCATAATTAGCACTACCCTACTCTCTTTTAATTCTTTTATAAAATTTAATACATCCTCTAAATTACCATCATAAAAGCTTTTTTCTATCTTGATATCTTTTTCTTTTAAAGAAAAGCTTTTGCAAAGTTTTTGTGCTGTTTTTATACACCGCCTAGCAGGACTTGAGATAATGCTTTGAGCTTTAAATTCTAAATCTTTAATCCTATAAATCATAGTTTTTAAATCATCTTTTCCACTAGAACTAAGCTCTCGTTGCAAATCTTGATCGTAGTTTTCTTTTTGAGCTTTAGCATGACGGATAAAATAGATATATTTCATCTTATAACCTTAAATTTACCCAAAGCATATCCACATATAAAGCCAAAAATATGTGCATACCAAGCTATATTAACACCCATAAAAATAGGCACAAAACTCATTAACAATATAGCCACGATAAGCCCTTTAGTGGCGGTTTTATCTAAATATGCATAATATCCCATTAAAACACATATAGCACCACTTGCACCCACTACATTTACAAAACTACCATCAAAACTTAAATATACATAAAAAGCACTAAGCAAAGAACAAAGAATTCCACCGATTAAATAAAGCAAAGCAAATTTAAAACTTTTTAAGTATTTTTCCAGCATAGATCCAAATTGAAAAAGCACTATCATATTTAAAATCAAATGAGGCCAATTTCCATGCATAAACATTGAGCTTAGAATTTGCCAGTAAAATCCTTGAAAGAAAAATAAATTTAAACCTAAAATAGCATCTAAATTTAAGGAACCAAAATAAAGATAATTCACAAAGACAAATATCACAATATTTAAAGCGATTAAAAAAGAAGCTATCATTGCCCTACTTTGTATTTTTAATAATTATAACAAAAAGCTATTTAAATTCTAGCTTACACATAAAATTCACACTAATAAGATACAATATCGTCAAAAAATAAAATAAGGTTAAAAATGAAAAAACTAGCTTTAGCTTTTTTTATCGCTCTAAATACCCTTAATGCAGGTATAGTTATAGCACCTGATTCTTTGCCGGTAAATATCAAACAATTTATTAAAGATTATTTTAATGCAGAGATAGGCCTAGTAGAACAAGATGGTTATTCTTATGAGATTTATTTAAGTGATGGAAGTGAGATTGAGTTTTCGCTTAATGGAGAATTTAAAGAAGCTGAAAATTTTAGATCGCTAAATTATGCGATTTTACCCCTAGCAATACAAAATACCATTAAAAATATCTACCCTAATACAGCAATCATAGAAATAGAAAGAAAAATTTCTTATTATAAAATCAAACTTAATAATCAAATGAAACTTTATATAGACGATAATGGAACGATTTTAAGACAAAAATTTGACGATTAAATGCTTATTTGATTTTGCTCAAATAAGCTAATTTTGAATTATTTTTCCAAAAAGCTTTTAATTCGTCAAAACTTACAAAAACTTCAATTGCTCCTGTTGAATATGGAGCTATCTCGTAAGGTTCCCATATAAAATTTAATCCATCTTTTCTTACTTCAAAAATTTCACTCATTTTAAGCTCTTTAATCTCAAATAATTCATTTTCACTGTATAAACTTAAAATCTTTTGCTTAATCATATTCTGAAAATCTTCACTTTCTATTTTTAACTCATTTTTTATATTTATAAGTTTCATATCATCAATACTATAAGTTTTTCTTAAAAAATTAGTCATGCCATGAGCACCACCTTTATACTCATAAATATTTTTTCCTAAAGAGATAATATGCTCATCTTGGTAAAACATATAAGCTTGAGAAAAAAACTCATTATTAGAAATGTTTTCTTTACTCCATTTTTCAAAGCTTTCTTTTGCTTTTTGTTTTAATGAATTTTTATCTAAATTCTCATTAAAATCATCAATAATTTTATTTAATTTTTCATTTTTACTTGTCAATTTTAAAATATCTTCACTAAAGTCAAATTCTATAGTTTTATTAGCATCTAGTTGTTTTTGCTCTTTAAGTGATAATTGATAAATCATCATATTTGTTTTGCTGGCTAAAAAGCTAAATTCTTTTTTTACTTCATCTATTTTGCATAAAGCATCAAATTTATTTTTATGCATATCTTTTAAAACACAAGTTCCAAAATCTGCTATATCTATATAATACTCATCATTCTTAGCACTACCCCAAAAACTGTATTGTTTTTGTTTTGTTTGGACAAAACCATAACTAGTGTTACTTTTAATGGAACTATATAAATGAATATCAAATTCCTTTCCTTCTAAAATATTTAATGTAAATGTATTTTCATTATATGCATATAAACTTGCACATAAACCTAAATTTAATATTATTTTTTTAATCATTCAATCCCCTTCTTGTGTTCTTATAATTAAACTTTTTGGTAGTTTAAAATACTCAATCCATTCTTGTTCTTTTTGTCTCATTTGTCCTTGATCTACCTCATGATCATAACCTTGCAAATGAAGCATAGCATGTATAAAAAGCAATGCCATCTCTTCTTCATTGCTGTGTTTATACTCCATTGCTTTTTTACTTACTTCGTCTAAATTTATCACTATACTGCCAAGCAAATTTTCACAATTTTGCACTAAAGGAAAAGACAAAACATCTGTAGTTTTATCTACTCCTCTTTGATTAAGATTAATTTCATGCATGATTTTTTCATCTACTAAAACAAGTTCTATATTTTGATCACTCATTTTTTGAGCAATTTTTTCAAGAAAAGAAATATCCATTTCTTCTTCACAAAAAATCATTATTATCCTTTTGATTTTATAATTTCAAATTATATCAAAATTAAGGAAAAGTATGAAAAAAGCTCTTTGTATTATAAGTGGTGGTATGGATAGTACTTTATGTGCATATTTAGCCAAAAAAGAAGGATATGAAATCATTGCTTTACATTTTGATTATAATCAACGCACCATGCTTAAAGAAAGAGAATGTTTTAATAAAATTTGTGAAAAACTTAATATAAAAACAAAATATATTTTAGATGTTTCATTTATAGCAAATATTGGTGGCAATTCCTTAACGGATTTAAATTTAGAAATTCCCAAAGAAAAGCTACACGAAAAAGAAGTTCCAAATACTTATGTTCCTTTTAGAAATGGCATTTTTTTATCCATTGCAGGAGCTATAGCTGAAAAAGAAAAATGCGAAAGTATTTTCATAGGAGTGGTGCAAGAAGATAGTAGTGGTTATCCTGATTGTAGTGCAAATTTCATACAAAAAGCAAGTGAATTTATCAATGAAGGCACAACAAAAACTTGTAATGTTGCAATTAAAACCCCATTAGTTCATCTAAGCAAAGGACAAATAGTTGAATTAGCCTTAAAAGAAAAGGTAGCCTTAGAATGCACTTGGTCTTGCTATGAAAGAGAAGATAAAGCTTGTGGCAAATGTGATAGTTGTTTATTAAGACTAAAAGGCTTTAAAGAAGCCAATGTGAAAGATTTTATAGAATACATTTAAAAATTTACTTTCATTTTATATTTGTTTGTATAATAGATTTTATATATTAAAAAAGGAGAATTAATGAAAAAAATATTACTTGGTTCATTTTTAGCTGTTTCAATTTTAGCAAGCAATGCTTTAAGTAAAGAATTTATTCTAGATAAAGCTCATTCAAATGTGGCTTTTAAAATCAAGCATTTGCAAATTAGTAATGTAAATGGAAATTTTAAAGACTATGATGCAGTAATTGATTTTGATAGTGCTAAATTTGAATTTAATAAACTTCAAGCAAATGTAAAAGTTGCTTCTATAAATACTGAAAATAAAGCAAGAGATGCTCATTTACAACAAGATGATTTTTTCAAAGCAAAAACCCACCCAAGCATCACTTTTACTATGAGCAAATATGAAAAAATTTCTAATGAAAAAGGTAAAATGTATGGTTCTTTAAATATTGCTGGTGTAAGCAAAGATATTGTTTTAGATGCTGAAATTGGTGGGGTTATTAAAACAGATAGTGGTAAAGAAAAAGCAGGGTTTACTTTACAAGGACAAATTAAAAGAAGTGATTTTAAATTTGCTCCAGATACCTCTAGTTTGACACTTAGCGATGAAGTACAAATAAATATAGAAGCAGAAATTAATGAAAAATAATTTAAAAAGCATTTTACAATAAAGTAAAATGCTTTAACTTAATTTATTTAGCTAACCAACCTTCTTTTTCCCATACTTTTTGTGCCTCTTTACTTTGTGTAAATTCTATAAATTCAGCTACTTTTGGATTTTTTAAACCTTTTTGTGTTGGTACTATTTCAGCAGCTCTATAAATAATTGAATTTTTATCTGCTTTAATAAATTTATTTTCTTTCTCGCCAACTGCTTTAATCCAATGTGTCCAAATGATTAAAGCATCGATATTTGGATTATTTTTCCACTCATCAACTGCAGCTTTTGAATTCTTAGCATACACTTTGATGTTTTTTCTAAGTTTTTCTAGGTTTTCGATTTTTCCTGTTTTTAAAGCCATATCTTCATACAAGCCAACCTGTCCTGCTCCATCAACCACCATAACATTAACACCATCTTTTAAAAGGTCTTCAAATTTTTTAATTTTTTTAGGGTTATTAGCTCTTACTATCATACCTGAGCCTCTAGCATTTAAAACCTGAACATCTTGTATTTTGATTTGTTTTGACATAGCTTTAACAAATCCATCCATCATAGATGTATTACCAGAGTAAATAATATCAGCATCCATTTTGGCTTGTTTGATCCATTTAGGTGTTGGCCCTGCATTAACAATAACTTTTTCTCCGCTTTTTGCTTCAAATTGTTTAGCAAGTTCTTTTAAAACAGGAGCTGGACCGCCTGGGCCATAAACTAAAATTTCAGCATTCAATGCAGCTGCAGCAAATAAACTTAAAAATAAAATTTTTTTCATATTTTTTCCTTTAAATTAATGAAATAAAATTAGAAATATAGCTTTTTAAAGTATATGTTTTTTTAATCAAATAAATTAATATTTTTTTCACAGACAAAAAAGCATTCTAAAAAGTCTTCTACATTTTCTTTTATCAAGCAATATCTAAAATCAAGAAAATTTTTTAATTCTTTTAAATTTGCATAAGAAAAATCACAAAATAAAGAATTTTTTAATGCGGTTTTAAAACCCTTGGTGTCTTGAAGTTTTTGTGCTATAAAGTCAAAATCCTCATCATTTTCCACGAGTAAAATTACCCTAGAGCTACCTCCAAAAGCACAAATTTCATTTTTTGAGTTTAAAAAATAGGCTTTAAAAAGTTCTAATTTTTTATCATTAAAACTAAAGGCTAATTTTTGACTTTCTACAAATTCAATAAAACTAGCAAAAATATCTGCATAAAAAAATGCAAATTTTAAATCTTTAAAATACAAATTTTTACAAAGCAAACTCGTTTGAAATAAAGATTTTGAGCCTAAAATTTCATATTTACAAGCTTTTAAGGTATGAAAATTTGATTTTAATTTTAAAATAAATTTTTCATCATTAGAGCAAAAGAAAGTTTTTTCTTTAGAATTTTTTAAAAGATCAAAATCTAATAAAATATTTGAGTTTAAGGCTTTAAAATTAAAGGCTTTTGCAAATTTTAATTCTATATGATTGCAATATATAAATTCATAAGATTTTTCTTCGCATAAAAATCTAAAAAGCCTAAAAATAGCCTCTTCAAGATCATCAACTTGAAGATAAAATACATCTTTATCTTCAAGATTTAATTTCACTTCACTTACTATGACATAAGCACCAAGTTTTATAGCAAAACTAGCTTGTTCATTATTCTTAGTAAAAAAAACACTCGCTTGTTTAATTTTATTTAAATCAATGCTAAAATCATAAACACTAGAAGTTGCACCATAGTTTAAAACTTGGGCATTAATAAGCTCAATAAAATTAGAAATATTCATCTAGCCTATTAAGGCTCCATTTTCAATAAAACTTTGAGGGCTAATTAAAACTAATTTACCATTTTTTTCTGCACTTAAAATCATACCTTGACTTTCATAGCCAAAGATTTTAGCTTTTTTTAAATTAGTTATTACACAAACTTGTTTACCTATTAATTCACTAGCTTTGTAAAATTTAGCAATACCTGAAAGCACTTGTCTTGTCTCTCCATTTTCAAGTTCAAGCTGGAATTTCAAAAGCTTTTCACTGCCTTCTATATTCTGACAATCTTTTACTAGTGCTACTTTTATTTCAATTTTTTTAAAATCATCAATTTTAATTTGAGCTAAATTTGGTTTATCTTCAGGTATTTTTTCTTCTTTTTTTGGCTCTTGAGTTAATTCTATTTTTGGAAATAAAGCTTCACACGGACTTGATTTTAAATCACATAATTGATTATTTAAAATTAATTTTTGATAATTTTCATTTGAAATTTCAAAATTTAATGCTTTGGCAATTTTTAAAGCTGTGTTTGGCATAGCAGCTGAAAGCAAAATCGCTACTTTGGCTAAAATATTAGCACATAAAGCCACTAAAGCATTTGCTTTTTGCATTTGATCATTTTTTATCAAATTCCAAGGTTCATACTTACTGATGCTTAAATTTGCCAAAGATAAAGCTTTAAAAAGCTCTTCTAAATAGCGATTTGGCTGGATATTTTCTAAAGCATTGATTGCATTATCTAAATATTCTTTGCACTCATTTAATTCTTGATTAAAATATAAATTCACATCTTTACAATCAATAATATTTTGAGAATACTTAGCACTCATACCGATAATTCTATTTAATAAATTTCCAAGTTCATTGCTTAATTCTGCATTAATTCTAGCAATTAATGCTTTTTGAGAAAAATCTCCATCATTTCCAAAAGGAACTTCTCTTAATAAAAAATATCTAAAAGCTTCCAAACCAAAAACATCTGCCACTTCTTTAGGTGCTACGGCATTGCCTTTTGATTTGCTCATTTTCTCACCATCTTTTGTCCACCAACCATGAGCAGCGATAAATTTTGGCAAAGGTAAATCCAAACTCATCAAAAATGCTGGCCAATACACTGCATGAAAACGCAAGATGTCTTTGCCCACAAAGTGAATGTGCGCAGGCCAAAAATCCATATTTGCTTCATCATTGCCCCATCCTAGCGCACTTACATAATTCATCAAAGCATCAAGCCAAACATAAACTACATGTTTATCATCATTTAATTCTTTTGGAAGTTTTACACCCCACTCAAAACTCGTTCTTGTTATAGAAAGATCTTTCAAACCACTTTCTACAAAATTTATAAGCTCATTTGCTTTATTTTTAGGTAAAATAGGCTCTTTTTCTTTATACCATTTTAAAATTTGATCTTGATATTTGGAAAGCTTGAAAAAATAACTTTCTTCTTTTAAAAGCTGTGTTTTTTTACCACAATCTGGGCAATGACACTCGTTTACAAGTTGAGTTTGAGTAAAATAACTCTCACAAGAAACACAATAAAACCCCTCGTATGTGCCTTTATAAATATCACCTTTATCAAACATTTTTTTAAAGGCTTTTTGCACGCTTAATTTGTGACTTTCATCAGTAGTTCTAATGAAATAATCATAAGAAATTTCAAACTCATCCCAAAGTTTTTTAAATTTAGCACTAATTTCATCAGCATATTCTTTGGGAGTAAAATTTTTAGCACTAGCAGCTTGTTCTATCTTTTGGCCATGCTCATCTGTGCCTGTTAGAAAAAAAGTTTTTTCTCCTTGTAAGCGATAAAATCTAGCCAAAGTATCAGCTATAATAGTTGTATAAGCATGACCTATATGAGCCACATCATTTACATAATATATTGGAGTAGTAATATAACGCATTTTTTAACCTTTAATTAAAAATCAAATCCACCTTCTTTGCCCTTAGACATACTCTTATAAACTGCATCAACGTATTCTTTTCTTAAATTGCACTCAAAAACCATAGAGCAAGGCAAACAAGATTTTAAATTTTTATTATTTTGACAAGCTTGAAGTTCATTTTTTTTATGCTCTAAAGCTAATTCAAATGTATCTTTGCTTTCACTCATTAAAGACCTTTGTAGGCTTGTTTTAATTTTTCAATTTCGTATTTTGATCCTAAAAAGCAAGGTGTGCTTGCATGAATTTTTTCAAATTCTAAATCAAGTAAAGAATCATTTTCTCCATTTGTAGAAAGTCCATTTGCCTTTTCAAAAATAAAAGCAAAAGGAAATACCTCAAAATAAGCTCTTAATTTTCCATTTGGCGCATCAGAGGTTGCAGGATAAGAAAACAAACCGCCACCTTTGAGTAAAATTTGATGCAAATCACTCACCATAGCACCAGAATATCTTAAACGATATCCCTCATCAAATAAAGCTTTTATAAAAGCTCCATGAGTGCTTGACCAGTTTTTTTGTGTCCCACCACATGCATTTAATTTACCTTTTTCATTAAGTTTTAATTCTTTCACAAAAACAAATTCATCATTTTCATTTAGTCTATAAAGCATAGGTTTTTCAAAACACACAACAAGCTCTAATCTTACTCCATATATGGCATAAATTGCTGCTTTTAAATTCTTAGCCTTTGCTTCATTTTCATATATAGCAAAAATAGAACCTATAGCAAAATTTACATCCACCAAAGAAGAACCATCTAATGGATCATAAGCTACAATGTATTTTTCATTTTCATTAATTAATAATTGCTCTTGTTTTTCTTCGCTAATTAAACTTTTAATATTTTTATTTTGCCCTAAAATTCTAGTGATAATCTCATCACTTTTTACATCAAGTTTTAATTGATTATCCCCAGTTGCATTTTGAGAACTTGTATAATCAAAATCCTTTAAATATCTTAGCTCTTGTGAAATTTCAATCACTGCTTTTTGTATATCTTTAATTAATTCTTGCATGCTTCTACCCTACACTTTCTTTGAATTTTTTAATATAAAATCACAAATACCTTCTAAATCATCTAAATAAAGCCAAGTTAAATTTTCATTTTCAACTTTTTTGTAACTTGCAATAGCATTAGAATAGGCAAAATAACTCTCATCAATTTCTTTGCAAAACACGCTAATTCTTGGCATATCTAAAGTTTTTAAGCCCTCTATAAATAAAAAATCAAAATCACCTAATTTTGCAATAGCATCATCTAAAGTACTTGGATAATGGGTAAATAAAGTTGTCCTTGTAGGACTTAAAACCATCACATCAGCACCACTTTGAAAAAATTTAAAGCTATCTTTTTTTGCTATATCAAAACTTGCTTTATCTTTTGGATCATGCTTTATAATGCAAACTTTGTAATTTTGCTCCATAAAATGCTTTGCAATTTGGGTAATTAAGGTCGTTTTTCCTGAATTTGAAGGCCCACTAAAAGCCATCGCTAATCTTTTCAATTATCTTACCTACAAATTAAAATAAGCACAATTATATCTTTTTAAAAGTTAAAAGCTTATAATTATGAAAAAAATTAGGAAAAAATATGAAAAAAATTTTTACAATTATTTTTTTGGCATTAATTTTTAGCGCATGCTCCAATAAAACTCAAAAACAAAGTGAAATCGATCTAAAAAGTCAAACTCTTATGTATGCACAAAAAATCAATTTTAATTATAAAGATAATAGAGTAGTTGCTTTATTAAGCTATCTAAATCCTGTATTAGATGAAAAAAGTCAACAAGAAGTTTTTGTGCTTAGTTTTTTACCAAATATCAATATCAAACAAGAACAAATTTCAATACTCATAAATGGAGAAAAAACCAACTTAAAAGCCTTAGATCAAAATGATGAATTATTTAAATACATTATCAAAAGTGATTATGCAAGTTATTACAAAATCACTCTTGATGAGTTGGTACAAAAACCTATTTTAAAACTTGATTTGTGTTTTGAAAATCAGTGCTTTGAGTTAAAGTTTCAAAAAATTTCGAAATCGGTGTATTATCGTTCAGAAGATGCAAATACACAATATAATTAGCTAAAACCTTTTTAGCATACACCCTACTTTCCGCATAAGGAACTAGTTCCATAGATAAAAATGGTTCGTATTTTCCTGCTCTAAACATATCTTCTCTTTTGAGCATTCTAGTGGCAAATCCTATACCTCCATTATAAGCATAAGCCACAAATACTGGAGAAGAAAGTTTAGATTCTAGATAATCTAAATGATGATTTGCAAAAGTATAAGCTGTTTTTGGATCAAAAAGCATATCTTGGTCAAAATTTGGAATTTGAAGCTCTTTATTGCCTATATGATTAGCTAAAAATGGGATAAATTGCATTATACCCAAAGCATAAGAGGTTGAAATTGCTGTTGGGATAAAACGGCTTTCTTGTCTTGCTAGAGCTAAAATCATAGCCTTTCTTTGTATAGAATAATCTTTTAAATACTCAAAATAAGGCATAATGAAATAATGTTTTTTAAAACCTTCAGCTCTTTCTTTAATATAAGCATAAATAGCAATATTTTCTTTAGTATAAAAATCTTTTGCAAGATTTTCTAGCTCATTAGGAGTACCTTTTGCAATTTCTCTTGCAAGTTTTTGCCAAGCAAAAGGATCTTTCATATCGAAATTATTTTTTTGTTTTTTTGGATTTAACTCTTCTATTTTAGGCAAAGGTAAATCTTTTAATTCTCTTGCATAAAGACTATAAATATTTAAAGAGTCACTTTGAGCAAGTTCATCAAGATACTTTTTATCTTGAGTAATTAAATAAACCCAAAAATTTGCATTATCCACTAAAGGCTTGCTTTTAAAAGTATCTTTTGCTACTTGGAAAAATTCCAGTGCTTTTTTATCATCATTTTCTAAAATAGCATTCACACCTAGATAAAAAGCATTATCTTGAAAAGTTAAATTTGCATCTACATTAACTAAAGATTTCCTTATCAATGGGCTTTTTTTCTTAATGATAATTTCTTTTACAAAATTTGTAAATTCTTTTTCTTTTGCTAGCTCATCGGCAAAATCTTTTTCTAAGAAAAAATCTTTTTTATCTTTTAAAAAGCCATAAATTTTATAAAAATTTGCACTATCATAATTTAAAACTGCATAACTTAGAGGATCTTTAGCGTTAAAAGCTTCTAAAAGCTTTACTAAATTTGAATTATCTTGTGGGATAACTTTTTTCATCTCATTACGCGTTGAAGCATTAAGATCTTGTATAAAAGTTAAACTGTTTAATCTTATAAGCTGACAAGTAGCATTAGCATCTAAGATATTTTGCGTATTAAATTTATAACAAGCTTCATATTCTTTATTATATCCCAAAGGTGGAATGATCGTTTCAATAGCATTTTTAATACGCCCTGCATAACGATAAATATGTTCTTTTAAACCTTCGACTTCTTCTTTTTTAAATTCATTTTTTTCTAATAAACGATATAAATAATAATCCTTAGCTAAAGAATTTGGTCTTTGCTCTAATTCTTTATAAGAATACATCGCACTATTTGCAAAAACTACTCCAGCTAAAAGCAATACTACACTTTTTTTCAACACTTATAAACTTCCTAAAATTAAATTTGATAAAAATATTTGGATAAATTTTAATCCTAAAATAATAATCAAAGGCGCTAAATCAATACTTCCTATAGTAGTAGGAATAAATCTTCTTACAAAAGCATAGGCAGGGTTAGTTAAACGATATAAAATTTGCACTATAGGATTATACGGATCAGGCCTTACCCAAGAAATCAACGCTGCAATGATTATAATCCATACATAAATTTCAATCACTAAAGAAAAAATTTGCACCAAAGATACAATCAAACTTGTTCCAACTCCCATTTTACTCCTTTATAATTTCTTTAATAAAAGGTTTGATTAAAGTATAAATTTCACTCATTTCGGGTCCGTGAGTAACCCCTGTTAATACTAAACGCAAAGGCATAAAGAAATTTTTACCTTTTAAATTTGTTTTTTGCATTAAAATCTTTTTGAACTCATCATATTCTTGAGGTAAATCCAAATCTTTTAAAACTTCTTTAATCAACTTGCATTCATCATCAAACTCTTCATAATTTTTCTTAGTAAAGATTGTTTGAATTTTTTCTTTTATCTCATTTAGCGTACTAGCTTCTTGAGTGTAAAATTTAGCCAAATCTGCCACATCTTTATCTAAGTTTAATAAAGAATTTAACTTATCATTATCAAGCATTTTTATATGCTCACGGTTAATTTGCATCAAGCGCTTAGTATCAAATCTAGCAGGAGATTTTGAAACTTTTTTCAAATCAAACCATTCTATAGCTTCTTCTAAAGTAAAAATCTCTTTTGGAGTTTTATTGCCCAAAAGGATTAAATAATTTGCAATTGCACTTGCTAAATATCCATTATCAAGCATCCATTTTACACTAGAATGAGCCTCTCTTTTGCTCATCTTAACACCCTCTTCATTTAAAATGATAGGTAAATGTGCATAAGTCATGCTTTTTTTATATCCTAAACTCGCTCTAGTATGCTCTTGCTTAGGAGTATTTGAAACATGATCTTCACCCCTTATGATACAAGTAACACCTTCTAACATATCATCAACCGCACAAGCAAAATTATAAGTTGGGGTTTTATCTGCTCTCATAATCACAAAACTATCAATATCATCAGGATTAAAACTAATCTCACCTTTAATATAATCAGTAAATTTCATTTGAGATTGAGGTTTTTTAAGACGAATTACAAAAGGTTTCTCACAATTTAACACATCAATATCTGCTAATTTTTCACAAGTCCCATCATATCTATAAGCCTTATTTTTACTTTTAGCTAATTCTTTTTTATGAGCCAACTCATCCTCAGTACAAAAACAAGCAAAAGCTTTTTTTTCACTTACTAGCTTTAAAGCCATTTGACGATGAAATTTCAAATTCTCACTTTGTATATAATAATGCTGCCAACTTATGCCAAATTCCTTTAAAATAGCTTTTATTTCTTCTTCTTTTCCAGTAATATTTCTAGCATTATCCGTATCTTCGATACGCAAAATAAAATCTGTATTTTCTTGTCTTGCTTTAATATAATTAAACAAAGCTGCTCTTAAATTTCCAATATGCATATCTCCAGTAGGCGATGGTGCAAACCTATACATTATTTATCCTTTTAAAACTTTTTTGTCATTATACAATTAAATACTTGCTATTTATTTTAAAAAAACATAGTTCACACAAAATTCACTCAATATTTATATGATTTCACAAATAATTCAATTCAAAGGATAAAAAATGAAATTAAAAATAGCTTTAACAACATTAGCTCTAGCAAGTTGTGTTTTTGCAAAAGATATGGTTGTCGGTGTAAATGCTTTACCAGCAAATTCTAAAAATTTTATACAAAAGCACTTTACAGGCTCAAACATTGCTTTGGTTAAACAAGATATTGATAGCTTTGATGTTTATTTGGATAATGGAACTGAACTGGAGTTTTTCACAAATGGTGATTGGAAAGAAATTGATGCAAAATACAGACCGATTGATACTTCTTTTTTAAGTCCAAATGTTTTAGCAACGATTAAAAAAATGCATCCAAATGCAAGTATAATTAAAGTTGAAAAAGAAATTCAAGGTTATAAATTTAAACTAAATAATATGATGGAAATTTATACTGATGTAAATGGAAATTTCTTGGGACAAAAATTTGATGATTAAAAATTAAGCTAAGCTTTTTGCTTAGCTTTTATAAGAATTTAGAGCAAGCTCTTGTATATTATAATTAGCAACTCTCTCATAAGCAAAGCCTTTTTTCTCTAAAAAATCAAGTAAGATTTTCTCCATTTTTTCTAAAGCATTTAAAACTTCTTTTGAAAGTTCAAAACTCAATGGTTCTATGCGTTTTGGTACACAGGCTAAAATTTGAGTTTTAGGCAAATCTCCCATAAGCTCCATGTATTGTAAAGTTTGAAGCATTTCAACTTCATGCGCACTACCACTCCAATTAACTTTTTTTGGCATTGCCTCATAGGGAAAAAAGAAAATATCGCCTATATTTGCATCATCTGCTGCAATACAATCAATCACAACCATTTCATCATATTCAGCTATAATATAGCTAAGTTGCAAAGCCAAAGTTCCACCATCTACAAAGCTTACCGAGTCTTTTTTATGATAAAACTTATAATTTTTTTCTAAAAGCTTGCAAAGATGAACGCCTAAGCCCTCATCTGCAAACATAATATTACCAATACCTAAGATCAATAATTTCAATGATTTTCTCTTACAAATTTATAACCACTAAAAATAGCATCTAGGGCACCATCTTTACCTTTAACTGAGTTAAACACAGCCATATAAATATGCACTGGAACAAAAATTAAAACAATCCACATTAAAATTCTATGGTAGGTTCTAACATCGGCCAATCCACCTAACATTACTTCAATAGGTCTTAAGATGTTATATAAAAATCCGCCCAAACCCTCATGAAACACATGTACATAAAGAATTAAACCTGTTAAAATAAGTCCAAACATAACAAGATAAAAGAAAAAATAAGTAACAAATTGCAAAGGATTATATACACCTTGTAAATGTGGGTGCTTTCCTAGGAAAATGTAAAATTTAATCTGCTCTATCCATAATTTTACATTAAAAATATCTTTTATGCTTTTTCTCTCACCGTCGCTTTTTTTATCAAAAAAGAACAAATATGTTTTAAAAATCACACAAGCTATTAAGATAAATCCAAAAATTTGGTGTACCATGCGGTATTTTGCCTGCATAAATAAAGTTGGTTCAGATGAGATAGATGGAGATTGAAATACATAAGAAATATAATATCCAGTCCCTACTAAAATCACGATCGCAACTGCTCTTAACCAATGTGTAAAGCGAAGGCCAATACTAAATTCATATTGAGCCTTTCTATTTGTTTTTAAGGAATGTTTAGAATCCATACTAAAGTCCTTTCCTTATAAATTTACATTAACTTTATACTCGCTAAGATTATTGCCTTTAGTATCCATTACATGCACAGCACATGCTATACAAGGATCATAAGAGTGAATAGCTCTTATTACTTCTAAAGGTTGTTTAACATCAGCTAGTTTTGTTCCAATAAGACATTGCTCATAACTTCCACCTACCCCATTTGCATCTTTTGGACTTGCATTCCAAGTAGAAGGAACCACAGCTTGCCAGTTTTCAATCACACCATCTTTAATTCTACACCAATGGCTCAACGCACCACGAGGTGCACTTCCCATAAATCTACCTTTGTATTCTTTGTTTTTATCGATTACATAAGTAGCACAAGTGCTTTCATCTGTTTTTAAATTTTCAACTAAAGAATTAAATGCTTTTAAACCATGATCAGCAATGATTTTAGCTTCAATCGCTCTAGCACCAGTTCTTCCTAAAGTACTCATAAGTGCTTTAACTGGTAAATTCGTAGCTTTTAAGAATGAATCAACCGCTTCTACTACGATTTTATTACCCTTAGCATAATTTACTAAAATATTTGCTAATGGTCCAACTTGCATAGGTAAATTTTCATATCTTGGAGCTTTAATCCAGCTGTATTTACCTTTGGTATCAAATACCTTACTATGAACCATATTGCCTTTATCATCAATGCTTTCACCATCAATTAAGCCTGTATAGTTTGGATTAGTTTTGCCATCATAAGGGTGTAAAGCTTCATTATTTGCATACCATGATCTTGTAGCCTCTTCAGTGATTTTAGCTTCATCTACTTCTTCAACTTTACTCAAATCACCATTTCTAATAATACCACCCTCAAATAACCATTCATCACTAGAAACTTGGAATTCTCTTTCGGTGTAGAAATTATTTACTCCAACATCATTTAATACACTCGCTTCTTTAGAATAAGCTTTTGCTGCCATGATTAAATCAGGATAATAAGCACGGTTAATAAAATCAGCTACTTCTTGGAATTTAGTCATATATTCAGCCATTCTTGATGGGTTTAAAAGATCCATAACACAAGTTACACCACCAACAGTTAAACTTTGTGGATGAGGATTTTTAGCACCAAAAATTGCCATAGCTTGAGCTATAACTCTTTGAATTCTTAAACATTCTAAATAATGTGAAAGTGCAATAAGGTTTTGCTCAGGAGTAAAGCGATAAGTCGCATGTCCATAATAAGCATTTGCAAACGGTCCAAGATTTCCTTTATCTACAAAAGTTTTTAATCTTTTTTGTACTTCTAAAAGTTTATCTGCACCTGTTGCATAAGGCATGTCAGTGTATTTAAATGCTTCATCACTTGCTTTTTTTACATCAGCACTTAAAGCACTTACAACATCAACAAAATCAAGCCCGTGAAGTTGATAAAAATGCACAGGATGATCGTGCATATACAAAGCTGCATTCATTAAAGTTCTAGTTAAAACTGCATTTAATGGTGGAGTAATACCCAAAGCATTTTCTACCGCAATAATCCCTGCTCTATAATGCGAAAAAGTACAAACACCACAAATTCTTTGAGTTAAAAAGCCTGCATCTCTTGGATCACGACCTTTTACAATAGTTTCCAAACCTCTCCATAGTGTTGATCCTGAATATGCTTCTTTAATGACATTATTTTCATCAACCACCACTTCAACTCTTAAGTGCCCTTCTATTCTAGTAAGTGGATCTATAATAATTCTTTTTGACATTCTTAATCCTTATTTTTTTCTAATGAAGCAATCACAGCATGCGCAGCAACAGCAACACCTGTTACACAAAGCACACCTATACCAATTTTGTCTGAAATACTATCAGCACCCAAGCCATAAACAGTATCAAATAATCTTCCCGCCATAACTTCTTCAAAAGGTCCCATAGTATCCCAAAAATCAGGCTCTGAACAACCTATACAACCATGTCCAGCTTGGATTGGCCATGAGGTATGTTGATTAAATCTTTCTCTTGAGCAGTTATTAAAAGTATAAGGTCCTTTACAGCCTACCTTATAAAGACAATATCCCTTTTTTGCCCCCTCATCACCAAATTGTTGCACAAACTCACCCGCATCAAAGCGTCCTCTTCTTTCACAAAGATCATGAATTCTTAATCCATAAGCCCATTTTGGTCTATTATAAGCATCAAGCGCTGGCAATGTCTGATACAATATATAATGAATCACATTACCTATAATATTTTTTTCGCTTGGAGGACAACCTGGAACATTAATAACTGTTTTATTTGTAACCTTACTTAAACTTACAGCATTGCTTGGATTAGGTCTAGCAGCTTGAATACCACCAAAAGCTGAACAGGTACCTATAGCAAAAATAGCCAAGGCATTATCACAAGCTTCTTGAGCTATTTGCTTACCTGTTTTACCGTGTGGTCCTATGGTTAAAAAGTTTTCTGTAGCACCTGTTGGTATACCACCTTCTACCATTAAGATATATCTACCTTTGTATTTTTCCATAGCAGCTTCAAGATTATGCTCAGCTTGCCAACCTGCTGCACCCATTATAGTTTCATGATATTCTAAAGAAATATGATCAAAAATTAAACTATCTATAGTAGGAGCATCACTTCTTAATAAACTCTCAGAACATCCTGTACATTCAGCCATATGAAGCCAAATCACTGGAAGTCTATCACTAAGCTCAGCAGCTCTTGCAACTACTGGAGTAAAACTAGCAGGTAGTGCTAAAAATGCAGTCATTGCACTAGCCCATTTCATAAAATCTCTTCTTGAAAAACCTGATTGCTCTAAGGCTTTAGAGATAGAAATCTCATTTTTTAAAAGAGGAAGTTTTTCTAATGCGTCTAAACGGCGATTAAAAATATCTAAATCACTCATTTGTTGTTCCTTAAATATAGAAATATCATTAAAGATTTTAAAACATTTATTGTTAAGAATAGATAAAAAATAATATTTTTAAAACAAATATACGAAGTATTTACAATTTAATGTTAATAGGATAATTTTACTCTAAAATAAGCAAGTATTGCACTTGCTTATTGTTTAATAATAACAATCTCATCATCTTTAGAATCTATAATAATCTCATCATTTTCATTTAATTCATCAGATAATATCATATCACTTAATTTATCTTCTACCATGTCATATAAAGCTCTTTTTAATGGTCTTGCACCAAAATCTACATCAAAACCAACCTTTGCTATTAACCTAGCAGCATTATCGCTCAAACTTGCTTTGATACCTCTATTTTCAAGACTTTTTTGCAAGGTATTAAAAAGTAATTTAACTATTTTTTCAGCTTCACTTTCCCCTAAAGGATTAAAAGTAATAATATCATCTAAACGATTTAAAAACTCAGGTCTAAAAAAACTTCTAAGGGCTTCTTTGATAGCTTTTTCTCTTTCTTCACCCTTTAACTCCATGATAAAATTTGCACCTATGTTAGAAGTTAAGATAATTATAGTATTAGTAAAATCAACCGTTACACCTTTACTATCTGTAGCCCTACCATCATCTAAAATTCCCAAAAGTATATTAAACACATCCTTATGAGCTTTTTCTACTTCATCAAATAAAATAACACTATAAGGCTTTCTTCTAACAGCTTCAGTTAGCTCCCCTCCTTCTTCATGTCCTATATACCCTGGAGGTGCACCTAAAAGTCTTGATATGCTGTGTTTTTCCATAAATTCACTCATATCAAAACGCACCATAGCTTTTTCATCGTCAAATAAAAACTTAGCCAAAGCCTTCGCACTTTCTGTTTTGCCTACCCCAGTTGGCCCTAAAAATAAAAAGCTTCCTATAGGCTTGGTTGCTTGATTTAGCCCTGCTTTATTACGCTTAATAGCTCTAGCTAAGGCACTCAAAGCCTCATCTTGTCCTACGACGCTTTCTTGTAAATACTCTTGAATATGTAAATATTTTTGCTTTTCTGAAGTTAGCATTTTTTGCACGCTAATGCCCGTCCATTTGCTTAAAATACCAGCTACTAAATCCTCATCTACTTGGTTTTTAAGCAAAACTCCTTTTTGGGTCATTTGTTTCCATTTTTCTTCTAAATTTAATACCTCTTTTTCGCACTCTAAAATTTTGCCATATTCTATTTCAGCAGCTTTTTGGAAATCTCCTTTATTTTTAGCTAAAATAGCTTCATTTTTTAAAGTATCGATTTCTTTTTTCTTTGCACTTATGCCATTAAATACTGCTTTTTCATTTTCAAATTTAGCATTAAGTTTGATTTGCTCTTCTTTTAAATTTGCTAATTCTTTTTTAATCTCTTCTAATCTTTTTTCATTAGCTTCATTTTCTTCCATTTTTAAAGCTTCATTTTCTACTTCCAAGCTTTCAATTTGCTTTCTAACCTTTCTTAAAGAATTTGGCTCACTTTCTATTTGCATTTTAAGCTCAGCTGCTGCTTCATCTATTAAATCAATCGCTTTATCTGGTAAAAATCTATTAGCTATATAGCGTTTAGATAGTTTTGCAGCTGCTACCAATGCACTATCATTAATAGTTACATTGTGATGAATTTCTAATTTTTCTTTTATACCTCTAAGCATAGCCAAAGCTTCATTTACACTAGGTTCAGCTACATTTACAGGTTGAAATCTTCTTTGTAATGCTGCGTCTTTTTCAAAATATTTTCTATATTCTTTTAAAGTTGTAGCACCTATTGTATGAAGCTCACCTCTTGCTAAAGCAGGTTTTAAAATATTTGCTGCATCCATACTTCCTTCATTTGCACCCGCGCCCACAATGGTATGAATTTCATCTATAAATAAAATTATATTTTTATGCTTAATAACCTCATTTACAACCGCTTTTAATCTATCTTCAAATTCTCCTCTGTATTTTGCTCCTGCTATTAAAGCACTCATATCTAAAGCTATGACTTTTTTATTTTGCAAAGAAGTAGGAACATCTTTTTTTACTATTCTTTGCGC
The DNA here is from genome assembly GCF_013372185.1 of Campylobacter lari subsp. lari. Classification (NCBI taxonomy): domain Bacteria; kingdom Pseudomonadati; phylum Campylobacterota; class Epsilonproteobacteria; order Campylobacterales; family Campylobacteraceae; genus Campylobacter; species Campylobacter lari. Next base: position 726,439 of record NZ_CP053830.1, on the reverse strand, counting down.
TAAAGCTTCCACTACAGCAGTTTTTCCTACCCCTGGCTCACCTAATAAAATAGGATTATTTTTAGTTTTTCTTATTAAAATTTGCATTAATCTTTGAATTTCTTCTTCCCTGCCTATAACAGGATCAAGTTCATTGTTTTTAGCTTTCATAGTCAAATCAATACCAAATTTAGATAAAGAATCAAGCGTTTCATCGCTTGTTTTGGTTTCTATTTTAACTCCAGCTCTAATGAATTCTAATTCTTTTTTAAATTCATTTAAATCTACAAATTTAGATAAAAGTTCTTTAATAACTCCACTCGTACTTTCTGAAACAAGCCACATATCCACAGCTAAATAGTTATCTTTGTTTTCTAAAGCCAAGCCTTTTGCTTTTTCTAAAGAATTAATAAATTCATTTGAAAATTTAATATTATCTTTATTTACATTTGAGCTAGTGGGAAAAGATGAAATTTTACTTTTTACTTCTAATTCAAATGCCTCTTTAGAAACATTTAATTTATTAAAAACTTGATTTAGCAAACTTGAACTATCAACACTTAAAGCCCATAATAAATGCAAAGGTTTTATTTCACTATTCTTAGAATGAATGGCTAAAGAAATCGCACTTTCTATATTTGAAAGCATAGAATCTGTTAAAAAATCTTGTATATTTGCCATTTTTTACTCCTTTTTACTTTTATATATGATGTATTATATAACTTTAGTCTATTATTGTCAAGTTTATTTAGTTATGTTTATAAATAATTTTTTATATATACACACTAATATCATAAAAATATTTACTTTATTTACGATTTTTTAAGCAAAAATAACTAAAATTAGATAATTATTTTATGAATTCATATTTATTTTGGAGTTTTTCCTTTGAAGACAAAAAGAAATCTTATTATCGCAGCTAGTATTTGTAGTTTAGTAACCGCTTCTTTTATTTTTACTAATTTACAAGCTAAAAACCCCACTCCTAGTGAAGCAGAAAAGAAAATAGAAGCTTTATCCAAACTCACAAGAACCATGTCCATTATAGAGCAATATTATGTTGATGATGTTAATTATACAGATTTAGTTGATAAATCCATTGCAGGTTTACTAACAAATTTAGATGCTCATTCATCTTTCTTAGATGAAAAAGGTTATAAAGAACTTAAAGAGCAAACTAATGGAGAATTTGGTGGACTTGGCTTTACAATTACACAAAAAGATGGTGCAATCACTGTGGTAGCACCAATAGAAGGAAGTCCAGCGGACAAAGCAGGCATTAAAACAGATGATATTATCTTAAGAATTAATAACGAATCAACCTTAGGTATGACTTTAAATGAAGCTGTTTCTAAAATGCGCGGAGAACCTAAGACAAAGGTTACCTTAACTATTTATAGAAAAGGTGATGCAAAACCATTTGATGTCAATTTAAAAAGAGATATTATAAAAGTAGATAGCGTTTATACAAAATTAATCGAAAATGAAAACTTGCTTTATCTAAGAGTGACTAATTTTGATAAAAATGTCGTAGATGAAGCTAGTAAAGCGATCAAAAAACATTCTAATGTAAAAGGAATCATACTAGATCTTAGAACCAACCCAGGTGGTATTTTAAATCAAGCTGTAGGTTTGGTAAATCTTTTTGTAGATAAAGGAGTCATTGTTTCACAAAAAGGAAAAATAGAAAGTGAAAATGTAGAATTTAAAGCAAATCCTAGTAAAAAAATTACCAACGCGCCTTTAGTAGTGCTTGTAAATGGTGGTAGCGCTAGTGCAAGTGAGATTGTAAGCGGAGCTTTACAAGATTTCAAACGCGCTATTATAGTGGGTGAAAAAACTTTTGGAAAAGGCAGTGTGCAGCTTATATTACCTATGGATGAAAAAGGTAAAGAAGGTTTAAGACTTACTATAGCAAAATATTATTTACCAAGTGGTAGAACCATACAAGCTGTCGGAGTTAGTCCTGATATAGAAGTATTCCCTGGAAAAGTAAGTAAAGAAGAAAATCATGGCTTTGAAATCAAAGAGAGCGATCTAAAAAAGCACTTACAAGCTGAACTTGACAAAATCGGACATCAAGAAAAGAAAAAAGATAATAAAGAAGATAAAAATATCATCACCAAAGAGCAAATTAATAACGACATACAGCTAAAAACTGCAATAGATGCAATCAAAATTTTAAACATCACAAAAGGAGAGTAAAATGGCAACAAAATTAGATCTTTTATACGAAGGAAAAGGCAAAAAAATGTATAAAACTGATGATGAGAATTTACTCATCACAGAATTTAAAGATGATTTGACTGCTTTTAATGCAGAAAAAAGAGGTAATGAAGCAGGAAAAGGTGCGTTAAATTGTAAAATTAGTACTGAAATTTTTCATCTTTTAGAAAAAGAAGGTATTAAAACACATCTAGTAGAAACTATTAGTGACAAAGAACAAATTGTTAAAAAATGCAATATTATACCTATTGAAGTTATCACTAGAAATGTAGCTACGGGATCTTTAACAAAAAGATTAGGTATTAAAGAAGGCACGATTTTACCTTTTGCTGTAGTTGAGTTTTGTTATAAAAATGATGATTTGGGTGATCCTATTATCAATGATGAGCATTGTTTGATTTTAAATTTAGTAAAAAGTGAAAAAGATTTAGAATTAATAAAAAATATAGCAAGACAAATCAATTCTATCTTAGTTAAATTCTTTGAATCTAAAGGCTTAAGATTGATTGATTTTAAATTAGAATTTGGTATTGATAATGAAGGAAATATGATATTAGCTGATGAAATTAGCCCTGATAGTTGTAGATTTTGGGATAGCAAAACTAATGAAAAATTAGATAAAGATCGCTTTAGACAAGATCTAGGTAATGTAAAAATGGCCTATGAAGAAGTATTAAAAAGAATTTTAAGTTAGGAAAAACAATGAAGGTAATTGTAAATATTACACTAAAAAATGGGGTTTTAGATCCTCAAGGCAAAGTCATAGAAAAGGCTTTGCATTCTTTAGATTTTAATAACATAGCAAATGTTAAAACCTCAAAACAAATTAGTTTTGACATAGCTTGTGATAATAAAGAAGAAGCTTTAAAACAAGTTGATTTAATGTGTAAAGAATTGCTTGCAAATACTGTGATAGAAGATTATGAGATAATATTATGAAAGTAGCTATTATTCGTTTTCCTGGAACTAATTGTGAGTTTGATACGGCTTATGCTTTTGAAAAACTAGGTGTAAAAACTGAAATCATTTGGCATGAAAGACAAGATTTTAGTGCAGATTTAATTGTTTTACCAGGTGGATTTTCTTATGGAGATTATTTAAGATGTGCTGCTATTGCAAAACTTGCTCCTGCTATGAAAACACTTAAAGAACATGTACAAAAAGGTGGATATGTCCTAGGTATTTGCAATGGTTTTCAAATTTTACTAGAGCTTGGTCTTTTAAAGGGAGCTATGAAACACAACAATAGCTTAAGTTTTATTTCTAAGATGCAAGCATTAGAAGTAGTATCAAACAATAATGCTTTTTTGAAAAATTTCCAAAAAAATGACATTATAGAATTACCTATTGCTCACGGAGAAGGAAATTATTTTAATAGTGAAGATAATATTAAAATGCTAGAAGATAAAGATATGATTTTATTAAGATATATCAATAATCCAAACGGTTCTTTAAATGATATAGCTGGGATTTGCGATGAGAATAAAAAAGTTTTTGGACTTATGCCACACCCTGAAAGAATGTGTGATGATATACTTGGCTCAAAAGTAGGACTTAAAATGTTTGAAGGATTTTTAAATTGCTAAAAACTTTCAAAGTTTTTTGTGTTTTTTTGCTAGCGTTTAGTTTACATGCTCAAGAAAATAGTGTTTTTGAAGATTATAACACCTTAGAAAAAAATTACAATCAATTAGACGATCAAGCTAAGCAAATTTATCAAACTATTGCTCCAAGTGATGAGAGTAATTATGAAAGCAAAATCAATGATGAAAATTTTATTCCTCAAGGTTCTTTAGTATTAAACGCAAAAAAATACGCTGATGAAGCCTATATAGATGAAGCTTTTGCTATAGATCTTGAGGTTATCACCACAACTAATGCGAGTTTTGATTTAAATGTGAGTTTTGAAAAAAATGATGATATGCTTTGGATTAATCCTAATCCTATTTGGGAGCAAAAAGCTAATTCATATTATACAAAATTATGGTTTGAAGCAAAAAGTTTGAATGCTAATTTAAATAAAATCATCGTTTCTTTAAGCAGAAATGATCATATTTTTCAAAGCTCATCACTAATTATAAAACCTATTAGATTTAAAAAAATCGACGCTCCTTCTAATAAATACTCACACATAGTTGCAAGTAATTTAGAAGTAAAACAAGTAAAAGCAAGCCATTTTGATAATGATAATATGATTTTGTTTATAGAACTTGCAGGAGAAAACACAAACCTAGCAAGTTTCAACATAAAAGGTATTCAAAAACAAGGTGTAGAGGCTATTAAAGGTGATTTTGAAAAACAAAGTGGGTTTTATTATGCTATTTTAGATAAAAGCAAAACACATTTTGATTTTTCTTATTTTAATTTAAATTCTAAAGAATTAAAAGATTTTTCTTTAAAAATTGAGTTAAAAGAAGATAGTATAAGTACTCAAAGTGATTTAAATCCAAAAACAAATGATTTTAATTTTTACAAAAAAACAATATTTTGGATTTTAAGCGCTATCTTTGCTTTATATTTTGTATTTAAAAAAAGTTATGTGGCTTTGGGTTTGTCTATTTTAGCTCTTATTGCTAGCTTTTTATCGCAAAATAATATATACAAAGCAAATTTAAAAGCACATAGTAAAATTCAAATTCTTCCAACACTTAATTCTACTCATTTTTACTCAGGCGAGAATATTCAAGAAGTAGAAGTGCTTGGAGCAAGAGAAGCTTATAGAAAAATTTTATTAAAAAATGGAAAAATAGGATGGGTAAAGCATGAAGATTTGGCAAAGAATTAAGGCTTTGTTTTTTTGGATTGAATTTATTTTTTCTATTTTATTTTTATGGCTTTGTTTTTTATTTATAAATTCTCAAGATAAAATTTGGAAACTAAGAAAAACTTGGGCTAAATTACAAAAATATTTTATAAATTACAAAATTGAAGTTATAGGAAATTTAAATCCTCAAGCTAATTTGCTTTTAATTAACCATCAAAGCTTGCTTGATATTATAGCATTAGAAGATATCAGCCAAAAAAATATTTCTTGGATAGCAAAAAAAGAGCTTGGCGAAATTCCAGTATTTAAAACTATGATTAAAAAACCAAAAATCATTTGCATAGATAGAAGTCCAAAAGGCTTAGTAAAGCTTTTAAAAGAGGCTAAAGAAAGATTAAAAGAAGGTAGAATCTTAGCTATTTTTCCAGAAGGAACAAGATCAAAAACCCAAAAACTTTTAAAATTTAAAGTCGGAGCTAAAATTTTAAGTGAAAAACTTAATCTAAAAGTCCAACCTGTGGTAGTCGTTGATTCAGCTAAAATTTTAGACACACAAAACTTTAGTGCAAATAGTGGTGTTTTGAAAGTAGTATTTCTTGATCTTGTTGATACAAGTATAGATGATTGGCTTGAGCAAACCAGAGAAAAAATGCAAGCGATCTTAGATAGCGAAAGGATACAAGCTTGATTGGCACGATTTTAGCTGTAGGTTTTGGTGGCTTTTTAGGAGCCATATCCAGAATGCTTACTAGTAGCTTTTTTAATAAAATCATTCCACATGATTTTCCCTATGGCACTTTACTTGTTAATATCATAGGATCTTTTTTAATGGGCTTATTTTTTTCTTATGCAAGCTCTAAAGGTGTACATATTTTTACTAAAAGTTTGATTAGCACAGGTTTTTTAAGTGCTTTTACGACTTTTTCAACTTTTTCTTATGAAAATTTGTTATTTTTGCAAAGTGGTGATTATTTTCACTTTTTTCTAAATATTATTTTAAATGTTATCCTTTGTCTTTTGGCAGTATGGATTGGTTTTTTAATTTTTAAATAAAGGAGATAAAATGCAATTTCAAACTGAAGTTAATCAACTTTTACAACTTATGATTCATTCTTTGTATTCTAACAAAGAAATATTTTTAAGAGAGCTTATATCTAATGCTAGTGATGCTTTAGATAAGCTAAGTTATTTAAGCGTAAGTAATGATGCTTATAAAAATTTAAAATTTGAACCAAAAATTCAAATCAATTTTAACCAAGAAGCAAAAACCCTAACCATAAGTGATAATGGTATAGGAATGAATAAAGAAGATTTAATCAACAATCTTGGAACCATAGCAAAAAGCGGTACAAAAAGCTTTTTGGAAAATTTAAGCGGAGATGCTAAAAAAGACTCTCAACTTATAGGCCAATTTGGTGTTGGCTTTTATTCAGCTTTCATGGTGGCTGATAAAATAGAGGTTTTAAGCAAAAAAGCCTTAGAAGATAAAGCATATGTGTGGATATCTGATGCAAATGGCTATGAGATAGAAGATGCTAGCAAAGATGAGCAAGGTACTTGCATAACCTTGCATTTAAAAGATGAAGAATTTTTAAATTCTTATCGTATTGAAAGTATAGTAGAAAAATACTCAAATCACATACAATTTCCTATTTTTATGGAAAAAGAAGAAATTTTACCTTTAGAAGAAGGTGAAAAAGAACCTAAAAAAGAATTAAAAAACACTCAAATTAATACAGCAAGTGCTTTATGGAGACAAAATAAAGCAAGCTTAAAGGCTGAAGATTATGAAAAATTTTATGAGCAAAATTTTCATGATTCAAATAAACCTATGCTTTATATACACACAAAAGCAGAAGGCTCTATAGAGTATAATTCTTTATTTTTTATACCTTCTCAAGCTCCATTTGATTTATATAGAGTAGATTATAAAAGTGGTTTAAAACTTTATGTTAAAAGAGTCTTTATAAGCGATGATGATAAAGAATTATTACCAACTTATTTAAGATTTGTGCGTGGGATTATTGATATAGAAGATTTACCACTTAATGTAAGCCGTGAAATCTTGCAAGAAAATAAAATTTTAAAAAGTGTCCAAGAAGCAAGTGTCAAAAAAATCCTAGCTGAACTTAAAAAATTCAAAGAAAAAGACAAAGAAAACTACCTTAAATTCCATGAAAATTTTGGAAAAGTTTTAAAAGAAGGTTTGTATGGTTTTGGTGAAAATAAAGACGCTATAGCCAAGCTTTTATATTTTAAAAATTCAAACAAAGAAGAATTAATCGATCTTGAAGAATACAAACAAAACTTAGCTCAAGATCAAAAAGAAATTTTTTACATCACTGGAAAAAATGAGAAAATTTTAAGAAATTCTCCACTTCTTGAAAGCTATAAACAAAAAAATATCAATGTATTATTGCTTGATGAAGAAATTGATACTATAGTAATGCCAATGATGAATGAATTTGAAGGTTTGAAATTTAGCGCTATTAATCATTTAGCTAGCGAAGAAACTAGCGAAGAACAAAAGGCTGAATTTGCACCATTGCTTATTAAAATCAAAGAAGCATTAAAAGATGAAGTTGAAGAGGTAAAACTTAGCCAAAGACTTTCAAATAGCCCAAGCTGTATAGTTTATGATCAAAATAAACCTGATTTTGCTATGCAACAAATTCTTAAACAAATGGGGCAAGAGCAACAAGTTAAACCTATACTTGAAATCAATCCTAACCATGAAATACTAAAAGCTTTAAAAGAAAATGATGCTTTAGCTAATGATATGGCTCATATACTTTTAAATATGGCTAAACTTAGTGAGGGAATGGGTATAGACAATCCTAGCGAATTTAACAATGCTTTAAATAAAATCGTTTCCAAGGCTTTAGAAAAATGAAAAATATAGCTATTTCTAAAGATATTTTGCACGAATTTTGCATTGTAGATGTAAGAACTCCTAGCGAATGGAAAAGCGGAGTTATAAAAGAAGCTATACTCATCGCACTTTGCGATGATAATGGCTTTATGAATGAAAACTTTATCCAAGAGTTTAAAGAAAAAGTAGATTATCAAAATAAAAACATAGCCTTTGTGTGTGCTACAGGCTCAAGAAGCAAACATAGTGCTTTAATGATAGAAGATGCCCTAGGTATAGAATGTACTAATCTAGACGGTGGCATGGTGGCACTTTTATCGCAAGGTTACGAAGCTACAAAAAAGGGAAGTTAATTATGAAAAAAGTATTTTTATCTTTAGTACTTTGTGCTAGTTTTGTTTTAGCAGAAGTTAAAAATATTGACATTAACGCAGAAATTTTGGAAAATTATCAAGTAATTGATGTTAGAAAACCTAGCGAATGGGCACAAACTGGTACTATAAAAAATGCCATTAAAATTAGCTTTTACAATGAAGATGGCAGTGTAAATAAAAATTTCATCGAGGAAATTAAAAAGATTTCAAGTAACAAACCTATCGCTATAGTTTGTAGAAGTGGTTCAAGAAGTGCTAAAGCTTCTGCTTTACTAGATCAAAACGGCATAGAAGTTACTAATTTAAAAGGCGGTATGAATGCACTTTTATCACAAGGCTATGAAACCTCAAAGTAAGTCTTAGTTAGACTTACTTTTTCTTTGGTCTAAATACAGAAATTACCTCTTCATTATTTTCTATATAAGCTCCGCCTATTAAATCCACACAATATGGAATAGCAGGGAATATAGGCTCCATACACTCTCTTATAGCCTTAGGATTTCCAGGTAAATTTACAATCAAAGTTTTATTTTTAATGCCAGCGCTTTGTCTTGAAAGTATGGCTGTTGGGACATATTCTAAGCTTTTTGCACGCATTAATTCCCCAAAACCAGGAAGCATTTTATCACATACTACTTCAGTTGCCTCAGGAGTAACATCACGCAATGCAGGTCCAGTACCACCTGTAGTAAAAACCAAATCACATTTTTTCTCTTGTGCTAAAAAATTTAATTTTTCAACAATTAAATCAAACTCATCAGGGATTAATTCATAAAAAAACTCTTTATCATTTTTAATATACTCATTTAAAATTTTTTCTATCTCAACTCCGGATTTATCCTCATAAATTCCACTACTTGCTCTATCTGATAAAACTAAAATTCCTATTTTAACCATTTTTACTCCATTATAATATTTTCAACATCTTTTTTTTCAATTTTTTCATTTTCTAAAAGAAAATTAGCTAATTTTTCAACCTTTATTTTCATCAATTCCAGAAATTCTTTCACTTCTTGCTTTTGCTCTTGTAAAAAATTTTCATCTATCATGTCAAAATTTTCCATAAAATTTATCAATTCTTTAATCTTTAAAAAATCAGCTTGAGCGTTAGTATAAGTTTCATTAAATAAAATTTGCATTGCTATATTTCCAGCTAAATAAACTTTTATTTTATTTAAAAGTTCTGATCTTGATTTTATAGTATTTTCATACTCTTTAAATCTATCTTCAATTAAGGTTATTTTTTCAAATTTAACATCAAAATAAAAAGCGCACAAAGCCTTTGCTGCTTGATAGCTTGCTTGAATTTTTCTTTCTTTATCATTTAGTGAAAAAATCTTTTTTTTGCCCATTAAAACCTTATTTAAAACCGCAAAAAAATCATTTTCTTCTATCAAATTAGACTTTCTTCTTATAGCATTAATTGCTGCTTCATTGACTAAAGTTTCTAATGCTGCCCCGCTAAAGCCCACACTTACTTTAGCAATTTTTTCTAAATTTACATTAGAGTTTTTTTCTCTCATGTAATTTTTTAAAATTTTAACCCTATCATTAAAATCTGGCAAAGATATAAAAATTCTTCTATCAAAACGACCAGATCTTAGTAAAGCACTATCCATAAGATCGATTTTATTTGTAGCAGCTATAACTATAACCCCGCTATTATCTTCAAAACCATCCATTTGCGTTAAAAGCTGATTTAAAGTACTGTCTCTTTCAACATTTGAAAAATCTCCCCTACTTTTACCTATAGCATCGATTTCATCTATAAAAATAATGCTTGGGGCTTGAGATTTTGCTTTTAAAAAAAGTTCTCTAACTCTTTTTGCACCCATACCTACATAAATTTCAACAAAACTAGCCCCACTTTGATAAAAAAATGGTACCCCAGCCTCGCCTGCTACGGCTTTGGCTATCAATGTTTTACCAACACCAGGAGGGCCAACTAGCAAAACACCTTTTGGCATTTTTACACCAAAATTTTTATATTTTGTTGGATTTTTTAAAAAATCAACAATTTCTAAAAGCTCGACTTTTGCCTCTTCAACCCCTGCTACATCATCAAATTTTACATCACTTACAACAGCTTTTATTATATTTTTACTTTCATTGTTTTCTAAGATATCTTTTTGTGATGATAATAAATTTTGTTTATATTTGTTTTTTTTATTTAAAAACATCAAAAAGCTTATCAAAAAAGTCAGTAGAATTAATACAAGAAAAATACTACTTAGGTTATATTCTTTTGAATATTCTAAAGGAATTTTTTCCCACAAAGTGCCTAAATTTACAAGCTCTTTTGCTATTAAAAAATTTCCTTCTTTACTTTTTAATAAAATTTCATTTTGATCTATAATCGCTTTTTGTATTAAATCATTATTTAAAAGCTCTTCATAGTATGCTTTGCTAATATTTTCAGGTTGATTTTTTACAAAAAAAATAGCCAAAAGCACACAAAGAAGTAAAAATGAAGCTAGAATGATTTTTTTATTTTTCATTATTTAAACCCACAAAATTATAATCATTTTTTATCTCATAATCATCAACAATCAACCATTGTTTAGCTATATCTTCTTTAGATGAAATTTTTATTTTGTTAAAAAATTGATCATATCCTTCATAAAATTCACCCTTTTTATTTTCAACTAAAATTTCTAATTTCACCTTATGATTTTTTCTAAATTCATAATTATTTTGAAAAACAATATCTTTTAAAATATTTAATCTTTCTTTTGCTATTTCGCCATTTATACGCTCTTTCATAGAAGCAGAATGCGTTCCATCACGTGGTGAGAATATAAAAGCATGGATGTGTGTGAGTTTGAAATGTTTGAAATTTTCTAAAGCTTCTTGCCAAATTAACTCACTTTCTCCAGGGTGCGCTACTATAAAATCAGTCCCTAAAGCAAAGCCTTTTTGGCTTAATTCATTAAACAACGCTAAATCATTTTGAGTATGCGATCTTCGTCTCATAATACGCAACATTTTCTCATGAGTGTGTTGCAGGGCAATGTGTAAATGCCTCTCAAGCCAAGGCTCATCTAAAATTTCTTTAAAACTCTCATCAATTTGAGCAGGTTCTAAACTTCCAAGCCTTACTCTTTTAATGCCATTAATTTTTCCTATTTCTTGGAGTAATTTTCCAAGTGTTGTTTTATCTTTTAAGCCATAGCTTCCTATGTTTGTCCCTGTTAAAACTACTTCACTATAGCCATTTTGAGCTAAAAGCTTAATTTGTTTTATTATTTCATCACTTGGAATACTTCTTGATTTTCCTCTTACACTTGGGATAATACAATAACTACAAGCAAAATCACACCCTTCTTGAATTTTCACAAAAGCTTTTGTGTGATTTTCATAATCACTAACAATTTTTGTATCTATAAATTTCAAATCCCCTATCTCGTAAAATTCTTTTTTACTCATGATAAGTTCGTTGATTTTACTTTTATTTGAAGCGCCTAAAACCCCAAAAACTTCTTTTTTATCAAAAAAATCCTTACCCTTACTTATAGCTCCACAACCTGTAAGTATAACCTTAACGCCATTTTTTTTAACACTATTTATATAAGTTCTTAGCCCACTATCAGCTCCATTTGTAACTGTGCATGAATTTATAATTATCACATCAGCTTCTTGCTCATTTTGGACTATTTCATGATCTTTTATGTAAGTTTTTATTAGCTGGGTATCATAAATATTAGTTCTACATCCAAAAGTTTTAAAATATACTTTTTGCTTCAAATATTTTCCTTATCATTTATAAATTCATTCTTAGAAAAATAAATATTTTGCGATGGATATGAAATTTTAATATCATCGTGTTTGTTAAATTCATTGATAATATCTTTGCTTATATTACTTCTTAAAACCAAAGCCATATATGAATTTGTCATATACCAAGCAGAAATTCTCAAACCATAATTTTCAAAAAATGTAAAAAATCTAGGCTCAACTCTAGGATTTCTTATACTATATTCATTTCTTAATTTTTCCATGGATTCTTTTGCTATTTTTGTATAGCCTTTTGCGGCTTTAGTGACTATATCTTGGACTATTTCTAAAGCTTTTTGATGATTTGAATCAAAGGTTAAGGTTATATCAAGCCCATCCCAAACCGTTTTCATACCATGATGAGTATAATTTGAAATTAAATTTGTAAAAATAAAATTATTTGGTATAAAAACTATCCTACCACTTCTTCTATTATCAGTATAAGTTAAAAGAGTAATATCTTCATATAAGGTAATTCTTAAAAAAGAAATATCTATGATATCTCCTATGTATTGGTTTCCATTTTGAAAAACTCTTATTCTATCGCCCACTCTAAAACTTCCACCAAAGACTATCACACACCAGCCAAGCATAGACATAAACATATCTTTCATGGCAATAGCCAAACCAGCAGAAGCAAAACCAAGCACGGTTACTAAATAGCTAATATTTTCTATATAACCAAAAAGTATGATTAACACTATAACATTTACATTAATAAAATTTATAATTTTATTTGCTGTGTAAAATCTATCATTATCTTCTATATATTTTCTAGCGATAAATTTAAGCATAAACGCCACTGCAATAGCGATAATAATACCCAAAATAACATTAAAAGCCCTAAGACCTTGAACTTTAATAGAAGCTGTTGTTTTATTAATTTCATCTTGAATTTTTTTCTCATAAACAGAATATGAAATTTCACCAAAGCGTAGAGTTTGAGAAAAATCCCTAACCATTTGATTAGAAAGTGCAAGTTCTTCTTGGCGTTTTTGATTTGGACTTATTTTTGCAAGCTCAGCAATTAAAATATTTTCTTTTATTAATTCTTCTAAAGTCTTTTTAAAGGAATTTAAAAGATTTATAAAATCCTCCCTATCTCTTTTTAATTTTTTTATATGAGAATATGCAGAAATTATAGCTAAAGGATTAGTTAGTGGATCCATTTTTTCTATATCATCTGGAGCCAAAATCAATTTTGAAAAATTTGTGCTTTTGTATTCATTTAAAAGCTCTAGTCTTTCTTTTAAAATCAAAATTTGTCTTTCTATGATGATTTTATTGCGTTCATTGGCCTTTAAACCCTCTTTTTCAAGGGCAAGAATTTCTTCTTGTGTCTTTTTGTATGCATTAAAATTATTATATTTTTCTACCCAAGTATTATAAGAAAGATTATTATGTAATTGATTTAATTTTTCTTCTAAATGTTTTATATCATCTTGTGCCAAAAGCATCAAAAAAGGTAAAAATAAAAGTAAAAAAATCTTTTTCATGCAAACACCTCTAAAGTGCGTAAAATATCTTCTTTGCTTATATCATTTTTTATACAAGCTTTTCCCAAGCCACAAGCTAAAATGAAATTAATCTTTTGAAAATGTGTCTTTTTATCCAAGAAAAAGGCATTGTAAAACTCTTGTGTATTTGAAATTTTATAAGATATAGGTAATTTAAATTTCGCAAGTAAATTTTGTACTCTTTGGCATTCTTGCTCACTTAACAATCCTAAATTTAGTGCTAAAACATTTGCCATATTCATACCTATAGCCACAGCTTCGCCATGTAAGTATTTTTTATAGCCTGTTTGATTTTCTATAACATGAGCAAAGGTGTGTCCATAATTTAAAAGCATTCTCAAACCGCTTTCTTTTTCATCTTGTGAAACCACACTAGCTTTAAGTTCTATGCTTTTTTGGATGATTTGAGCCAAAGTAATATCATCTAATTTGGCATTTAAAAATTTATCCTCGTTTAAATTTTCTAAAAAAGATAAAATCGTTTCATCAAAAACCACAGCCATTTTGATAAATTCAGCCATACCCGCAGCTAGTTCTCTTGAAGGTAAAGTTTTTAAAAATCTACTCTCACAATACACTGCTTTTGGTTGATAAAAAGTACCTATTAAGTTTTTGCCAAATTTATTATTAACTCCAGTTTTACCACCCACACTTGCATCCACACAAGCTAGTAAAGTTGTGGGGATATTGATAAATTCTATCCCCCTTTGATATATACTTGCTACAAAACCACCCATATCAGAGATCACCCCGCCACCAAAGCTAATAAGCAAGCTTTTTCTATCTAGCTTATAAACGCACATTTGATTTAAGATATATTCTATAGTTTGTAAATTTTTATACTCTTCACCATCTTTGATTTTTATGATAAAAAGTTCTTTAGCTTGAATTTTTTCCAAAAGCGTATCTAAATGTAGCTTTGCTACTAATTCATTAGTTAAAATCACTACTTTAGTATCAAAATTTAACTTTTCTAATTCATTTATATAGACATTATAACTTGTATTATTTTCTAAATTTACTTTAACTTGCATTATATTCTCACAATGATGGTATAAATAATTGATAATTTTTACTCATCTTATAATATATCGTATTTAAATCTGTTTTTAAAATTTTATTGAAATTACTTCCTAAAATTTTTTCATTAAATGGCACAAAATGCAATATATTTTGTTTATAAGAAAATTTATTGATAGGGTTGTGCTCTTTTTCTTCTATTAAAAGTAATTTTTCATCATGAAGTTTTGAAAGGCTTTCAAAGTATTGATGATATTCAAAAATTTCAGCTTTATTTAGTTTCAAATCGTAATAATACAAAGCAAGTCCTAGTTGGATTTGCTTATTTAAATCAAGTACAATAGAAGCAATACCTTCCACATCTTCAAAGTTTGAACTTAAAACCACCGATGATTTTAAGTCCGCAAAATCCCCTTTACCTGCTTTTAACACAGGAATTTTTAAAGCAAAAAGAAAACTTTTTTCTTTTTCAAAAAGATAATCTTCCACCACTAGCAAACCTATGCTGGTATTTTCCACAAAAGGCTTAATATTTTTTATATTTGTACTTTCATAGTCAAATATTACTTCAGTACTATTTTTATGCAAGGCTTTAAGTTTATAATACATAGGAGTTAAAGTAGGATTAATCACTTTAAAATAAAGCTTTTTGCTATTAATCCTTACATGTAAAAGCAAACTTGCAAAAATAAGCTTTTCTATGGCAAACTCACTCATTTTTTTCATATCTATAACACAAAGTATATTATCTCCAAATGGCGATGGAAAGCGGCCTAAGCTTGTTTTAATATTAGTAAAAACACTTTGTAAAACTTTAGGATCGCCCACGATTAAAATACTATCATTTGGCATTAAAATAAGCCCAGGTCTTGCTAGGATAAATTCATTATTTCTATAAACCATTACAATTTTAAAGCGTTTTTGGCTAATAGAGCTTATATGTCTATAAGCAAAGCTTGATCCTGCAGGAATTTTTACCTCCATTATCTCACCTTGTCCAAGCCCAATAAATTGTGCCATGGAAGGCATATTATCTAAACAACCCGTTAATCTCGTGCTTAAAGTATCATAAACATTAATTACTTCACAAAAATTATCATCAATTTGACTATTCCATAAATCCATAACAACTATATTTAATCTTGGGTGTAATTTTCTTAAATTTTTATAGCAAGCTAGCATATCTGCTTCTTCTTGCATATAGATGATAGCTTGATGGAATTCTTCCTTTAGTAAATTTTCTAGTTTAACCAAACTCGTAGGATCAAATTTATAAAAAGATATTTGCTCATTTTCTAAATCCAAATCCACACTTTCATCATTATAATAAACAACACTCAAAGATTCTTTAAAAGTTTTATTGTTATGAATTTTCATTAAAAAATCTTTAGCAAAAATCCCATCAGCTAGTAATAAAATTTTATTCATTTACACCTCTAAATACAAAATACAATTATAGCAAAGTTATAGTTTATATTTTGAAGTTTTTTAATGCTAATTTTTTGTTTTAAAAATATTTTTTACTAAAGACATACTTAACAAGCAAGCAATTATTATAAAAATAATATAAATATAAAAATACTCCTTATATGTAAAATTAACAATAAAAGGGGTTATGAAACCCAAAATCGCATAAGAAATATTGTAAGCAAAAGAAAGACCACTTGATCTTAACTCTGTAGTAAAAATTTGAGTCATAAAAATAGGAGCAAAAGCTATAATACCTTGCGCAAAACAAGCAAGCAAATAAAATGATAAAAACCACTCATTATAAAAGCTAAAACTTATACCAAAAATTCCAAAAAGCGAAGTAAAAATCAAACAAATTCTAAAATGACCTAAAAAATCCGCCAAATATCCTTGTACCAAACTTCCTAGTATAATCATCACTATAGCCAAATTTTGATATGTTAAAGCGGTAGTTTTACTAACTCCTAATAAGCTTTCAAAATATTGTGGCAGTATCATTAAAGTGGCTACCCCGCTTGTTAAAACAACGGTAAGCAAAGCGCACACTAGCATACTTTTTTTATGTGTTTTTAAAGCATGTAAAAGTGGAAAATTTAAAATTTTTTCTTTATCTTTTATGTTTTTAAAAGCTGGTGTTTCATTCAATTTCATGCGTAAAAATAAAGCCAATACACCAAAAAATCCCCCAACAAAAAAAGGAATTCTCCAAGCAAAGCTTTCTACTTCTTCTTTATCAAAATACGCATATACAGCCAAAGTTGCTAAATTTCCAAGCAATAAACCTAAAGTTAAAGTCGCTGAAATAAATCCAAGCGCTAAACCAAGTCTTTTTTTACTTACAAATTCACTCACAAAAATCCATGCTCCACTTACTTCAGCTCCTATGGCTAATCCTTGAGCTATCCGTATGATAAAAAGCATAAAAGTAGCAAAAAGTCCTATACTTTCATAAGTAGGTAAAAAAGCTAATATAAAACTTGGTACAACCATCAAAAGCATGCTAATATAAAAAACATTCTTACGCCCTTTTATATCTGCAAAATGCGCTAAAACAACAGCACCAAAAGGTCTAGCCAAATACCCTGCCCCAAAGGCTATATAAGTATAGATTAATGGCCAAAAATCATCATTTTGAGGAAAGAAAATTTTTGCAAAAACACTAGCAAAGAAGATAAATAAAACAAAATCATAAAATTCTAAAATACCACCCAAAGAAGCATAGATGGTATTTTTAAAAGCTTTTTGCATCATTAAATCTTGCCACCTTCAATTACCACATCATCAGCTTTTATATCATCGCTAAAAAATGGCTTTAAGGTTTCATCATAAGCTTTGTGAAAAAACTGCTCATTTTGTAATTTTACAATCAAATCATTGATAAATTTCAGCATAGCTTCATCGCCTTTTTTTACAGCAGGAGCTATAACATCATGATTTCCAAGCTCTTTAATCACTACTTCAAAATTTGGATTTTCTTTAGCCCATGCAAAAAGCAATGCATTATCATGACTTAGCGCATCGCCTCTTTTGCCGATTAAAGCTGCAAAGGTTTCTGTGTTTTGATCAAATTTAATGGTTTTAATTTCTGGCATATTTTTTGTAAAATACGCATCAGCTGTTGTGCCTTTATTTAAAATCAAAGTTTTACTTTTTAAATCATCTATAGTTTTAATATCTGAATTTTTAGGAGCTACTACCCCAAGAGCAACTTTCATATAAGGCAGTGCAAAATCCACCACAGCTTCTCTTTCTGGAGTTTTAGTAAAATTAGCTAAAATTAAATCAACCTTATTTGATTGTAAAAATTCAACCCTATTTGCTGCTTCGACTAAAACAAATTGTGCTTTAGACTCATCTCCTAAAAGTTCTTTTGCAATGCGTTTTGCAAAATATATATCATAACCTTGATTTTTCCCTTGTACATCTAAGTAGCCAAATGGAGGTTTATCACCAAATACACCTATGCGGATAACACCTTGTTGTTTGATTTTTTCTATGGAGTTTTCATTAGAGCCTGAATTTGAGCAGGCGCTAAAAAAAAGTGCCATTAAAAACGATAAAAGAAAAATCTTTTTCATGTTTTTTCCTTGTGATTAAAATTTAAATTTTTAAACCTTATATTAATTTTTTAAACAAATCTTTTCTAAAATAAAATTAACAATGAAAATCAAACAAATTGAGAAATTTTTTCGCACGATCAGTTTTTGGATTTTCAAAAAATTCATCAGGCTTTGAAATTTCTACTATTTTTCCATCATCCATAAAAACTATTCTATCAGCAACAGCTTTTGCAAAACCCATTTCATGCGTAACTATAAGCATAGTCATACCATCTTTGGCTAAATTTAAAATCACATCTAAAACCTCACGCACAATTTCAGGATCAAGCGCTGCTGTAACTTCATCAAAAAGCATGATTTCAGGATTCATACAAAGGCTTCTAACTATAGCTATGCGTTGTTTTTGTCCACCACTTAACTCTTTAGGATAAGCTTTTAATTTATGCAAAAGCCCTACTCTATCAAGCCAATATTTTGCTTCTTCTAAAACCTCTTCTTTTTTTCTTTTTTGCACCTTTAAAGGCCCTAAGAGTATATTTTGCTCCACATTTAAATGATCAAAAAGCTCATAAGATTGAAATACCATACCTATTTTTTGGCGAATTTGAGTCCATTTTTTATAATTTTTATCAATTTTCTCATCATCTACAAAAATAGCTCCATCAGCCATTTCTTCTAAACCATTAATACATCTTAAAAGTGTAGATTTTCCACAACCACTTGGACCTAGTATAACCACTACTTCTTTTTGATTTACTTCTAAATTTATATCTTTTAAAACATGATGATTATCATAATATTTTTGTAAATTTTGTATTTTTAAAATGCTCATATTAGCTCCATTTTTTCTCTAAAAACTTTGAATATACCGACAAAGGATAACAAAGTATAAAATAAATCAATAAAATCAAACCATAAATCACAAAAGCTGCGTAAGAATTTTGAAATAAATTTAGCTCAATCACTTGTTGACCTACTTTAATAAGCTCTATACCGCCGATTAGATAAATCACTGAAGTGCTTTTAATAATTCTTGTAAAAAGATTAATACTCATTGGTAACAATCTTCTTAAAGATAAAGGAATGATGATAAAAAGATAAACTTGTAATTTATTAAAGCCTAGTGAAAGTCCTGATTCATATTGGTGTTTTGGTATGCTTGCCAAAGATGATCTAACTAAATCCATCATCTCAAACACACCCCAAATACTAAAAACAATAATACTTGAACCCAAAGCACTCAAATGCCATCCAAACCATTTTGCTAAACCAAAATGCACTATAAAAAGCCAAACAATCAAAGGCATAATACGCACAAACTCAAGCATAAAACGACAAAAAACATAAAGGATTTTATTTTTAGAATGCATTAAAATTCCAAAAAATACTCCTCCTATGAGTGAAATCAAAACACTAATTAACGAAAGCTCTAAAGTAACCTTTAAACCTTGTGCTAGTCTAAAAAAGGTATCTTGATTTAAAATTTCAAACATAATTTAACCTTTTTTCTATACGGTTTAACACTAAAGATAAAGGTAAAATCAAGATCAAATAACAAAGCACCAAAGCAAATAAAGCTTCATTGCTTTTATAATAAAGTCCTATAAGATCCTTAGCTACATACACTAAATCTGCTAAAGCGATAATACTTACAACCGATGTTTCTTTAAGTAAAAAAATGATATTTGCACTAATGCTTGGCATAGCTATACCCAAGGCTTGAGGCATGATAATATAACGGAAATTTTGCCATTTACTCAAACCCAAAGAAAGTCCTGACTCGTATTGTTGTTTTTTCACTGCTTCCATGCCTGCTCTTAAGCTCTCAGCCATATAAGAACCGCCTAAAAAGCTAAGTCCTATCACAGCACAAGCAAAAGAGCTAAGGTGTATCCCAAACTCAGGCAAAGCATAATATAAAAAGAAAAGTTGGATTAATAAAGGTGTGTTTCTTGAAAATTCTATGTAAATTTTACAGATTGTATTTAAAAAAGAAAATTTAAAATAACTTACTCCCATACAAAATAAACCCACTAAAAATGAAAAAAATACTCCATAAATAGCAAGTTTTAAAGTAAGCCAAGAAGCTTGTATAAACATAGGGCTAAACTTGATTAAAAAATCAAAATCCATAAAACCTTCCATACTTTAAATACAATATTGTAACAAATAAGACTTAAAAAGACTTAATTAAATTTTGCATTTTTTCTTTATTTAAAATTACTATTTTACCTTTATTTGTACAAATAAGCTCATTTTGTTTTAATTCTTTTAAAAAACGCGACAAAGATTCTGGAGGTAAATTTAAAATCACAGCGATTTCTTTTTGTTTTAAATTTTGCAATTTTTCTTCATTTTCTAGCAAAAAACTAACCAATCTTGACTTTAAATCCAAAGATTTTTGTCTGATGAAATTTTCTAAAATTCGAATTTTACCGATTAAAGAAGTCAGAAGTAAAAAACTAAATTCCCCATTTTCCAAGCATAATTTTTTAAATTCATCAAAATCAAAAACGCAAATTTCGCAATCTTGCTCACAAATTGCATTAGCTGGGTAATTAATGCCTTCAAACACAGGCATTTCAGCTATAAAGTTTACCGGAGTTAAAGTATGAAGTGTTAGTTCAAAACCTTTTGCATTCACCTTATATATACGCACTTTTCCACTTAATAAAATATAAATTTTATTTGCTTTTTCACCTTGAAAAAATAAAATATTCCCTTTATTAAAGTGTTTTTTCTTGCCTTTAGAAATTAAAATTTCAAAGTATTTATCCATTTTCTCTTTCCATATTTTTGATACTTTCTTTTGCTTTTAAAACTAACTCTTCATCATCTGCAAAGTCAAAAAATTTAAAATGATTACCATGTTGCACTCTACCATCTAGTAAATCACCACTTAGCCTATTTTTTAAATCAAGTTCAGCTATTTTAAATCCATCTAAAGTTTTAGCAAATTCAAGCAAACGACTTGGAATTTCTTTTTGTTTAGTATATAAATAACAAAAACTCTCAAGCCCCACTCTACCTACTCTGCCTCTAAGTTGATGCAAGGTAGCAAGCCCAAGTCTTTCAGCCCCAACAATAACAATCACGCTTAGTCTTGGTAAAGAAATCCCCACTTCAACCACAGTCGTAGAAAGTAAAATCGTGCCTTTTTCTCTAAATTCTTGCAAAATTTGATCTTTATTTTTATCTTTTCCATGGGTTACATAAACATTTTTGTATTTGTTTACCCAATATCCTTGTGCTTGCTCTAGTGATAAATAATCTATATTTTCACTTTCATTTACCAAAGGATAAATGATGATCACCTGATGATTTTTAGCAAGTTCACCATCGATTTTTTTAAGCAAAACTTTAAAATCTTTATCTTGTATGCAAAAAGTTTTAATGTCTTTTTTAAAGGGTATTTGTTTAATAAAACTAAAATTTACAAGCTCACTTTGTATCATAGATAAAGTTCTTGGTATAGGTGTAGCAGAAAATTGCACGATATGTGGAGCATATTGAGAGTTTTTGCTAAGCTCGCTTATTTTTTGTCTTTGATTAGAACCAAAACGGTGTTGCTCATCTATCATCACTAAAACTGCTTCAAATTCTTCTTGATGAATGAGCGCATGTGTACCTATAATAAAATGAGCTTGTTCTTTTGATTTTGCTAAATCTTTATCTTTTTTACCACCTTTTAAAAGCAATACATTAACAAAATCAGGCAAAAGTCTCTTAGCCTCATGATAAATTTGCTCTGCTAATATACTAGTTGGAGCCATTAAAATAGCCTTTTTAGGATATACAAGCAAACTTGCAGCAAGTATAACCAAAGTCTTGCCACAACCCACATCGCCCATTACCACACGCCTTTTAGCGACTTTATTTTGCAAATCTTTTTTAATATCTTCTATCGCTAAAAGCTGATCATTTGTAGGGTTAAATTCTAAACCCTTAAGCCAAGAGCTTATATCAAAAAGTTCTATTTTATAAGCATTTTGTGATATTTTTTTACCCTTTAAACGCCTTAAATGATTAAAAATTTCTATATATTTTAAGTCTTTAACTATAACATTAAAATTTTCATAAAGAATTAAATCATCATAATTATGTAAATTCAAAAGCAAATTAATATATTTTTGTTCTAAATTTAGCGCTTTTAAATTAGCTTCATTGACATATTTTATGATAAGTTTTTTTATACTTTCATCTTTAATAGAGCTAATTTGGTATTTAGGGACTATTTGACCTATATTTTTTACTATTTTTGGGTTTATAAACTGCCAAATTCCATTAAAAAAATTCATCTTTGCATAGATACAAACTAAAGCATTATGCTTAAAAATTTTAAAATGCCATTTATTAGGATGAAAAATTACTATATTTGCTTTTATACCCCATTCTAAACATTCACAAAGCATAAAAAGCTGAGAGTGATGATTTTGCGTGCTGATAATTTTTACATTTTGGGTACAAAATGTATCTTTTGGAAACTTTGAAATTCTAAAATCATCAAATTTTTTAGGTAAAATCAAAGCCAAATCGATACAATTTTTAACTCCTAAAGTATGAAGTAGTTTTAAATCCTTTTCTTCAACTTTCATTTTCTATGCTTGCAAAACTCACTTTGGTAATTTCACTATGTGCTTTGATAAAGTCATTTAACTCATCTAAATTAGTGTTTTTAATCTTTTGCATTTCTTCTTTTAAATTTCCAAGTTTTAAACCATGTAAATATTCATTTAGCATTATATCTAGTCTTTTGGCCAAGCTTTCATATCTTAAAGGCATAGAACCTACTAAAAATTGTTTAGCTAGTTGAAATTCTTTATCATTTACTCCATTTTGGACAAAGTTTTTAAAAACTTCTTTAACTAAAGCTTTAGCCTCATTAGAACTTTCATTTTTAGTTTGCAAATACCCAAAAACTCTACTATAATTTAAATTTACATCAAGCATAGCATATACTGAATATGCCAAGCCTCTTTTTACACGCACTTCTTCCATCAAACGCGAACCAAAACCACCTTGACCCAAGATAAATAAAGCAAGTTTAGCTAAATACATTTTCTCATCGTTAATTTGTATATTAAATGGGGAGCAAAAGTATATATAAGCTTGCTCGGTGCTTTTTTGTTCACTTACTTCTATATTCTCATCAATAAGTTTGTAGCTTTTGTTTTGATTTGGGATATTTCTTTTTAAAATTTGGCAAATTTTTTCTGTCTTAACCTTCACTTCATCTTCTTTAATATCTCCGCCAAAAACAAATAAAGCATTATCAAGTACTAAATTTTCACTCATAAAATCGTGCAATTCTTTTAAACTAATCTTTTCTATGCTTTCTTTAGTCCCATCAAGACCACTAGCAAAAATTTCATCTATAAAAACATTCTTATTCAAAAGTCTTTTTGCTTGATAATCATAATCAGTATTTAAACTTGCAAGCTCACCCAAAGCTAAAGTTTTTAATCTTTGTAAGATTTTTTCATCAAAACGCACATTTAAAAATAATTCTTGTAATTTTTCTAAAGCAAAATCAAAATGTTCTTTTAAACATTTTATATTAATTTGAAAATGCTCAAAACTAGCCTTAGCATAAAGCTCTATAGCACGGTATTCTAAGCTCTTAAAAAACTCATCATTGCTTCCTTCATTTAAAAGTCTAGCAAGCATACTTGCACAACCTCTATTGTGTTTTTCTGCTATTTTTCCACTATTTTTGAAAATGAGCTTAAAAAATACCACAGGAAGCTCGTTTTCATTCTCATATATTATGTCTATTTTAGTATTATTAAAGTCTAAATTTAACATCAAAACCTCTCTAAGATATTATAAGCTGTATCGCGCTTAGCAGGTAATTCTCCTATATCTTTAATAAGCTCTATCATTTGCTCTTGATTCATTCTATATTTTGCACCAGCTGCTGCTACTACATTTTCTTCCATCATAGTCGAACCCAAATCATTAGCTCCAAATTTTAAAGCAAGCTGGCCTATTAAAGAACCTTGGGTCACCCATGAGCTTTGTAAATTTTTAAAATTATCCAAATACAATCTTGCTAAAGCTAACAATCTTAAATATCTATTAGAACTTTGCTTGATAATTTCAGGATGTTTTTTAATCAAAGGAGTATTTTCACTTTGAAATGACCACAAAATAAAAGCTCTAAAGCCATTTGTTTTATCTTGTAATTTTCTTAAATGATCAAAATGCTCGATAATTTCTTCATCATTTTCAACCGTGCCAAACATCATAGTAGCAGTGCTTTTCATGCCTATATTGTGCGCACTCTCATGCACTCTTAGCCAAGTAGCTGTGTCGCATTTGTGTGGTGCTATAATATCTCTTACCCTATCGCTTAATACTTCAGCACCAGCCCCAGGTATAGAAAAAAGTCCGCTAGCTTGTAATCTTTTTAAAACCTCTTCTATGGAAATTTTAGAAACTTTTGCTATATAAGCTATCTCTACTGCTGAAAAACCATGCACAGTGATAGTTGGATAGTTAGTTTTTATATATGAAAGTAAGTCTTCATACCATTTTATTTTAAGTTTTGGATGCACCCCACCTTGAAATAAAATTTGAGTGCCTCCAATGGCTTGTAATTCTTCTATTTTTTGCCCTATTTCTTCGTATTTTAAAATATAAGAATCATCATCTTTTTCTTTTCTGCAAAAAGCACAAAAATCACAATCAATACAACAAATATTTGTATAATTTATATTTCTATCTACCACGAAAGTTGTAATTTTTTCAGGGTGAAGCTCTAATTTTTTCTCATATGCCATTGCACCTAGTTCATATAAAGGTGTATTTTGGAGCAAATTTAATGCTTCTTTTTTACTTAGTCTATCCATTATTAACCTTTTTTTATAAAAAAGAATTATTATAACATTTAAATGTAAAATAATTTTAAAAAGGATATAATCAAGCCCTTTAATTTCATATATTCATAGGATATTCATGACTTATAGGTCTTTACTTAAAAACAATAAAACCTTTCGTCTTTTAGCAATGGTACAATTTATAAGTTATTTTGGCGCGTGGTTTTCTCAAGTAGGTGTTTTTACTCTTTTGACAAAAGAATTAAATGCCTCTGCAAATATCATAGGTTTTTCAGCTATTTTTGTTTTTTTACCTTCTATTATACTTGCACCTATAAATGGAATAATAGTAGATAGATTTAAACCCAAAAATTTATTACTTACAATGATTGGTATTGAAATGATTTCTATTTTTATGTTAATTTTTATAAATTCTTTAGCTATGCTTTGGTTTTTATACTTTTTAACTTTTGTTCGCATGGGTGTTGCTAGTATATATTTTCAAACAGAAATGTCAGTTTTACCTAAAATTTTAACCCCACAAGAACTAAAACTAGGCAATGAACTTCATAGCATTATATGGGCTGTATCATATGCTTTGGGTATGGGTGCAGCGGGGCTTTTTATAGATCTTTTTGGAGCAAAACCAGCCTTTATAGCTGATACTTTAATGCTATTTTGTGCCATGCTTATACTCAAAACTTTAATTTTACCCGATGAGAAAAATACTACGCAAAATAATCCTTTTATACTAATAAAAGAAGGTTTAAACTATGTATTTAATAATAAAAAAATCATTCATTTGATTTTGCTTCATGGGGTTGTAGGAATAACTGCTTATGATGTTTTAATTACACTTTTAGCTGAATATGAATATGCAAAAGTTATTTCCATACCTTTAGCTATAGGACTTTCTAATGCTATAAGAGCCATATCTTTACTCATAGGTCCTTATGTACTTAGTCCCTATATTAACAAAAACACTTTAGTATATTTATACTTAGCACAAGGTGTGGGTATAATGATGTGGGCTTGCTTGCAATTTAACTTTTATCTTGCCTTTATAGGCTTAGTAATGGCAGGTTTTTGTACTTCATCTTTATGGAGCTATACTTACACACTTTTACAAAATGATTGTGATAAAAGATACTATGGTAGAGTGATTGCCTATAATGATATGGTATATTTAAGTTTTAGCGCTATTATAGTTTTTTCTACTGGGTATTTATTTGAATTTCATGGCTTAAAATTAAGCCATTTTACTTTTGGTTTAGGAGTATGTTTTATCTTTGCAGCAATTTATTGGTGGTGGTTTAATAAAAAATATAATTAATCCACCTTAGAATAATAAACCCCGCCCGCACTAAAATTCTTTTCAAAATAAGCTGTTTCAGGTACAAGATCTGATTTTCCTGGATATATTCTGCCCTCTCTATTCAATACCCTATAAAAACGCTCCATTAATTTTATTTTAAAATCTTGATCAAAATATATCATCATATTTCTTGAAAAAATCACATCAAATTTTCCAAGCTTAAATAATGAATCATCAAAAACATTACATAGCTCAAAACGGCATCTACAGGCTAAAGTTTCTTTTTTAAGCTGATACATCCTATCTTTTACATCAAAATAACGCGTTTTTTGCATGGTATTTAATCTAGCTACCGAGCGCTCTGAATATAACATTTCATTACATTTATCTATCATTTTTTTATTGATATCTATACCAACTATATTCATACCTTTAACAAAATTCTCACTTGCTAAAATAGCTAAAGAATACACTTCTTCACCACTTGAGCATGGAGCACAAAGCACATTTATAGGCCTATCAAGAGATTTTATATAATAAATTACATCTTTTAATTGTTCTAACTCTCTAAAAAAATAAGTCTCACAAACTGTGATAAAATCCATAGTTTCTTGTTTTAAATTTCTTTGAAGCTGTACTTTTTCATTTAATTCACTAAGACTATTTAAACCTAATTCTTGTAAAAATTTAGGCAGTTTTATAGATAAAATATCTTTTTTAGTATTAAGATTATTTCCACTTATTTGCTCTACTATTTTTATAAAATCACTCATTTCATTTTCTGTAATTTTTATCATCTTTCCATCCTATGATTTGATAAAATTTATTATTTCTTTTTTGAGTTCTATTAAACTCATAGGTTTTAAATTTGGGTTAGTATCCCTGGCTTTTTTTGGCATCCCATATACTATAGAATCTGCTTCATTTTCGCACAAACACCTTACTCCAACCTTATAAAGATCAAACAAAGATTTAGCGCCATCATCACCCATTCCTGTCATAATCAAGGCTAAAATTTTATGGTATTTGTAAAGATTTATAGCCGAATGGAATAAAACATCTATCCCTGGATTAAAACTACTTGTTTGCTCTGTAGTATTTAGTGTTAGTGTATTATTTCCACCTAAAACCATATTTCTTTGACAAATGTAAATTTTATTTTTTAAAACTTCTTTATCATTTGGTATGACAACATCGCTTTTTGCTTCTTTGTTAAATTGATTCACAAAAGAAGGGATAAAAGCTGGATTCATATGTTGAGCAATCACTACCGCGCAATCTTTAAGTTCTACATCATTTAGTAAAAACTTTAGTTGACTTGGACCACCCGTTGAAGAACCAATCAAAACAAGCTTCATTTTTTACCTTAAATTTAGTATTATTATATCAAATTAAATATTTGAAAATATTAAAAAATAATTATATATAAGAAAGAAAAATTTTAATTAAATATGATAAAATTAATACTTTAAAATTTCAAATGATAAGTGATTATTAAATGTTAAGAGAAAAAATTTACATAGCAAGCGATCATGCTGGCTTTATTTTAAAACAAGAAATTATCAATTTTTTACAAGAAAAAAATATAAACTTTGAGGATTTAGGTCCTTTTAGTAATGATCGTTGTGATTATCCTGATTATGCACATCTACTAAGCTCTAAAATTAATGAAACCAGTTTTGGAATTTTAGTATGTGGATCAGGTATTGGTATGAGTATAGCAGCAAATCGCCATACAAACATACGCTGTGCTTTATGTAATGAACCCTTAAGCGCTAAACTCTCAAGAGAGCATAACGATGCAAATGTTTTAGCCTTAGGATCTAGACTAACCGGAATAGATATGGCTTTTGAAATTATAAATAATTTCATCAATACTTCCTTTAGTGGTGGAAGACATTGCGCGCGAATTAGTAAAATAGAGGCAAAACTATGATTTTGAGTTGGCTTGTATTAACAATATTAATTTGTATTAGTATTTATATGACTATTATGTTGCTTTATTATAAAACCTTACTTCACAAAGAAAAAGTAGCAAAAGAATTCATAAAAAATAATCTTGATGATACAGAAATTGTTATAAGAAAATTACAAGTTCAACTTCAAAGAAGTTTGGGTAACATTGACATTTTAACCGAAGAGCTAAACAAAAGCAAAGCAGATCTTACTTCTCTTAGAACAAGAAATTCTCAATATCGTATCGAAAATGAAAAATTAAGACAAAGAATCAAAGAATTAGAAGCAAAAATTGAGGCATTATTATGATGAAAGAACAAGATAAAAAATACTTATTAGATAGCATTAGAGCTATTAAAGATTTTCCAAAAGAAGGAATTATCTTTAGAGATATCACAACCTTACTAAACAATAAAGAAGCATTTGCATTTTTAATGGATTATTTAGTTGAAAAATATCAAAACGCAAAACTTGATTATATCGTTGGCATAGAAAGTAGAGGTTTTATTTTTGGTGCTGCGCTAAGCGCTAGATTAAAACTACCTTTTGTACCTATTAGAAAACCAGGTAAATTACCTTCAAAATGCTTGCAAGAATCTTATAGCTTAGAATATGGTAGCGACACTATAGAAATTCACATTGACGCTTTTAATAATCAAAAAGCAAATGTTTTACTTATAGATGATCTTATCGCAACAGGAGGCACAGCAATAGCTGCTGTTAAACTCATACAAAGGCTTAATGCAAATTGCGTTGAAGCTTGCTTTTTACTGAATTTAAAAGATTTAGATGGAGAAAAAGAATTATCTAAATTAACTTCTGTTTATAGTGTATTAGAGGTGTAATGATGGAGGAGTTTTTAAAACAGCTTTTGTATGATTATAAAAATTGGGCTTATATCATAGTTTTTTTATGGTGCATACTTGAAGGTGAGCTTGCGCTTATTTTAGCAGGTATTTTTGCCCATGAAGGGCATGTAAATTTAGCTTTAATTATATTTGTAGCTGGACTGGGTGGCTTTGTAGGTGATCAAATATATTTTTATATAGGAAGATATAATAAAAAATACATTCAGAAAAAACTTCGCACCCAAAGGCGTAAATTTGCCATAGCGCATTTATTATTACAGCGTTTTGGCTGGCCTATTATTTTCATACAAAGATATATGTATGGTTTTAGAACTATCATACCTATGAGTATAGGATTAACTCGTTATAGTGCTAAAAAATTTGCATTTATAAATTTAATTAGTGCTTGGGCTTGGGCTGCTATAACCATTTTACTTGCATGGTTTTTTGGAAAACAAATTTGGCTTGCAGTAGAATGGGCTGGAGATCACTGGTATTTTGCAGTGCCTATTATCGCTTGTTTTTTACTTGCTTTATTTTTAGGTATGAAACAAATAGAAAAATCTATACTCAAAAAAAGGACTCATAAATGATTTTTGAATTTAAAAATGAAGATATAAATTCTATACAAGCTGATTTTGAAATCATCTTAGTACAAGAAAAAAATATAGAAAAATACACTCAAAGTCAAGAACTTTTCAAATTATCAAATTATAAAGGCGAAGGAATTTGCATAGATATGCAAAATAAAATTCTTTACAGTGAACTTAAAAGTTTAGAGTATGAAGATATAAGACTTACATTTGCTAATGCTTTTAAGGCTTTAAAAAAACTTGATATTAAAAGCGTTAAAACTAAAAGTGTTGTGGGAAAATGCATTGTAAATAGTTTTAATTCTTTAGTACAAGGTTTTACTTTTGCTGCTTATGAGTTTAATAAATACAAAAAAGAAAAAACAAATTCTAATTTAGAAAAAATTTTTATATCAAAAGATGAAATTAATGATAAAAATTTCAGCCAAGAAGAAGCTCTTATAGGGATTAATTATGGGCAGATTTTTTCTAAAGCATGTGATTTTGCAAAAGATATTGTTAATGAAATTCCACAAACATATACTCCAGCAAAAATGGCCGAAGATGCTTTAAATTTAAGCAAAAACAATCCAAACATTACTTGTAAAATTTATGAAAGTGATTTTTTAGAAAAAGAAAAAATGCAAGCATTTTTAGCAGTCAATCGTGCTTCAATCCACCCTCCAAAACTAATCCACCTTTCATATAAACCACAAAATGCTAAGATGAAAGTGGTTTTTGTTGGTAAAGGTTTGACTTATGATAGTGGTGGTCTTAGTTTAAAACCAGCTGATTATATGCTTACTATGAAAGCAGACAAAAGTGGTGGGGCTGCTGCTATGGCTATCATTAAAGGTGCAAGTGAGCTAAACCTTGATATAGAAATTCACTCCATTATAGGTGCTACAGAAAACATGATAGGCGGGAATGCTTATAAGCCTGATGATGTGCTTATCTCAAGAGAAGGTGTAAGCATAGAAGTAAGAAATACTGATGCTGAGGGAAGATTAGTTTTAGCTGATTGCCTTTCTTTTGCTCAAGATTTAAAACCTGATTTATTAATAGATCTTGCTACTTTAACAGGAGCTTGCGTGGTAGGACTTGGAGAATACACAAGCGCTATCATGGGAAATAAAGAAGAATTACAAGATGAATTTTTTAAAGTAAGTAAAAAAAGTGGGGATTTAGCAACCATCTTGCATTTTAATCCTTACTTAAAAGAACTTATAAAATCTAACATTGCAGATGTAAGTAATACCTCTTCAAGTCGTTATGGTGGGGCTATTACTGCAGGATTGTTTTTAAATTCTTTCATTAGAGAAGAATACAAAGATAAATGGTTGCATTTAGATATAGCAGGGCCAGCTTATTTAGAAAAATCATGGGGATATTATAGCTTTGGCGCAAGTTCAGCAGGGGTTAGAATGTGCCTTGCTTATTTAATTTATCTTTCAAGGAAACAAAAATGAGTTTATCAGTTGGTATAGTAGGACTTCCAAATGTTGGAAAATCAACTACCTTTAATGCCCTAACAAGAGCGCAAAATGCAGAAAGTGCAAATTATCCATTTTGTACTATAGAGCCTAATAAAGCTGTGGTTCCTGTGCCAGATCATCGTTTGAAAGAACTAGCAAAGATAGTCAATCCTCAAAAAATTATACGCTCAAATATAGAATTTGTAGATATAGCAGGATTGGTAGCAGGAGCTAGCAAAGGCGAGGGTTTGGGTAATAAATTTCTTTCAAACATACGCGAAACAGAAATGATCTTACATATAGTTCGCTGTTTTGATGATGAAAATATCACTCATGTTGCAGGTAGTGTTGATCCTGTACGTGATGTGCAAATTATAGAAACTGAACTTATATTAGCAGATATTGAGCAACTTAGCAAGAAGATAGAAAAATTAAGCAAAGGTGTAAAAGCTAATGAAAAAGGTGCAAAAGAAAGCTTAGCATTAGCTAATGAACTTTTAGAACATTTAAATCAAAACAATAGCGCAAGCTCTTTTGCTAATAAAAATGAAGTCTATCATGCTCTTATAAAAGAACTAAGATTGCTTTCAGCTAAGGAAGTGATATATGGAGCAAATGTAGATGAGAATTCCCTTTTAGAAGACAATGAATTTGTAAAAGACCTTAAAGAATTTGCCGCAAAATCAGGTCATGAGGTCATTAAGCTTTGCTCTAAAATAGAAGAGGAAATGATAGCTTTAAGCGATGAAGAAAATTATGAATTTTTAAAATCCTTAGGTATAGAAAGCAGTGGACTTGAAGTGGTTATACGCACTGCTTTTTCAAAGTTAAATTTAATAAGCTATTTCACAGCAGGCCAAATAGAAGTTAGATCATGGACTATACAAAGAGGCTGGAAAGCACCAAAAGCAGCAAGTGTTATCCATAATGACTTTGAAAAAGGCTTTATAAAAGCTGAAGTAATTTCTTATGAAGATTATATTACCTGTAAAGGCGAAAATGGAGCTAAAGAAGCAGGAAAGCTACGCCTTGAGGGTAAAGATTATATCGTCCAAGATGGCGATGTAATGCATTTTAGATTTAATGTTTAATCTTGGAAAGATTAAACATTTTTTAGATTTCATTTAAAAGCCACGAATGTTTCAAAATTTACCCATTTAAACACACTTTCTATGATTTTAAATCCTGAATTTTTAAGCATGTTTATATTTTCATTTTGAGTATAAGGAATGAGTATATTTTCTAAAGCTTCTCTTTTTGTTGCAATTTCTAATTTGCTATAGCCTTGATCTTGTTTGTAATTTTCATAAATTTCTATCATTTTTTTTGATATTTTTACATCTTCATAAAGAATTTTTTCACTCATGATAAAAATTCCACCATCATTTAAATTTTGATAAATTTTATCAATGATTTCTTGCCTTTTTGGTGGGCGGATAAATTGCATAGTATAAGTAGCAACAAATACATCGTTTTTAAAAAAACTAAACTCATCTAAATTTTGCTCATAAAAATCCACTCTAGCCCCAAATGCTCTCGTTTTATTACTAGCAATATCAAGCATAGCCTTGGCATTATCTACTCCACTTAATTGCAAATCTTTTCTTTTTTCAAACAAAGCCAAAAGCAAACTAGCAGTCGAACAACCAAGATCGCAAATTTTTGCGTTTTGCGGGGCAAAATGTGTGATTAGTTGAGTAATAAGCTTTAAATTTTGCGCATAAAAAGGCACAGATCTAGCCACCATGTCATCAAACACACTTGCAACATTTGCATCAAATTCAAATTGTTTTTCTAAAGGTTTTTTAAAAATTTCATCTTTCATTATAAATTTCCTAAAATTTGCTTTGCTTTGTTAATATCTTTACTTATTTGTGCTTTTAATAAGGCTATATCGTTAAATTTTTCATTAGCTCTTATATAGTCAATGAAGCTTAACTCCACTGACTTTGCATTTGTATTTGTGAAATTTTCATCTAAAATATGCGTTTCTAAAGCAAAATTTTCATCAGTAGATCTTATACCTATAAAGCTTACACTATGATAGCTTTTATTTTCAATCTTTACCAAAGTCGCGTATACACCATCTTTGGGTAAAAAGAAATCTTTTGCGTATAAATTTAAAGTTGCAAAAAGCTCTTTAGCACCTATGCCTTGACCTTTGATGATATTTGCTTGTATAGTATAAAATCTACCTAGAAAATTTTTAGCTTCTTTGACTTTTGCTTCTTTAAGTAAGGTTTTAATCATACTTGTATGAACACTTTTATTTTGAATTTTAAACTCATCTATGATGATGGTGTTTATACCACAAAGATTTTGTATATCTTTGGCGCTACATTTTTTTTCTTTGCCA
The DNA here is from genome assembly GCF_013372185.1 of Campylobacter lari subsp. lari. Taxonomy (NCBI): domain Bacteria; kingdom Pseudomonadati; phylum Campylobacterota; class Epsilonproteobacteria; order Campylobacterales; family Campylobacteraceae; genus Campylobacter; species Campylobacter lari. The sequence goes on along the minus strand of NZ_CP053830.1, from coordinate 693,043 downwards.
AATTTAAAATCATAGCCTACGATAATCCTTTCTAGTTTGGGAAATTCTTGCCTTAGAAGTTTTAAAAAATCCTCACCTTTATAGTTTTTGACTTTATCAAAATCACAAAAAATCAAAGGAAAATCAACCAAATTTATTCTAAAATCCTTAGGCGTTAGAGCTTCTTTTTCTTCTTTTGCGATAATAAATAAAGCTCCATTTTTATCTAAATATTTAAAAAGCTCAAAATGTCCCAAATGCATACCATCAAAACACCCTATAGCCAAACTTGTGATTTTAGTTTTTTCTATAGGCGTAGAAAAATTCCACATTACCTTCTTTTCCTTTTAAGCTTGATTGTTGATGATATTGTAAAATCCAGCCTAAATTTGCGCATTCTTTTTCAAATTTATTTTTTGCCATAGCAATAGCTTTTTCATCTTTTACCACACCATTTTTATCGCGTTTAATATTTTTACCCACTTCAAATTGTGGCTTAAAAAGCAAAATGATATCTTTTTTAGCCAATTTATCTATATAAAAAAGTAAATGTGATAAAGATATAAAACTAACATCACAGCTTATAAGATCAAATTTAATATCGCTTTTAAATTCCCTTAAATCAGTGTTTTCACATATTATAATCTCATCATTTTCTTTCAAACTCTCATGAAGTTGGTTTGATCCTACATCAAGTGCATAAATTTGCTTAGCTTGATTTTGCAATAAAATTTGCACAAAACCACCAGTAGATGAACCTATATCAAGACAAATTTTATCTTTAATCTCTAAAGCATAATTTTGCAAAAAATCTTTTAGTTTATAAGCTGCCCTACTTACATAAAACTCATTTAAAAGAGTGAGTTTTAAACTCTCATCTTCTAAGGGGTTTTCACTTATAATCTTAAAAGAAGTTTTTTTAAACTCATCATTTAATAAAATTTGCTCATTTTCTATAAGCTCACAAGCTTTGTTGCGACTTATGTTTAGTTTTTGACTTACAAAAACATCATACCTCATCATCACCGCCTAAAAGTGCGTTAAATTCATCTTCATTGATACATTTAACTCCCAAACTTTGAGCTTTTTCAAGCTTTGAGCCTGCCTCGCTTCCATATAATACAAAATCAGTTTTTTTAGATACAGATGAGCTTACCTTTGCTCCAAAACTTTCGATTAATTCTTTAAAATGATCGCGTGATTTGCTTAAAGTACCTGTGATAACAAAGGTTTTATTAGAAATATTTTCATTTAAAGCAAGCTCTTTTTTTTCATCTTCTAAGTGCAAAATTTCATAAAAATGTTTAATGCGTTGATGATTTATTTTTGTAAATTCTTGCAAGCTTTTTGCCATTTGCTCGCCAAAACCCTCTAAATTCACATAAGCTTCATAACTTTGTAAAAACCAATCAAATCCAAAAGATTGCGCTAGCTTTTTAGCTGCCACTTCGCCAATATGCTCTATACCCAAAGCTGTGATAAATCTTGATAAAGAGCATTTTTTAGCATTTTCTATAGCGTTTAAAAGATTATTAATTTTCTTTTCTTTAAAACCTTCTAAATTTAAAAAATCATCATATTTTAAGAAAAATATGCTTTCTATATTTGTGATTTTTCCTTCTTTAAATAAAAGTTCTACGATATTTTCTCCAAGGCCATCTATATTTAAACATTTCTTAGATACAAAATATATAATGGAATTTACAAGTCTTGCTTTACAATCTAAATTTTGACATTTTAAAAAAGCACCCTCATCTAAAAGCTCACTTAAACACTCAGGGCAAAGACTTGGTTTAGTGATTTTACTTTCTAAACCATCTCTTCTTTGGGTAAAAACTTTAGTGATTTTAGGTATTACATCGCCGCTTCTTATCACGCTTACACTATCACCTATCATCACTCCAAGTCTAGCTATCTCATCAAAATTATGCAAAGTAGCTGATTTTACTATAACCCCATCTAATTCCACGGGCTCTAAGATTGCAACAGGAGTTATCACCCCACTTCTTCCAACTTGTAAATTTACTCCAAGTAAGGTTGTAGTTTTTTCTAAAGCTGGAAATTTAAACGCAGCCATAAATTTTGGAAATTTAACCGTGTATCCAAGCTCTTGGCATTTTTTTAAATCATCAATCCTTACAACCATACCATCCATCATCATAGGCTTTTGATCTCTTTTTTCTAAAAGTTCTTGGTATTTTTCTAAAACCTCATCTAAGGTTTTCACACAATATACAAAATCATCTTTTAAAAAACCAAGACTTCTTATAAACTCCATCACTTCAGAGTGTTTGCTAAATTTTAAAGAATTTTCTCCAACTCCCCAAGGATAAAATTTCAAATTTCTTTCTTTAGTGATACTTGTATCTAGCTGTCTTAAAGATCCACTTGCCCCATTACGTGGATTGGCAAATAAACTTAAACCATCTTTGGCTCTTTTTTCGTTGATCTTTTCAAAATCTTCTTTTAAAATCACCACCTCACCACGAATTTCTATTTTGTCTTTATAAGGTATGATTTTAGGAATATTAGAAATTTCTTTAACATTTAAAGTAATATCCTCGCCTATTTCACCATCTCCCCTTGTAGCACCACTGATTAATTTACCATTTTCATAAGTAAGATTTAAACTAGCTCCATCAAATTTAGGTTCTATAAAAAAATCAAACTCACATTTTGCTCTTTTTGCCCAAGCTCTAAGCTCAGCCTCATCAAACACATCTTCCATAGACCACATTTTTGCACTATGAGTGATTTTATGAAATTCACTTTGTATAGTTGGAGCGATGTTTTGTGTGGGAGAATCTTTAGAAATTTTATCCTTATAAAGTGCTTCAAATTCTTTTAATTCTCTAATTAATTTATCATATTCTTCATCACTTGCTAATGGCTCATCATCTTCATAATAAGCCCTCATCCATTCTTTTGCTAATTTTACCTTTTCTAAATACTCTTGATAAGTCATCTTTACTCCAAAGAAAGTTCATCCATAGCTTTTGCAAGTTCAAACATTTGTTTGTGTTCATACACATCATGCGCTCTTATAATACTTGCTCCGTTTTTAAAAGCTTCTAAGTGCAAATAAAGCGTACCTGCTAGTCTTTGCTCAACATTTGAGTTAAAATAAGCATTTATAACACTTTTTCTACTAGCTCCGATTAAAAGCTCTTTTTCAAAGCGTAAAAAATGCTCTAAATGCTTGATTAACATCATATTATGCCAAGGACTTTTACCAAAACCTATACCAACATCTAAAATCACATCTTCTAAACCAAGCTCACTTAGTCTTTCTAGCTTTTGCGCAAAAAAATCATCAAGTTCAGCTAATACATCTTCATAATGCGGGTTATCTTGCATATTTTGTGGGGTATTTTGTATATGCATGAGTGTGTAAGTAGCTTTGTATTTTAAAGCTAATTTGGCTAAATTTTCATTTTTAAAACCAGTGATATCATTAATAAGCTTAAAGCCTTTATTTAAAGCATATTCTAAACAATACTCATCAAAGCTATCCAAGCTAAAAATACATTTTTCATAAAGTTTTTCTTTATAGATTAAATCTAGGGTATTTTTTAAGCGCTTAAACTCCTCTTCTTTCCCACAATACACACTTCCAGGTCTTGAAGAAACCCCGCCTATATCTATATAATCAGCCCCTTGAGAAATCATAAGTTCGATTTTTTCTAAAACTTCATTTTCTTTAACCCTACTTTGAGCATTAAAACTATCTTCATTAATATTAATCACACCCATAATTTTTGCATATTTTGGTTTGTTAAAATTAGACTTTAAAAATAATGCTAAATTTTTAAGCTTAAAATCTTGTAACTTTTCTTTTTCTATAAGTTTTTTAGCTTGATCTTGTGTTACCATAAGCAAAGCATTAGTATGTTCTTTACCCAGTATAACTTCTTTATGTGTTACAAGCTCAGCCCCAACTCTTAGTGCATCTTGTTTGAGTATATTTGCAGCAGGCGCTCTTAGCTCTTTAATAAGAAAAAAATGAATTTGAGTTTTTTCACTCATAATTTTCTCGCCTGCTTTGTGTGGCTTTATGTATTTAGAAATTTGTTTAAAATCTGTATTAGGATTGATTTTAATGATTTTCATTTTTTCTCTCGTGTAAAATTAAGGCTATGGTGCTTAGCAAGATAGTTGGCTTTGCATTTAATTTAGCCAACTCATAAGCTTTGTAAAAAAATTCAATTTCTTCATCGTTTAACTTTATATCTTGTTTAAAACATTCATGGCTTAAAGTGCTAATTAACTCTAAACACTCATGCTTGTCTATATTTTCATATTGTTTTAACAATGAAGCAATTTGAGCTAGATCCATTTTATTAAGATCTAAATTTAAAGGCATTTTTTCTTTTTGAATTTTATGTTTTTCTATGATAAATCTTGAAAGTATAGTAGGTAAAAAAACATTTTTTGAAGGAGCTACGATGATAAAATATATATTTTTTGGTGGCTCTTCAAAAACTTTTAATAGATAATTTTGTGCTTCTTCACGAAAAGACTTAGCTAGCACAACTATGATTTTAGCTTGTGCTTCAGCTATATAACTTTCTTTCATAATAGCTTTTGCGGTTGCTTGGCCGTTTTTGTCATAAGTTAAGTCATTTAATCTTAATTCTAAGTCAGGATTTTTAGGTATGAAAAATTTAAGATTTTTTGCTCCATATTCTTCTGTAAGCTTTTCTTGCATTAGCTCAAAATCATTATGAATAATGATTTTATTTCTTAGATTCAAATTTCTACCTTAGAAAAAAGCACAGCCTCTAAACTTTGCTCAAATACTTTATATAAAGAAATAAGTTTATAGTCTAATTCCTTATCACGCGAGGAGAGGTAAAAGCTATTTTGTAATTGCTCATCAAAAAGCCAAAACATACTTTCTGCTTTAGAATTAGCGATTTTAAATTTAAAACCTGTATTAGTTCCTATATAAAAAAAGGCATAACCATTAGGAAAAGAAATACTTAAAAGATCATTTAATAAATCTATATCTTCTTGGGTATTACAAGCTTTATTATAAATTCCTTTTAAAGACACAAAAGGCACTAAAGGTCTTGTGGGGCTGGCGTTAATTTGGCTTAAAAAATACTCTTCAAACCAAACTCTTTGCTCATCAGTAATCACAATAAAAGTATAACCTTGTAAAAGCAAAGCTAATTTAGAAGCAATCAAAGGCGACCATTCAAGACGCCTTTCTTCCAACCAACTTGCATAAGTGCCATTTTCTCGGATTTGCTCTAGGGTGAATTTTAAAAAACTATTACTCATTTATATATCTAGTTTATAAACTTCATGCAATACTCTTACAGCTAATTCGCCATATTTCTCATGCACGATCACTGAAATTTTAATTTCACTTGTAGAAATCATTTGTATGTTGATATTTTCATTTGCTAATGCTTTAAAAGCTGCTGAAGCTACTCCAGAATGTGATTTCATACCCACACCCACAACTGAAACTTTTACCACAGCACTATCTGTTTCTATATTAGCATTAGCACCTAAAACTTTTTTCATAGCATTGGTTGCTAAATCAAGCTCATTTTCAGGCACAGTAAAGCCTAAATTTGTAGCTCCATCTACACCTACATTTTGGATAATCATGTCTACATTGATATTTTCATTTGCTAAAGTTCCAAAAATTTCAGCAGCAATGCCTGGCTTATCATCGATATTTCTTAAAGTAACCCTTGCTTGGTTTTTATCTAGTGCTATACCACTAACCAAAGCTTGTTCCATATTTTCCTCCTTAGTAATAATCGTCCCTTCATTTTCATTAAAGCTACTTCTAGTAACTAGTTTTACATTTAATTTTTTAGCAAGTTCTACAGAGCGATTTTGTAAAACCTTAGCTCCTAAACTTGCAAGCTCTAGCATTTCTTCATAAGAAATTTTATCTAACTTTTTAGCCTTTGGCTCAATTCTAGGATCAGTAGTATATACCCCATCTACATCAGTATAAATTTCACACAAATCAGCATTTAAAGCTCCAGCTAGAGCTACCGCGCTTAAGTCACTTCCACCGCGGCCCAAAGTAGTAACATTACCCATTTTGTCAATACCTTGAAAACCAGCAACGACTACAATATATCCCTCATCTAAGGCTTTGTTGATATTTGCAGTATCAATGCGCTCTATTCTTGCTTTAGTATAAACATCATCTGTAATAATTCCTGCATTGCGTCCGGAAAATGCAGTGGCTTTTAAACCCATTTCATTTAAAGCAATAGCAAGCAAAGATGAAGTCACGCGTTCACCGCTGCTTAAAAGCATATCCATCTCACGACCTGAAGGATTTTTGCTAAAATGGTGAGCAAAATCAATAAGTTCATTAGTAACCCCACTCATCGCTGAAACCACTACAACTAACTTATCGCAAGTTTTTTTACTTTTTGCCACTCTTTTAGCAACTTCATCAATACGCTCAAGCGTTCCTACACTTGTTCCTCCATATTTTTGTACGATCAGCATTAAATATACCCCCTTTCTTTAAAATATTTTAAAACCCTAATATATATAGGCTTTTTAAAATGGTTAATCATATCATAAACATCATCTAATGAAGCAAATTTATAAGCATCAAATTCAGGATTTTTGGTATTTAAATTAATAATAGCTTTATTTTTTAATCTAACTAAAAAATATTTTTGATTTTGGCCATCATAAGGATACATTTTTTGAGCAACCTTGGCTGGAAAATCATAACTAATCCACTCAGGATGTTCAGCTAAAATTTCAACCTCATCTGTGCCTATTTCTTCTTTTAATTCTCTAAACAACGCACTTTTAGCATCCTCTCCTTCATCTATACCACCTTGAGGAAATTGCCATATATCTTCCATATCATTACGTTTAGCAAGTAAAATTTTACATTCAAAAGGATAAGCTGATGATAGTACTATAGCAGCTACATTTGGCCTATATTTTTTTTCTTTTTCCATGATTTTCTTATCCTTGACTTTTTAATAATATAATTCTAACAAAAAAATACGAATTTATAATCACATTTTAAAGAAGTTTTATGCATTTATACATACATATACCATTTTGTGAAAGCAAATGTTTTTATTGTTCTTTTACTTCACTTAAGAAAAAGGATTTTGAAAAAGATTATTTAAACGCTTTAATGCAAGATATAAAATATCAACTAGATTTTTTCAAACTTGATAAAAATTCCATAAAGACTGTTTTTATAGGTGGTGGCACGCCTAGTTTAATGGATGCTAGTTTTTATGAGAAAATATTTATTTTTTTACAATATTATTTACAAAAAGATAGTGAAGTTAGTATAGAAGCAAACCCTAACTCGAGTAATTTATCATGGCTTAAAGAGATAAAAAATTTAGGTTTTAACCGTATTTCTTTTGGAGCGCAAAGTTTTCATGAAAAAAAACTACAATTTCTTGGACGCATTCATGATCAAAAAAGTATTTTTACTAGCATAGAAAATGCAAAAAAAGCAGGATTTGATATTATCAACTTAGACTTAATTTATGATACAAAACTTGATGATAAAAAAATGCTTGATTATGAAATTTCTAAACTTACTCTGCTTGATATTAACCATATAAGCGCTTATAATCTAACCATAGAAGAAAAGACAAAATTTGCTAAAAAATTTCATTTTAAAAAAAATGCGCCACGCCTTGCAAAGTATTTTATTAAAGCAATTGAAAACCTTGGCTATAAGCAATATGAAATCAGTAATTTTGGACAAATTTGCAAACACAATCTTGCCTACTGGCAAGGAAAAGACTATATAGGCTGTGGTTTAAGTGCGGTGGGATTTTTAAAAAATCAAAGATTTTATACTAAAAAAAGTTTAAAAGATTATATAGCAAATCCTTGTTTTAGAGAGATTGAAAATTTAAATTTACAAGATTTACGCTTAGAGCATATTTTTCTAGGACTTAGAAGTGTTATAGGAGTAGATGAAACAAAGCTAGAACCTTTAGAAAAAGAAAAGGCAATGTTTCTTAGTAAAAAAGGAAAGCTAGTTTATAAAAATGGAATTTTTTATAACACCAACTACCTTTTAAGCGATGAATTAGCTTTGTATATTAGTACTTAAGCTTTACACTCACAAGAAATTCTTTTTAGCTCGGGAAGCTTTATAGAAAGTTCATTGATGTTTTTTAGTATATCATTACAAAAATTATTTAAATTTTCTTTTATTCCATAATACGCCCAAACACCTTGTCTATCTACTTCCAAAAAATTAGCTTCTTTTAAAATTTTTAGATGTCTTGAAAGCCTTGATTGACTCATATTTAACGAGCTTTGTAAATCACACACGCAAAGTTTTCCGTGTTTTTGTAAAAAAGCTAGGATTAAAATCCTGCTTTCATCATTAATCACACTTGTTATTTTTAAAAAATCCTGCATTATACTCCTTATATAAAAAACATTAAAAGTCCAAAGCTAATAGCGATTACAACAATCATACTTGCAAATAAAATCAAAAAGCTTGTTTTAAAAATTCTTTTAAGCAAAATTAACTCAGGCAAAGAACACCCTGCACCTGCTATTAAAAAACTCATCATTATACCAAGTGGAATTCCGCTAGTAGTTAAAGCTAGAGCCACTGGTACCATAGCTGTGCAATTCATATAAAGCAAAACCCCTATAAAAGCTGCTATAAATACACCCAAAACTCCATAATCTTTCATATAATTTTGGAAAAATTCTTGCGGAAAAGCACCATGTATAATAGCCCCTATAGCCATACCCATAACAATATAAGGTAAAATTTTTTTATATTCATTAAAGCTTTGTGAGAATAATATTTTGATTTTACTTTCTTTAGCTTTATTTTTAAAATTTAAAATTTTACTTGTTTTAGAATTTTTAGCAAAAACCAAGCTAGGTTTTTGACAACATGAGCTTTGAAATGTATTATTAGAACAACATGACTTTTGCTCTAAATCATTTTTTAAAAAGTCTTCATTAAAAAATCTTTGAGTGTTTATTTTAGAAACACAAAAAGCAAGAAATAAAATCACACAAAATAAAAATCCCACATAAAATAAAGATATTTTTAAGCCAAAACTCACCATAAACATCACCACTATAATAGGATTAATTAAAGGCGAGGTGATTAAATAAGCTATGCATACTCCAAGTGGGACTTTAGCTTTTAAAAATGCGTTTAAAAGCGGTATGCTTGAACATGAGCAAAATGGAGTTAAACAACCTAAAAGTATGGCTTTTACATAGCTTGTAAAAGAATCTTTCTTTAAATGCTCATTAAAAAATTTAGCATAACGCTCATTTAAATAAGCAATAAGTACACTAACTAAAATAAACAAAGCAGATATTTCTATAAATAAAATAAGAAAATCTTTTAAAATAAAAACCAACTTCTCCATGCTTTTCCTTTTTTTTATTTTTAATTCAATATAACAAAAATATATTAATATATCAAGATATCTTTATATATTAATATAGTAAAAGTAATAATATTTTTAAGTATTTTTATGTAAAATGTAAACCGCATATTCAAGTGAAAGAAGATAAAATAATGAGTTTTGGTGAAATTTTAGTTATTTTAGTTGTAGCTATTTTAGTACTTGGGCCTGAAAAACTGCCTTCAACTATAGTTGAAATTGCAAAAATTTTAAAAGCCATTAAAAGTAATATTGATGAAGCAAAAGCAAGTATTAACAAAGAACTAAAAATAGCAGAATTAAAAGATGAAGCACAAAAATACAAAGATGAATTTTCACAAACTAATGAAAATATCAGAAAAAAACTAAGTTTTGAAGAATTTGATCAACTCAAAGAAGATATTTTAAATAATACCAAAGAATTAAAAAGTGAAATTAATGATTTAGAAAAAGATATGCAAGAACTTTCTAATCTTGAAGAAAAAATCCAAAAAGATGAAAAAAATACTCAGAAAATGGAAAGCTAAGAATGTTTGAAGAATTAAAACCGCATTTAGTAGAACTTAGAAAAAGATTATTTATAAGTGTTGCTTGTGTTGTTGTGATGTTTTTTGTATGTTTTAGTTTTAATAACTATATCATAGATATACTAAAAGCACCTGTTGAAGCAGCCTTACCTGAAATTTCAAGACAAATGACCTTCGTTGAGTTACAAGAGCCTTTGTTTACTGCGATGAAGGTTTCATTTTTTACGGCTTTTTTGATTTCTTTGCCAGTTATTTTTTGGCAGTTTTGGAAGTTTGTAGCACCTGGACTTTATGATAATGAAAAAAGATTAGTAGTGCCTTTTGTAAGCTTTGCGAGCATTATGTTTGCGCTTGGTGCTTTGTTTTGTTATTATATAGTTATACCTTTAGCTTTTAAATTTTTGATTGATTTTGGGGTTCAAACCCAAGATTTTAAGCCTTTAATTAGCATAGGTTTATATGTAGGGTTTTTTACTAAATTAGTGATTGCTTTTGGCTTAGCTTTTGAAATGCCTGTAATAACCTTTTTCTTTGCTAAACTTGGACTTGTTGATGATACTTTTTTGAAAAAACATTTTAGAGTTTCTGTTTTAGTTATTTTTGTTTTCTCAGCTATGATGACACCACCTGATGTTATATCGCAATTTTTAATGGCTGTGCCTTTGTGCGGACTTTATGGAATTTCTATTTATATAGCTAAAAAAGTTAATCCTAGTCAAAAAGAAAATGATGAAAACAATGGATAAAGATCTTTTGCTTTCTAGTTATGATTATAACTTACCAAATGAACTTATAGCAAATTTTCCTATTTTACCTAAAGAAAATGCTAAGCTTTTAGTATATGAAAGATGTAAAGATCAAATTTCACATTTGCATTTTAAGGACTTAGCTAAAATTTTACCACCTTGTGAAATCATCTTTAATGACACTAAAGTCATCAAAGCAAGAATTTATGGAAATAAAGAAAGCGGTAGCAAAATAGAACTTTTTATCAACCATCCTTTAAAAAATAATGATTTTTTAGTGCAAATTCGGGGTAAGGTTAAAGAAGGACAAATTTTATATTTTGAAAATTCTTTAAAAGCTAAAATCAAAAAATTACATGATGATGGTACAAGAGAAGTTGAATTTTTTAATGATGAAAAAGAGCTTAACCATCATGAAGTTTTTAAAATTTTAGAAAAAATAGGCCATATTCCTTTACCACCTTATATTAAAAGAGCAGATGAAGCACAAGATAGTATTAACTATCAAAGTATTTTTGCTAAAAATCAAGGTGCGGTTGCTGCACCTACTGCGAGCTTGCATTTTGATGAAACAATGATTAATGAGCTTAAAAAAAATCACAATATCCATACTATCACACTACACGTTGGCGCAGGAACTTTTAAAGGTGTAGAATGTGAAGATATACGCAATCATAAAATGCATTCAGAATTTTTTCATATTGATGATGAAACTTGTGTTTTGATTGATTCTTCTAAGAAAATACTAGGTGTAGGTACTACTGTTACTCGTTGTATAGAATATTATCATAGAAAAAAAATAAAAGAAGGTTTTTGTGATTTATTTTTACACCCGCAAAACACCCCGCAAAGACTTGATTATTTACTTACTAATTTTCACTTACCAAAATCAACTTTAATTATGCTTGTGGCAGCATTTATAGGTAGAGAAAAAACCTTAAAACTTTACCATGAAGCCATAGAAAATAACTATCGTTTTTACTCATATGGCGATGGAATGCTAATTATCTAGTCTTTTTCTTGATATATTTTTTATCAATATAACCCAAATCTATAAGTTTTTGATAAATTTTAGCCAGTATAGGTCCTCCTGTGCTACTACCGCTTTTTCCATGTTCGATTAAAACCACTACTACATATTGTGGTTTTTCATAAGGTGCATAAGAAGTAATCCAAGCATGAGATCTTAAAAAATACTCCAAATCCTCTTCTTTAATACGCTTTTTTTCACTTTGAGAAATTCCAACTACTTGAGCTGTTCCTGTCTTAGCTGCTATGGTAATAGGTGAATTTCTTAAAAATCTTGCCGTAGTCCCACCATCTTCATTAGCAACTTCATACATAGCGCGCCTTAAAAGTGGAAGTTTTGATAGTTCAAAAGTTGTAAAAACACTTTTATTATTGTCAAAATTTACCTTAGTAACATTATCATCAACGCTATGTAAAAAATGTGGTGTGATATTTTTAGCTGTAGCAATCATAGCTGTAAATTTAGCCACTTGCATAGGAGTAGCAAGAAAATCACCTTGACCTATGCTTGTATTTAAAGTTTCACCTTGATACCATGGTTGGTTGTATTTTTCTTTTTTCCATATTCTATTAGGAACTGTTCCTATAAATTCATTAGGTAAATCAACTCCTGTTTTTGCGCCAAAACCTATTCTTTCAAAAACAGAACTAATGATGTCAATGCCAACTTCCAAAGCGCCTTTATAAAAATACACATCACAGCTTTCTCTAATAGCATCAATCATATTTACATAACCATGACCTATAGCCTTCCAACATCTAAATTTTCTACCACCAAGCTCAAAGTTAGAATCACATAAGTATTTATGATTTTCACTTACTTTACCACTATCTAAAAAGGCTAAAGCTGTACCCATTTTTACAACCGAACCTGGAGGATAAAGTCCATTAATGAGTTTATTAGTAAAAGGATGGTTTAAATCATTAGAAAGTTTATCCCATTCTTCTTGGCTAATACCCGTAACAAAAGGATTGAGATTATACTCAGGAAAACTACCCGCTGCTAAAATAGCCCCATTTTTTACATCCATTACTATAGCTGCACCTGCTAAATTTTCAAAAATACTGGCCAAATATTCTTGCAAGTCAAGATCTATACTTAAAGTGATATTACTTGAAGTAGGCTTTTTATAAGAAAGTTCTTCTATTTCTTTATTTAATGCATTTACCTTGCTAACCTTTTCGCCCTTTTGGCCTTGTAAAATTTCATTATAAGAACGCTCTATGCCACTACGCCCTACATAGCTAGTCAATCTTGCAATTTCATTTTCATTCATATCATTTAAATTTGCTTTTCCAACATAACCTATAACATGGCTAGCTAAAGCATCATAAGGATAAAATCTTTGAGTAGTAGATTTAACTTGCATATTTTCACGCAAATTAAGCTTAGTAAAATGCTTAATCATCGCGTCATATTCTATAAATGGAACCACTTCTATATAATCTTGGTTATAATAAGAATCCGCTTTTACATAAGCTCTTTTGAGCTTAGTAACATTTAAATCCGGAAAGGCTCCTGCTATAGCTTGTAATTCTTGCTCTAAAAGAGCTCTGTTTTTCTTTTTTATATGCAAATATGGCTTTATAGAGATCGAAAAACCTAATTTATTTACCGCTAAGGGTCTACCCTTTATGTCTAAAATTTGCCCTCTAACAGGTGCCAAAAATTGCGTTTTAATGGCATTTTGTTTAGCTATTTCTTCATAATAAACATTAGATTTAATACTTATATAATACACTCTAGCAAGCAAAAGCAAGAAAAAACAAGCTATAAAGCCCATCACCAAACGCATACGCATATTAGATTTTTCCTTTAAAAATAACAAAAGAAATCAAAGCTTCAACAGCAAAAAACCATAGATATTCAATACCAAATTTTAAAATTTCATTATTATCTAAATATGCTAAAAACACATCAAAAAGATAGATAAAAATATAAGCACAAAAGGTAAATATAACGAGTAAATAATGACCTAGTTTTAACTTGCTTTTAAACCAATCAACAAAAAGATGATAAAAAACAAAAAAAGCTATCCATGAACTAAAAAGATAAAATCCATGGATAATATCAATCAATAAAAGATAAAACAAAGAAAAATACCATCTAAAATCAAGTTTACTAAGAGTTCTTTCTTTTTCTTTTAAAAGTACTATCATATAACAAAAAAACACCCCAAATAAAGGAGGCATCCAATAATACACAGAACTTAGTACTTGATAAAAAATCAAAGATAAATAAAAAAACAAATAAGAAAAATCAAATCTATTTTTTACTAAATTTCTACTCCTCATTAAAACCCAAGCTCTCTAAAATGATTTTTTGCTCTAATTTATCAATACCGCTTTTTTTCAAATTTGATACTAAGATAGCATTTTTGTTTGCATTTAAAAGTTTAGCCTTTTGACTCTGATTGAGCTTGTCTGCTTTTGTAAAAACCGTTATTTTTTTTTGATCAGCTCTAATAAAAGAATCCAAATACAAATCCAAATTTAAATCAATATCTAAATTTTCATGTCTTGAATCTATTAGATGGATAAAAAGCTTGATAGAACTGCGCTCTTTTAAAAACTCATCTAAATTTTTATTCCAAATAGCCTTAGTTTTTTTGCTCACTTTAGCATAACCAAAACCAGGTAAATCAATAAATATTAATTTAAATTTATCCTCATCTTTTTTGCAATCAACTTCAAAAAAATTAATAAGTTGGGTTTTACCTGGGGTTGAAGAACTTTTTGCTAAATTTTTATTTTTGCATAGTGTATTAATCAAAGAACTTTTACCCACATTAGAGCGTCCTAAAAAGGCGATTTCAGTGTATATAGGTTGTGGTGCTTCGTCTATTTTGGAAGCAGAAATTAAAAATTTAGCATTTAATATCATTCTTTTACTTCAAATACAAACTTAGCAGGTTTTTTATCTTTACTCACTACTCTATAAGTCATATTTTTTCTATCTACTATGATTTTATCCCCTATGAGTTCTTTTTTTGTTTGCATTTCTGTAATTTTTGCATTACCATTAATCTCATATATATCCTTAGCTACATTATAAATAAACTCATCACCGCTTCCATGATAAGTTTTATCTTTCATCATGATTTTAAATTTAGCATCTTTAGTAGCTATATACTTGATGGGTTGTTTGTTTTTCATATAAATAACTAATTTTTGCGAATTTAAAACATCATTACCTTTTTTAACTTCTACATCACCACTTAATACACTTGTTTCATTTTTTTCATCTAAGTAAAAATCCTTAGCGTACACTTCTATTTTTTGCGCACTAAATGCAAATAAATTTAACAAACACAAAAAAATTATTGCTCTAAAAACCATGCTTTTATTCCTTGAATTTTTAATTCTTTTTGATTCACATCATATAAAAAATTATCCCCAAAAATCTCATTTAAACCTACATAGGCTTTAAAATTATCATTAGAAAATAAAATTTTATTTTTCATATCATAAGTTGCTTTTTGGGTAAAAATAGAAGTTTGATTATAATCAAAATAACTTACATTGCCTTCTAAAATGGATTTTTCTTCATTTCTTACTAATAAATCTGAACTTAAATTATAATCAAGCGCTTGAACTTTAAAATCATCAAAGATATCTTTATCTTGATATTTTATCCAACGACTTGCTTGATATGTAGCCTTAATCACACTAGCATTTAACTCATAATCAAGCACATCGAAAGCTTGCATATTTGCCACATCTACCTTTTGTGGTTTTACAGTAAATAAATATGGATCTTGAGTACTTAAAATCACCATAACAAAGGCAAATAAACTCATTAATATAGCAAAAATTTTTATCGCCAAAGTTTATCCCATTGAGCTTGCATATTATTGTGTTCAATTAAAATTTCAATCATCTCACTCACTGCTCCATTGCCACCTTTTCTATTTAAAACTTTATCAGTTTTCAAAGCCTTATGTGCATCTTTTGGCTTGAAGCTATATCCAACTGCTTCAAGCAAACTCATATCATTATAATAATCCCCAATAGCAGCACATTGAGAAAAATCTAAATTTAATTTTTCTAAAATTTCCTTAGCACAAGCTAGTTTATCACTAATACCTTGATAAACTAGATCAATTTTTAAATCCCTGGCTCTAAAATACACACACTCACTAGTCCTACCTGTAATGATAGCAACTTTTTTACCAAGCTTTTGCCAAGCTTCAATCGCCGCGCCATCTTTTACATTAAATTCTTTAATCTCGCCATAATTTTGTGTGTAGATGATTTTACCATCTGTTAGACAACCATCTACATCTAAAAAAATAAGTTCTATCATAATCTTACTCTCTTACTATAAACGCACCTGGGAAGGAACCACTATCAACAAAATCTCTTGCTTCTTGCTCACTTCTAAAGCCTTTTAAAAATACTCTATGTAAGCCATCTTTAGCACTTGTTTGTATTGTTGAAGTATAAGAATTATAGTTTTTATATCTACTTGCAATTAGCTCTGCACCGCTTTTATTTCTAAATGCTCCAATTTGCACCATAAAAGATCCACCTTGGAAAATATGACCACTATCAGCAATCTCTCCACTGCTGCCTAAATTAGAATTGGTATGAACTGAGCCCGAACTTGCACTTGTTCCAAAGCCAATTACTTCAAGTCTTACAGGAGCTGTTCCAGATTGAATCATATCTATATCTCTTGCAGCCATATTAGATAAATCTATAATTCTACCTGCTACAAAAGGCCCTCTATCATTAATCCTAACCGTAGTTTGACGGTGATTTTTTAAATTAGTTACTTTTACTATGGTATTCATAGGTAAAGTTTTATGAGCTGCAGTATAAGCGTGTTGATCATAAGTTTCACCATTGGAGGTTTTTTTACCATGAAAACCTGGTCCATACCAACTAGCTATACCATCAGCAGTCTCACCTACTTCTACTACAGTTGGATAATAAGTTTTACCATTAATAGTGTAAGGTTTCATAGTGCCTTTTAAACTAGTGTTATTATGTTTTACACTTTTAAAATCTCTCTCTGGATAATATACGGTAGGAGCACTTATAGGTGCCATAGAACAAGCACTAAATAAAACCCCTACACAACTAACGACTAACGACTTTTGTATGAGAGTCTTTTGGTAATTTTTGAGTAGTTTTGATTTTTGCATTATTATTCTCCTTAATTTTTAACACAAGTTTTTGATTGATGTTGATTAAATTTCCTTTTATTTTATTGTATTCTTTAATGCTTTCAACGCTTATTTTGTGTTTTCTTGCAATAGTATAAAGACTATCACCCTCTTTTACTATATAAATTTTTGTATGCGGAATGGTTGTATCCACCTTAGCTAATTTTACATTCTCCAAAGCCTTTTCTACTGCCACACTTTTGCTTAAAGGAATATACATATAATAATCCTTTTTATCAGGTGGAGTAAAATCATAATTAAAATGTGGATTATAACGCTTAAATTCTTTATAAGACATTTTAGCTACTTTAGCAAGCTCTTCTAAAGAAACACTTGGTGGAACTGAAATTTTTTTAACTTCACTTGATAGGGCATAATTAAGCAAGGCACTATCTTGTGAAATTAAAAAATCATTATTTTTAGCTAAAAATGCCATAGTAAGAATTTTTCTAATAAAAATCCTAGTTTCTAATGGCAAGTATTTTTTATCAGGATCAAGTAAGATTCTTAAATCATCACTTTTGGCTTTTTTTATAGCTTGTCTTAATTTGCCATCACCGCAATTATAAGCTAAAATAGCCAAATACCATTTTCCAAACTGCTCTTTTAATTGCTTTAAATAAGTAATAGCTGCATAAGTTGATTTTACTAAATCTTTTCTCTCATCTACATAAGGATCTATCCTTAAACCTAAAGTTTGTGCTGTTGGTTTCATAAATTGCCAAACGCCTACAGCTTTAGTTTTTGAAATACTGTGAATTTTTAAACCAGATTCTACAATTGCTAAGTATAAAAATTCTTGCGGAATATCTTCTTTTTCTAAAATTTTACGGATAATTGGAGTAATTTTGTAAAATTCCCTCATCGTATCTACTAAAGTTTTAGAATGCATATCCATGGAAGATTCTTTAAATTCTAAAAAAATCATATCACTAAGATAACTTGCTTCTATATCTAAATTCCTTAAAATTTGTGCTTGTTGAGTGTAGTGTTCTGGAGTAAATTGCAAGGCTTTAGCATTTAAACATAATAATACTAAAATAAAAAATAAAAAGCTTTTTTTCATTATAAACCTTGGAAAAACAAACGATTAGCATTAAAATTAGTAAGTTTTATTATTTCATTTTTAGATAAATTTAAAAGCTCAGCCATTTTTTGAGCAACAAAATGTGTCAAAATAGGATCATTTACCTTGCCACGATGTGGTTCTGGAGTTAAATAAGGTCCATCTGTTTCTAAGACTAGTTTATCTTTTGGAATTTTAGGTAAAACTTCTACTAGTTTTTTTGCATTTTTAAAAGTTAAAACCCCACCTATACCAAAATAAAAACCATCATCTGCTAGCTGAAGTAAAAGCTCACTAGCATTAAAACAATGCAAAACACCACCTTGTAAATCTTTTGCGTGTGTTTTTAAAATATTAAAACTATCTTCATTAGCCTCACGCACATGAACAATCAAAGGCTTTTTATATTCAATAGCTAGCTGAATTTGGGCTATAAAAACTTCTTTTTGTTTTACTTTTATTTCATTCTCATCAGCTCTTAAACGATAATAATCAAGCCCACACTCACCCACTGCAACGCATTTTTTATCATTTATAAATTCTTTTAAAACATCCAAGTCAAAATCATCTATATCATAAGGATGCACCCCACAAGAAAAATACACATTTTCATAATCATGTGCAATTTCTCTTGCTCTTGGCAAATCTTTTATATCTGCACCAGGTATGATGATTTTATCTACTCCATTAGCAAAAGCATGATTTAGCATCTCATCTAAATATCCAAAATAAGCTTGACTATCTAAATGACAATGTGTATCTATGATTTTATTTTCAAAATCACAATCTAAAAACATACCTCTACCCTATTTTTACCATTAGCCTTAGCTAAATCTAATGCCTTTTGAGCATTATCTAACAAATCTTGTATTTGACTTGTTTTACCCCCAAAAGCAACCCCTACAGAAACACTATAATCAACTTCATCTAAACCTATCAAAACACTTTCTTTGGCAATATTTACTCTTATATTTGAAAAAGCCTTCAATGCTTCTTTATTATCTGTATTTTTTAAAAGTACGTAAAATTTACCATCTTCAATTCTAGTTGCCAAATCCATACCGCGAATTTGATCTTTGATTTTTTTAGCTGTGTGTTTAATCACTCCATCCCCGCAATCATAACTTAGTTCATAGTTAATTGTTGCAAGATTGTCTATATCAATTAATGCTAAAGCTAATTCTTCATTTTCTTGCATATCTTCTAAATAATCTAAAAATCTTTTTTCAAAATTTGCATAATCATCAAGTCCTGTTAATAAATCTTTACCCAAACTATACTCATCAAGCAAAACACATTTTTGCATATAATCTAAGCAATTATTTACCCTACAATTAAGCGATTCTTTTTGAAAAGGTCTAATCACATAATCATTAACACCTTTCCTAAAAGCTCTTGCCTCTAGCGCATCATCTTTATCTCCAACCATAATCACACCAAGCTCTATCTTAGAGTATTTTGAACGAATTTCTACAAGCAAATCTTCCCCATTAATTACCGGCATAGTTGCATCACAAATTACCAATTTCGTATCAGGATTATCACTAAGATAACTTAGCGCTTCTTCTCCATGCGCTGCTGCTAAAACATTAAAAAGTTGATTATTAAGATTTTTTTTCATTTCTGCACGTAAAGTTACATTAGCGATTGCTAGAATAATTTTAGTTTTATTGTTTTTTTGAAGCATTCTAATGGAACTTAGCATTTCATCAATACAACTTTCGCTTTCTTTTTGAATATAGCCTATAATATCTTTTTCCATAAATTTTTTTCTAGTTTGTCCATCGCTACTTCCTGTAAGTACTATAGCGGGGATATTTTTTTCTAAAACCACATCCACTACTTCTCCATTAGGAGCATCTGGCAAACAAAGATCTACAAAAGCCATAAAATAATCATTTTTCACTAATTCTTTAGCACTATTCATATCAAAAGCAACATCCACTTTTAAACCCAAAGTATTTTCTACTTTTTTTGCCAAAAGCTTTGTAAGCATTTTGTTATCATCAATAATTAAAATTTTTTCTTCCATAGTCAACTCTCTTTATAATTTAAAAATATAATTATAACATATAGAAATTTACTTTTTGTTTTTAAAGTAAAGTTCTAGTAAATTCTAAAGCCTCTTGCGTGATATTTTCCCCACTTACCATTCTAGCAAGCTCTCTTACTCTTTCTTCTTTTTCTATTTTTCTTACCCTACTTTCATTTCCTATTTTTTCTACTAAAAAATGATTGCTTGCTTTTGATGAAAGCTGTGGTAAATGTGAAATTGCAAAAATTTGATAAAATTTAGCAAGTTCTTTTAATACTTCAGCTATACTCATAGCTTCTTTACCACTTAAATTTGCATCAATTTCATCTAAAAATATTATTCCACTAGCTTTATTAGTAACATTGCATTCTGTTGCAATAAAAGAAAGTCTTAGACGGTTTATCTCACCTGAGCTTAAATTTTTTAAACTAGCTTCATTAATATTTAAACTCACTTCATCTTTACCTAAAATGCTTAAAGCACAATCTTTAAGTTCTAATTTAACTTCCTTCATATAAAGTTTTTCAAGATAAAAATTCAGTAATTTTTCAAGCTCTTTTAATCTTTTTTTACGCAAAGTACTTAAATTTTGACTTTTCTCATCTAAAAGCATTCTAGCACTTTGCACTTTTTCTTCTAATTCCTTTTTTTCAAAACTTAAATTTTCATAATGAGCTAATTCTGCTTTTTTCTTTTCTAAAGCTTCTAAAGCTTCTTCTATGCTTCCATATTTTGAAATCAAAGAAGAAAGTTTTTCTATCCTATCAAGTACTTCTTCTATATCAAAATCAAAATCATCAAAGCTTTGATTTTCCCACACCACCCTTAATTCATTTAAACACTCTGAAA
Source organism: Campylobacter lari subsp. lari (assembly GCF_013372185.1). Classification (NCBI taxonomy): domain Bacteria; kingdom Pseudomonadati; phylum Campylobacterota; class Epsilonproteobacteria; order Campylobacterales; family Campylobacteraceae; genus Campylobacter; species Campylobacter lari. Next base: position 672,237 of record NZ_CP053830.1, on the reverse strand, counting down.
AAAATGAACTATCAACATCACTAATTTGCAAAGCTTCAATCACTGCTGATTCTAACTCAAAAATTTTACTAGCCCTGTTCCAAGCAGCGTCAATTTTATCTTTTTTAGAAAGTCTTTTTTTAAAACTCATCAACTCATCAAATTCACCAATTTTTGGATTAACGCTTTGGATTTTTTGTATTTCAAAGCTCGTAAATTCTTTTAATTCCTCGACTTTTTTTTCTTCTTCTTGAATTTTTTCTAATTTAGTTTTATTTTCTGTGTATTCTTTATAAATATTTTTATATTCATTTAAAAAATCTTGAAATTTCTTATCTTCTTTTGATTGCATAAAATCAAGTAAGTTTAAAAATCTTTCATTTGAGAACTCATTATTTTCCTTAGCTGAAAGATATTTTATAAATTTCTTAGAAAGCAAGGCTAAATTCTTTTTTGAAATAAGTTGATTATTGATAAAATAACGCGAGTTTTTGTCTTTTAAAAGTTTAAATACATTTAATTCTTCATTTTCAATACCAAATTCATCTAATTCAAGCTCATCATTTAATAAAATTTCCACCATTTTAGCTTCACTCTCACTTAGAGCAAATGCTGCTAAAATAGCCTTAAAAAGCACAGATTTTCCAGCACCACTTAAGCCAGTAAAGACAGTAAGTCCCTCTTCTAAGTCTAATTTTGCTTGTTTAAAACCTAAATTTTCTTTAATCAAAATACTTTCTATCATCACTTGCCCCAATTTAACTTTTCTTTTAAAACTTGGAAATAATCTCTATTTTTTTTATGGATAAAACTAAGTTCTTTTTTGCTAAGCCCTATAAGAATTTTATCATATTCTTTAGGATCAACCACTTCTTGTCCATCTAAATACAGCAAACAATGCTCAACTTTTAGCTCAAGCTCAAACCCATAAGGTAAAACTATAGGCCTTTGAGTTAAAGAATGAGAACAAACTGGAGTTAAAACAAAAATTTCACTCCAAGGATGCACTATAGGCCCACCTGCACTAATATTATAAGCAGTTGAACCACTTGAACTAGCTATAATCAAACCATCTCCATAATAAGCATTAAAAAGTTTATTTTCAAAAAAAACTTCCACATTTGCCATTAAAGCATTATCACGAGAAAAAACCGCGTCATTAAATGCAAATTTTTTAATGATTTTATTTTTTTTATAAAGCGTTATTTGAAGCATTTTGGCTTTTTCTATTTTAAAATCATTTTTAAAAAAATCTTTAAAAAAACTTTCTGCTTCATTAAAAGAAAGAGCTGTTAAAAAACCTAAATTTCCTGCATTTATACCCAAAATAGGCTTTTTGGCTTGATAAGCTTGTCTGCATAAAGATAAAAGCGTACCATCTCCACCTAGAGAAATCAAAAAATCCAATTCCTGTAAATCTTTTAGATTAATTTTTTCCTGCTCTAGTAACACAAGCTCTATATTTTTTTGCAAAAAAATTGCTCTTAAAAAATCAATTTGCTTGTTTAAGTTTGTGTTTAACCTACAAAATAAGCCTATTTTTTGAATTTTTTCTATATTTATACATTTTTTCATAAAAAAATTATAACAAAACTTAGCTAAGCAAAAGAATAAAATACTATAATAACAAAATTGAACAAAATTAAGCTAAGGAAAAATTTTGAGAACACATTATAATACAGAGCTTAACATACAAAATGTTGGCGAGGAAGTAACATTATGTGGTTGGGTAAATTCTTACCGTGATCATGGAGGTGTAATTTTTATCGATCTTAGAGATCGTAGCGGACTTATACAATTAGTATGCGATCCAGCAGATAATCAAGAAGCACATAATATAGCTTCATCAGTAAGAAATGAATATGTTTTAATAGCACAAGGTAAAATTCGCCCACGCGGTGAAGGACTTGTAAATCCAAAATTAAAAACTGGAGAAATAGAAGTTGTTATAAGCAAACTTACTATTGAAAATGAAAGCGCTGTAGTGCCTTTTGCTATAGGAGATGAGAGTGTAAATGAAGAATTAAGATTAAAATATAGATTTTTAGATTTAAGAAGTAAAAAGCTTTATGATAATTTTGCACTTAGATCAACCGCTTGTATAGCAGCTAGAAATTCTTTATCAAATATGGGATTTTTAGAAGTTGAAACCCCTATTTTAACTAAAGCCACTCCAGAAGGTGCAAGAGATTATCTAGTACCATCACGCGTGCATCAAGGTGAATTTTATGCTCTGCCACAAAGCCCTCAGCTTTTCAAACAACTTTTAATGTGTTCAGGCTTTGATAGATATTTTCAAATTGCAAAATGCTTTAGAGATGAAGATTTAAGAGCTGATCGCCAACCTGAATTTACTCAAATTGATATTGAAATGAGTTTTTGCGAGCAAAAAGATATCATAGCTATGGCAGAAAATTTACTCAAAGATATTTTCAAAGCTTGTGGAAAGGAAATTGGCATACCTTTTAGACAAATGAGTTATAAAGAAGCTATGGAAAATTATGGTTCTGATAAACCTGATTTAAGATTTGATATGAAATTTATCGATGTGATTGATATTTTTGCAAAATCAAACAATGAAATTTTTACAAATATCGCAAAAGATACAAAGAAAAATCGCATTAAAGCTTTAAGGGTTCCAAAAGGTGATACTATTTTTTCAAAGCGTCAAATGCAAAGATTTGAAGAATTTGTGCGTAAATTTGGTGCAGCTGGACTTGCATTTATACAAATGAAAGAAGATGGCCCTAAAGGACCACTTTGTAAATTCTTTAGCGAAGAGGATTTAAATGTTTTAATCCAAAGATGTCAATTAGAGATTGGTGATGTGGTATTTTTTGGAGCTGGAGCTAAAAAAACTGTGCTTGATTATATGGGCAGATTTAGATTATTCCTTGCTGATGAAATGAAGATTATTGATGAGGATAAATTAGAATTCTTATGGGTTGTTGATTTTCCTATGTTTGAGCAAAATGATGATGGAAGCTATTCTGCAATGCACCATCCATTTACTATGCCAAAAAATATTGATGAGCAAGATTTAGAAGAAATTAGTTCTATCGCACATGATGTGGTATTAAATGGCGTAGAATTAGGTGGTGGTAGTATTAGAATTCACAAAAGCACCATTCAAGAAAAAGTCTTTAAACTTTTAAATATTGACGAAGAAGAACAAAGAAAGAAATTTGGCTTCTTGCTTGATGCATTAAGCTTTGGAGCACCACCACATGGTGGTATAGCAATAGGCCTTGATAGACTTATCATGCTTTTAACAAAATCTTCAAGCATTAGAGAAGTTATAGCATTTCCTAAAACACAAAGAGCACAATGTCTTATGACTCAAGCTCCAAGCGAAGTAAGCAATGAACAAATGAGAGAACTAGGTATAAGATTAAGGGAGAATACTAAATGAAACAATTATTTTTAATCATAGGCGCACCAGGTAGTGGCAAAACAACTGATGCAAGCATTATAGCCAACGATAATGCAAATATTACTCATTATTCTACAGGTGATTTATTAAGAGCTGAAGTGGCTAGTGGAAGCGAGCTTGGAAAGATTATTGATAGTTTTATTTCTAAGGGAAATTTAGTTCCACTAGATGTAGTTGTTAATACCATCATCACTGCTTTAAAAAATGCACCAACTAACACGATACTTATCGATGGCTATCCAAGAAGCGTTGAGCAAATGCTTGAGTTTGATAAGGTATTAAAAAATCAAAGTGAAGTAAATTTAAAAGGTGTTATAGAAGTAAAAGTTAGCGAAGAAGTTGCTAGAGAAAGAGTTTTAGGCCGTGCTAGAGGCGCTGATGATAATGAAGAAGTTTTTAACAATAGAATGAAAGTTTATTTAGAGCCTTTAAACGAAATAACAAATTTTTACGCTAAAGAAAATATTCATCATGTTATAAATGGCGAAAGAAGTATTGAAGCTATCGTAGCTGATATGAAAAATTTAATTAATGAATTATTAAAATAAAGGATTAAAAATGGATATTAGTAAAATCAAAATTGGAGAAGTTCCAAACAAACTCAATGCAGTGATTGAAATTCCTTACGGATCAAACATTAAATACGAGCTTGATAAAGAAAGTGGCGCTATCATGGTTGATCGTGTGATGTATTCTGCTATGTTTTATCCAGCAAATTATGGGTTTATACCAAATACTTTAGCAGATGATGGTGATCCTATCGATGTTTTAGTGTTAAATGAATATCCTATCCAAGCAGGAGCTGTGATTCCTTGTCGTTTAATAGGGGTATTATTAATGGAAGATGAAAGTGGTATGGATGAGAAATTACTAGCTGTTCCTGTGAGTAAAATTGATCCAAGATATGATGATATTAAAACTTTAAATGATTTACCAAAAGCAAATTTAGAAAAAATTAAAAATTTCTTTGAAACCTATAAAATGCTTGAGCCAAATAAATGGGTAAAAGTAAAAGAATTTGCAGGTATTGAAAAAGCAAGTGAAATTTTAGAAAATTCAATTAAAAATTATAAATAAATTTTAAAACAAGGATTAAACAATGAAAGGTATTATTGCTTTAAGTGTTGCATTAGTGATTTTACTTGGTGCTAGTATTGGATTTTATATGTGGTATTTTGAAGATAATTCAAATACTTATGTATATGATTATAAAAAAAATAGCTCTTATCAAAGCTACACTCCACCAGACACACAATACAATCAAGAAAGAAATAATATAAGTGATAATACCTATTACCAAGCACAACAAACAAACCAAGAACCTTTAAAAGAAGAAATTTCAACACAAAACAATCCTGCTATAGATGAAAATACAAGCTCTCAAGAAGTCGCACCAACAACACAAATAAACACAGCTGAAGTTTCTGAAAATGAAGTTTCTGAAAATGAAGTTTCTGAAAATGAAGTTTCTGAAAATGAAATTACTACACCTAAAATAACTCAAGAAAAACAAGAAGCCCCAGTTGAAAATAACAAACAAATAAATATTAAAAAAGAAAAAACAACAAAATATAAAAGTACTATGCAAGAATACATTGCAAAAGGTAAAACTAGCAGATATGAGCCAAGATTGAGTGATGATTTTGTTAAAGTTTATGTATTAGATGGAAAAAGTTTGAGTGATTATAGAATTGATATGTTAAAAGAAATGATTAATCCTGTTAAAGCTAATTCTCAAGATTATAATTTAACTATTTTTATCGATATGCTTTCAAATGATAATATGAAATTAAGCATATACAATAAAGATATTGTTTTTGCTAAAAATAAGAAAAAATATAATTATGTAGATGTGAAAATTTCTGATTTGAAATTTTTATTTGAAAGAAATGGATATAGTGAATACAGCAATGAAAATTTACTTGAAAAAATCAATCAAAACCTAGCAAGAGAAGATATAATCAAAAGAATCAAAATTCAAGGCTATGCAGACGATAGAGGTAGCACTTTTGCAAACTACATGATAGGATTAAATAGAGCAATGAATGTGGCTAAACATTTTTTTAGCTTTACCGAGGTTATAGAAATAGAATCTTTAGGAAAAGACACCTATCCTACTAAAGATAAGTCTGATTCTCAAAGACAAAACAATCGTAAAGTAGAAATTAGTTTTTATAACTAATTTCTAAATTTCAAAACTTCTTTAACAATTTTAAGCTAACATAACAATTTATTTTCATTCTCAAGGTAGCAATTATGTATGATAAATCATTAGAAAAAGAATATTATAAAATTTGCGAAGATCGTGGATATTTTGAAATCAATGGCAATGAAAAAATCCAAGAAAAAGGCAAAAACTTTTGTATCATGATGCCACCGCCTAATGTAACCGGGGTTTTACATATAGGTCATGCCCTAACTTGTACTTTACAAGATATTACAACGCGTTATAAAAGAATGGATGGATATAAAACTCTTTATCAACCAGGGCTTGATCATGCAGGCATTGCAACACAAAATGTTGTAGAAAAACAACTTTTAGCTCAAGGTATTAAAAAAGAAGAGCTTGGTAGAGAAGAATTTATAAAAAAAGTATGGGAGTGGAAAGAACAAAGTGGTGGTACTATAGTTAAACAAATGCGAATTTTAGGCATCACTCCTGCTTGGAGTCGTTTGCGCTTTACTATGGATGAGGGTTTGGTAAATGCAGTAAAAAAAGCTTTTGTAGATCTTTATGACAAAAAGCTTATCGTGCGTGGAAATTATATGGTTAATTGGTGCACTCATGATGGGGCATTAAGCGATATAGAAGTAGAACATAAAGAAAATAAAGGAAAATTATATCATTTAAGATATTTCTTAGAAAATTCTCAAGAATACATAGTAGTAGCCACCACAAGACCAGAAACTTATTTTGGTGATAGTGCTGTTATGGTTAATCCAAACGATAAAAGATATAAACACTTAATAGGAAAAAATGTTATTTTACCTTTAATAGATAGGAAAATTCCAATCATTGTAGATGAACATGTAGATATGGAATTTGGGACAGGTTTTGTAAAAGTAACCCCAGCACATGATCATAATGATTATGAAGTAGGCTTAAGACATAATCTAGAATTTATCACCATCTTTGATGAAAAAGGAATTTTAAACGAGCATTGTTTAAATTTTAAAGGCAAGGAAAGATTAGAAGCTAGAGATGAGATCGTTAAAAGTTTAGAAGATAAAGGTTTTGTTGAAAAAATAGAAGATTATACCAATCAAGTTGGATATTGTTATCGTTGTAAAAATGTAGTTGAGCCATATATTTCTAAACAATGGTTTGTAAAAAAAGAAATTGCCAAAGAAAGCATCGAAAAAGTTAATCTTGGTGGAAGTAAATTTTACCCTGCTCATTGGATAAATAGTTTTAATGCTTGGATGAGAGATTTAAAAGATTGGTGCATTTCAAGACAACTTTGGTGGGGACATCAAATTCCTGTGTATTATTGTGAGTGCTCTCATGAATGGGCAAGCGAAGAAACTCCTACTTCTTGTCCAAAATGCCAAAGTGCTAATTTTAAACAAGACCCTGATGTTTTAGATACTTGGTTTTCTTCAGGGCTTTGGGCTATGAGTACTTTGGGTTGGGGTAATAAAGACTGGGGTAAAAACACACTTTGGCATGAAGATGATTTAAAAGATTTTTATCCAAATTCTTTATTAATCACAGGATTTGATATTTTATTTTTCTGGGTAGCTAGAATGATGTTTCAAAGCACTAATGCTTTAAATGAACTTCCTTTTAAAGATATATATTTACACGCTCTTGTAAAAGATGAGCAAGGTAGAAAAATGAGTAAATCTTTAGGCAATGTCATTGATCCTGTGCAAAGTGTTGAAGAATATAGTGCTGATATCTTGCGTTTTACTCTAGCCTTACTTGCAATCCAAGGAAGAGATATTAAGCTAAGTAATGATAAATTAATGCAAGTTAGAAATTTTACCAACAAGCTTTATAATGCAAGCAAATTTTTACTTTTAAATGAAGAAAAATTCGAAGATTTAAATACAGAAAATATAAAATCAATACTAGCAAAATACATGCTTTCGCGTTTTAATCTTTGCGTTAAAGAAGTAAGAGAAAATTTAGATAATTACCGCTTTAATGATGCCGCAAATACTTTGTATAGATTTTTTTGGGATGAATTTTGTGATTGGGGTATCGAGCTTAGTAAGGCTGAAAAATCAAGCATAAGAGAACTTGGAAGTATTTTTAAAGAAGCATTAAAGCTTTTAAATCCTTTTATGCCATTTATTAGCGAGTATTTATATCATGAATTAAGCAAAACTTCTATCCAAACTCATGAGTCTATAATGATTTCAAAATACCCTAAAAGCAACGCACAAGATGAAAAAATAGAACAATTATTTAAAATTATCATCGAAGCTATTGTTGGTATTCGCCGTGCAAAAAGCTTGATTGAGCTTGGTAATGCTAAAATTCAAAAAGCATTTATAAAATTAAATAATGCCTCATTAAAAGATGATCTTAGCATGTATTTAAATTTCATAACCACTTTAGCAAAATGCGAGCAAATAGAATTTATCGAGTTAAATATAGAAAAATCAATTCGTGATGTGAGTGAAAATTTAGAAGTATTTATACCAACTCAAGATCTTGATTTAAGTGGAATTTTAAATCGTTTAAATAATCAAAAAGCAAAATTAGAAAAAGAATTTAATAAACTAGATGCTATGATGAAAAATGAAAAATTTATTTCTAATGCACCTGTAGCAGTGGTTGAGCAAAATAAAACTCAACTTGAAAGCATTAAAGTACAGCTTGAAAAAATAAACGATGAGATTTCAAATTTAAAAGGCTAATAAGTGATTAAAATACAAAATCTTAAAAAATATTATGGCAAAGAATTGGTGATTGATGATGTTTCTTTAGAAGTTAAAGAAGGTGAAATTTATGCTCTTGTTGGCCATAGTGGTGCTGGAAAATCAACACTTTTAAGATGTATAAATGGCTTAGAAAATTATCAAAGCGGTAGCGTGGAGGTTTTTGGAAGAGAAATTCAAAAACTAAAAGAAAAAGAACTTAGAGAATTTAGAAAAAACATAGGAATGATTTTTCAACATTTTGCACTTATGAGTAGAAAAAATGTATTTGAAAATATTGCCATGCCTTTAGAAATTCATGGTTTTTCAAAAACATCTATTAACAAAAGAGTAAAAGAACTTTTAGACCTTGTAGGACTTTTAGCAAAAGATAAAGCTTATCCAAGTGAGCTAAGTGGTGGTCAAAAGCAAAGAGTTGCCATAGCTAGAGCTCTTGCTTTAAATCCTAAAATTTTACTTAGCGATGAGGCTACTTCAGCTTTAGATCCAAATACAACTAATAACATCTTAGAACTTATTGCTAAAATTAATAAAGAATTTAATATTAGCGTGGTTTTAGTAACTCATGAAATGGAAGCAGTAAAACAAATCGCGCAAAAAGCAGTTTTGCTAGAGCATGGAAAAATTATAGGCAAAGGAAAAATAGAAGAATTATTTTTAAAGCCGAGTGAAAAAATGCGTGAATTTTTAGGCGAGAATGAGTTTTTACCGCAAAATGGAGTAAATATTAGACTTTATTTTTGTAAAGAAAAAGCTAATCAATGCATTATCACTCATATGGCTAGAAATTTAAATATCGATTTTAATATAGTATGGGGTAAAATCGAAAAACTTAATGATAATGCTTTAGGAAATTTGGTTATTAATATACAAGCTAAAGATCAAGAAAATGTTTTAAAATATTTACAAGAAAATGGTGTTATATGGGAGTTAGCATGAGTTTTGATACAATATTATTAAATTTTGAAAATATTTTATATCCAGCATTGCTTGAAACTTTATATATGAGTTTTGTTTCAACATTTATAGCATTTTTAATCGCAATCATCCCTGCTATAGTTTTAACACTAACCGATAAAGGTGGTTTGTGTGAAAATAAAAGTATTTATGGCGTTCTTGATTTTATTATTAATATTTTAAGATCTTTTCCTTTTTTAATTTTGATTGTAGTTTTAAGTCCTTTTACAAAGTATATCGTTGGAATGAGCATTGGCACTACAGCTACTATAGTCCCACTTACCATAGGAATTGCTCCGTATTTAGCTAAAATGATAGAAAGTGCTTTTAAAGAAATTGATCATGGGATTATTGAAGCAGCAAGATCATATGGGGCGAGTAAAACTCAAATTATATTTAAAGTTATGCTTAGCGAGGCTTTGCCAAGTATTATAAATGGAATTACTATGATTTTAATTATAGTAATTGGCTTTTCTGCTATGGCAGGAACTGTTGGTGGTGGTGGTTTGGGCGATGTGGCTATTCGTTATGGCTATGAGCGCTTTAGAACTGATATTATGATTCAAACTGTTGTGGTTTTAATTGTTTTGGTTCAAATTATACAATTTATAGGAAATATTCTTTATAAAATCACCAAAAGATAAACAATGAAGCATAAACTTGGTATTTTGCTAGCAGCAACTAAAAATTCAAGCTTTACCATAGGAACCTTACTCATTAATATCATGGATGTTATGGGTGAAAAGGTAGATGTGTTTTACATTTTGCATGATGGTTTTAGCTTGAATGATCAAAATATCATGCAAAAAATTATTAAAAGCAAAACAATTAAATTCATTCCTTTTACTCAAGAAGATTTTTTAGCCACTCTTGGTAAAAATCAAAACGATATTAATAATTTATTTTTCTTAAAAAGATGGACACATATGGCTTTTGCAAGATTTGAAGCTTTTAAGTTTTTAGATGAATGCGAAAGTATTATTTATCTTGATTTTGATGTTTTACTTTTAAAAAGCATAGATGAACTTAGTAAATTAAGAACCAGAAAATATCATTTTGGTGCACGATTGGGTAAAACCTTAATTCACACGGCACTGCCTTTAGAAAAAAAATATCCTAATAAACGAGTATATCAAACAGGGATTTTAGTTTTTAACGATCTTATATCAAATCCTTTACAGTGTTATCAATTTATCTATAATTATCTTTCACAAAATACTAAAAATTGGCAAGATCAAGGAATTTTTTCCTTGATGGTTTATGAAAATCACTTTAAAGTCAAAGATTTAAAAGACAAATACACAGGAAGTACTCATTATCTTACAAATCTTACACAAAATGCTTCTATAGTCCATGCTTGTGGAACTAATAGTCGCTTTTGGAATAGCAAATTTTGCAACCAAACATGGCCTAAATGGCAAGAATATTATGAAAAATGGCTAGAGTTTGGAGGAAGTAAATACATAGGCTCTTTCCACAAAGACAACAAGCAATCCATCCAACGCACAAAATATCATTTATCATACAAGCTAGGCTATGCCTTTATAGAATGCACTAAAAATAAGAAAAAAATTCCTTTTTTACCTTTTACTTTATTAAAGATTTATTATAAACACACAAAACTTGCCAAACAATATCAAAAAGATTTAAAAACAAAACCTTATCTTAAGCTTCCACCTTTATCAAGCTATGATGATTATAAAAGCGAGGGTATTAAAAATCAAAATACTTATTCTTATAAAATAGGACAAGCTCTTATTAAGGCTCAAAGAAATTGGCATAAAGGTGGTTATGTAAAATTTATAAAAGAACTCAAACATTTTGCCAAAGAATATAAAAACAAACAAAAATAAAATTTTTCTCATCTTATTAATATTTTTAGAATATAATCAAGCATTTTAAACTATAAAAAGGAGTTAAAATGAAATTGTTAAAACTGCTCGCTGCAAGTACAATTTTAGGTGCAAGTTTATTTGCTAATGAAGTTATCACTGTAGGTGCAACACCTGTTCCTCATGCTGAAATTTTAGAACAAACTAAAGATTTGCTAAAAAAAGAGGGTTACACATTAGAAATTAAAGAATTTAACGACTATGTTTTACCAAATCTTAGCACAGATAGTAAAGAACTTGATGCAAATTTTTTCCAACATCAGCCTTATTTAGATGAGTTTAATGCTAATAAAGGCACAAAATTAATTAGCGTTGCAAAAATTCACATCGAACCAATGGCAGTTTACTCTAAAAAATATAAAAACATCCAAGATCTTCCACAAAATGCTACCATAGCTGTACCAAATGATCCAACAAATGAAAGCAGAGCTTTGGATATTATCGCTAGCACTAAGCTAGTTAGTTTTGACAATAGCGCATTAAAAACTCCACTTGATATTAAAGATAATCCAAAAAATATCAAATTTAAAGAGTTAAAAGCAGCACAACTTCCAAGAGCTTTAGATGATGTTGACTTTGCAGTGATTAATTCAAATTATGCCTTATCAGCAAACTTAAATCCTGTAAAAGATTCTATTTTAATAGAAAGCAAAGAAAGTCCTTATGCAAATATCTTAGTAACCACCCAAGATAATAAAGACAATCCTAAAATCAAGGCTTTAGTAAAGGCTTTGCAAAGTCAAAAAGTAAAAGATTTTATCAATGAAAAATACCAAGGTGCAGTAGTTCCTGCATTTTAAAACAAACCTTGAGTTTTAAAACTCAAGGTTATTTATTTTTAATAAGTTCTGTGGTAATTTTAGCTATTTCTAATTCTTCTTCTGTTGGAACAATTAAAATTTTAATTTTAGAGTCTTTTTTACTAATCTCACCATTTCTAAGTTGTGCATTTTTATCTAAATCTATATCAAATCCCAAATGTGCTAGTTTTTGACAAACTTTTGCTCTAACAATATCATCATTTTCGCCTATACCAGCAGTAAAAATCAATGCATCAACCCTAGGCAAAATCGCAAAATATGAGCCAATATATTTACTCAAACGATAACAAAACATATCAAGAGCAAGTCTTGCTTTTTCATTATTTTGTTCAATTTGGGCTTCAATATCTCTAAAGTCATTAAATCCACAAATTCCATAAACACCACTTTTTTTATTCATCATAGTATCTAAATCAGACGGGTTTAAATTTAATTCTTTTGCCAAAAATGGCAATACAGCAGGATCAATATCTCCACATCTAGTTCCCATGATTAAACCTTCTAGCGGAGTAAAACCCATAGAAGTATCTACACATTTTCCATTTTCTATAGCACAAACACTCGCACCATTTCCAAGATGAGCGCTAATTGCATTAAATTCATTAATATCTTTGCCAAGTATATATGCAGCTTGCTTGCTTACATAAGAATGTGATGTACCGTGAAAGCCGTATTTTCTTACTTGGTGTTTTTCATAAAACTCATAAGGCAATGCATACATATAAGCATAATCAGGCATACTTTGATGAAAAGCTGTGTCAAAAACTGTCACATTAGGAACTTTTGGAGCAGCTTTTATCATAGTTTTAATACCTATTAAATGTGCAGGATTATGTAAAGGTGCTATGTGTGCAACTCTATCAATTTCTTTTAAAATTTTATCATCTACTAAACAATGCTTGGTTAAATTTGGCCCCCCATGAACTATCCTATGTCCACATCCATCAAGCTCATTTAAATCATGTAAAATTCCACTTTGAGCAAATAATTCATTTACTAATTCAATACCTTGTTCATGATCTTTAATTGCCAATTCTTTTTTGTATTTTTGACCACTTTTTAGATCTTTTAATTCTATTTTAGAGTTTTGCTCGCCTATTTTTTCCACCAAACCAGACGCTAAAGCCTCATCTTTTTCAAAAAGCTTAAATTTAATCGAAGATGAACCTGAATTTAAAACTAATATTTTCATTTTTCTCCTTATTCTTGTGCTTGAATAGCACTTAAAATCACAGTATTAACAATATCTTCTACCAAACAACCTCTACTTAAATCATTAATTGGCTTTTTAAGGCCTTGTAAAATCGGGCCAATAGCTAAAGAATTTGCTGTTCTTTGCACTGCTTTATAGCAGATATTTGCCGCATTTAAATCAGGAAACACATACACATTTGCTCTTCCTGCTACTTTAGAATTTGGCATTTTACTTTTTGCTGTTAGCATATCATATGCTGCATCAAACTGTATAGGACCTTCTAGCTCAAGTTGAGGATATTTTTCTTTAGCTATTTTACTAGCTTCTTTAATTGCATCCACGCTAGCCCCGCTTCCGCTATCTCCACTAGAATATGAAAGCAAAGCCACTTTAGGTTCAAGCCCAAAAGCTTTAGCACTATTTGCACTCACATAAGCAATTTCAGCAAGTTGCTCAGGGCTCGGATTTGGCATAACAGCACAATCAGCAAAAACTAAAACCTTATCCTCTAAAGACATAAAAAACATACCAGAAACCAAACTCACATCAGGTTTTGTTTTGATAATTTGTAAGGCAGGACGAATAGTTTCAGCAGTAGTTGTACTCGCACCACTTACCATAGCATGCGCTTTTTGAGTATGTACAAGCAAGGTCGCAAAATATGTTTTATCTTGCACTAACTTTTTAGCTTCTTCTTTACTCATACCTTTACTTTTTCTAGCTTCGTATAAAAGCTCTTCAAATTCTTCATTGTATTGAGAATTTTTAGGATTTATAATGCGTACACCATCGATATTGATATTTAAACTATTGGCTTTAGCGCAAATTTCATTGCTATCACCTAGTAAAATCAAATCAACAATCTCATTTTGCATTAAAAACTCACTAGCTTTTAACACTCTTTCATCAAAACTTTCAGGTAAAACCACTATTTTTTTATCTGCTTTTGCTTTTTCAAAAAGCTCATAAGAAAATCTTGCCTGAGTTTTATAGGTATATTCTTGTAATAAATCTTGAGTAAAATCTTCACTTTCTTTTAACAAAACAAAGTCGCTAAGCTTTTGACTTAGTAAAAAATTTAACATAGTATGATTTTCATCTTGACTTTTTGCATACAGTGGAGCATTTAGCTCTTTAGCTAAGGCTATATTTAAACTCAAATCCCCCATCAAGCCAAAATCATCTACTCCAACCACTATAACAAAATCATTTTCATTTTTTATTTCTTCATAATCTTGAATTATTTTTTTAAAAAAATCATTTGAATTTTGGGTAAATTTGCTTTGATAATTATTTTTTTCAAAACTACTAAAAAAATCTAGTTTGAAATTGGTTTTTGAGCATATTAAAGCAATTTTTTCTTTATTTTTTTCACAAAAAACAGGAAAATAAAAAGCTATTTTACCTTGAACTTTTTCTAAAGACTGTGTTAAAAATTTCTCATCAACACAATTTAATAAAAACATGGATTTCATTTTTTCCTCTTTTTTAACAAAATAATTGTTTTTTTGTAATATAATAATTTTAAAATTCATCACAATAATATAAGGTTATAAAGCTATGAAATTTAAAAATGTTAATTTTTACTTGTTACCTTTTGTAATGTTTGGTTGTAGCGCCACAGTCGATCCTCATATTAACATGAAACCCCCAGCTTATGTAGAAGAACTAGCCCCTAAACAAAACAACAATACTCAAAGCAATCCTGGATCGCTATTTGGCAAAGGAGATAATCCTTTGTTTTCTGATAAAAAAGCAATGAATGTAAATGATTTAGTTACTGTAGTCATTAGAGAAAATGCCACACAAAACTCACAAGGCTCTAAAGCTACAAGTAAAAACAACAATGTTAATTTAGGCGGAGGACAAGTAACTACTGGTGCTGGACTTAGCAAAGCTAGAGATTTTATCAATGACTATACAAATATAGGCTATACCACAGCAAGTACTTCACAATATCAAGGCACAGGAAGCCAAACTAGAAGTGAAAATTTTCAGACCACCATTTCTGCAAGAGTGATTAAAGTTTTATCTAATGGAAATTATTTTATAGAAGGAAGTCGTGAGCTTTTAATTAATGGTGAAAAACAAATCATTCAGCTAAGTGGGGTTATAAGACCTTATGATATTTCTCAAGATAACATGATAGATAGTAAATACATAGCTGATGCAAAAATTCTTTATAAAACAGAAGGTGACATAGATAAATCAACGCGTAAGCCTTGGGGGACAAAATTCATGGAAACCATTTGGCCTTTTTAAGCTAAATGGTTTTACATAAAACTTGGCGCATCATTAGAAAATAAAATCAAATCTCCATTTTGGGTTAATTTTGATAAAGCTTGCACAAGTTGAGATTTTTCTTTTAATACATAAAAATCTAATGTAATATGTTTTTGTAAAATCGTGCTATTAGCCTCTGAAGTAATAATTACAAAATCAAAACATTCATTGATTATCTTACATAATTTTATATTTTCTTCTTCATTAACTTCAACTATACCAGGAGTTACCAAAACTTTTCTTCCTTGATAGCTTTTACAAAGCTCATAACTTTGACTCATACCTTTAAAATTTCCATTAAAACCATCATCTATGATAAATTTAGGCTCTTTAGAAATCACTTGCAAACGATGCTCTACTGCTTTTAAATTCAATACACTTTTTATAATATTTTCTATTTTAATTCCTAAATAATGAGCAAGCAAAATACACACACTAATATTATAAGCATTAAAAGCGCCTAATAAATTCGCATGAAAATCATAAATATTATCATCTAATCTTATTTTAAAATCTAAACCTTCCAAACTTGCCCTAACATCACTTAAACAATCATCATAAAATTCATTTTCATATAAGGTGCTTGAGTGTAAAAAGTATTTTTCCAAACGCTTAGATTTTAAAGCTTGCAACTTAGCATTGCGGATGTTATCTTGAGTTTTAAAATACTCCAAATGCGCCAATCCAATCTCACCTACTATGCAAATTTGAGGATTTAAAAATTCTGTAATTTCTAAAATATCATTTTGCTCTCTTGCTCCAGCTTCTACGATATAAATTTCGGTATTATTTTCTAAATTTTCATTGATATCTTTTACTATACCCATAAAAGTATTAACACTTCTTGGAGTTTTATAACACTTAAAATCATCTTTTAAAACTTCGTATAAAAAATTTTTTATACTTGTTTTTCCAAAACTTGCAGTAATTAGAATAATTTTTAATTTTGGATTATCACAAATCTTTTTATTTGCCTTTTTTATAAATGTATTTTGGTTTATTTTTTCTACCAAAAAGCTTAATAAAAATGCACCCACTAAAGCTTCTATACCTATCCAAAAAAATGGCATAAATACTAAAGTAAAAAACGACAAAAATAAAAAATAACGCTTGATCCTAGCAGTAAAAACTAGCTTTTTATCTAAATTTTTATATAAGTATCCACCATATAGCAATGATAAAGCAAAAACTATAAAATATAAATAAAAATTTCCACTATATAAAGAAAATGCGAAAGCGCAATAAGGAATTATTAAAAAATATAAATGCCATAAAGGTTTAGCAAAATGTAAAATTATGCGTGAGAATTTATAAGAGTACCATTGCAAAGCCAAAATAAGGTAAAATCCGAGTAAAAAATTTAAACTTAAAAAAGCTATCATACTAATCATTTTTTAAAAATTCCTCATGTATTTTTTCATTTATAAAATCAGCATGTTTTAAAAAGAAAAAATGATCTCCATCTAATGCAAAAAATTTCCCTTTTTGTGCTAAAGAATGGATAATCGCTCCACTTTTTAAAGGCGTAGCTTTATCTTCATTACCCCAAAAAATCAAAATAGGGTTTTTAAGCTTTTGAAATTCATTTTCTAAATTTTCATTAACAACTTTCTTAAAGGTTTCATACATCACTTCACTCATACCTTGAGCGTCTTTGCTAATAAAAAATTTTCTCCAAAAATCCCCATAAGGAAGATTTTTTAAAATCTTAAACAAGGCTATTTTAAACTTTACTTTAAAACTTTTTGGCAAAACCACACCTGCACTAGAAAGTAAAATCAAACCCTGAAAATTAGCATTTTGACACATAATAGTCGCAACTTTTCCACCAAAAGAATGCCCCATTAAATAATCTACCTTTTGCTCAATTGTAGTTAAAAAGTCTTCTACAACCTTGGCATAAGCATAAGAATCCATAGATGCATCTATGCTTGAATTTCCAAAACCAGGTAAATCTAAATAAATTTGTTTAAAATCATTCAAAGGCTTTTCAAAAGCTTGTTTCATAAGCTCTTTATTAGCACCCCAACCGTGTAAAATAAGAATTGTTTTTTCGCATTTTGGATTGATGATTTCATAACTTAAATTATAAAAATATCCATTAGAATATACTCTAGTTTTTGCCATTTCTAGCCTTTTTTATCTTTATAAATCTTTTCTAAAAGCATTACAGCCTCATTTAAACGCTCATATTCTTCAAAGCTTAAAAGCACGGCTTCAAATTTATTATTTTTTACTATCACCACTCTACCGTTTTCGCTCTTTTTTGTTTTTTCAAGCATAGTACTGAAATTTCTCACTACTTCCGTGGCAGTATAAATTTCATCTTTGCTAAAAGTAGCCATGATTATAACTTACCTTTTTGTCCATTAATGCTGTGAATAAAAGCATAATCAATCTTAATTTGCTTTTCTAACTCTATATTTTTTGCTAAATTATCAACTATATTAGTAAAATCTTCAAATAAATAATTTGCCAAAGATCCTGGGTTTGGATTGATCTCATTTAAATAAACCTCATCATCTATCACAAAAAAATCACAGCGAATCAAAGCTCCTTTAAACAAAGGATTATAAATTCTAGTAAAATTATCCCTTAGTTTTTGTTTTAATTCTTCACTAATATTTGCTTCACTGACTTTAGAACTTTCTGAAAAACCTAAATATTTTTGTTCAAAATCTAAAATTTCATTTTTTCTAGGCTCTTCAATAATGGAAAATTCCATTTTTTCACCTATCATGCAACCTGCTAAATTATATTCTTTAATATTGCTTACAAATTGTTCTACCACAACATCCTCATCAAATTCAAAAGCAACATCTTTAGCATATTTAAGCTCGCTTTCATCTTTAACTATACTTATACCTATACTACTACCTAATCTTGCAGGCTTTAAAATACAAGGAAAACTTAAAGAAACATTTTGCTCTTTATGTAAATTTAAAACCTTATAATCAAGTGTTTTCACCCCTACACTTTGTGCATAAAGTTTAGTTAAAGCCTTATTAAAAGATAAAACACTAGCTTCTATGCGTGGCCCTATATACTTTATGCCATAAAAATCAAGCAAAGCAGCTATTTTACCATCTTCGCCATCTTTTCCATGTACGATATTTACCGCTACATCCATGTCAAGTTTTTTCTCGCCTAACATGGTTTTGATAAAAAACCCACCCTGCTTTAATACCAAGGCTTTTTCTTTTTTATAAGCACCACTGCTAAAAGTTTTTGCATTCATTTTTTCTTCATCTATAAGAAAAAATTCCTTATTTTTATCACAAAATATAAATTTTTTTTGCGCTTTGAGTACTTTTTTTAATACCACAGCACTCACAATACTAATTTCATGCTCATAAGAATTTGCACCAAAAATTACACCATATATCATTATATTTTTCCTTTTATTATGCTAATTTTTTCAAAGCTTCTTTAATAAGCTCACTAGTATTTTGACTCTCGCAAGTTCTTAAAACTTTTAAAATATTTTCTTGTTTAAAACCAAGTGAAAGTAAGGCCGCCAAAGCCTGTGCATGGTCTTGATTAGAATTTTCTATATTGATTTTTGCATCACTTAACTCAGCTATAATTCTTTTTGCACTCTTTGGGCCAATACCAGGAACCTTTTTAAATACACTCTCATCGCCACTTTGTAAAGCTGTATAGAAAGTATTAGTATCTAAACTTGAGCAAAGTGCCATAGCAGTAGTTGCTCCTATACCACTAATTTTGATTAATAATTCAAACATTCTTTGCTCATTTATATCTAAAAATCCATATAATTTATGAGAGTCTTCTTTGATAATTTGTGTGATTAAAAACTCAATTTTTTGATCTTTTTCAAAATTACTTGAGCAAAAAAGCGACACATAAACACCATAACTTACCCCACTTGAAGTTTTTAAAACTACAAAAGTAGGTTCTTTTTTACTCACTATTCCTTCAATTGCCACTATCATTTAGCTTCATCCTTGTAATTACTAATAGAGCGAATTTCATAAACACTCATTCCATTT
Source organism: Campylobacter lari subsp. lari (assembly GCF_013372185.1). Classification (NCBI taxonomy): domain Bacteria; kingdom Pseudomonadati; phylum Campylobacterota; class Epsilonproteobacteria; order Campylobacterales; family Campylobacteraceae; genus Campylobacter; species Campylobacter lari. The sequence continues at coordinate 652,774 of NZ_CP053830.1, read as the reverse complement.
TCAGTCTCTATTTTTTCAAGCTCAAAACATTGAATTTTTTCTTCGCTATTTGGATAATAACTTAATTCTTTCCTAGGATTTAATAAAACAAATTTAACCTCGTTTAAATCCATCCATTTTCCACTTTTATTAATAATTTTTGATTTTAAAAGCTCATCTTGAATTTTTTTAAGCTTTTCTATATTTGCTTTTTCTTCCTCTTTTAAATTTTCTATCTTATTAGTAAAAATATTTAAATTTTCAATCTTTTGATTAAAATCTTTAATGGTAATCTTATAAGCTTGCGGTATGGCTCTTTTTGCACTCATCAATTCTTTTGCTTTTTGCTGTAAAATTCTCACAGAATCTTTACTCACATGGATGGTATGCTTGGTTTCTTCAATTTCTTTGATTAAATTTTCTTGTTCTTTTTTTAACTCTTCAATATGCAAAAGTATTTCCTCACCACTTTTTTCTTTATCAAAAGCTTTGAGATCTTGAATTACAAGTTTATTACCATTTCCTTGAATTTTTTCAACATGAATCAAGCTTTTAGCACTACATAAACAATTACCACCAAGCTCTTGTATGTAAATTTCATCAGCAATAATCTCTCCACCCACAGCTTTTTTAATATTTACTTTTTTAGCCTTGATAGAGCCATTTTCTAAAGTTTCAGCAAAAACTTCCTCAGCCTCACAATATCCTCTTAAGATATTAACCTCAACCTTTTGCCCTATAATAGTACTTTTATGATGCATATTGCCTTTAAGAATTACTTTTTTACCTCTTAAAACAGAATCTTGAGCCATATTACCAGTAACTTCTAATTCTTGAGCCTCAACAGTAATCCTAGGACCTATTGCATCTTCTAAATTATTTGTATTTTTAATCACAATAACAACTTGTTTATCAAAACCCGCCCAAATAGAACCCGTACTTTTAAAATCGACCTTATTAAATTCTAAATAATTTTCTATCTCATAAATAGATTTTTTTTGAATAATAAAGCCATCTTTTTTAGCAATATATTTTATGCTTTCATCACCTTCTTTAACTTCAAAATTATCCGAACAAACAACTTTTTCTTTGTTTGTTTTTGGCGGGAGAGCTTTTAAAATTTTAAATCTTAAATCCTTGCCATCACTGCCCTCTTTTGGTTTAATCCTCTCAATAGCCACCTCATCTTTTCCTATAGGCGCTACATAATTTCTATTCATCACATCATTATGTTTTTTTAAATTTTCTAGATAGTGATATTGAATTTCTTCATTTGTAGGCTCTTGTGGATTAACTCCCTTACAAACTTCAAATTCAACTTCAAAATCAAATTTTTGCTTTTCTTTGGCTTTGGTATTAAAATCAATAATTTGCTTTTTAAAATCAAAAATTCTAAATCCAAGTAAATATTTCTCTTTTATCATTGCTTTATAAATAGCTTCTAAAAGTTCTAGCGCCAATTTATCATGAAAAGCAATAATTTCACTAGCTTTAACACTAGCTTTTAATAAAGTACAAAGCTCATTAGTGTGCAGGCTAACTTCAAAAGCAGATGATCGTGCAATTTTTTTAAAATAAATTTCTATTTTATACTCTTGCTCTATATTTAAATCATGAATTAAAAATTTTTCATCTTCTTCAAAAATTTTTAATTCTTTTTCATTGACTTTTATCCATTCTTGATTATCATAAGTATAAGAAGTGCTAAAACTTAATAACCTAAAATCAAGTTCATCAACTTTGCATTTATTTTCAGAAGCAAATATCAAAAGCTCTTTATAAGGGTCTTTAGTATATAAAATTTTCTTCTCTTCCATAGCTTAAGCTTCCTTATTGTATATAAAATTTTGATTTTAGCAAAAATAAAATCAAAATTTAGTTAAAATTATTGCTACTAAAAAATTTATAATATTCAGACTAATATTTAAAGAATGAAAATTAATGAGAAAAAATATTGTTTTTAAAAATTTCATCATCAATGCTTTGGGAATTTTATTTTCTAGGATTATGGGTGTTTTAAGAGATATTGTTTTAGCTTTATACTTAGGAGCTGGAATTTATAGTGATATTTTCTTTGTGGCTTTAAAAATGCCTGCTTTTTTTAGAAGAATTTTTGCTGAAGGAGCTTTTGGACAAGCTTTTTTACCAAGTTTTTTAAAAGCAAGCAAAAAAGGTGCTTTTTGTATAAATGTCTTATTGCAATTTAGTATAATTGTTTTTTTAACCTGTATTTTGGTGAGTTTTTTTGCTGAATTTTTTACAAAGATTTTTGCCTTTGGTTTTAACAAAGAAACGATCATTCTGGCTGCGCCTTTAGTTTCTATTAATTTTTGGTATTTGTTTTTTATCTTTTTGGTCACTTTTTTAGGCTCTTTGCTAAATTATAAACAAAATTTTTTCATCACTTCTTTTTCTGCTTCATTTTTTAATCTTTTTGTTGTGATTGCAGGATTTTTTGTCACCCAAGATAAACCTTTAGAAGCCTTGTATTATTTTTCATATGCGACTGTTTTAAGTGGTCTAGCTCAACTTATATGGCATATTTTTGCTTTAAAAAACACTAGAATTTTAAAAAGTATGTATTTAAGCATAAAACTTAAAAAAACAAAGACTAATTTAGATAAATTTCACTCTACTTTTACCCATGGACTTTTAGGCTCTTCAGCAAATCAAATTAGTTCTTTATTAGATACTACTATAGCTAGTTTTTTAATGGCTGGAAGTATTTCGTATTTGTATTATTCTAATAGGGTTTTTCAGCTTCCTTTAGCTCTTTTTGCAATCGCTCTAAGTCAAGTAAGCTTTCCAAAAATACTAAGACATTTAAAAGCAAATGAAGAACAAAAAGCCTTAGCTTTTATGCAAAAAGCTTTTGAATATTTAAGTGTACTTTTGATTTTAGCTAGTATAGTTGGAATTATTTTAGCTAAAGAAATTGTGGAGTTTTTATTTCAAAGAGGAAATTTTAATCAAGAAGACACAAAAATCACTGCATTTTTATTACAAGCTTATCTTTTAGGACTTTTACCTTTTGGTTTACAAAAACTTTTTTCTTTATGGCTTTATGCTAAATTTAAACAAAAAATAGCCGCTATAATCGCCTTTAAAACGCTTTTTATATCAGCATTTTTTAGCATAGCGATTATTTTACTTATCAAAGAAGAAGCCTATAAGAGCTTAGGCATTGCGCTAGCTTCATCTATTAGTGCTTTTTATTTATTATATGCTAATATTAAAGAATTTGGCTTTAAAAATCTTTGGGGTATTTTTAGGATTAAATTTTGGCTTATTAGCATAGTATTTTTAAGTTTATTTGCTTTAGGCTTATTTGAAATTAAAGATATTTTAATACAATTTTTAATTGAACTTTATCATTTTTTAAAGGTTTGTTTTAATGGTTTTTTTTGATAGTGTTTTAAAGAAAAAATGCGAATTTATCCCACATGAAGCAAAAAAAGCAAATATTTATCTGTGCGGGCCTACTGTATATGATGATGCGCATTTAGGACATGCAAGAAGTAGTGTGTGTTTTGATTTTTTAAGAAGAGTTTTAATAACAAGTGGTTATGAAGTGGTTTTTGCTAGAAATTACACTGATATTGATGATAAAATTTTAAAAAAAATGCAAGAAAGTGGTAAAAGTTTAGAAGAAATTACAAATTTTTATATTAAAAGATATGAAGAGGATATGCAAGCACTTAATATCTTAGAACCTGATTTTAAACCAAAGGCCACAGCTTATATTGAGCAAATGATTACTTATATAGAAAAACTTTTAGAATTAAACCTAGCTTATAAACTTGAAGATGGGATTTATTTTGATACTAGCAAAGATGATAAATACTTTTATATCTCTAAAAGAAATTTAGAAGATAATCAATCACGCTTAGAAGAAAACATAGCTAAAAAAAATGATAGCGATTTTGTTTTATGGAAATTTGATGAAAAATTTTATCCTGCAAGTTTTGGCAAAGGAAGACCAGGTTGGCACACAGAATGTGTTGTAATGATAGAGAGTATTTTTAAAGATAAGCTTGACATTCATGCAGGGGGCATAGACTTACTTTTTCCTCATCATGAGAATGAAGCTTGTCAGTGTCGTTGTAAAAACAATCATGAATTAGCTAATTTTTGGCTACATAATGGTTTTGTACAAATTAATGGTGAAAAAATGAGTAAAAGCTTGGGAAATAGCTTTTTTCTAAAAGATTCTTTAAAACTTTTTAATGGGGAGGTTTTGAGATTTTATCTTTTAAGTGTACATTATAGAGCACATTTTAACTATGCTTTAGAAGACTTACAAGCTGCTAAAAAAAGGCTTGATAAATTTTACCGCTTAAAAAAACGCTTAAATTTAAATGCTTTTATAGATGAAAAAACTATTATAGAAAGTGAGGTATCTCAAAATATCTTAGATGTTTTAAACGATGATTTAAATGCCTCTAAAGCTCTAGCTTTACTTGATGAGTTTATCAATGAAAGTAATATTTACTTAGATCAAAACCCAAAAGATGAAGCTTATAAAATACAATTAGAAAAAACCTTAAAAGAACTTGCTTTTATTTTTGGCATAGGTTTTATAGATACTATAAAATATTTTCAATTTGGCATTAGTGAAGAAAAATGTCAAGAAATAGAAGAAAAAATCACTCTACGCAACAAAGCAAAACAAGAAAAAAACTATGTCTTAGCAGATCAAATTCGAGATGATTTAGCCAAAGAGAATATTCTTTTAATGGATACACCAAATGGTGTGGTATGGGAGAAAAATGGATAAAAATTACAAAGAAATGAAGCTTAAAGAGGTTTTTACTCGCTTTAAGCCTTATTATAAAGATTATTGGTTTTATTTTGTTTTAGCTATCATTGGCATGCTTTTAACTAGTGGTGGCACAGCTGCTAGTGCATACATCATAGAGCCTATTTTAAATAAAATTTTTATAGAAAAAAATGCACAATTGCTTTATTATATGCCTTTGCTTGTTGTTTTAATTTATGCTTTAAAAAATCTTGGTGCTTATATGCAAGTTTATTATATATCTTATGTTGGTACAGATATTTTAAGAAGATTAAGAGAATTAGTGCTTGGTAATCTTTTGCGTTTAGATATGAGCTTTTTCCATAAATACAGAAACGGGGAATTAATTAGTCGTTGTACTTCTGATATTGGAGCTTTGCAAAATATAGTTTCTACTATCATACCTGAAATTTTAAGGGAAAGTTTAACTGCAATTGGGCTTTTAAGTGTGGTGATTTATCAAAGTCCAAAACTTGCTTTTTTTGCTTTAGTAATTTTACCTTTAGCAATTTATCCTCTTGCTATTTTTGCTAAAAAAATCAAAAAAATAGGACGCAATACTCAAGAAAAAAATTCTGATCTTACTTCAAGATTAAGCGAAATCTTTTCCAATATAGAACTTATTAAAGCTTCTAATGCAGGCAAAAATGAAATGCAAAAATTCAGCCAAACCAATAGTGAAGTTTGCAAACTTTCCTTAAAAGGCATTAGAATTGAAGCTTTAAGTAGCCCTTTGATGGAATCTATGGGTTCAATTGGCTTTGCAATAGTAATTATAATAGGCGGTAAAGAAGTAATCGATGGAAGCTTAAGTATAGGATCTTTTTTTAGTTTTACCACAGCTTTATTTATGGCTTATACACCTATTAAAAGACTTTCTTCGCTTTATACAAGATTACAAAATGCAGTAGCAGCAAGTGAGAGAACTTTTTATCTAACTGATTTAGAACCACAAATTAAAGGTGGCGATGAAAAACTTACAGAAAATATCCAAAATATCCATTTTAAAAATGTCTCTTTAAGCTATCAAAAAGATAAAATGGTGTTAAAAGATGTAAATTTTTCTTTTAATAAAGGAGAAATTCTAGCCTTAGTCGGATCAAGTGGTGGAGGAAAATCTTCTATTATTAATCTTTTGATATATTTTTTTGAAAAAGATAGCGGTGAAATTTTAATCAATCAAAGAGATATTAACTCTTTTGATATTGTTAGTTTAAGAGAGAATATCTCTTTAGTAACTCAAAATATTTATATATTTAATGACACTATAGCTCAAAACATTGCTTATGCTAAAGAATACGATGAAGCGCGCGTGATAGAGGTTTTAAAACAAGCTAATGCTTATGATTTTGTCCAAGAACTTGGTGGTATACATACTGAATTAAAAGAACATGGAAAAAATCTCTCCGGCGGACAAAAACAACGCATTGCTATAGCAAGAGCTTTATATAAAAATCCTCAAATTTTAATTTTTGATGAGGCAACTTCAGCGCTTGATAATGAAAGTGAAAAAGCCATAGTAAAAACTATAGAGAGCTTAAAAAAAGATCGTTTGATACTCATTATCGCTCATAGACTTAGCACTATAGAAAATGCCGATAAAATCGCTGTGCTTGATAAAGGAAAAATAGCTTCTATAGGAAATGATGCTTATTTAATGAAACATTGTGAAATTTATCAAAAATTAAAACAAAAAGTACAAAAAACTGATAAAGTTAAAGAAAATGAAAACTAAAAATTATCATTTTTTTAGTACAATATGCTATTTTGCAAATAAAGGAAAAATATGACTTATGAAAGCTTAAAACCTTTAATATATAAATTAGATCCAGAAAATGCTCATACTTTGGCTGAATTTAGTATGCGAACACTAGATTATATATTTCCTGGAGGGCTTAGTTTTTTTGCAAAAGATTGTGTAATAAATGATGAAATTTTAAATCAAGAAATTTTTAATCTGAATTTTTATAATCCTGTAGGTTTAGCAGGTGGATTTGATAAAAATGCCACGATGATAAGACCGCTAAGTGCTTTAGGCTTTGGCTTTTTAGAGTATGGAACTTTTACTCCAAAACCTCAAAATGGTAATGAAAAACCTAGACTTTTTAGACTTGTTGAACAAGAAAGTATTCAAAATGCTATGGGTTTTAACAATAAAGGCAAAGACGCCATTGCTAAAGAAGTAAAAAAAGTCTATCCTTTTAGCATACCTTTAGTGGCAAATATAGGTAAAAACAAAATCACCCCAAATGAAGAAGCTATTAATGATTATATTATTTTATTAAAAGAATTTAAAGATTTGTGTGATTTATTTGTGATTAATATATCTTCTCCAAATACTAAAAATTTAAGAGATTTGCAAAGCGAGGAATTTGTAAGTACTTTATTTAACCAAGCAAAAGAAATCACAAATAAACCTGTGATTTTAAAAATAGCGCCAGATATGAGTATAGACAGTGCAATTTCACTTTGCAAAAGTGCTATTAGTGCAAAAGCTGATGGTATTATCATGGCAAATACTAGTATAGATTATTCTTTGATTGATAATACAAGAACCTTTGGTGGAATTAGTGGTAGATTAATCACTCAAAAAAGTGCGGCATTTTTTAAGGAAGTAGCTAAAGAAATTTATCAAGATACTATTTTAATAGCAAGTGGAGGCATAGATAGTGCCGAACTTGCTTATGAGCGTATCAAAAATGGTGCTAGCTTAGTCCAAATTTATACAGCTATGATTTTTAAAGGACCAAGCATTGTTAAAAATATCAATCAAGGTTTAATTGAGCTTTTAAAACAAGATGGTTTTAATCATATTAGTCAAGCTATAGGAGTTAATTTTAAATGATTAATTATAAAAAAATTACCCTTGAAAATAAACTTGAAATTTACACTTTACCTGTAAATAAAAAAAGCGGAGTTATAAGTGTAGATATTTTTTATAAAGTTGGCTCAAGAAATGAAAAAATGGGAAAAAGTGGCATAGCTCATATGCTTGAACATTTAAATTTTAAAAGTACAAAAAATTTAAAAGCAGGTGAATTTGATGAGATAGTCAAGGGTTTTGGTGGAGTGGATAATGCAAGTACAGGCTTTGACTATACGCATTATTTTATAAAATGCTCTAGTGAAAATTTAGACAAATCTTTATGGCTTTTTGCAGAATTAATGTGTAATTTAAATTTAAAAGATGATGAGTTTCAACCTGAAAGGAATGTGGTTTTAGAAGAAAGGCGTTGGAGAACTGATAATAATCCTTTGGGATATTTGTATTTTAGATTATACAATCATGCTTTTTTACACCATCCATACCACTGGACCCCGATAGGCTTTTTTAAAGATATACAAAATTGGAAAATAGAAGATATACAAGATTTTCATCAAACTTTTTATCAACCCAAAAATGCTATTTTACTTGTGAGTGGCGATATTAATGAAGATGAAGTTTTTGCTTTAGCTAAAAAACATTTTCAAGATATAAAAAACACCAAAGAAATCCCTATAGTTCATGAAAAAGAACCTGAACAAGATGGTGCTAAACGTGTGATCTTGCATAAAGAAAGTGATACGCAATTATTAGCACTTGCATATAAAATTCCTGCATTTAATCATGAAGATATGCCAAAACTTTGTGCATTAAGCGAACTTCTAGGAAATGGAAAAAGTTCTTTAATAAGTGAAATTTTAATTGATAAATTAGAACTTATCAATGAATTTTATGCTTATGCAAGTGAAAATATAGATGAGAATTTATTTATATTTATTTGTGTTTGCAATGAAGGTATAAAAGCAGAAGATGTTGAAAAAGAGCTTTTAAAGATTCTTGAAGATGTAAAAAATGCTAAATTTGATGATACTATCATGGAAAAAATCAAAAATACTGTAAAAAGTGATTTTATTTTTTCACTAAGTAATGCAAGTAGCGTTGCAAATATTTATGGATCTTATCTTGCCAAAGGTGATTTAAAACCTTTACTTGATTATGAAAAAAATATAGAAAATCTAAGCAAAGATGATTTAATTCATTGTGCTAGAAAATATTTTAATGAAAACAAATCTACAACAATAATCTTAAAAAGGGGTGAAAATGGACAATAATATCATCATAGGAGCAATGACAGCTTTAATAACTCCATTTAAAAATGGAAAATTAGATGAACAAACTTACCACAAACTCATCAAAAGACAAATAGCAAATGGAATTGATGCAGTAGTGCCTGTTGGAACAACCGGAGAAAGCGCCACCTTAACTCATGAAGAACATAGAATTTGTATAGAAATAGCTTTAGATGCTTGCAAGGGAAGTTCTTGTAAAGTTTTAGCCGGAGCAGGAAGCAATGCTACTCATGAAGCTGTAAGTTTAGCTAAGTTTGCACAAGAACATGGAGCTGATGGTATTTTAAGTGTTACTCCATATTACAATAAACCTACACAAGAAGGTTTGTATTTGCATTATAAAGAAATAGCAAAAAGTATTGATATACCTGTACTTTTATACAATGTACCAGGAAGAACAGGCTGTGATTTACAAACAGAAACCATTATAAGATTATTTAGAGATTGTGAAAATATTTATGGAGTAAAAGAAGCTAGTGGGAGCATTGATAAATGCGTTGATTTACTAGCGCATGAACCTAGAATGATGCTTTTAAGCGGTGAAGATGCGATTAATTATCCTATACTTTCAAATGGTGGAAAAGGTGTGATTTCAGTTACTTCAAATTTACTTCCTGATATGATTTCAAAATTAACTCATTTTGCTTTAGAAGAAAAATACATTGAAGCTAAAAAAATTAATGATGAGTTGTATAATATCAATAAAATTTTATTTTGCGAAAGCAATCCTATACCTATAAAAGCAGCGATGTATATAGCAGGATTAACCCCTACTTTAGAATATCGTTTGCCACTTTGCAAGCCTAGTGATTGTAATTTAGCAAAAATAGAAGCGATAATGAAAAACTATGATATCAAAGGATTTTAATGGATAATTTTTTTAAAAATAAAACTTTAGTAATTAGTGGCGGAACAAGAGGAATAGGAAAAGCTATAGTATATGAATTTGCAAAAGCAGGGGCAAATATTGCATTTACTTACAACTCAAATGCTCAAATTGCTGAAGATATGATAAAAGATTTAGAAAATAATTATAAAATCAAAGCAAAAGCTTATGAATTTAATATTTTAGAACCTGAAACTTACAAAGAATTATTTGAAAAAATTGATCAAGATTTTGATAGAGTTGATTTTTTCATTTCAAATGCTATTATCTCAGGTCGTGCAGTAGTTGGTGGATACACTAAATTTATGAAATTAAAACCAAGAGGTATTAATAATATCTTCACAGCTACTGTAAATGCTTTTGTAGTTGGAGCGCAAGAAGCTGCTAAAAGAATGGAAAAAGTTGGTGGTGGAAGCATACTTTCTATCTCATCAACCGGAAATTTAGTGCATATTGAAAATTATGCTGGTCATGGTACAGCAAAAGCTGCAGTAGAAGCTATGGCAAGATATGCTGCAACTGAGCTTGGCTCTAAGAATATTCGTGTAAATGTAGTAAGTGGTGGGCCAATTGACACTGATGCACTAAAAGCATTTACAAATTATGAAGAAGTTAAAAATGCAACTATTAATCTTAGTCCATTAAATCGTATCGGAGAACCTCAAGATCTAGCTGGAGCGTGTTTATTTTTATGCTCTGATAAGGCAAATTGGATCACAGGGCATACTTTAATCGTTGATGGTGGTACAACCTTTAAATGATTCATTACCCCACTTTGGGGTATTTTCTTTAAACACAAGGATTAATAAACAATGAATTTACCTAATATCTTAGCATTTATAAGGATATTATTAGCACCACTTTTGTTTTTTTTACTTATTAATGATTTTGAAAATATTCATCCTAGTTGGGTAAATTATTTTGCTTGTGTAATATTTGGCATAGCTGCAATGACGGATTTTTTTGACGGACACATTGCAAGAATGTGGAATCAAACAACAAAACTTGGAGCTATTATAGATCCACTTGCTGATAAAATGCTAATACTTGCTGCATTTTTAGGCTTATTGCTTACACAAAGGGCTGATCCTTGGATAGTTTATATTATCTTAGTTAGGGAATTTTTTATCACTGGTTTTAGGGTTATAATGGTGAGTGAGCAATTTGATGTTAGTGCTTCATTTGCTGGGAAAATTAAAACCTCATCTCAGGTTTGCGCGGTGATATTTTTAATCATGCAATGGCCATTTGCAAATGAATTGCTTATTTTAGCTTTATTTTTAACCCTATATTCAGGTATAGAATATGTCTTAGCCTATATTAAACATAGTAAAAAAGGTAATAATTGAAATCTTATATATTTTTATTTATAATTCTTGCCATAGGCTTTAAATTTTATTCTTTTAATTTTTTAATAACACTTTTTGTTATATCTTTTTTAATATTTTTTCATGAACTTGGGCATTTTTTAGCTGCAAAACATATGAGGGTTGATGTTGAAATTTTTAGTATAGGTTTTGGAAAAGCTGTTTTTAAAAAAACTTACAAAAACACAGAATACCGCTTATCTGCACTACCTTTTGGTGGTTATGTTAAACTCAAAGGACAAGATGATTTAAACCCTAGTAAAAAAAATTACGAAGCAAACAGCTATAATACTCTAAGCCCTTTAGCTAGAATTTACATACTCTTTGCGGGGCCATTTTTTAATTTCTTTTTAGCATTTTTACTTTATATAGCTATAGCTTTTTTAGGAGTTCAAAAGCTTGCACCCGTTATTGGTAATATAGCACCAAATTCAGCTGCACAAAAGGCAAATTTGCAAATTGGGGATAAAATTTTAGCCATAGATGGAGTTAAAATTCAAAGCTTTGAAGAAATTAGCAAACTTGTACATATAAAACCAACCTTACTTAATATAGAGCGCGATGGCAAACTCATCAACATTACCCTAACCCCACAAATTGATCAAGGCTATAATGAGTTTTATCAAAAAGTTCAAAAACCACTCATTGGCATAGCACCTAAAGGTGAGTTTGTTACTATTTACCATCCAGGAATTAATAGTTTAAAATACGCTTATGAAGAAAGCATAGAGGCTTCTTTGCTTATTTTTAAAGGACTTGCTAAAATAATAAGCGGGGAATTAGATGCAAAAAATATGGGTGGTATCATCACCATGGTAGATATAACCTCCAAAGCAGCAAATACTAGTATAGTAGTTTTATTTTTAATCACCGCCTTAATTTCTATCAATCTTGGAGTGTTAAATTTGCTTCCTATCCCAGCACTAGATGGAGGACATATACTTTTTAATCTTTATGAGTTAGTCTTTAAAAAAGAAGTGCCAAAAGTGTGTTTTGAATATCTTAGTTATTTTGGTATGGCTTTACTTTTAAGTTTAATGGTGTTTGTAACTTATAATGACATTACTCGTTTTATGAGTAATTAATAAGTCCTAGTAGCAAAATCATAACGATTAAATTTACCTATATTGTTTTTACGATATAAACTATTATAAAATTGCTTACTTAAACTTTGCTCATAATTTAGTCTAAATCTTACCCACATTGCTGTTTGATCTTTGGCGCTAGTTTTTTCATCTTGATAATTAAGTGATAAATCTAAAATAGAAATTGGAGAATAAGTAATGTTATATTGATTTTGTAATTCTTTTATATTAGAATTTACATTTAAGATATTTAAATAAGGCAAATCAAACATCAAACCAAGTTCCGTGCTATCTTCGCTATCATTTTCTTTTATATTGTAGTGATTAACATATGCTTTAAAATAACGACTAAATTGAAATTCAGCACCAAAACTATTTTTTTCATAAGCTTCTTTATATTGATCATTAAAATAATTAAAACCCAAATTAAACTCATCAAATTCATAACGATTAATAAGTCCTAAAGAATAAGCTTGTTCTAATTGCCCTATTCTTGCTTGTTTTTCTAAAAGTAAAGTAGCGTTTTCATAATCTAGTATTGAATTAATATTTTTTATATTTACATTTAAAGCGCCATAATCTAAATTAGCCTCTGTTTTATCTTTAGAGCTTAAATTTAAAACTTGACCTAAAGAATTACTGGCAAAAGAGCTAAGGTCAGCACCTTGAGCTTGGTACTCTTGTGGTTTTTGAAAAAATACTTGCTTAGAAGCAGTGTTTGATTTTTGATACTTGCTAATATTAGCCTCACCCTCACCTAAGCTTTCTTCCAAATTTAAAGCAAATGCATTTATGCATATACAGCTTAAAAAAATGTATTTTTTCACTCAACCTCTAATGTATTATTTTAAAGATACAAAATTTCACATTTATCATGAAATATTGCTAACTCTATATTTATAATAGCATTATATTTTTACAATATGACTAATAGTATTTCAAACAAAAAACTACTTACTATAAAACTTTTCCCTTTTTTAGCATTCTAATTAAAAACCTTGCAGGATGAGTAGCATGTAAAAAATCTTTTTCTATTTTTGGCTCATCAAAGATTAATGCACTAAGTATTCTAGCTCCAATAATAGCACTAGCAAAAGCCCTAGATCCATGAGCGATAGAAAAATACAAAGGAATAAAATCATTTGGCACTACTTGACTTTTATTTTTATGCCACAAAAGTGCTTTGTAATTTTGCAAATAAAATTTTTCATCATATGCTTGACCTACTATAGCAAATCTATCACTAGAATATGATCTAAATCCTACTTTACCACCCATAATTTCTAAATTTTCACCTTGCAAAAATTCTTTTATATTTTCAAAATTTTGTAAATCATCGTTTTTTAAAAGATTTTTTTCTTGATTAAGCCTATCATAACTTGCACCAATAAGCTGTAAATTTAATTCTTCGTTGATAGGACAGATATAACCTTTTGAAGATAGAGCATGAGTATTTTTTAAAAATGGCTTTAGATAAGTACATTGCCCTCTTACGCTACTTAATTTCATATGTTTATAATCTAAAAAATTCTTAATATCAGCACCTTGAGCATAAATTAATACATCATAATCTTTTAATGCTTTTTGATTATTAAATTGCAAAGAAAATTTTTCATTTTCATAAGAATAATCTTTAAATTCATGCTCAAAAAATACTTTAGCCTTGCTTTTTTGTAAAAGCGTTTTTACAAGCTCTTTGGGTTTGATACAAGCTCCATCTTTCAAAAAGGCCTGGTTGTTAATAATTTCAAATAAAACATTATCTTTTTGACTATCAAAACGCTCTTGCATAAGCTCATTATGCGCAAACTCATAAACCCCTTGAGGAATTAAATTTAAAATTTGCCTATAAAATCTACTAGCCTCCAAAAAAGCATATTGTGAAAACTCGCCCAATAAAACATCAGGTTTTAAAATCAAAGAACTCAAAATTCCATTAATATTACCAGAGGCACCTTTTCCTAATGAATTTTCTTTTTCAAAAACATCCACTTGGACATTTCTTAAAGAAAGTTCATAAGCTATACTAGCTCCAGCTATACCTGCTCCTATGATGGCTATTTTTTGTATCTCTTTTTTTAAACTTGGAGTGTTAAAATAAGCAAATTTATCTTTAAACTCAAGGCCATTAAAAATAGCCTGTATCATTTCTCTTTTTCTAAAACCTTTGATCTTTTGCACCTGAAAATTATTAACAATTAAAGCTTTTTTTAAAATACTTGCAGAAGAAAAGGTTAAAATCTTGGTATTTATTTTTGAATTTTTAGCAACTTTGCTTATAATGTCCTCATCAAACATTTCTTGATTTTTAGATGGAGCAAAACCATCTAAATACCAAATATCAGCTTTAAAATCTAAATTTTGCAACTTTTCTTTAGCATTACCAAATACTAAATCTAAAAAACAATCTTGAAAATAAAACCTATAAACTCCATCTTTACATGGGGGATAAAATTTTAAAAACTGCTCTAAAAGCTCTTTAAATTTCTCATAAAAACCAAGATTTTTATAGATTTGTCTTAATTTATCTTTTTCTATATAAAAATTTTCAAAACTAAGATAAAATAGTCTTTGATTTTCTTTTTTTTCTTTTATAAAGCGCTTTAAAGTAAGAAAAAAATTTAAACCTATACCAAAACCAAGCTCTGCAATGATAGTTTGTTTTGTTTGAAATTCAAAAGCATTAGTGTAGATAAATTCACTCTCGTTTAAACCATCACTGGAATTAAAATAATAATCATCAAAATCTAAAGAAAAAGGCGCATTGTTTTTAATAATGATATTTGCTTTTTTCATTGATTTTTATAAAAATAACTCTCTATACCATTAGCAATACCAATAGCTAATAATTCTTGGAAATTTTTATTTACCAATCTATTTCTTTCACTAGGATGACTAATATAACCTGTCTCAATCAATATAGCAGGCATTTGCGCACCCACTAAAACCCAAAAAGGAGCTTCTCTAACTCCACCATCTACAACTTTATATTTTTTTCTAACATTACTTAAAATGCTTTTTTGAACATCAATTGCTAATTTATTTGAAGCTACTATTTTTTCGCGATTTAGAAAATTTAAAAAAGTTTGTTTTGAAAAGAAATTCATCTCTTCAAAATCTGATTGATTTTCCAACTCAGCAGCTTTTTTACTTCTTTCACTTCTTGCAGGAGATAAAAAGAAAGTTTCAATGCCTTGCAAGGTTTTGGCTCTTTGTTTATTTGGCGCTGCATTTGCATGGATAGAAATAAATAAATCCGCCATTTTTTCATTGGCCATAGAGGTTCTATCTCTTAAATTTATAAATTTATCCGTACTTCTAGTATAATAAATTTTATATCCTCGTTTTTTAAGCTCTTTACCAAGTTTTAAAGCAACGCTTAAAACTACATCTTTTTCTCTAACACCCTTATCGCCTAAAGTACCTGGATCTTTACCTCCATGACCTGGATCAATTACTATGATTTTACCTGATTTTTTAATGGCAGTTTTTGCTGTTTTTGAGGTAGTTTTTGTCGGTATTTTTTTAGCCTTTTTTTCAAAGCCTATAAATAATTCCTCATCGTCTAAATCAAGATTAGTTTTAAAATCACTAGTAGAATTTAAAACAACTCTTACTGTAGTTTTATTAAATTGCACTATTGTGATGGATTGATTTTTATTGATGTCGATTTTTTTTCTATCACCTTCTAAAATAGCTTCAAAACTTACAATAGAACGATATGTTTTACCATCTTTAAAAGAATTGATTTTAACATCTTCAAAATCAATATCGTTGTTTAATTTTAAATTAACACCATTTTTATCTTTACTTGATTTTAAAATATATAAAGGCTCATTTTTAACAACTTCTTTTTTTACTTCTGTTTTTTTAGCTTCTTCTTGTTTTTTAACTATAGGTTTGGGCTCTTCTTTTTTTTCTACTTTTTCAAGCCCCATAAAAAGACTTTGATCTTTAAGTTCTATTTTGATCTTTAATTCTTTTTTTGAACTTAAGACCAAACGCATGCTAGTTGGGTTAAATTGCGACACAATAATATCGAAATCTTTAAATTCAAAAGTTCTCTTAGGTCCTTTTAAAATTCCATCAAAATCTGCAACATAACGAAAATTATCACCTTTTAAAGTAAAATTTTTTATATCTTTTTGGCTAATTTTTTCACTTAAATCAAGCAAGATACCATTGTCTAATTTCTTTACATCAAGTACAAAAAGCTCCTTTTGCGCCGGAACTTTTTTATCTTCTTTTTTATCTTCTTTTTTATCTTCTTTTTTATCTTCTTTTTTATCTTCTTTTTTATCTTCTTTTTTATTAATAGGTAATGTAGTATTGGTTTCAATTTTTGTTTGTTCTTTTTTTATTTTTTGATCTTGTATGATATTTAATGCATTTTTTAATCTTGAAATTTCTTCTTCACTTACCCCGCTTTCTTTAAGCTCTTGCACATAAGCTTTATCATCAAAACCTAAAGAATTGGAGCTAATAATCAATCTTTTTAAAATCTCATTTTTTTCTTCATTATTATCATTAATCACACTTTGTATATACAAAGATTTTAATTGCTGGTGTAATTGTAGTTTTTCTTCTGAATTAGAAGTTAAAAAATTTTGATCAAATTTCTTAACTTCTGCATTAGCAAAAACACTAAAACAAAATAATAAAAAAATAAAAAATATTCTAAGCATCTTCACCATTAACTAATTTTTTCATTAGCTCTTCTACACTAATAAGCTTATCTAGTCTATATCCATTAGCCCCTGTAAAAAATAAACCAGTATCTTTTTTACCACTCCAAGCATCATATAATCTATCTGCTATACAATAACCTACCTTTGTAGCTTCTTTACCTCTACCGCATGGCGCAACACAATTGCTAATGCAATTTATTTTTGGCCCCATTCTTTTATCGACCAAATTTAAAAGATTAGTTCTTACTCCTCTTGCAGGATATCCAACAGGAGATTTTAAAAGCTCGATATCTTCTTTTTTACAATTTAATAAAACCTGTTTAAAATCATCACTCGCATCACATTCAAAAGTTCCTATAAAACGAGTTCCCATTTGAACGCCACTTGCTCCTAAAGACATCATTTTTTCTATATCTTGCTTATCCCAAATTCCACCTGCAGCAATTAATGGTATATCACCCCAATTTTTAATCTCAGCTGCAACTTGTGGTACTACATTTTCTAACTGATATTCATCCATTAAGCATTGTTCATAAGTAAAGCCTTGATGACCTCCGCTTTTTGGCCCTTCAACTATAACTGCATCAGGCAAGCGATTGTATCTACTTTGCCATCTTTTGCAAATAATCTTTAAAGCCTTAGCTGAAGATACAATAGGCACCAAAGCAACATCAGGATAATCTTGTGTAAATTCAGGCAAATTTGTAGGCAAACCTGCTCCTGAAACTATCACATTAAAACCAAGCTCGCAAGCATTACGCGCAATTTGCGCATAATTATTACTTGCATATAAAATATTACAACCCAAAGGAGCATCTTTGCAAACTTTTCTAGCATTATCTATCAAAGCTTTTAAACCTGCTTTTGAGTAAAAATTATCACTACCGTAAGGTTTTGCATTGAACTCTTTATCTATATGTGTTCTATTTTCATAATATCCAGTTCCTACTGAAGAAATAATCCCTAATCCACCATTTAAAGAAACTGCAGAAGCAAGTTTGTCCCAACTTATACCAAGTCCCATACCACCTTGAAAAATAGGATATTTTATCTCATGCTTTCCAATTTTTAAAGCTTTAAAACTCATCATATTACCTTTAATTTTGCAAATTTTCTTTTTCCAACTTGTAAAATATATTCACCGTTTTCTAGTTGGAATTGTTCATCTTGAACTTTTTCTCCATTAACACTTACCGCATTTGAATTAATCAATCTTCTAGCAGCTGAAGTAGAACTTTCCATTTTGCACTCTACTATAGCTTTTGCAAGCCAAATACTACCTTCTAAAGTAAAACTTGGCATATCACTAGGAAGTTCTTTTGCACTATGGACTTTGTCAAATTCTTCTTTAGCTTTTAGCGCACATTCATTTGAGTGAAAACGCGCAGTAATTTCTAAAGCTAAATTTTCTTTAGCTTTTTTAGGGTGTAATGAACCATTTTTAATATCATCTTTTATTTGTGAAATTTCATTTAAACTTTTTTCGCTTAAAAGTTCATAATATCTAAACATCAACTCATCACTTATACTCAAAACTTTAGCATACATATCTTTAGCATCTTCAGTTACACCGATATAATTTCCCAAGCTTTTACTCATTTTATTCACACCATCAAGGCCTTCAAGCAATGGCATCATCATCACCGCTTGTTCTTTTTGACAATTATATACTCTTTGAAGTTGTCTTCCCATTAAGAGATTAAATTTTTGATCAGTCCCGCCCATTTCTATATCACTTTTTAAAACAACACTATCATAACCTTGCAAAAGTGGATATAAAAACTCACAAATTGAAATTGGGCTTTGCTCTTTAAAACGCTTAGTAAAATCATCTCTTTCAAGCATTCTAGCAACACTAAAAGTCGAAGTAAGCTCTACTATACCAGCAGCACCAAGCTCATTTAGCCATTTAGAATTAAAATGAATTTGAGTTTTACTTGGATCTAAAATCTTAAAAACTTGCTCTTCATAAGTTTTGGCATTTTTAAGTACTTCTTCTTTATCAAGTTTTTTCCTTGTAACACTTTTGCCTGTTGGATCTCCAATTTGAGCAGTAAAATCACCTATTAAAAACTGCACTATAGCTCCATGTTTTTGAAGCAAAGCCATTTTACTCAAAACCACAGTGTGACCCAAATGCAAATCAGCAGCTGTAGGATCAAAACCGGCCTTTACAAAAAAATTTTCACCTTTTTCATAGTAATTTTTTACTAAAGAAACCAATCTTTCCTCATCAATAATTTCTGCTATTCCTCTTTTAATTTCTTTAATAATTTCATTAATATCCATAAAAAAACCTTTTTAGTGATTATTATATGCATCATTTAAAGATATAAAATCTAAAATTTTATATCTAGATTTTAATCTTTCTTTTGCATTCTCAAGATCTATATTGCTAGGTAACTCAACCTGTACTTCAAAATAATTTGCAACAACTGGCTCTGAATCAGCTGAGTTAATACTTAAAACATTAATCTGCATTTTAGCCAAAGTAGTTAGAAAATCCGCTAAAGAGCCTTTTTTATTTTCTATAGAAACGATGATTTTGTAACTTTTTATCGAACTATCATTCCAGAAAACAAAAACCATTTCTTTGTTATCTTCTATCATTTTCATTGCTTGCTCACAAAGCTTATGGTGTATTGTTGCTCCAGTTGAATGTCTAAAAGCAATGATTTCATCCCCTCTTTTAGGTCTACAACAATAATCAAAATTAATTGTGGTTATTTTATAATTAGAACCAATCACTATGCTTTCAAATTTTTGCTCATTTTGTTCAAATTTAGCTGCTTGATTTTGCCCCATATATTTTCTTAGTGCAATAATTACATCTTTAAAATAATTAAAATCCAAAGCAATTTGTCTTAGCTTTTTATTAAAATTTTCTTTTTCAAGCCATTCTTCTATAAGTTTAGAATCTTTATTAAAAACAGTAGATAAAAGATTAATAGCAATTTTATTATTTAACTCTTTTTTCTTTTGCTTGCAAAAATCTCTTATACTAGCCCTAGCTTTTCCTGTTTTAACGCTATCTATCCATGAACATCTAAAAAATTCTTCTTCTGAAGTTTCAATACTAACTATATCTCCATTTTTAAGCACAGTTAAAAGTGGTACTCTTACGCGATTAACAAAAGCAGTTTTTGCATGAAGTCCTACTTTAGTATGAACTTCATAAGCAAAATCTAAAGCTGTAGCCCCACGCGGCAAGGTGAAAATTTCTCCCTTTGGAGAATACACTGCTATATCTTCTATATATAAACTATCTTTTGCATATTCATAAAGTTCAATAGCATCACAATCTTGCACAGCATTGCCATCTTCTTTACCATGCATAGAAATGTCTGCAAGCCAATCTAAATTTGGTGTTGTTATATTTCCTTCTTTATATTTCCAATGCGCTGCCACGCCAAATTCAGCAGTCTTGTGCATATCAAAGGTGCGAATTTGAGCTTCTATGATATTTTTTGCATCAAAAAGTGTTGTATGTAAGGTCTGATAACCATTTTGTTTTGGCAAAGCTATATAGTCTTTAAATCTTGAAATTAAAGGATTAAAATGTGTATGTAAAATTCCTAAAGCCAAATAACAATCATAAACTTTTTCAACCAAAATTCTTACACCTAAAAGGTCTAAAACTTCATCAAGTCCCACACCTTTTCTTTGCATTTTTAAGTAAATAGAGTAATTATGTTTAATTCTTTTGTGTATAACAAAGCTACCTTGTCTAAACCCATTTTCCAAAAATAACATTTCTATTTTTGAAATAAATTCATTAAATCCAAGTTGAATTTGTTGATCTTTTGCATTTATATAATTATCAATTTGTGCATATTCATCAGGCAATAAAAACTTAAAACTTAAATCCTCAAGTAAATTTTTTATACTTGAAATTCCAAGTCTATGAGCTATAGGTGCATATACCACCAAGGTTTCTTCACTGATTCTTTTTTGTTTATCTTCTCTTAAAAAATTTAAAGTAAGCATATTGTGCAATCTATCACAAAGCTTTATTACAAGCACGCTCACATCTTCAACACCAGCTAAAAGCATATTTCTAAAAGTCAAAGCAGATTTTGCAAGTTTTTCATTAGAATTAGAGCGTGTAAGATGATCTTCTCTAATACTGACTATTTTAGTTAAACCTTGAACTAATTTAGTAACTTCTTCTCCAAAATTTAAACTCAGTTCTTCTTCATTGCAATTTGTATCTTCTAATACATCATGTAATAATGCAGCGATGATCATAGACTGCACAGGGCTTAAAAATGCCACAAAAGAAGCCACTAATATAGGATGAACTGCATATGGTTCTCCGCTTTTTCGAAATTGTCCTTCGTGTTTTTGAATACAAAAATCTACTGCTTTTTCTAAAACAGCAGATTGTGGAAAGACCATAAAAAGGATTTCTTTTGCTCTTTGTAAATCCTTACAATTTTTAACATCATCAACAAGTTTATCTAATAACAACTCATCATTTACTAGTTTCAACAAAACCCTCTAAAACGATTTTATCTTCTGCTATTTCATGTAAAGCAATGTCAGTGTATTTGTATTTATTTTTATCTAAATTTACTAAAGGCTCTGCACCATTTGCAAGTTCTTCAGCTCTTTTAGCTACCACAAGAGCTAATTTATATCTATCATCTTTTAGTTTTTTTAATGCTTTTGCAGCTATTTGTTCTACTCTCATTTTTATCCTTAATCTTGATTTTTAACAATAGAGCATAAACTCATATCGCCTTGGATGATTTTTAATAAATTTCCTTCTTTAAACATATTACATACCACAATAGGTAAAGCATTATCTTTAGCTAAAGCTATTGCGGTATCATCCATAACTTTGATATTATCATGCAAAGCTCTTTCATAGCTTAATTCATTAAGCATAATTGCATCATCGTATTTTTTAGGATCTTTATCATAAATTCCATCTACTTTAGTTGCTTTAATAATCATATCCGCTTGAATTTCCACCGCTCTTAAAGTAGCAGCAGTATCTGTAGTAAAATAAGGATTACCCGTACCACAAGCAAAGATAACTATACGTCCTTTTTCTAAATGCCTATGCGCTCTTCTCATGATATAGGTTTCACAAAATGCTTCCATTTGAATAGCACTTTGAACCCTTACATCAAGTCCAGCACTTTCTAATGCTTCTTGCATAGCTATAGAATTAATCACAGTAGCAAGCATACCCATATGATCGCCACTTGTTCTTTTTATAAGCCCATCTCTTGCAGCAGAAACCCCTCTAATGATATTTCCACCACCTATTACTATACCTACTTCAACATTTTCATTTATCAAACTCTTAATTTCACCAGCAATATATTTTAAAATGGAATTTTCTATACCAAATCCATTTTCTCCAGCCAAAGCTTCGCCAGAAAATTTAACCAATACTCTTTTTCTTTTATTGTTCATTAAATTTCTCCTTTGATTTGAAACTATATCAAAATTCGCATTAAAAAAAACTAATTTATTTTATCATTTCTAAAGGATTGATATGGAAATTCTTTTGTGTTACTTCAAAAGTTAAATCACTCTCAACCCTACCTATAATATAACCTTTTTTGATATTTCTACCCACTTTAACCCCAGGTGCAATTTTATCTAAATGCGCATAAATAGTATGTATACCATCTTTATTTTCTACAATCACAACTTTTTTTAAAGTCGGAGTTGCTTTTGCAAAAACTACTTTACCATCTAAGACATTTCTTACTGCAGCGTTAGCACTGTCACTTTTTAAAACTACATTTTCATTATAAATTTTTATATTATAAATAGGATCAACATAATTTCCAAATTTTTGCTTTACCGTGTAAGATTCTAAAGGAGCA
The DNA here is from genome assembly GCF_013372185.1 of Campylobacter lari subsp. lari. Lineage (NCBI taxonomy): Bacteria > Pseudomonadati > Campylobacterota > Epsilonproteobacteria > Campylobacterales > Campylobacteraceae > Campylobacter > Campylobacter lari. Next base: position 630,012 of record NZ_CP053830.1, on the reverse strand, counting down.
ATTGTCCTAGGGCCACTATAGCGTTTAACACTGCTTGTTTGATAACTTGAGCCTACTTGTTTAACATTTGAGTTTGGTTTTTTATCTTCTTTTTTTTGCGCTAACTTTTCTTCTTCTTTTTCTTTAATAATTTTTAAATTATTAAGTGTTTTTCTTAATTCTTGTTGTTGGGCTTGTAAATTAAAAAGTTTTCTAGTATAGATTTCTTTATCTGTTTTTTGCTTAGCTATCTCTTGCTCTTGTTTTTTTCTAAGATTTTTAAGCTCATCGATTTGATCTTTATAGGCTTTTAAATTGTTATTAATTGTGGTAATTTGAGTTTGTTTTTCTTCTATTTTTTTACTTATATTTTCATAATCTTTTGAAATTTGATAAAATTCTTCTTTGAAAATTTTATCCAAAACACCAACTAATTCTAAAGCTATGATACTATCTTCACTTTCGATATAATTTTTAGGGATTGCCAAATCATAAGCAAAGTCTTTGGCAATTAAATCAATAATCTTTCCTTCGATTTTGTTTTTATTTTGCAAAAGATCTTTATTTTGCGCATTGAGTTGTTCTAGCGCTTTTATTTGAGTTTTTACTGAACTTTCAAGTTTAGAGGTTTTTGAAGTTAAAGTGCTAATTTCCAAAGCAATTTTTTTTAAATTTTTTTCATTATCTAAAATTTCGCTAGCTAAATCTTCTAGCTTTTTAGAAAGTTGCTTTACTATGCGCTCATTTTCTTTAATATCTTTTTGTTTTTGTGCAATTTCATTTGCAAATAACACAGAAAAAGAAAACAAAAAAAGCAAAAAGCATTTTTTCATTTTCTAACCTTAAACATTACAAAATTCACACAAGCAAAACAAACACAAAGCATTGCTAAAAAAATCAAAAACAAATGTGTGAAAATACTTATTTTAGGTAAGCTAATATCCACGCTTTGCAAAGCTAGTTTGATAGATTCAAGATCATAAACTTGGGTAAAAAATAATACAAGCAATAAAAATGCTATAAAACAATCAATAAAAACAATCTTATAAAGCATAAAAGATCTAAACCAAAACGGCGCTCCAAGCAAACACATGATTTCCACTCTTTGAGTATGTTCAAAAAGCCAAATTTTCATTTGCTTAAGCAGCAATACAAAGCTAAGTAATATTATAATAAACAAGAAAAACCATAATAAAAATTTCACTAAAACCAAAAGTTTATAAATTTTTGTATGCGTTTTAGCAAAAGTCTCCACTCTAGTAATGCTAGGATTTTTTAAAAGCTTATCTTTTAAAGTATTTAACTCATCTTCTGATAAAAGTTTATTGAGTTTTAGAGTGTAAAATTTTGGCAATGTAGCCTTTAAAACCTCTATATTTTTAGCTGATATATCATTTTTAAGTCTATCTATCATTTCATTTGGATTTAAAATTTCCAAAGACTGAAAATGGCTTACTTGATCTTCTATGCTCTTTTTATCCAAATGAGTTTTACCTACTAAAATAATATTATAATCTTTATTTAAAAGTTTTTCATAATGCTCTATAGTTTTGTTTGTAATGATTAAAAACTCAAAAGCAAACATCATTACCATTAATGCAAATATCAAAGAAAGATGATTTTTAAAAGATTTCATTCATTCTCCCATTTTCAATATTAAAACGACGATAATCAAGTCTTAAATTAGTAGGAATTCTATGCGTAACAACTACCACACAAGTTCCAAGTATTTCTCTAGCTGATTTTAATAAAGTCCATATAATATCTGAAGAATACTCATCTAAATTTCCCGTTGGTTCATCACATAAGAGTAATTTTGGATTATGCGCCAAAGCTCTTGCCATAGCCACGCGTTGTTGCTCTCCACCTGAAAGTTGAGCTGGCTTTTTGTCAGCTTTGAAAGTTAAATTTACATGCTTTAAAAGCTTTGCGGCTTGTTCTTTGCATACATTCTTACTATAGCCTTTAATCATCAAAGGTAGCATTACATTTTTTTCTACGCTAAATTCTTGAACTAAGCGATAATCTTGAAAAATAATTCCTATTTTTTGCCTAAGCTGTAAAAGCTCAGCATTAGAAATATCCACTAAATCATTATTGCAAACTTTTAAATTCCCACTTATTGGCTCCAAATCTCCATAAAAAGATTTTAACAAAGTTGACTTCCCGCTACCACTTTTTCCTGTAATAAAAACGAAATCATTATCTTTTAGCGAAAAACTAGCATTTTCTATAACAAGTTCATCATAACCAAGACAAAGCTTTTTAGCTTCTATCATCACTGCTTTTTCCTTATTTATTTTATAAATGATTATTTGATATAAGAATACAATATTTCTCTTAATTTTTCTATAGCTTTTAAATTTTCTTTAGTTTTAAAAGGTTGTTCAAAAATAAATTCTATCTTTTGTGTGTTTAAAGCTATATAAACATGCTCGGGCTTATAAAAAGCACCAAAAGCTATTTTAATGATAAGCCCATCATCTTTAATATACATTTTTTCAAAATGCAAGAAAAAATCCTCACCTTTAAAAACTTCATTTTTAAAATTCTTTTTTATACAAGCTAATTCTTCTGTGTTTAATTTTAAATCTTCAATAGCAAATTTTTGATCCTTGCTTAAACTTTCACTCTTGCTAAAACCACTAATGATTAAATCATATATATCTTTATTTTGTCTTTTCCAGCGATCTTCATATTTGCTTGAAATTTCTAAATTTTCATTTTTTTTGATTAAAGCTTTTAAATGCGAAAAAGTTAAAAAAGTTTCTAGGGTAAAATCAAAATACAAAAAGCTATCCGTTCTTAGTTCAAATTGCCCACTTTCTTTTAAAACTCTAGCACATTCATTTGCAAAATTTACTCCCACTACCCTACGGTGAGGCTTTTTATCCCAAGGCACAGGAAAGTGCAAAAAGATTTTATCTATCAAGTTAGACTCAAGTACGCTTAGCAATAATCTTGCATCAGTTTCTATCAATAAAACATTGTTTAAATTTTCACTTAAAGCAAGTTTAGCTACTTGCTCTAACGCAGGCGTGTAAATTTCTATACCAATTATCAACACATCAGGATTTGATCTTGCTTGATAAAGCAAATGTCTACCACTTCCAAAGCCTATTTCAATAAAAATTTGTTTTTTGTTTTTTATTTGCTCTAGTAATTCTTTTAAATCATTAACAATTAAAGGTGTTTTTTGGATTAATCTTGTATGTTTTAATGCCACAGCTTCACAAACTATGTCTTGAGTGAAATTTTCCTTAAACACAAGCAAAGCTTTTTGTAAATATCCAATTTGCGAAGGCTTAGTGTGTTTTTCACCCTTAATAAGCCATTCTTGCTTTTTTTCATCTATTTTAATCTGCAAAAAAAAGTTTTCTTGCTTTATACGCGTAAAAAGTAAATCTACATTTTCACCTTTAGCAAGCCATAAGAATTCAACTCCATCTTTTTCAAAAGGGAGTTGAATTTCTTTTAAAACTTTACACTTAAAATTTGGCATTATTTCACCGCTGTAAATTTATTAGAAGCTTTAGATTCTATACCATTTGCATCAATTGCTATAACTTCATAACTATATACTTTTCCAGGAGCTGCGGTAATATCTTTTAATTGTTTAGATTTAATCTCTTTAAACACAGCACTACTTCCACCACCGCTTCTTTTAACTATGTATTCTTTAGCTCTATCATCATTATCAACCCATTCAACTCTAATACCATCATCTTCAACAGCGCATAAAATAATACTTGGTGCTAATGGCGCCCCTAGGGTGATACCTTCTACAGGCTCATTTGCTATAGGACTTTCCAAGCCATCTTTATCGACCATACTAACTTTATAATATCTTTTTTCAGCAATACCCTTAACCACATCTTCATAAGTATTTTCAGAAGTTTTAGCTACCACGCTAAAAGGTAAAAAGGTGGTTGAGCTTGAATAAATTTTATAATAAGCAAAATCAGCATAATCAATTTTATCCCAAGTTAAAATGATTTTTCTTGGCGCATCTTTACTTGCTTGTAAATTACTTACCATAGGAGGGAGTGCTTTGGTAGTTGATTCTACTACCTTGCTTGGGGTGCTTTTAATACCATCATAAGTTAAAGCTACAATTCTATACTGAAAACTCTCATCAGGTTTTAGTGAATCATCTATATATTCAGCACTTAAGCGATTTTTGATTCTAGTTAGTTCTTTAAATTTCATATCTTTCATATTTGCACGCTCAATGATATATGAATTCACTCTTACATCAGGATGTGGTCTCCAAACTATTTTCACACGATTTGGCAAACCCACAATGGCTTGCACAAAAGGCACAGGGTCAATCACTCTATTTGTAAAAGCTTCTATACTTACACCATCTTGAGAAATCTGACCAAGCTCATTAAAGGTTTTCATAGAATAATAATATCTTGTATTTGGCTCTAAATTTGTATCAGTATAATGGGTTTGAAATTTATTTTTAATTTTTGCTATAAGCTCCATAGGTGCACCAGCTGCATTTGCTCTATAAATATAATAGCCTGCTATATTTTGATCATACAAAGGTTCCCATTCAAAAGCTATGCTTGTAATATCACTTATGCTTTTAATATTTGAAACTTTTGGTAAGGTATCATTTACTTGAGCAATTTGAGGCGAACTCATAGTTGTACTACAAGCACTAAAAGCCAAAGCAGAACTTAAGATAATCCAGTGAAATTTTTTCATTTATCTCTCCTTGTATAAAATTTTCTTTTAAAATTTGATAAAAATCATCAAACATAGGAGCTTTTATAAACATTAATTCTTTAGTCCTAGGATGAATAAAATAAATCAAATACGCATGAAGCATTACCCTATTATACTTTATTTTTCCTTTATATCCATATAATTCATCTCCTAAAATATAGCGATTAAAATCTGCCAAATGCACCCTGATTTGATGGGTTCTTCCTGTATATAATTTAGCAGCTATTAAAGAGCAGTTTTTAACACTTAATAAATTTATAAAATCTGTTTTTGCATTTTTTGCTAAAGGATTTTTGGTATTTGTAGTAATTTTTTTAAGCCTATTATTAGGACAACGCATAATAGCTTTTTCATTACTCATTTTATCATTTTTCAAAGGCAATTCACTCAAAGCAAGATAAAATCTTCCCATACTTTTATCTAAAAGTTGATTTGCTAAAAATTGATGTGCTTGATTGTTTTTAGCTATGATGATAGCTCCGCTTGTGCCTTTATCAAGTCTATGCACAAGCCCTGCTCTATGCTCTCCATTTAAATTTGATAAAGCATAGCCCTTATGCAAAAGCCAATCCACCAAAGTCGCTTCTTTAACACTACTTGCACCATGCACAACAACATTAGGAGCTTTGTTTAAAACTAAAACATCATCATCTTCATATAAAATTTCTATATCAAACTCAGGCGTGTAGCTTTCTTTGGCTTCTTTTATTAAAGGTAAAAAAATACTTATTTCATCTTTTTGTTTAATTTTTTTAGAGCTTTTGTTTTCTATTTTTTCATTAATATATATGCAGTTTTCTTTGATTAGTTTAGCAACTTGCGAACGACTTTGCTTAAGTATATCTGATAAAAAAATATCCAATCTTTCTTCACAAAGTGATGAAATTTTTAGCATATTATATTTCCTTGTGATAAAATTTGCAATTTTAGCATATAATTACGCAATATTTTATAAAAAAGGTTAGCTTTGATAAAACTTGATAGAAGAATTCTAACGCATTTTGATTTTGTTCAACCTCTTTTAGTGTTACCTATCATAGCTATATCTTTTCTTTTAATTTATGAGGCAAATACACGCTTAGCCGAAAAGCAATTTATCTATACTTTAGTAGGTTTTGCAGGATTTGTATTTTTTTTCTTTTTACCTTTAAGAAGATTAATGTGGCTCATACCTGTGTTATATTGGATCAATATAGCTTTGCTTTTGAGTGTGGATATTTTTGGTGTTGAAAAACTTGGAGCTAGAAGATGGCTTGAGATACCTTTTACGCATTTTACCATGCAACCTTCTGAAATTTTCAAACCCTCCTTTATTTTAATGCTAGCTTATTTGATTTATCAAAATCCACCACCACATAATGGCTATGGTTTAAAACAATTTTTAAAACTAAGTTTTTATATTTTACTCCCATTTTTACTTATAGCGGGAGAACCTGATTTAGGAACAGCTTTAGTGCTTTTAATAGTAGGTTTTGGAACGCTTTTTATCATAGGGGTAAATTATAAAATTTGGCTTAGTATTTTTTTAGCTATAGCTATAGCTTCACCTATTATTTATAATGATTTTTTAAAACCTTATCAAAAACAAAGAATTCATGATTTCTTAGCCGAAGAGCCAAGTTACCATGTAAAACAATCCATCATCGCTATAGGAAGTGGTGGTTTGAGCGGAAAAAAGGCCGATGAAGCTACACAAACACATTTTAAATTCTTACCTATTTCTACGAGTGATTTTATCTTTGCATATTTATCTGAAAGATTTGGTTTTATCGGTGCGGTTGTAATCATATCACTTTATACCTTACTCATTTTTCACTTATTGAGTTTAAATTATAAGCTCAAAGACGATTATTTTACAAGAGTGGTAACAAATTGCATTGCTTTATTTATTTTCATATATGTAGCAGTAAATATATCAATGACCATAGGTTTTGCTCCTGTTGTTGGTATACCTATGCCATTTTTTAGTCATGGAGGAAGTTCTTTTGCTACTTTTATGATTTTCTTTGGAATTTTACAAAATTTAATAACCTTTAGATATTTAGCAATAGAAAAAGCAGTAAAAATAAAATTCTAAATTTAAATTAAGGAAATAAAGATATAATAACATTTTTATTTTAACTTCTGGCGGATTTATAGCTCAGTTGGTTAGAGCAACCGGCTCATAACCGGTTGGTCGCAGGTTCGAGTCCTGCTAAATCCACCATTTTATTTAATATCGTATTTTTATTCCGGTTAAAACTTTTTTTAAATTACATTCTTAACTTTAATTATTTTTTATGTATTTTGTATTAAAACCAAAAAGTATATAATTTCAAATTTCTTATATGTTTAATTAGAGTATTAAAAATGCTCAAGAGGCTAATGAAAATCATCAAAAGTAAAATTGACAAGATTTTTATTTATTCTGTGGTTAATCTAAATTTTTTGAAAAAATTTTATCAGAAAATTGGTTGCGAAGGGGAGATTTGAACTCCCGACCTTCGGGTTATGAGCCCGACGAGCTAACCACTGCTCTACTTCGCGGCATCATATGAAGTGGATGGGGTAAAGGGATTCGAACCCCTGAATGACAGGACCAAAACCTGTTGCCTTACCGCTTGGCGATACCCCAATAAAAAGCAATATTTTTAAATTAAAAGTGGTATTATATACCATTTTTAACATAATGTCAAGAAAAATGTTATACAATTTTCAAAAAATAAAAAAAAGGAGATTAATAGTGGGATATGTTAGTGTAGAACAAGCCATAAAAGAACTTCAAGATGGCAAGATGTTGATAATGGTAGATGCAGAAGATAGAGAAAATGAAGGGGATTTGATTTTCCCTGCGCAATTTAGCTCAAAAGAGAAAGTAAATTTTACCATCACTCATGCAAGAGGCGTGGTGTGTGTAGCATTAAGTGAAAATTTAGCTAAAAAATTTGAACTACCTTTAATGGTACCTAAAAATACTTCTAATCACGAAACAGCTTTTACTATAACCGTTGATGCTAAAAATGCAACAACTGGAGTAAGTGCTTATGAAAGGGATATGACTATACAAATTTTTGCTGATGATAATGCAAAAGCAAGTGATTTTGTGCGCCCTGGCCATATCAATCCTTTAATAGCAAAAAAAGGTGGGGTTTTAGAAAGAACAGGACACACAGAAGGAACGGTGGATTTATGTCGTTTAGCAGGATTAAAAGAAGCTTGTGTAATATGTGAAATTGTTAAAGATAATGGAGATATGGCTAGAAGAGATGATTTACTTGAGTTTTGCAAAAAACATGATATTAACATGATTACTATTTCAGATTTAATCGAGTATCGTTTAAAAAATGAAAGTTTGATTTCTTTAATTAAAGAAGAGGATAGTATTTTAGCAGGTTTTAAAGCTAAAAAGATGATTTTTAAAGATCATAATGCAAATGAACATATAGCTTTTAGTTTTGGTGCTTTAAAAGAATGTGAGAATGTTAAATTTTATCTTAGCGGAAGTGATTTTGAGCTTTTAACTTCTAATAAATTTAATGAATTATTAAAACAAATTGAATTTTTAAGCCAAAAAGGTGGTGTAATCATTTTCATGAAAAATGAAAAACAAGAAAATACTCAATTTAAAAATTACGGCATAGGAGCGCAAATTTTAAGATATTTAAAAATTTCAAAAATCAAACTTCTAAGTCAAAATACCGATAAAGAATTTATAGGCTTAAAAGGTTTTGGGCTTGATATTACAAGCAGTGATTTTAAAGCTTAAATTCTAAAAACTTAAACTTATCGCCAAAGTTAAACATCAAATTTTTACTTTGGCTGATAAAGTTTTTATAAATTTGGGGGTTAGTATTTTTAGCTTGCTCGATAATTTCTTCCAAACCAAAATCAATTAAGGCTTGATTTTGGTTTTTGTATTCTAATACACCAAAACCCTCTTCTTTTAAAACCTGCAAAAAATGATTAAAATTTACATTATATGTAATATCACTTTTTGCAAAAAAATCTTTTAAATTCTCTTCAAAAAGATTATACACTTGGTGATTTTTATACATTCTAATGCTAATTTTTTCTTCTTTTTTTGCATAATCAAAACAAGCAAAAATTAATTTTTCGCAAGCTTGTTTTAATTTGGTTAGAAAAGGTTTATAAGAAATACAAAGCTCGCTATTGGTGATAGCATATTTTTCACATTCTTTTAAAAGATTTTCACTCATCGGTTTAAAAATGATGTTTAAATCATCATCAATATATGCCATTGTTTTATCTTTTATAAGCTCACACGCAAAACAATCAAACAATTCATTAGCGTAAAAAAATGCATTTTTAAAATGGCATTCTTCTAAAGAATTATAAATTTTTACATCCAAATCATATTTATCAAAAAGTTTTTTTTGAACACATTTTAATTTTTCATGTGGTTCTATGATAAAACATTCAATTTGCTCTAAAACATCAGCCCTAAGTGTATATAAAGCTTGAATAAAATCAAGCATCAAATGCCCTTCATTTGCTCCTATTTCTACAACTTGGGCGGGTAAAGTTAATTTTTTATCATCTATAAGTTTTAAAAAATGATTAGCTAATAGTACCCCGAAAAGATTTCCCACGCTAACTGCGGTATAAAAATCTCCGTTTTTGCCAACACTCACAGCTTGGGAATAGTATTTATCAATCCAATTTTGAAAAAACTCACTAAAAGCTATCATTATAAGGCATTAAATTTGGCTATAAAATCAAGCGGATCAACTTGCACACCATTAACCAAAATTCCAAAATGCAAATGTGGTCCAGTAACCCTACCACTAGCTCCACTTAAACCTATAAGCTCGCCTTTTTTTACCTTTTGTCCTATTTTTACATTAAGTTTTGATAGATGATAATACTGAGAATAAATCCCATATCCATGATCAATCACCACCGAATTTCCTGCATAATAACGATTTGAAGCAATTCTTACAATACCATCATTACTCGCATATATTTTGGTTCCACTTGCTGCTCTAAAATCAGTTCCACTATGATAGCTTTTAAGAGTATCATTAAACAATCTTGCTTTTCCAAAATCGCTAGTAATCTTACTTTCTAAAGGATATGTAAAATTGCCTTCAAAAAAGGCCATATTAGTATAGGTATTATAAACCTTAATAGCTTCTTGATATTCTTTGCTAATGCGATCAAGTGTTTCTTTAGGTGGATTGACCTTAGAAGCACTCACTTTTAAAAATTCTTTTTTGTAATTTCCCTCATTAAATTTTATATTAATTTCTTCTTTAGAATTATCTTTAAATTCTACTATTAATTTTCTATCTTTGGGGTTTTTATAAGGCATAGCTATACTAACGATAATTTTATTTTTATACTCAAAAAAAGGAAGTTTTTTAGAATTTGAGCTAATTTGTAAAAAATTATTTTTATCAAATTCTAAAAAAACTACTTGCCCTTTTATAAGCTCAATCTCTCTAGCTTTTAAAGTAAAAAATAAAAAGCAAAGAAAAAAAAGAATTTTTCTCATACGCTAAGCTCTTTAATATCAGCTATTTTTAAAAACTCGTGGTAAATCGCGCATACTAAAGCTTGACGATTGTTTTTTATATTTTCATCTTTGTCATTAATCATTACTTTATCAAAAAAAGCATCAATTTGAGGTTTTAGCTCAAAAAGGCTTTCTAAAAGCTCTTGAGTGTTGTTTTCTTTTATTTTGCATTTTAAAAATGCTTGATATAAATCCTTTTCTTCTTGAGTGTTAAATAAACTCTCATTAACTGGAACTTCACTTAATACTACAATATTTGCCAAACGCTTAAAGGTGGCAAAATTTTGACTAAAATCTGCCTTATTTGCACTTTGAATCAAAGCTTTAATACAAGAATCAATATAAACAATATCATAATTTTTTGAACTAAGTACTGCTTTGATAAAAGAAGGATTTGCATTGTAAAAAGTATATAAACGCTCTAAGATAAAGTCTAGTAAAATTTTCAAATCAAAGCTTTTATACTCACTAGCTATTGCTTCTAAAAATACTTTTAAATCAAAGTTTTTATTTAAAGCTAGGATAATTTTTAAAACACCATTTGCTGCTCTTCTTAGCGCATATGGATCTTTTGTACCACTTGGAATCTTTCCTATAGAAAAAAGTCCCATGAGAGTATCAAGTTTATTAGCTAAAGCTACGATAGAGCTAAATTCATTACTTGGCATAGCTGAATTATCACCATTTGGAAGATATTGTTCTTTAATAGCTAATGTAATTTCATCACTCATACCCATAGCCTTAGCATAATAAGAACCCATAATACCTTGAAGATTGGTAAATTCATATACCATTTGAGTACTTAGATCGGCTTTTGAGTATTCTATAGCTTTTAAAATTTCATTCTTTTGAGTATTAGCAAAAATTTCACAAAGCTTAGTAGCAATTTTTTGTTCTCTGATGATTTTATCTTTTAAGGTTCCAAGTCCTTCAAGATAGACCATTTGACTTATTTTATCATTATTTAAGCCTTGTGCTAAGTCATTTTTCCAAAAAAACATCGCATCGCTTAATCTTGCTCTTAAAACCCTTTCATTGCCATTAATGATTTTAGAATAATCTTCACAAACTGCATTAGATACAACCACAAAATGATTACTCAAAGTATTATTTTTAAATACTGCAAAATAGCGTTGATTTTCCCTCATAGAAGTGATGATTACTTCACTTGGGATTTCTAAATATTCTTTTTCAAAATGTCCTAACAATGCTTTTGGATACTCTGTGATAGCCACAACTTCAGCCAAAAGCTCATCATCTTCTGAAATCATAATATCATTTTCTTTTTCAAGTGTTTTTAATTGCTCAATGATAAGTTTTTTTCTTTGTTCTTGATCTAAAATTACATAATTTTTCTCTAAAGTTTTAAAATACTCATCAATATTTTTAAAAGGTATTAAATCATAACTAACACTTCTATGTACAAAAGTACTTTTTGCACTTTTAACACCATAGCTTTCAAACTCAACTAATTCATCATTTAAAATACAACAAAGCGAGCGAATAGCTCTGATAAATTCAAAGCTACCATCGCCCCATCTCATAGTTTTACCAAAACTCAAACTTTTTAAAAAAGTTTCTATCATTTGAGCTAAAACTTCTTTACTTTGTAAACCTTGCACTTGTTTTTGACAATACAATACTTCTTTACCCTTAATTTCTTTAAATTCAAGCTCTTCTTCTTTCAAACCACTTTTTTCTAAAAAGCTAAGTCCTGCTTGAGTAAGCTTTCCATCTTTATAAGCTATAGTTTTAGGAGCTCCTATAAATTCCACAAAAGAATCATCTTGTTTTTCTTTAAAATTTTCATGGATAAAAACTAATCTTCTAGGCGTATAAAAAAATTTAAATTCAGCTTCTAAATGATACTCTTGTAAAATTTTTTCCCATTTTTGACTAATATTTGGAAGTTCTTTCAATAAAGGAATAGCAGGAAGTTCTTCTGTGCCTACTTCTATTAATAATTTCATTTTACACTCTTTTTTAAAAATTTTTAGTGTATTTTACCTATTTTTTTTAAAATCTTTCTTTGTTTTTAGTTTTTCTTCTCTTTGTTTGGCTTTTTCTTGCATTTGGCGGTTAAAGCCAAACACAAGAAAAACCATAAAAGCTACAAACAAAGCAATAATAATATAATCTATCATCAATCCCAACACTCTGCGTTTTTAATACCAAGCTTTGAAGCACTAAATACTGGATCCCTACCTTGTCTTTTTTGCTCGCTAAAGTCTTTTAATACCTTTTTCACTATACCACCAAGCAATAAAATAGAAATGATATTAATCGTAGCCATAAACGCCATAGTAGTATCAGCTAAATCCCATGCAAATTTTAAATCCATATTTGCACCAATAAAAATCATAAGCACAGCGCTTGCTTTAAAAAGATTAATAATAATAGGATTTTGAGTAAGGTATTTAATATTTGCTTGAGCATAATAATAATTTCCTATCAAAGAAGTAATAGCAAATAAAACTATACTAACAGTAGTAAAATGCACACCTAAATTTCCATAATATTCTTTCATAGATTCTTGCACCAAAGGTAGTGCTGTTAAAATAGGCTTGCCATCTACACCAATGTTGTTTGCATAAGCAAGTGAAAATAACACTAAAAATCCTGAACTTGTGCAAATAATCACATCAATTAATACAGAAAATGCTTGAATAACCCCTTGTTTTGCAGGATGAGTTGTAAGAGCAGAAGCTGCTGCATTTGGCGCTGAACCCATACCCGCTTCATTTGAAAATAATCCTCTTTTTATACCTATAACCAAAGCTGATCCTGCAAATCCACCAAAAATAGCTTCAAAATCAAAAGCACTTTTAAAAATCATAGAAAATACTTCAGGAATTTTATCAAAATTCATAAACATCGCTATGATAGATAAACCCACATAAATCATCGCCATAATAGGAACGATAACTGAGCTTACTTTACCTATTTTAGTATGATCACCAAAAAACATATAAGCAGCAAAAACAGCTAAGATTGCTCCTATCACAATAGGCCACCAACTTTGAGCAAAGCTTACTTCACTAGCATCAACCATACCTTTATAGTAAAACTCAAATGCTGAAGTCATAGTTTGACTTTGAAGACCATTAAAACCATATGCATAAGTAATGATTAAAATCACCGCAAAAACAGCTCCAAGCCATTTTAAATTTAAAGCTTTGCTAATATAATAAGCAGGACCACCTTTAAAACTTTTACCATCACGGCTTTTATAAACTTGTGCTAAAGTACTTTCTGCAAAGGCTGAAGCCCCTCCAAAAAATGCCATAGCCCACATCCAAAATAAAGCACCAGGCCCGCCCAAAACAACTGCTACTGCGATACCTGCGATATTTCCTATACCAACTCTTGAAGCTGTTGAAATCATCAAAGCTTGAAAAGGAGTAATATGGTGTTTTTCATGCTTTTCTTGCTTTTCTGTCAAGATATCAAACACATAAGGAAGCATTCGAAATTGCACAAAACCCGTCAAATAACTATAATAAAACCCTACAATAATAAGCAAAATAACCAAAATGGAATAATATTGATTATTTACAAAGCCAACAAATTGGGATATTAAATCCATATTTATCTCCTTTTTATATTTTAATTGAGTGTAAATTTATCATAAAAAAATGAATTTGCTACAAAAAAATATAATTTTATATTAATTTTATTTTATTTTTTATAGCTATGTGAAAATTTAACTCACGATATTTACCAAAAAAACATATAAAAATGCTTTTAAGTAAAAAGAAAACTTAATTTTTATACACTTAGTTTTTTTAAAATTCTATAAGGTGTTTAAATTGAAACAAAATACGATGAAAATTTTTGTATTTTTTGCCATTATTGTTTTTTGGGCTTATTTTTCATTTCCTATTGAAATTTTACAAGTTAAAGATCAAAATGGTTTAGCCACAGGAGAATATGCTTATACTATAGAAGCTAAAGCTTATGTTCATAGTTATTTCATAACACTTGGTTTAACAGTGGGTGGAATTTTAATAGGTATTGTGCTTGGTTTTTTCCTAGCATTTTTGAGATTTTTAGAAATCCAAAGTTTAAATTTTATTATAGATGAATACATAGACATCATACGCGGAACTCCTATTCTTTTACAACTTTTAATTTTTTCAGTAGTGATTTTTGCTACTTGGAGTGATAATTTTTATGTAGCTATTATCGCACTTGGGCTTAATAGTTCAGCATATGTAGCTGAGATTGTAAGAAGTGGAATACAAAGCGTAGATAAAGGGCAAATGGAAGCAGCAAGAGCTATGGGACTTAATTATTCTGCTTCTATGAGACTAATCATCTTCCCACAGGCAATTAAAAACATTTTACCTTCTTTAATGAATGAATTTATTTCTTTATTTAAAGAAACTTCAATAGTAGGTTATATTAGCGTTATGGATATAACCATGCAAAGTAAAAGCTTACAAGCAATTTATTATAATCCTAAACCTATCATTTTTACAGGACTTGTGTATTATGTAAGTGTTAAAATTTTTACACTATTTGCAAGAATTCTAGAAGAAAGATTAAACAAACATGATTAAAATAGAAAATTTAGTTAAAAAATACGGAGATTTAGAAGTTTTAAAAGATATTAGTGTTGAAGTACACAAAGGTGATATTATTGCTATTATAGGGCCTAGTGGAGGTGGTAAAAGTACCTTTTTACGCTGTTTAAATAAACTTGAAACACCAGATAGTGGTAATATTTATATCAATGATGTTAATGTACTTGATAACAAAGCAGATATCAATCAAATTCGTCAAAAAGTAAGTATGGTATTTCAACACTTTAACCTTTTTAATAATAAAAATGTTTTAGAAAATTTATGTCTAGCTCCTGTGCAAACTAAAATCATGAGCAAAGATGAGGCTATAAAAAAAGCGAGAAAATTACTTGAAAAAGTTGGATTAAGTGATAAAGAAAATTATTTTCCCCATAAACTTTCAGGCGGACAAAAACAACGCATTGCTATAGCAAGATCTTTGATGATGAACCCTGATGTGATTTTATTTGATGAGCCAACTTCAGCCCTTGATCCTGAAATGATAGGTGAAGTTTTAAATATCATGAAAGAAGTAGCTAAAGAAGGACTTACCATGCTTGTAGTTACTCACGAAATGGGTTTTGCAAGAAATGTAGCTAATCGAATTTTTTTCATGGATAAAGGCATTATAGCAGTAGATGAGTGTCCCAAAATAGCCTTTGAAAACCCAAAAAATGAAAGATTGAAAGAATTTTTAAATCAAGTTTTAAATCACTAAGATTTTTTAAAAGAAGCAAAATTTTGTCTTAAAGCTTCATAACTCACTATACCCACGCTTGTGGCTAAATTTAAACTTCTGCCACAATCTTTCATAGGTATAGTAATGGCATTTTTCCAATTTTTTTGCATAAGCTGTTCTGGCAAACCAAAACTCTCGCTTCCAAAAAACAAAAAATCCCCCTCTTGAAATTTAACATCAAAATAAGCTTGATTTGTTTTAGTTGTCGCAAAGAAAAATCTATCTTGAAATTTTTCATATTTTTTTAAAAAATCTTCTAAATTATTCCAAAGCATAGGATTTAATTTTTTCCAATAATCAAGTCCTGCCCTTTTAACTGCTTTTTCATCTATACTAAAAAGTGGATTGATGATATGCAAAGTAAAACCTGCATTAAAGCACATTCTACCTATACTTCCTGTATTTTGCGGTATACGAGGCTCGACCAAGACTATATGAAACATATTTTTCCTTAAAATGGTGTCCCCAGCAAGGTTTGAACTATGCTATAAAATAGCTTATTTATAGATATTTTATACCAAAAAATTCACAAATAGGTATAAAATGGGTATAATTTGCTAAGAACATATATTTTTTATTTTCCAAAAGATACTTTAAAATATATTAGACAAAACTTAATTATCTAAATTATATCTCAACATCTTTTTCATTTAAAATATCTAAGGTGTCAAAACTATACCAGTTTTCATTTAGTAGATTTTTAGTTACCATTTCAACATCTTCCTTCGAAGCCTCTCCAAAAAAAACATGCTCATCAATATCACTATTTTCATCTAAAGGCAAACTAGCTTCTTTTAAATTAGAGCTTAAAAATATATCACTAATATAACCTATAATATCTGAAGATGTAGCATCTTTATTAATTAAAACATCAACTATAGGGGTTTGATTAGAAATTGCACTATTAATATCAACTCCTATTTTATATCCAGCACTTACCAATCCTGCAACAGCTAAAACCAATTTTAAAACTTTATTTATTTTAGCTAAAGAACTTCCATTATCTACTATGCCTAAAAAACTTAATGCGTCTATAACACCTCCAAGCGTACTAAGTGCGATTGTTATATTTGTTATAATTGTAGCCGAAGCTCCGCCTATCATACCACCTAAAGCCCCACCTATAACTCCACCTGTATAAAAACTAATAAAAACAATCACAGCAGAAACAACAGGAGCTATTATAAACTCCCACCATTCCTTATCTTCTTTCACATAAAGATCATACATACTATCCCATAAAATAAACCATCTATCTTTTCTTCCATAAGGCATATTGCTTTCATTATTATAACAAGGCATCAATGAAATATTTTTATTAAAAAGACTATTCTGACTTCTCAAAACAACAGGCTCTTGATAAGCTATATTATTTAAATTAGAAAGAAATGCTAGAGGGTGAAATATATCGCCTAATTTAGAAACATTGATGTTATTGTTAAATGCACTTAAAAAATCAATATTAGATATTTTTTCAGGTACAATAAATACATTTTTATTTAATCTCAAGAACTCATCATAATATGGTCTTAAATTGTAATATCTACCATCTTCACTCTCTACTAAACTTGGCTTAAATTTGTCTTTATCCGGTAAAATAAAATTAGGTTTTATAAGCTCGTTATTAATTATATTAGATTTTACAAAAATATATTTTGGCTTACCATATCCAGGGACTATAGCACCATAAAAGCCATGTATTTTTTCAAAAGTAAGATCATGTAGATAATAAAAATTCTTTAACTCTTCTTTGTATTTTAAAAGATAGCTAGGGTTTGTAACAACATTTTTTCCATGAAAATCAAAGTTAAACAAGCTTAAATTTTGTCTTTTCCTTACAATTTGACAAGTATCATGATATATTCCACTTTTATCTCCAGGGTCTCCTCTATACCATTCATAAGGGTTTTGACCTACAAAAAACTGATTTAACCCCAAATCCCCACTATTATGGTAATTATATGGAGCCCTAGAAGGACTTTTAATATCATAAAAATCAATCCCATAGGAATTTGGGAAGAGCGGGTGATAAATTCTTGTTTTTACAGCCCTACCTTTTCTTATTAATTGTTTATGCAAAAGCTCTACATATTTATGCACAAAGGTAGTTCCGTATAAAAACCAAGCTTGATAGCATTCTACATATCCTATGTCATTTGCATTCTGTGGATATTTGGCTCTTAAAAAATATTTTGGAGTTCTATATTTTTTATCAATCATTTATCTATATTTTCAATTTTTTCTCTTACCCAAGCTTCCAACTCTTTTGGTATTTCAAGTCCACCTGCGCTTAGCCCAAAACTATATCCTTGTGCAACTTTTGCCATTTCTATTCTTAACATATCATCTATTTGTTCTTGTTGTCTAACTATAAGTGCTGGTTTTTTCTTTTCTGTTTCTGTTTGTGCTTTTAATAAATTAATTTTCTCTATGGAAATATTTCTTTCAATATTAAGCCCCTGCTCTTTTAATTCAATATCATCATCTATTTGCTTAGTCTGTCTTACAACCAAATCAGTTTGTGCTTTTTCTGTTTCTGTTTGTGCTTTTAATAAATTAATTTTCTCTATGGAAATATTTCTTTCAATATTAAGCCCCTGCTCTTTTAATTCAATATCATCATCTATTTGCTTAGTCTGTCTTACAACCAAATCAGTTTGTGCTTTTTCTGTTTCTGTTTGTGCTTTTTTTAACTCATTAGCATAAAAATTAACTTCATTTTCATCGCCTTGCAAAATCATATTAAGAGATGTTACTTGGCTTTGTGCTACTATGCTTTGGCCTACTAAAGATAATGCATTCGCTAAAGTTTTAAACTGCTCTTCATTTTTAATAACATCATTTTTTATGCTATCATCTAATATCTTTTTTAATTCTCCAAATGGGGATTTTTCCGCCAAGCTTAACTCTAAAATTTCGGGATATATTTTTTTAAATTGATTTAATCTTTGCTCATAATTCATCATTCAACTCCTTTATTTTATCTATATTGATCTCACATTGCTTATAGTGATAAAAAAGCTCACTATAAGCTTTTAATATATCTTTTTCATCTTGAACTATAGGTTTATGCGCTCTATCAAATTCTAAAAGCTCATTTGGTATTTGTACTTTTTGAATTTGTATTTTGGTTAATACTTGTGTTTTGCTCCCACAGCCTATCAAGCATAGCATTAAAAAGCTTAGTGGTATTAGTTTCATTGCTTTTGGATATATAGTTTTTAACATCATCAACCCTTGTTTTGATTTGATTTTTTTGAGTATTTGCATGAAATAGTGCTTTTAGCTCTTGTTCGTGTCTTGCTTTCAACTCCTGAGTAATCCTCGTGAGTTCATTATTTACACCCAAAGCTAAATTTAAATCACTTTGACTTTTTTCTAATTTTGCGTTTGTGCTATCTAGCTTAAGATATAAAAATACATTAAGCATAAGCATTAATGCTAAAGCAATATAAAGCTTTGTGTTTTTAAATAAAAGATTTATCATTTCTTATTTTAGAAGTTTAAGTAAGATTTGAGTATAATTTCAAAGGGTGGAACACCAAAGGTGGCCGCCTTTGGTGTTAATCAACACTCAGTTAGGTGGTGATTAAATTGAACCATAAAATTCTAGTAATAATTATACTACTTTGTATAATTATAGTCAAGGCTTATTAGCTTTGATTTCCCCTTTAAAAAGGGGAGCTAGAATACCACCTTTGGCTTACTTAAACTTTTATCTCCTTTCTAAAATTTGTTTGTGATTTCTAATTTTATATTTGATAAATCTTGCTGATATAACAAGTCATATAATTCTTTACAAGCTTGTCTGCTTTGGCCTATACTTTCATCGCTCTTAGTTAAACCTAGTAAAATACAACCTTTTGTATCTTTGTCTGTATTTCCCCAATGTATTAAAATATGTCTATCAAAAGGTACATCATCGTTGTAGATATTTACAACGCTATCATCATCGTTTAAAACCTTAACTCCTGCTACTACCCTTTTACCTTTATCATTAAAACTAGATAGTATATGTCTTTTTAGATTATAAACTCCCGCAGGAACTCTTAAGTCTTTTTCTCTTTCAACACCTTCTTTATCTTCTTCTAAAGAAAAACATTCAAAAAGAATATTTTCTTTTTCATCTAATACTTTAAACTCTCCTATGACACAAGTATTTCTTAAATACTTTCTAGTTAATTTTAGTTTCATTTATTCTCCTTTTTGATTTATTTTATGTTCCATTGTGAGTATGATGTTACATCTTTAGAAATATCATCACCTGTTCTAATATCTATTGCATATATGCCTTTTTTAGAAACTTCTGCATTAGTCTTTGCGATTTTTTCTAATCTGCTCATAGGTTCTAAGATACCATTTGAAAAAGCTTCTAAAATCATCTTAGGAGTCCAATCTCTGCTAACAACATTCCCATAAGGACGCAATCCAAAACCTATAATATTTGCTGGCAAAGGTTGATCAAATATAAGTGTATATTCATAAATTCCATCATTTGTTAAGGCACCACTTAGTAAAGATTTATTGTTAGCTTGAAAAATATTGTATGTATAGCCTGTTCCATAAAGTGGTATAGTGCTTGATATAGTAGCCGTATAATCTTTTCCATTTATTTCAAAAACAACACTTCCATTTGGACTTGTAGCAATATTAGCTTCCTTAGCAAATATTGCATTTGCATTTATATCAATAAGACCAAAATTAGAAACACAACAAGCTGAGTAAGTTGTAGCTACATTATTTCTTGAAACCTTAAAAGATAGCTTATTTATTGGTATTTCTTTTGAAAGTTCGACTTTTACCCATTCAGTTAAATTACTTACATAAAATGTATTTGGAGTAGTACTTTTATCAACCCATATAAAGCCTTTTTCATATCCTACGTAGTTTCCAATTTTTTCAGGTGGAGGAGTGTTTGCAATATTACACATCAATGCATTGTTTTGCATAGCATTTAAAAAAGTACTCAAACAATTGTTTTCTATGGTTGAAATTTTTATAATATTTTCTTCAAGAAAAGGCATAGTAACACTGCTTATAACTTCTTTTAGCTTATCATCTGTTATTACCTGACCATCTTCACCCACTATACCACCATTTGAGATACCTAATTCATCTACAACTTCTTTTACTATGGGCTTTAGATCTTCTTTAGATATACTATCACCTTTATCTCCTTTTTCACCTTTGGCTCCTTGCTCCCCTGCTTCGCCTTTGTCTCCTTTTTCACCCTTTAAAGAAGCTAAAAACTCATCTTCACTTTTTCCCGCATTACCTTCTTTGTTAAGCCAAAGTTCATAAGCACTTTTTCCATCTTCTCCTTTGGCCCCACTATCGCCTTTTAAACTTTGAAGTTGCTCAGGCGTAAAATCTTCATAAGTAAATGCATCGCCTTTTTCGCCTTTTAAACTAGCTTGATTTTCTGTAATATAAGATAAAATACCATCTTTTATACTATCATCTAGATTTATCTTATCTAGCTCTTCATTTATGATTTTTATCAATTCTTCTTTATCTATCTTACCATTTTCATAAAATTGCACCAATTTTTCCATTTTGTTTTTAAGCTCATTTAAGCTTTCATTTTGTGTTTGAATAACTTGTTCTAAACTCATTTTATTCCTTTCAAAAAACATTTAACCACATGGAATGTATTACACGCATGATAAAAAATAAAAGTCTTTACTTTAGAGCAACCAAGCTCACTCATAGCTTCTTTTAAAACTTTATCTGCTAACTTATAATCATCTTTTGAATATGCTTTTTGGCATAAATAATCATGCACGATGCTAGCACTAAAATACTCACTTTTATATGGAGGATAAATACTCCAAAAAATGCGTGGCACTGAAGCACCATCACTAATAAAGCCTTTTGGCACGATAAAATTTAAACCACACAAACTAACTTCAAATTCTTTTACAACTTCAAATCTATCTTTACCAAAAGGTTTAACTATAACCCTTTTAAGTGTTTTTCTTATCATCTTGCCTACCCTTTTCTTCTTCTTTTATATAAGTATTTGTTTTTAAAAAACCGCTTGAAAAATTCTTTATTTTCTCAACTGCAATATTGTAAATGTCTACTTCAGCTATTGCCTTTCTTGTTTTTATACATTGAATATTAATCATTACAGAAAGGATTTCTCCTAAAATCAAGAAGCTAAAACTATAATCTACAAAATAATATAAAGCATCTATTTGCTTTGCACCCAAAGCAAACATAAAAGGTATTCCTAACATTAAAAACTTTGACAAAAGATCAGAAAAGGTATAAACTTTAGTACTCTCATTTAAAGCTAAAGTTCTGCAAAAACCTACTATTGCTGAAAATATAAAAATAATAAACAAAGTAAAAGCTTGAGCTTCTTTAATACCAGTATATGCTAAAAACTGAAAGAAAAAAGCTAAGATAAAAGAACCTCCAAATAAAGCTATATTGGCTGAATTTTCTAAATGAGACATATTAATCCTCCCAAACAATAGCTTCTAAATCTTGCTCAGATTTAGCTTGCTCTATTCTTTCTTTTAATTCATTTGCTTTAAAGGTAATTTCTTGGGTATGAAAAGCCACCATTGAAGCAAATTTTAAAAAATCTTGTGGTGTAAAAGTTACTTTTTCATCATTGATATCAATCCAAATGATTTCAGAAATTGAGTTAGCTTTACTTTGCATATCAAGCATTAAATTAGTTACAGCTCCATTGATATTAAGCTTATCTTTTTCTCTTGTTTGGAAAGTATGCTCATTATAAACAAGTCCACTTTCTAAAGCTTCATCTCTTTTAGCTCTTATTTCATCAAGCTTAATTGTTTTTAGTTCTTCTAAGCTTTTTTGGCGTACTTCATATTTTATATGAAAGATATTACTTAGCTCATCAAATTCTTCTTTTCTAACAAGCTCTTGGCTTTTTTCATCAAAACTTGGCAATTCTTGCTCACTCACTCTAGCAAAACCAAGAGCTTTAAGCTCATCATCATTTAATTTACTTAAAAAATAAGTATCTTCTCCTTCTAATTCTTCCTCATCTACTTTAATAATAACTTTTTTTAAATACACATCTTCATTAAAAAAAGCCTTATCATCTATCTTGTAAAACATCTTTCCTCCTTAGTTATAATAAAATGTCAAGTTTCCACGACATTGCAAACTACAATCGCTAGTATCCCATCCTGCATATGCGTTGTGACTACCTGTTTGATATGAAGAAAATCTAATTTTATTTGAGTTTATAGCGCCAAATTTTATTTTTGCTTTTACGGGTATTTTTTTATTAGCTGTGTATGATCTTGATGGACCATAAAAACGATGCGAATTAGCATAATTATTCCAAGTTATATCAATAGAATTTGCTGAAGTTTTATTATTCATGTTGTTTGCAGTCCAAACTTCTCCTACAACTAAAACTTCTTTATTTGCTAAATTAGCAGGCACAACATATTCATTAGGCCTTACTAGATTATTTAAACTA
The DNA here is from genome assembly GCF_013372185.1 of Campylobacter lari subsp. lari. Classification (NCBI taxonomy): domain Bacteria; kingdom Pseudomonadati; phylum Campylobacterota; class Epsilonproteobacteria; order Campylobacterales; family Campylobacteraceae; genus Campylobacter; species Campylobacter lari. The sequence continues at coordinate 607,006 of NZ_CP053830.1, read as the reverse complement.
AACATATAATTATAATTAGCCACACCTCCGCCAAGTTCTGGAGGTAAATTAACTTGAAATATTGAATTTGCAAGCATTAGAGTATTCATATTAAGACCTTACTAATCTGATGTTATTTGCTGCTATACAAAAATAAGCAAAGGTCTCAGTTCCACTAAAACCACTTTGTGCTATTCTAAATTTAAATGGTGCTTTAAAAGATTTTATGTTTTGACAATTATTTATGGTTATGGTTCCACTTTTACCTGCCCCGCCCCAATTAGCTATGCCCAACTCTGTATTTGCATTTGCTGTTAAAATAAAATGTTGAGCTTGTCTTAAGTCTATGTTTGTTGAACCTACTGTTCCTAAATTTTTAATACCACCACCATAATCTACATACCACTTTCTAGCTAAATGATTATCAGCTGTTGGATTAACTGCACAATTTGGAATAAGCTTAAAAGTAGTATTTCCATTTAAATTAGTAGTTCCATTTGCGGTTAGAGTATTATTCAAAGTAGTAGTGCCAGTTACACTTAGATTTCTAGTTATTATCAAATCAAGTAAAGCTCTTAACGCTCCTTTAACTTGCACCTCTTTGTTAAATACTGCATTTTCTGTGGCTGTAAAAACTTTCGTTGTGGTATTTCCATTCAAAGTAGTAGTGCCAGTTACACTTAGATTTCTAGTTATTATCAAATCAAGTAAAGCTCTTAACGCTCCTTTAACTTGCACCTCTTTGTTAAATACTGCATTTTCTGTGGCTGTAAAAACTTTCGTTGTGGTATTTCCATTCAAAGTAGTAGTGCCAGTTACACTTAGATTTCTAGTTATTATCAAATCAAGTAAAGCTCTTAACGCTCCTTTAACTTGCACCTCTTTGTTAAATACTGCATTTTCTGTGGCTGTAAAAACTTTCGTTGTGGTATTTCCATTCAAAGTAGTAGTGCCAGTTACACTTAGATTTCTAGTTATTATCAAATCAAGTAAAGCTCTTAACGCTCCTTTAACTTGCACCTCTTTGTTAAATACTGCATTTTCTGTGGCTGTAAAAACTTTCGTTGTGGTATTTCCATTCAAAGTAGTAGTGCCAGTTACACTTAGATTTCTAGTTATTATCAAATCAAGTAAAGCTCTTAACGCTCCTTTAACTTGCACCTCTTTATTAAATACTGCATTTTCTGTAAATGTTTTTATTCCATTTATACTTTCATCGCCATTTTTGTTTATCTTTAAAGCAAGAGCTTCATTTAAAGTCTTTAAATCAACCAAACTTTTATCTTCTAAAATTTGCTCTAATTCGTTCTTTTTTTGTGTTAATTCCTCTTGAGCTTGCTTGAGTTCTTCTTCTATTTGTTCTTTTTGATTTTCTAAGTTACTAACATCTTGAGGTGGCTCTTGAGATAAGCCTTGTTCTATTTTTTCTTCTAAATCCTTTATAATTTCTTCTTTATTTTTTATTTCATCTTCTAAATTTTTTATACTCTCTTCTTTATTTGTTAGCTCTTCATCTTTTTCAAGTAAAGAAAGTATATATTCTAGCTCTTCTTTTATACTCACTATATCATAATCAATAGCCTTTGCATCTATCTCTTCCAAACACTCATCTTTTTTTGCATCAAGTTCGACTTTACATTCTTCTTTTTTTACATCAAGTTCTTGTTTATATTCTTCTTTTTGAGTATGTAAATTTTGCAAATGATTATTTACAAAAACATCAAATTCATTTTTATACCCTTGATAAGTAGTGATAAAAATTTGAGTTAAATTATCAATCAAAGCTTTTGATGTTTCTATATATTCTCTAAAATTACTTTCTCTTTCTTCTATATTGGAAACTATACCTGTTGCATCATCGCACATTTTTTGATAGATATCATTCATAGCTTCGATAGTGCTATCACGCAAAGCTTTTAATTCTGTCTCATAGATTAACTTGTCATTGCCTAGCTCTTTTTTAGCAACTTCTGCTAGTCTCCCCAAATCTTCATTAGCTATTAAAGCTCTTTGATTAAACCTATCATAACTTTGCTCAAAATGTATTTTATATCCTTCACATTTTGCAACAAGCTCATCAAATTTAACAATAGCTTCATTTTTTGCTGTTTCTATGGATGAGATTACTTGTTCACCTTTTGCTTCTAAAGCTTCGTGTAAACCTTGTGCTTTATTTTCTAAATCACTTTCTAAATTCGCAATTTGTTCTTTGAAATTTTTTATAAGCTCTGAATATGATTTAATGTCGTTTTCAAATTCTTTGTATAAAGCAATAACTTCTTTTAACTCTTCTAAACTCTCTTTGGTTTCTAGTAAAAGATTATAAGCTTGTATTATTTCTTTATACTTTATGCCAATATCATATTTTATTTCCTCTAATTTTTTGACACTATCTATCATTTCTTGATTTAATCTTTGATTTTCAAAAAAGATAGTATTTATTTTATTTTTTATAATTTCGCTTGCATCTAAAACTACTTTACTAGCTTGCGATGAAAGCTCGTTTACTTCTTTTTTTATCTGCAAAAGCTCTGGCTTTAGTCCCCTAAGCTCATCAGCACTATAGTTTAACTCTTGCACCAAATCTTTACAATGTTCTAATTCTCTTAAAATATCATCTTTTATTTTTGAGCTTAATTCAAAATATTCTTTTGATAATTTTGTATTATTTGTAGCTTCTGTGATAATGACTTCTAGATCTATCTTCATACTTTCATATTTAGATAAATCATCTTTTAAGCTTTCAAATACAGGTTTATTTTCTTCTATAAAGCCTTTTATAAACTCAAGTTCTTCTTTAGAACTTGAAAAATCATTATAAACTTGCTCTATAAAACTAAAACGCTCTTGCATAATGCTAAATTTTTCATTAACACTAGAAAATTTAGTATCAAAATCTTTTTTATTTTCACTAAAACTAGTATACATTGTTAAAACTTCTTGTTTTAGTTCTAGTGTTTGTTCGTGTAAAGAATTCACGCTCTCTTTTAAACCGACAATTTCATCAAGTCTTGTATTGTCTAAAGCTCTAGCTATAGTATCAATTCTTAATAAAATTTGATTAATTAATTCTAGCTTTTCTTTGCCTGTTTTCAATTCAGCCAAACTTACCATTTTACTCCCCTGTATAAAAATCGCTATCTTTTATTCTTCTTTGGCAAAATAACAACAAATCATCCATTGCTTCAAGCCATTTTTTAGTATCCAAATAAGCTATAAAATCTAAGTTTGTAATACTTTTTTCATAATCATCATAACTCTTTGCTCTGATAAATTTTTTATATGTATCACAAGTGTGCATTTTCAAGCTCCTTTCCATCGTTACTAATATAATCATTGATAATTTCATTGCAAAGCTTTAAATACATCACATTTTCGCCTTTGCTCATCAAAAAACATACATAATTAATAACAGCGTAGCAAAGGCTTTCATCTATCATTAAATGTTCTTGTTCATCTTCAAAATTTGGCTCATCAGGGACTATCAAAAATGCATTGTTTCTAGTGTTTCTTAAGACCACTTGGTCATCTTCTCTTATGGTTTTAGTGAGTACGCTAGGCTCACATTTGCCACAAATATAATAAAAAGCCTCCATAATATAGGCTTTTATAAATTTATCATCAACACTAGTTCTTTCTTTGGACATTTTCTTTAAGATAATATCCCTAACTAATACACTTTTCATTTTTTAAGCTTTAAAGCTCCACCTTCTACACTACTAAGCCCAACACCTATAGCAAATGCATCAGCATTTCTTACTTCTAATGTGCTTTGAGTGTAAAATCTTTTTGCTTTTGCTGTTGCATCAGTAGGTACATCTTCAATAAAAGTAGGAATGTAAAGCCCGTGTTTCATAAACTCAAAATCACCTGCTATTAAAACATCACCTAATCCATATTTAGGGCTTAATAGTCTATGTAAGTGAAAATTGATTGTTCCAAAATCTGTCTCAAGACTCATAACATTTCCAACTAGATTTTTCTCATTTCCAAAAATCCTAGTAGCGAGTTTATTAATAGCCGGTTTTAAACTAGCTCCTAAAAATACATCTTTAGGTGTGGCACCACTATCCCAAATGCTTTGTAAAATTTGACTTAATTTATCTTCAGTAAGCAAGCTAGGAGTTCCGCTCCAATCTTTTGCTTCATCAAATGCTAATACATTGCCTCTTTTTCCATCTCTAAAGTTTGTTTGTCCTTTTGCTATATAGTGAAACAACCCTGCCATTTCTCCACTTACGCCATTTTGCGCTTGAATATGCTCTTTAAACACTGACACTTTTGCATCATCATCACGACCTAATCCAAACAAAGCATATTCTATATCTCTTTTATGCTCTTTTGTCTTTTTACCAACTTGATATTCCATCTCATTACCGCCATATTGTTTAGCCTTCATTAAAGCTGTGGTAACTGAAACTTCTGTAATAAAAATTTGTGTTGCATTAGATGTTTTTTGAGTTGTGTTTTTTGTTTCGCCATTAAATTTACTTAATTCCAAATTAGCATTTTTCTTTGGATCTGCTAATGTGTCTGTAAGCCAAGAATGTAACAGTGGGCTTGTAACACTTGATGTGCCTATTTTGTTTAAAAGTGGTGTCTCGCTTGCACCTATTTGTATAATCTTTTCATATACACTAGGTTTTAATTTAACATTTTGTGTTGCTGGTGGGGTAAAGTCCATAGATGACAAAGCCATTTTAAAATCTCCTTTGATATTTTTTGGAGATTTTGACAAAAATGGCTATTTCAAAACTAGTATATTTTGAAATAAATTAAAAAACTTTTACCTTCTTAATAAGTTACCCCACTTTTCTTCATATTCATCATAATGTTTATAATAATCAAGCCTAGAATTAAACTTTTCTTCTATACTTTTATAAATACAAAAACCATTTGCTTTGTCTAGTTTATAGTTTTTTCTTGAAATGCTTTCAGCAAATAACATATACTCCCATTTTTTAAAACAAACTATTTCATAATCTTTTGCTAGAAATTTCCTAAGCTCTAATAATTCTTCATCGCTAAGTTTTCTTTTAAAGCTTAACTCGTTTTTATGTTCTAAATCATACTTTAAAGCTTTAATCTCATTTTCATATTTTAGCTTTTGCTGTTTAAGTTGAGATTTGTAACCTAAGCTTTGTCTAAAAGCTAGTTTTTGCATTTGCTCTTGTTCTAAGTTTTTTAAGCATTTTTCCATTTCATTAAAAGCTTTGATAAACTCAACTTTGAATTTATAGGCTTTTTCGCCTGTAAAACCCATAACAAGTAAAGAAAAACCATCACGAGTTAGGTTGTAGCAAGGTCTTAACTCGCCTTTTTTATCTTTATATTCAACCGCCTTAAAATTAAGGGCGTTAAACTCATCTTGTGGTAATTCATTAATTTTTGCTATAATATTATCGTGGCGTTTATTAAAAACCGCCGCCACACTTAAAGAGGTAGTCGTTACTTGGTCGTTGGCTACCTCCAACTCTACACCTACGCCATTAATTACAGCTAATTTTTCCATTTTTTCCCTTTGTTTTGATTTAAAACAAATAAATCATTTGTTTTATGAGTAAATTATAACATTATTTAGTTATATTGTCAATAATTTTATAAATATTTTAGTTGTTTTTTTGTAAAATAATAAATATTTTATTTGTAAAGGTGTTAAAATGAATTATGATGAATTTGAGAATAAATTAAAATCAATCAGTTTAAGCAAAAAAGATTTTTCTGAAATGGTTAAAATGAGCTATACCGGCGTAACCAATTGGAGACAAACAAATTCTATACCCGGCTGGGTAAATAGTTGGCTTATTAATTATGAAAAAGCAAAAGTTTTAGATGAAATTTCAAAATCTATAAAACCTTTTATAAAATAGGTATAGAATATAAATAGGAATGTTTTTTGCTTTATTCTTAAACACAATAAAATATTAATTATTTTGTGATATTATATAATAAGTGTGTAAAAAAAGGAATAACAAAATGACAAAAACACAAGCTTTTGTAGATGGTTTTATAGGCAGACCTATAAAAAATGAATGCTTTAATCTATGGGATTTAAATGCTATTATAAGAGAAAAACAAGCAAAGTTATATAAAGAAAATATTGAATTTAGAGAGAAACAAATTGAAAAAATCGCAAAAACAAAAAACACCTAATACTATTAAACAAGAAAATCAAAATAAAGAAATTCCACCTCAAACTTTCAATACTCAGTTTAATTTTCTTATGGAAAATGAGCTCAATGCTATAGCAAAACTTCCTTCAGATTTAGCAGATAGAACTATGACAATGCTAGAAAAATCTTTAGAATATAAAAAAGATAACGACAATAAAATATTAGATTTAGAAAATAAAAACTTAGAGATTAGAAGAAAAGATATAAAATCTTATCATCTTTGGAATGGCTTTGGAATGGTATCTTTTCTGCTTATAACTATTGCTAGTATAAGTGTTGGATTGTATCTTATACTTAATGGACATAATGATGGTGCTTATTTTTCTTTTATACTCGGAGTGTTGACACTTTTGCCTAAAGTATTTGACTCTATAAAAAGCAAACCTAAAAATTAATTTACATTTAAAAAACAAGACAAATCAAAGCTAACTTAATTTTGTTTTTAGCTTTGTTTGTTAGAATTTTAATTAAGAGTTTAAGGGCAGAATCTCGCCCTTTATAAAAGCAAGAGAGTTGCTACCTTCTTGCTTTTTCTCTTAAATCTTTTCAAAAACAGCAACAATTCCAACATCTTTTAATTTTAAAATATTATATGGATTTATGATATAATTAATAATCGCCATTGGCACTACTCACGCTTAAAGTGTCAGTATTAAGCCTAGCTTCAGTGCGTATCGGCTGAGCTAGGGGCGATAATATTAATAAAAATTATATGCAGTTATAATCCACTTTTTATCTTTACCTTTATAATCAAGTGCTACCATAACTCTACTATTCTTAGTATCAATAAAAGCTCTATTATTACCCTTTTTTACATTTCCATTATTTATAATATTTTCTATTTCTTTTATAAA